>JBFRWN010000028.1:0-30053 GCA_051439605.1 Synechococcus sp.
GAGACCTTCTACACGAAGAACATTCTGTTGAACGAAGGGATTCGTGCTTGGATGGCTCCTCAGGATCAGCCTCAGCGCAACTACGTTTTCCCCGAGGAAGTTCTGCCTCGCGGTAACGCTCTCTAAATATTGCTTTTTCCGGGCAAATCCGAACCGATTTGCCCTACGCTTTTTTTATCCGTATTGTTTGTATTCCTTCGCGGAGGTTCTCTCCTGTGACTGTCGCTTTTGACTCGGCGGCGCTGCGCGATCGGACCCAAGGTGGATTTGCCTGGTGGTCTGGTAATGCTCGCCTCATTAACCTCTCTGGCCGATTATTAGGGGCACACGTTGCCCATGCTGGTCTGATCGTTTTCTGGACCGGCGCCATGACTCTGTTCGAAGTGGCTCACTTCGTACCCAATAAGCCCATGTACGAGCAGGGCACAATTTTGATTCCTCACCTAGCTGCTTTGGGCTGGGGTGTGGGTCCTGGCGGTGATGTAGTGGACCTTTTTCCTTACTTCGTTGTCGGTGTTTTGCACCTAATTTCTTCTGCTGTTCTGGGTATCGGCGGTCTTTACCATGCTCTGCGTGGCCCGGCTACCCTCGAACAATACTCTCCTTTCTTCGGCTACGACTGGAAGGATAAGAACAAGATGACCACCATCATCGGCATTCACCTGATCCTACTGGGTCTGGGCGCTCTGCTGCTGGTGGCTAAAGCCATGTGGTTTGGTGGACTATACGACACCTGGGCCCCTGGTGGAGGTGATGTTCGCATTATCACCAATCCAACTCTCGATCCAGGTGTGATCTTCGGTTATCTGGTCAAGTCTCCCTTTGGAGGCGAAGGCTGGATTGTTAGTGTGAACAACCTGGAAGATGTTGTTGGCGGCCACATTTACATCGGTCTGATTTGCATCGCTGGTGGCGTTTGGCACATTCTGACTAAGCCTTTCGGTTGGGCTCGCCGCGCCTTTGTGTGGTCAGGTGAAGCTTACCTGTCTTACAGTTTGGCTGCTGTTTCCTTGATGAGTTTCATCTCCGTATGCTTCGTTTGGTTTAACAACACTGTTTACCCTGCAGAGTTCTACGGTCCCACCGAGCCAGAAGCCTCTCAGGCTCAAGCTTTCACCTTCCTGATTCGCGACCAACGCTTGGGTGCAAACATCTCCCAGGCACAAGGTCCTACTGGTTTGGGTAAGTATCTAATGCGCGCCCCCACGGGTGAAATCATCTTCGGTGGTGAAACCATGCGTTTCTGGGACGTACAAGCTCCTTGGTTAGAGCCTCTGCGCGGTCCTAATGGATTGGATATTAACAAGCTGAAGAATGACATTCAGCCTTGGCAGGCTCGTCGCGCAGCTGAGTACATGACTCACCCTGCAATTGGTTCTATCAACTCTGTTGGTGGCGTTGCAACTGAAATTAACACCGTGAACTTCGTGAGTCCTCGGTCTTGGTTGGCAGCCCATAACTTCATCCTTGGTTTCTTCTTCTTTATTGGTCACCTGTGGCATGCTGGTCGTGCTCGTGCAGCTGTGGCTGGTTTCGAGAAGGGTATCGAGCGTGAAAGCGAGCCCGCTCTGCGCATGAAAGAGCTGCGTTAATTGATGCATCTTCTCCTGCTAATGCGATAGTCAGAATTTTTAGCAATCGAAAGCTCCCGCAGTCATGCAGGAGCTTTTGAGTGTTTTAGACCTGAGTTACGGGCAATTCTGTGTCCGTACAATAGGCATTGCAAGCTAACTTGTCTCTGCCGTGAGTCACTGGTTCAAGTCTCTCAATAATGCCCCTCTTACATCGAAATGGTTTGCTAGGAGCAAGATCCATGCAAAATTTGCGGTGTTTGCGAGCGCCCATTTGGTTCTGGGGTTGGCATATCTCTACTGGAGAAGCAGCAGCGGTATGTCAGAGGATGAGCGACTGCTATCTTGGGCCTTCTTGCTGGCGGAGGGATTTACATGGGTGGGGGCGCTTGAGTTCAGTCTCAGTCGCATCCAGTTACGGATCTCATCAGATCGTCTCTTCCCCGCCTTAAGGCAGTCCTTGGCGGAACTTCCTAGCGTTGATGTTTTAATTGTCAGACGGGTGGAGTCGATTGCGACTACCTACCAAACGGCACGATTAGCCGCCCAACTGGATTATCCCTGGCACCGTTTGTTTGTCAGGATTGTGGATTGCGATCGCGATATCAGCCTAAAGCGGGCTGCCCAAGCAGTTCCCTGCAAATACTGCGCATTAAATGAGTCCCGTCCGAGGGCTTTAGAGGCTATTTTGCAACAGGAGTTGCTACTGGGAGATTACCTTCTCATATTGGAGCCAGGACAACTTGTGGAGTCCCAGTTACTCCAACGGGTACTACCCTACTTTTATGACACTCATGCCACGGCCCCGATCGCGAATCGCACGGGGTACGTCCAGCCGATGTTAAAACAGGTTGGACAGCACAGCTTAACCCATCCTCTGCAGCGGCTGGTGCCATTTGGAGAGCAGGGAGGTGACTGCGCTCCGCTGTTGGGGGCTGGAGCTCTGTTTCGCCGCCGCGCTCTAGCAGAGCTGCCAAAAATCAACTGGGACCATCCTGTTCGTTTGGGGGTCGAATTGCATATTCGGGGATGGGAATCGTATCTATGCCGCACTACAACCATTACCGGAATATCGATCCCCTACTGTGGCCGGTTGATGTCGTTAGTGGCTCTGCAGCATGCTCTGAGATTACTGCCATGGTGGAGGATTGCGGTAACTCAAACGCAAAGCTGTCAGTATTTGTGGTTGGCGCTATGGAGTACCAGCGGCTTTGCAGCAGTCCTGTATTTCTTCGTGCCGATTTGGTACCTGTGGACTGAGAGGGCACCAGTTCCCGCCTTCAATCTTGTTTTCTTGGCTTGGTTTCTGCCTTATGCGATCGCTGGGCGCTTAACTTGGCTGGTGTCCATATCCCCATCCTCTTGGCGGTCTACCTGGTTAGCAGAACGGCAATCTGGAGCACAGTTTTTTCAATCGATTCAAGCAACCGTTTTAGCGTTGCGAAGCCCCTTAGCTACTGCCAAGCAACCTTCATGGTGTTCGTTTATACCGCAGGGGATCGCTATTCTCCTTACCCTGAGTGCAATTCTGGTGGGGGTGGTACGCCTCTTCAACAGTTCTAGTAGGGCAAGTATTGTGGCTATCGTTTTTTCTTTAGCCTGGGCCACTTACAATTTGGTATTGCTGAGCGTTGTGCCCCTCGAGTTACTTCCGCCAGACCCTGAATCTGTGAGGTCTGGAATGAGCAACAAAAAGCCCCCGTCCGCTTAACGTCGGGGGCTTTCTGAGGGTGCGATACTTAGCAGATTAAGGAAGTCAAACAGCGCTGCGGGGCTTAGTAATCGAAGTCACCTCCCATACCGCCACCTGCAGGAGCCGCCTGCTTCTCGGGTTTATCAACCACGATCGCCTCGGTGGTCAGCACCATTGCAGCAATAGACGCAGCGTTTTGCAGCGCGGAACGGGTTACTTTGGCGGGGTCAACAATACCGGTCTCCAACATATGGACGTAGGTATTTTCTTGAGCGTCGTAACCGATTTCGAAGTCCTTCTCTTTAACGCGCTCCAGTACAATTGCACCATTTTGACCGGCATTGTCAGCAATGCGACGCAAGGGTGCACCCAAAGCACGGGCGACTAACATGGCGCCACTCAGTTCTTCACCGGACAAGTTGGCATTGGCCCAATCGTTAAGGCCGGGAGCCAAACTAGCCAAGGTGGCGCCTCCACCAGGGACGATGCCTTCTTCAACCGCTGCTTTAGTGGCGTTGATGGCATCTTCGAGACGCAGCTTGCGGTCCTTCATCTCGGTTTCAGTGGCTGCACCCACTTTGATGACTGCAACGCCACCAGCCAGTTTGGCCAGGCGCTCTTGGAGCTTTTCTTTGTCATAGTTGGACTCGGTCTCATCAATTTGACGACGCAGCAGCTCGCAGCGAGACTTCACTGCTTCCTCGTTACCTTCTGCCACGATGGTGGTGGTATCCTTGTTCACGGTAATCCGGCGAGCGGTGCCGAATTGCTCCAACTTTGCAGTATCCAGCTTCAGTCCAGCATCCTCAGTAATCACTTGACCGCCGGTCAGAGTAGCAATGTCCTCTAACATAGCCTTGCGGCGATCGCCGAATCCGGGCGCTTTAACGGCACAAATATTCAGGACACCGCGCAGGCGATTAACCACCAGAGTTGCGAGGGCTTCTTTCTCAATGTCCTCGGCAATAATCATTAGAGGCTTACCTGTACGAGCCACCTGCTCCAAGATAGGCACTAGATCCTGAACGAGGGCAATCTTCTTGTCAGTGATCAGTACGTAGGGATCTTCGAACACCGTTTCCATGCGCTCGGTATCGGTGGCAAAGTAGGGGGACACATAGCCCTTGTCGAAGCGCATCCCTTCGGTGACTTCCAGTTCGGTGCTCATGGACTTGCCTTCTTCCAGAGAAATCACCCCTTCGCGGCCCACTTTATCCATGGCTTCGGCAATCATGGAGCCCACTTCTTCATCATTACCGGCGGAAATTGTGCCTACCTGTGCGATTGCTGTGGAATCTTCCACAGGACGTGCTTTGCTAGCAATTTGCTCCACCAGATAAGAAGTTGCTTTTTCAATACCTCGCTTGAGGGAAATGGGGTTGCTACCCGCAGCAACGTTGCGCAGACCCTCTTTCACCATGGCTTGAGCCAAAACGGTCGCGGTGGTGGTGCCGTCTCCAGCAGCATCGTTGGTTTTGGATGCAGCCTGACGAATTAAAGACACGCCGGTGTTTTCGATGTGGTCTTCCAGTTCAATTTCTTTGGCAATAGTGATGCCATCGTTAATAATTTGGGGAGCGCCGAACTTCTTTTCCAATACGACGTTACGACCTTTAGGGCCTAGGGTGACAGCAACAGATTCTGTCAAGATATCGATGCCAGTTTCGAGGGCGCGACGGGCATCTTCGTTGAAAATAATCGACTTAGCCATGTCTAAATGCCTTTAATGACTTGAGGTGGATACTGAAGAAGTGAAAGGGTGTAAAGCTCTGAATGACTGGATTGGCTGAATCTATTGAGCACTCGCCAACCTGTCAAAACATCAGACCAGTCAAGGTGTAAACCTAGTCAACAATCGCTAGGATGTCGCGCTCGGCCAGCAGAACGTATTCTTCATCGCTCAGCTTCACTTCGGTGCCGGCGTACTTGGAATAGAGAACTTTGTCGCCTACTTTGACTTCTAGAGCGACCAGTTCCCCTGCATCGTTTCGCTTGCCAGGGCCGACGGCAACAATTTCACCGACTTGGGGCTTTTCTTTGGCTGCATCGGGCAGGTAAATGCCGCCAGAGGTTTTTTCATCGCTAGCAGCGATTTTGATAAAAACACGATCGCCCAAGGGCTTCAGGGATGATGCGTTCAAGGTTAATGTTGGCATAGCAGTTATCCTTCGCAAATAGCCACGAAGATCGAAAACGTTTAGTACAAGTACAAAAAACAGGGTCAGGAGAGTATTAGCACTCTCACCCATCGAGTGCTAGTTTACCAGCGGCATTTTTTGCATGACTACTGCTGGGCAGGCTGCTTACCCCACCTACTAGGTAGTAGTAACCGAACGATGGCCGTTGAAGTGGGATTTCTCTCCGTGTGGGTATGGATTGAAGCCAGTAACTGAAGCTCGCGATTGAAAAGACTCGAAAAGCTGAATTGCAGGGCTGTTGACCGATCTGGCGATGTGTATAGACGAGTGGCAGCTATAACCTTGCTCAAACGCGAAGGGTTGTTTGCCGTCTCCTTATGTCAGACGAAAGAACGGTCCAAACCGCAATAGACTGGGAGGAAAATAAGCACTCGATTCACCGCCCATGTCCTTTCTGCCCATCGTGCGTGCTATGGGGCAATTGCCCATTGCCGACGACCTGCTTGACAAGCTCAATACCCAAGGACAAATTTCCCTCAGTGGAATGGCTCGTCTCCCCAAGGGACTAGTCGCTGCAGCACTGGCTCAGAAAGGCGATCGCCCGTTGTTGGTGGTGACTGCCACATTAGAAGAGGCAGGCCGTTGGTCCACTCAACTGGAGGCGATGGGTTGGAAAACCGTCCACTTTTATCCCACCACCGAAGCCTCTCCCTACGAGCCCTTTGAGTCAGAGGACGAGATTGTTTGGGGGCAGCTCCAAATCCTCACAGACCTAGTTGGTAGAGCAAGTGAAGGGGCAGAACGGTCATCGAATATAGCAGTGGTAGCCACCGAACGGGCATTGCAAACCCATTTGCCTCCCCCTGAGGTCTTTCGCGAGTTTTGTTTTCAGCTGCATTCCGGAGATTCCCTAACCTTCAAACAGCTCAGCGAGCGTCTTAGTCGCTTAGGATACGAGCGGGTAACGCTGGTAGAAAAAGAAGGCCAGTGGAGCCGTCGAGGGGACATCATCGATATTTATCCCATTTCTACAGAGTGGCCCGTACGGCTGGAGTTCTTTGGGGATGAAGTGGAGAAAATTCGGGAATTTGACCCCGCCACCCAGCGATCGCAGGATACCCTCTCTGTAATTACGTTAACCCCCACCAGTTTCAGCCCGATCGTTCTGCCAACCCTGCGGGAGAATGCCGAGATCCATAAAGATATCGCAGAGCTTGTGACGGCGGATGCGGCACCGACGGGGCTGCGGCGCTTTTTAGGGCTGGTGTTCGAGTATCCGGCTAGTCTGGCGGACTATTTACCAACGAAGGCGATGGTGGTCATTGATGAGCCCGATCAATGTGCTGCCCACTGCCAGCAATGGGTGGACCATGTTGACGAGCAATGGCAAGTCCTTCGGGAGCAGCAGCCGTACCTCTGCCAGCTCCATCGTTCCTTTGGGGACTGCACTCAGCCTCTCGAGGCTTTCAAGCAAGTTTGCTTGACGGAGCTGGTGACCGATAACAGCGGATTGGATCTCTCCGGGCGAGCGCTGCCTTCCATCCCCCACCAGTTTGGTACTCTTTCAAAAACCATCCGAGACGAGATTAAGCACCACAATCGTCCCTGGATCGTCTCGGCACAACCCTCCCGCTCTGCAGCACTACTGCAAGAGCACGATTGTCCGGCCCAGTATGTTCCCAACCCGAATGACTTTCCCGCGATCGACAAGCTGGGCAATCAGCAGGTGCCCGTGGCGCTGAAATATTCTGGCCTGGCAGAGGTGCAGGGCTTCGTGCTGCCCACCTTCCGCACGTTGCTGGTAACCGATCGCGAGTTTTTCGGTCAGCAGTCTCTATCTACCCCCACTTACATTCGCAAGCGCCGCCGCGCCGTCTCCAAGGCAGTCGATCCCAACCAGCTCAAGCCTGGTGATTTTGTGGTGCATAAGAATCACGGCATCGGCAGGTTCCTCAAGCTAGAGAGCCTTACCCTCAACAACGAGACCCGCGAATATCTGGCCATCCAATATGCCGATGGAGTCTTGCGGGTGGCTGCCGATCAGTTGAATACCCTGTCCCGTTTTCGCTCCACAGGCGGTAAAAAACCTGCTCTTCACAAGATGCAGGGGAAAACGTGGGAGAAAACCAAGAATAAAGTTCGAAAAGCGATTCAGAAGGTGGCCTTCGACCTACTGGATCTATACGCTAAGCGCGCCGAGCAGCAGGGATTTCCTTACCCAACAGACTCCCCTTGGCAGCAGGAAATGGAGGATTCATTCCCCTATCAGCCCACACCAGATCAGCTCAAGGCCACCCAGGACGTCAAGCTGGATATGGAAAGCAATCGCCCCATGGACAGACTGGTTTGTGGCGATGTGGGCTTCGGCAAAACAGAAGTGGCCATCCGATCTATGTTCAAGGCGGTCACGTCTGGCAAACAGGCCGCTTTGCTGGCACCCACTACTATCCTGGCCCAGCAGCACTATCACACCCTTCGAGAACGGTTTGCCCCCTATCCGATCGAGATAGGTCTGCTCAACCGCTTTCGCAGCGCTGGAGAGCGCAAGGAGATTCAGCAGCGGCTGGCCTCAGGCGAGCTAGATATTGTTGTGGGGACTCATCAACTGTTGGGGAAGGCCGTCAAGTTTAAGGACCTAGGTCTGCTGGTGGTGGATGAGGAACAGCGGTTTGGCGTGAACCAGAAAGAAAAAATCAAAACCCTCAAAACACAGGTGGATGTACTCACCCTGTCCGCCACTCCGATCCCTCGCACCCTGTATATGGCCCTCTCAGGTGTGCGGGAAATGAGCTTGATTACGACACCTCCACCCTCCCGTCGCCCAATTAAAACCCATCTGTCCCCCTATGACCCAGAAAAAGTGCATGCCGCCATCCGGCAGGAACTCGATCGCGGCGGCCAGATATTTTATGTAGTTAACCGCGTCGAGGGAATCGAGGAGATCGCGGGGCGCTTGCGACAGATGATTCCCAGCTTAAGAATCGCGATCGCCCACGGTCAAATGGCGGAAGGTGAACTGGAAGCTACGATGATTGCCTTTAATAACGGCGAAGCAGACCTGCTAGTATGTACCACCATTATTGAGTCCGGCTTAGATATTCCCCGCGTCAACACGATTTTGGTGGAGAATGCCGAAACCTTTGGACTCTCACAGCTTTACCAGCTGAGGGGGCGTGTAGGTCGAGCCGGGATTCAGGCCCATGCCTGGCTGTTCTACCGCAAAGATCGGCAGCTGACAGATGATGCCCGCAAGCGCCTGCGGGCGATTCAGGAATTTACGCAACTCGGTTCTGGTTACCAACTGGCAATGCGGGATATGGAAATTCGTGGCGTTGGCAACCTGTTGGGGGCACAACAATCGGGTCAAATGAACGCGATTGGGTTTGACCTGTATATGGACATGCTGAACGAGGCGATCGCCAAAATTCGCGGACAGGAGATTCCCACTGTGGACGATACCCAGGTGGACCTCAGTCTAACGGCGATGATTCCCGCTAAGTACATCCCCGACTCCGACCTGAAAATGTCCGCCTACCGCCAGGTAGCAGCTGCCAGCTCGAGGGCTGAACTCAAGGGAATTGCCGCTGATTGGACCGATCGCTTTGGCACGTTGCCCAAGCCTGTTGAGGAGCTCTTGCGGGTGATGGAGCTGAAATATGTGGCCAAGTCTCTGGGTTTTGCCCGCGTCAAGCCGGTGGATGCCCACGTTGTGCTTGAAACCCCGATGGAAGAACCGGCCTGGGATCGATTAAAAGAGGCATTACCCGTTCACTTGAGGTCGCGGTTTGTCTACCAACCTGGCAAGGTAACAGTGCGGGGTTTGGGATCGATCCCGGCTGGTCAGCAGCTTGAGTTTTTGATTCAGTGGCTGGATAAGATGGGGGCCGCATTGGAAGACCCTGTAGCAACGGTTAATTAAACCTATCCGGGAAACACAGCTTCGATAACCGCCTGCGGCTTGATATCCGCTAGCTTTCCAGTCTTAGATTTTACTGTGCGGAACGGGCCTTCTGCGGGTAGGCGTTCTGCAGGGTTGCTATCACCGAATAGAGCAACGACTGGGGTCTGGGATGCTACTGCCAACTGCATGGGGGCACTATCAGGGCACACCACCAAGGTCGCTCCGGCGATCGCTGCGGCCAACCGACTAACGCTATTGACTTTCATCACGGCTACATCGGGTAATGCCGCCTTGACTTGTTCCGTAACCTCCGCTTCCTCTGTGACCAAGAGCACCACTGGCAGGTCGGGGCGTTTTTCTCGGAATGCTTTGGCAATCTCCACCCAGTGTGATGCGGGGTAATCACCCTCGCCGGTATATAGAAGTAGATAATCTGCATCCTTCTTTCCAAGAACTCGCTGTCGCTCCTCCTCTGCCCAGGCCAAATCACCTTTCTTAAAGCGCACTTGAGGGTGAAGGGATTTTGGGGCGATTGCAAAGGCTTGGAGTAAGTCGCAGTACATACCAGCCGCATACTGTTTGGGCTTGCAAGGTAGTGGGTCAGTTAAAAAAATATCGGCATTGCCGCTATAACCCACTCGTTTGGGAATACCGGACAGCCAGAGGAAAAAACGCAGCCAGGTGTCGTCTCTCAGGGCCACCACCGCATCGTAGTAGGTATCTCGCATCTGCCCCAACAAGTTGCCTAAGTCCGCAAGGCTGAGGGACTCGTCAAAATCAAACGGCTGCACGCTATCGACGCTGGGGCAAACCTGGTAAGCGCCTATTCCATTTCGATCCACAATTGCGTGGATTTGAGCGGTGGGATAAGTGTCCCTCAGCGCTTGCAGTGTAGGGAAAAATAACACCTGATCGCTAATATCACCGGGAACCAGTGCAAGGATGCGCATTCTTAGCCTGCCAACTAGCCAATCGCTCCCCATTCTGCCACCCGATGAGCATCAATGCTTAACTTCCCTCGTCGAGCTTAGGGATCTAAAGCTGAGGAAGGGTAACAATCTGGATGAACTAGACAGAAGACGTTGGATGGTTGTGAGTGTTCGCACAACGAGGATGAAGCGAAAATGCGAGTAATTGTGCAGCGGGTGCGGTCTTCCACAGTGACCGTCAACGGTACTGCGATCGGCCAGATCGAACGCGGCTTGAACCTTCTGATTGGCATTGCCCACGGCGATACCATTACAGAGGTGGACTGGATGGTGCGCAAGATTCTCAGCCTGCGGCTATTTCCCGCAGAGGAGATCGAGAGCTCTTTTCAACTGAGCGTACAGGAGATCGGAGGTGAAATTCTGGCCATCAGTCAGTTCACTTTGTATGCCGATTGCCGCAAAGGCCGCAGACCCTCCTTTAAGGGGGCGGCTTCCTCTGCAGCTGCTGAACAGCTATACGAAAACATGATTGCAAAACTTCGCCAAAGCGGCCTGAAGGTAGAAACAGGCCGCTTTGGAGCAGATATGAAGGTGGAAATTGTCAACGATGGACCGGTAACACTCCTACTGGAGAAGGGGGAGGGTCACAACTGAGAAATGGAACAGATTGGTGAAGGTGAACGTTATGGAAGCAACAAAGTTTACTAACCAAAACGAGCGAATCAGATTTACCAAGGGGCTGAATGTCGCTGGTCGATACTGGGGAAACTGAGGGGGTTACGAGGCGGCTTCCTCAAGCAGGTCTGTTTCAACTGCATTGGGTAGCTCTAGGCAGTAGCCAGCGCCGTAGACGGTTTTAATAAACTGCGGGTGTCTGGGGTCGGGCTCCAACTTGGTACGCAGGTGACGGATATGGACGCGAATGGTCTCGATATCGTCGTCAGGATCGTACCCCCAAACCTCTTTTAAGATTTCGCTGGGGGAAACCGTTTGGCCGTGGCGCTGCATGAGACAGTGCAATAGCTCGAACTCAAGGTGAGTCAGCTTCACAGTATCTCCGAACCAGACCGCTTCGAACCGCTCCGGAATGAGAGTGAGGGGGCCGTAGCTCAGGATTTCGCTGTGCTTGGCGGCCTGGGGAATGCGATCGGTACGTCGCAAGAGGGCTCGGACGCGTACCAGCAATTCCTGGATTTCGAAGGGTTTGGTGAGGTAGTCATCGGCACCTGCATTGAAACCATCAACCTTATTTTGGGTTTGGCCCAATGCGGTCAACATCAGAAGGGGGATTTCGGCTGTGCGATCGTCACGGCGCAGTCGCTGACAGACCGTGAAGCCATCAACTTTAGGCAGCATTAGATCGAGCACAATCATATCGGGCAACAACTGCAGCGCCAATGCTTGACCCTTGATACCATCAGGGGCCTTAAATACCTCATATCCTGCCAAATCAAGATTGACAGACACCAACTCCAGGATCGCCGGGTCGTCGTCGATTACTAAGACTCGGGGCATAATAACTAGCCTGTTATTAGAACAATTGATGAAACTAGTTCAAACTGGAATCATCTTAATAGATCTTTGGGAATCAGACACATTAATTCTGCAATGGGATGATTTTTATTTGTGAAGCATAAAAACTCTTAACGTATTCTTGGCAGCAGATTTTTTTTTGAGGGTCAATCCTTAGCGCTTTCTGTTGCCCATCCTGTGGCAGGATTTTGCCAAATTCAGTACTAGTAATAGTTTTGGCAATTGGTCGATTCACCCTTCATACCAAAAATCGACTCACATGCTTCTTCTTTTTGGCAAGAAAAGTCCTTTAGGATTTCTATGGGGAACCTGAGCGGAAATACTTCTGAAGAAGTCGTAAAATTAAGCCCTCCTTCTAGAAAAGCTTGTTTAGAAAAACTTAAGATTTGAGCCTCGTATGGGAGATTCCTGTGGTGAACTGCTGTGCTACGGCGGTTTAATCAACGGACAATTCTGTGTCATGTAAGCGGATTGCCAAAGGTGATTTTTGTCAAGTGCGTTTGCGAGGGGATGGAGTCTTGCTGAGCTGCCGATTAGTTTCGTGCATATCTTAAATAGATGTGGGGCTTGTTGTCGGGAGGCTGTCTGGGAGCTTGCCATAAACTGCATCCCAGGTTGTGTGTTGGGTGAGAGTCTGTACGATCGCCGGTAGGGGGTTGCTATAGATGGCGGGGAAGTCCATTTCTCCAGGGAATTTCAGGGTGAAAGCCAAGCGTTCCAGCGGCGGCGTAAATTGTGCATCCACTGACTCCGTATTTCCTCTGGGGTCTATCCGATACCAGCCAAATTCCTGCAGGTAAACGGCATTAAGACCGTGCAAGCAATAGGTGGCTGCCGTCTCATCGATGCTGAGTCGCTGGTAGCACAGCCCTGCCGGAATGCCATTTGCTCTCAGAAGGGCCGCAAGCAAGTGGCTTTTAGCGTAGCAGTATCCTGTCATGTGTTTCAGGACATTAGATGCCCTGCAGGTGACAGGATTGAGCTGATAGTCAGAGCTGTGGCGAACCCGATCTCTAACCCATTCGAAGCAGGCTTTGGCGGTCTCTAAGCAGTCTATTCCCACTTGCTTACTTGTTGCAGGGACAGCCAGCTGGTTAGCCAGAGCCAGAATATTGGGGGCTCGCCAATCAATATACGTGCTGGCTTCTAGATAGGTTTCTAGCGAATCTGTCTCAACGTTCACGAGATCGATGCATTCAATGTTGTGAGGACTACAGTTTGGCTGCAGGCTCTCTAAAATTCAAGGTTTAGATGATGCTCAGTAGGTTAGTTGAAGGGCATAGTGGTCAAAATGCAATACAAGCTCTAATTAAAATTGCAGAGCGCTAACATTCCTATCCCTGCCGCAAGTAGACGGGGTATGACGGATGATTTTCCTGCGGAACCCACTTTGCTCCATTGACTCTTGCACGTGCCGGAGAAGCCAACCCATGGAAATTGAACTCGCTAAGTACGTCCAAGCGGGCGATGTGGCAGCAGTCAAGCAAGCGCTGTCAACAGGCATTTCAGTTGAGGCCACAGATAGCATGGAGAACAGTCTCCTAATTGTGGCTGCGCAAAATGACCATCTGGAGCTTGTAGAATTGCTGCTGTCCGCTGGAGCTGACCCAAATGCAAGAGGCTGGGGCGGAACTACCGCTCTCATGGAATGCGGTAGCCTTTCCATCATGGAGGCATTAATCGCCGCAGGTTCAGATCCATTTACCGAGAATGACGATTGCGAAGACCTCCAGTCCCAATACGCACAGAGTGAAGCCAGTCTGAAAGCTCTTCAAGAAGCACTTGAAGCAGGGCAACTGCCCGGAAACGAGGGGCAGATGTACTGGCCAGCCTCCGCAGACTTTGTCGCCCGAAAGCATCTCATCGAGAAGCTGTTCAAAAACCGCCGTATTTAGTGACAACGTTTTTAAGATAGTTAAGTGTTTAATCAGTTTTTGCACCAGTCATTGGCCCCCAGTGTTTTTGTATATGTTTAAGAGGCTTGAAGATTCGAGTTTAGCGGAACGGAATTCATTTCATCCAGCACGAACGGTAATAGGAAAGCGAACGTGAAAGTCCTAATGGTTCTAACATCCCACGAGCGCCTGGGAGACACCGGTAAGAAAACCGGCTTTTGGCTGGAAGAGTTTGCCACCCCTTACTACGTTTTCAAAGACGCGAATGTAGACATTACGCTTGCTTCTCCCCAAGGTGGCCAACCACCCCTCGACCCAAAAAGCGACGAGCCCGATGCCCAAACCGAATCAACTCAACGCTTTAATCAAGATGTGGCAGCTCAAACAGAACTGGCAAACACCGTGAAGCTCTCGCAGGTTTCCGCAGGCGATTTCGATGCCATCTTTTATCCAGGCGGGCATGGTCCCCTCTGGGATCTGTCAGCAGATAATCACTCCATCGCCCTGATTGAATCGATGTATGCCACTGGAAAACCTGTGGGGGCAGTCTGTCACGCCCCTGCCGTACTTCGAAACGCCAAAGCCCCAGATGGTAATCCCCTCGTTAGTGGAAAGTCTTTAACCGGTTTTAGCAACTCTGAAGAAGCTGCCGTTCAGCTAACAGAGGTTGTCCCGTTCCTGTTAGAAGACGATTTGAAGGCAAAAGGAGCCAACTACTCAAAAGCCGATGATTGGCAACCCTATGCCATTACCGATGGCAATCTAATTACAGGCCAAAATCCTGCATCCTCCGAAGCGGTGGCCAAAGCATTATTGGAGAAATTGGGCTAGTTACACCAAACCGCTCTCTAGTGCTTCGCGCGACCGCGCAATGGCGGCCCGTAAATTGGCCCGCTGCGTGTAGCGCATTGTCATCGCAGCGGTGGTATGACCCAAAAGATGCTGAATGTGTTCGGGGGCAACCCCTTTATCCAACAATAAAGTCGCAAAGCTGTGGCGGAACTGGTGGGGGGTCTGTTGCCCTGGCTCGTCTCGGGTGAGTTTTAAAACAATATGTCGCAGTCCGTCATAGGTGAGTGGCTTGCCCCGATAGCGCTGACACTTCGACTGGGAAGCAAACAGCGGATCGGTGGGGGAATAGGGGAATCGTTCTTCGAAGAGGTAATCCTGCAACAGCTCGGCTAATGCATCCCCAACCGCTACCACGCGGGGCTTGCTACCTTTGCCGCTGCGCACGTCCAAGATGGAACCCTCTGCACTGGTCTGGAAATCCTGAACCTGCAGGTCGATCGCCTCTTGGGCCCGCAAACCGCATTCCAATAGCACCCTCACCATCGCCGCGTAGCGCAGCGAATGGCTGTCCGCCCGAATCAATACCCGTTCTAGCATGAGGCGATCGATGTCGCGGGGTAGCTTGGCAGGGAGACGGGCCGCACGAATCGACAGGGTGGGAAGGGGTGATTGACAATATCCGCGCGATTCCGCCCAGGAAAAAAACTGATGCAGCGCCAATCGCTTGAGATTGTAAGTTGCAGGGGAGGCAGGGGGATAAATCAGTTTGCCAGCTTTATTGCGCTTAGGGCGACCCTTGAGGCTATTAAGAAACGCTTGAACGTGCCGCGACTCAACCCGATCGAGGGGTAACGTGCAGTCTTGACTAAATTGTTCCAAAGCCATGCGGTAGGTTCGGCGACTGGCTCTGGCCAAGTCCCGTTCCCGTTCCTGAAGAAATTGAGCAACTAACATCCCGGCAGATGTCGTGGCAGCCATCGTTTGCCACCTCTGGAAAATTCAACCGCTGCGTTTATCGCCAACCAGTGTACCGGCTTAGTCACTGTACTTCCGGAAAGCCAACGTTACGTTATGTCCACCAAATCCTAAAGAATTGGACAACGCAACATCCACTGTCATTTCGCGGCTGGTATAGGGTACGTAGTCCAGTTCGCACCCTTCCCCTGGATTGTCGTGGTTGAGGGTGGGGGGAACGCGATCGTTGGCCACCGACAGCACAGAGGCCACCGCTTCAATTCCGCCGGAGCCCCCCAACAGGTGACCGGTCATGGACTTCGTGGAGCTCACGGCGATCGCCTGGGCATGGTCCCCAAGAACCGTCTGAATAGCCGCCGACTCGTTTATGTCGTTAGCGGGTGTACTGGTGCCGTGGGCATTGATATAGCTTACCTCTGCAGAGGAAAGCCCACCATCTTTGAGGGCAAACCGCATTGCCCTAGCGGCCCCTTCTCCCCCTTCAGCAGGAGCAGTAATGTGGAAGGCGTCGCAGGTGAGGCCGTAGCCGACAATTTCAGCATAAATTCTGGCTCCGCGGGCCTTGGCATGCTCAAGTTCTTCCAAAACAAGAACGCCACTTCCTTCCCCCATGACAAATCCGTCGCGGTCTTTATCGAAAGGGCGACTGGCCTTATCGGGTTCGTCATTACGGGTGGACATAGCTTTCATGTTAGAGAAGCCTGCCATCGAAAGCTCAGTGATTGCCGCTTCCGTTCCACCAGCAATCATGGCTTGAGCATCCCCCCGCTGCACGATGCGGAAGGCATCGCCGATGGCGTTGGCTCCTGCAGCACAAGCAGTAACGGTACAGTTACTCGGACCTTTGGCACCTATCTTTATGGCCACCTGACCTGCAGCCATATTGGCAATCATCATAGGAATCATGAAAGGGCTACAACGACCCGGCCCTTTCGTCAGGTTGACCCTCTGCTGATCCTCTAACACCTTAATGCCACCAATCCCAGTCCCGATTAGCACGCCCACTTGTTCTGCATTGACGTCGCTAATTGGCAGTGCAGAATCCTCCACCGCCTGCATTGCAGCCGCAATTGCAAAGTGCACGAAGCGGTCGTTGCGCTTTATCTCTTTGCGATCGAGATAGTCGCCGGGGTCGAAGTCCTTCACTTCGGCGGCAATCTGACAGCCGTGACGCGAGGCATCGAAGTGAGTGATAGGCCCAATCCCGCTACGGCCTTCCATCAGCCCCTGCCAATAGTCTGCGGTGGTGTTACCAATTGGGGTCACAGCTCCGAGGCCAGTGACAACCACGCGCTTTAACTCGATAGTACGGTTCGCAGGTGTTGGGGTATCAGGCATGGGACGTAGGGTAAATGTGAGATGGCGCTCGCCGAGGTTCAACAAAAAACAACTTCAATGAATGAGATCAAGTCGGTTTCATCCTGCCGTCATCGGGCGAATACCTAGGGATCGCCCCAGGAAAGGGGGCCGCTCTAGGCTAACTCAAGTGCGTTGGCAGCCTCAATCTCAGTGCAATTCAACTCCGAGCGAGGCCACCAAATGGGAAAACCATTCCCAATCGATTTCTCGCTTAGGACTTGCTAGCGTCGATGTGTTTGACAGCGTCACCCACAGTGGCAATTTTTTCAGCTTCTTCGTCAGGAATTTCCATATCGAACTCCTCTTCAAAGGCCATCACCAACTCGACGGTGTCCAAGCTGTCGGCTCCAAGATCGTTTTGGAAGTGAGAATCGGCGGTCACTTCACCGGCTTCAACCCCTAGCTGGTCGACAACAATATTGCGAACCCGGTCTAACGTATCTGACATTTCAATTCCTTTAGCATTGGCCTCAATAATTTTATAGGAAAGGGGGGGCGATTTCTGGGGAGGGATGCAGTGAAGAGTTCAAGGGGAAGGTTGACTGGGTAGCACCGGTTCCTCTGAGTCTTGCTCGGTCGGGCGATCGCCGTATTGGGATTGCAGGCTATAGGAGGAAGATTGGTAACCGTCATCCCGAGGTGCGTTCGCGGCAGGAAGAGAGGATTGGCGATGACCCAAAAGGGCCTCCTCCACCGATCGAATCACAATGTAGAGGACTGGAACGATCGCCAAACTGAGCAGGGTGGACACTAACATTCCCCCAAACACGGCGGTGCCCAGCGATCGCCGACTGCCTGCCCCTGCCCCAGTAGCCACCACCAATGGAAATACCCCCAAAATAAAACTGAAAGCCGTCATCAAAATCGCCCGGAAGCGTGCCTCAGAGGCTTCCACCGCTGCTTTGACAATGGGTAACCCTCGGTCCCGCAGCTGGTTGGCAAATTCCACAATCAGAATGGAGTTTTTACTGGCCAATCCAATCAACATAACCAAGCCCACCTGCACAAAAATGTCGTTGTTAAGCCCGCGCACCTGCACAAATGCCAAAGCCCCCAAAATTGCCAGGGGTACCGACAACATGATGATTAGCGGATCGACAAAGCTCTCGTACTGAGCCGCTAAAAACAAGAAAACAAACACTAAGCCCAGAACAAATAGTTGAGCCGACTGTCCCCCTGACTGCAACTGTTCCAACGAGACCCCTGTCCATTCAAAGCCAAAGCCGGGAGGAAGCAGCTGGCTGGCCAGAGTTTCCATCGTGCCGATCGCCCGACCGGCACCAAATCCGGGAGCTGCGTCTCCAGACACCTGCACCGAGCGGAAGAGATTGTAGTGGTTGATAATTTGCGGACCAGTCACGGGTGTAATACTCACAAGTCCATCCAGGGGGATCACCTCATCCGTGGTGCTAGATCGCACGTAAAACTGACTGATGTCTTCGGGGGTGGTGCGATAGGGCTGGTCCACCTGAACGTAAACGCGATAGCTGCGGTTAAAACGATCGAAATCATTGACGTAGTTACCGCCCAGCAACGTTTGCAGAGTGTCGAAGATATCGATGGGCTCAATTCCCAACAATTGCGCTTTCTCGCGATCGACATCCACCTGCAGTTGAGGGGTATTAGCCGAAAAAGTGGGCGGATTAACGGAAATCTCGGGCTGGTTGTTGCTGGCAAAAAAGAAGGATTGGGCAGCACTAGCCAACACATCAAAATCGTCTTGAGTTTTCCCCTGCACCTGCATCTCAAACCCACCGCCGGTACCCAAACCCCGAATAGCCGGTGGATCGATGGGAATCACCAAGCCTTCACTGATGCCCCCCAGCAATCGCCCCCGCATTTGATTCACGATCGCCGTAGCGGATTGCCAGGGATTTTTGCGTTCTCCCCATGGCTTCAAAGGGGCAAAAATCAGACCGCTGGTGGGGGAATTACCACCAAAGCTGACGCCACCAATGGACACGACGCTATCGATTTCCGGAACAGATTTGAGGGTGTCAACGGCCTCGTCAACAATGCGCTGGGTGTAGTTGAGGGAGGTGCCAGGGGGACCTTGCACGATGTTGATGAAATAGCCTTGGTCCTCCGTGGGCAGAAAACCAGTGGGTACAGAGCGATAGAGAAATGCAGTGATAGCAATCAGCGCCACAAAAACAGCCACCATTGTCTTGCGGTACCCCACGATCGCATCCAACAAGCGACGGTAGAGCCGCCGCAAGCGATCGAGAATGCCAGAAATCGCTCGAAAGATGGCATTGGGGTGCTCGGGGGCAGGGCGACTGACCAATGCGGCGATCGCCGGTGAAAGGGTGAGGGCATTAAAGGTCGACAGCCCCACCGAAAACACGATGGTCAAGGCAAACTGCCGGTAGATTTGCCCGCTGGTGCCCGGAAAAAAGGCCACGGGAATAAAGACTGCGAAGAGCACTAGGGTCGTGGCAATGACAGCCCCGAAGATCTCCCGCATCGCCTCTAAGGATGCCTGCAGCGGAGGCAATCCGTTCTCCACCTTGGTACTAATGTTTTCCACCACCACGATGGCGTCATCCACCACCAAGCCAGTGGCCAGGGTGAGGCCAAACAAGGTCAGGGTGTTAATGGAAAATCCCATCACCTGCATAAAGGCAAAGGTGCCGATCAGCGACACCGGGATGGTAATGGCAGGAATCAGGGTCGAGCGCCATTCTTGCAAGAACACAAAAATCACCAATACCACCCAGAAAATCGCCTGCAACAGCGTCAGAATAATTTCCCGAATGGACTGATTGACAAACTTTGATGTGTCGTAAGGAATGGCGTATTCCAAACCGGGGGGAAAGTCTTGGGCTAACTCGGCCATGGTTTCCCGCACCGCTTGCGTCACCGTTAGCGTGTTGGCCGAATTGAGTTTTGTTACACCCAACCCCACAGCATCGCTACCATCCACCTGAAACTGAGTGTCGTAAGATTGAGCCCCCAACTCCACCCTTCCCACATCCCCAACCGTCACCAACGTGCCATCATTGCCGGTCTTCAAGATGATGTTGGCGAACTCTTCTGCATCCTGCAGCCGCCCCTGAGCCCGCACGTTGAACTGAAACAACTGCTCTTCCGCAGATGGAGATTGACCGACGGACCCCGCTGCCACCTGAACGTTTTGGTTGCGGACCGCTTCTACCACATCCTCAGCGGTCAACCCTCGACTAGCCAGCTGCACGGGGTCCACCCAAATACGCATCGCATAGCGGCGATCGCCGAAAATGCGGACGTCGCTAACCCCCGGAATGCGGCGAAGTACGTCTCTGATATACAAGTCAGTGTAGTTGCTGATAAACAGGCGATCGTATTCCCCTCCCGGAGAGGACAGATTGACAAACTGCACGAAGGCACTATTGCCCGCCTTCGCCACCGTTACCCCCGTTTGCAAAACCTGCTCCGGCAGTTGGTTCTCTACCAGCTCAATGCGACGCTGCACCCCAATCGCCGCAGCATCTAAGTTCGCCCCCTGCTGAAACGTCACCAAAATGCGACTGGTGCCATCGCTGGAACTGGTAGAGGAGATGTAACGCATCCCCTCCACGCCATTAATGGCCCGCTCCAAAATATTGGTCACCCCAGACTCCACCACCTCGGCGCTAGCGCCGGTGTAGTTGGAAGTCACCGACACGGTGGGAGGAGACACTTCGGGGTAGTAATCAACTGGCAGCAAGGTGATGCTGACCGCCCCAATCAACACGACGATGAGGGAACAAACACTGGCTAGGACCGGTCGCCGGATAAAGGTATCGGAAAACATGCGTCAGCAGTCCTTAGGCATAGCTGGAAACGACAAGCTGTGTTGCGGATACTTGCTGGGAGGCTGGATCTTCGCCGTCTGTAGCCGCTGGTCCAGAGGCAGGTTCGGCCGGTGCACCGGAGTTGCCTGTAGCCTCTGCTTCAGGGGCGATTGGGGCAAAGTTAAATATCTTTTGGGTCCCCGTCACAACCAACTGCTCTTCCCCCGTCAGACCAGACAGCACCTCGTATACGTTGCCCTGAAGTCGACCTAACTGCACCGGGGTCTGGACGGCTACGTAGCCAGCGGCACCCTCTTGCGATTGAGCCACAAATACAAAGCTTTGCCCCCCCAAATTGGTGACTGCAGTTACGGGCACTACCAAATTGGGTTGCTCGTTCCAAATCACTCGAGCACGAACGAACTGATCGGAACGCAGACTACCGGTATTGGCAAAGATGGCCTTGACCAGAACTGTCTGGGTGGTGGAATTCACCTCAGGGGAAATAAACGATATCTCGCTGCTACCGATGGCAGCTCCCATACTGTCAATCAGCTCGATTGGGGTGCCCAACTCCACGGTCTGTAGCCGCTCCACCGGAATATTCAGAGAAATCTCCAGCGAATCGCTTTGGCTGATGGTGGTCAGAACGGTATCGGGTGTGACGTAATCCCCTACTTTGACGGCCATATTTCCAACAACCCCTGAAAAAGGAGCGGTCAACCGGTAATTGGCCAGAATGATTTTCTGCTCGATCGCATCAGCCTCAGCCTCTTCCAGATCGCGCTCCGCCTCCGCAACCTCTGCCTGCTCCGCCCGAATGGTTTCCTGTTGTGTGCGAACAGCAGCTTCTGCCTGACGGAGGTTGCGCAAGCTTTCGTTGAGAGCATCTTGCGAGATAGCCCCTGCTGCCGATAGGTCTTGGTTACTTTCCAAGCGGCTGCGTGCTAGTTCCACGTCTGCACGCAGTTCTTCTAGGCGGGCGCGACTAGCATCAACCGTTGCCTGCATGCTGTTGACAAAGGCTCGGGCAGAAGCGATCGCCGCATTGCGGCTTTCAAATGCCGCCTGCTGGCGGGCGGGATTAATCTGCAGGATGGGGACATTAGCAGAAACGCGATCGCCTAACTTGACGTACACTTCGCTAACGCGACCGCTTACCTGGGGCCT
The DNA here is from genome assembly GCA_051439605.1 of Synechococcus sp. Taxonomy (GTDB): domain Bacteria; phylum Cyanobacteriota; class Cyanobacteriia; order Thermostichales; family PCC-7336; genus PCC-7336. The sequence goes on from JBFRWN010000028.1 coordinate 21,712, forward strand.
CAGAGCTGTAAAGTCTTGGGCGTCCAAACTCGCAATAAAAACGGAACTGTCCCTGACTGTAACCGTTTCGATGGAGGCCACCTGAACCGCAGTCGGCGGGGGCCCCCCCACCTGTTCTGGCGGTCCGCCGCAGGCAGTCAAAATTACCGCCCCCGCAGCCAGAGGTAAGCTCTGCCGCCACATGCGTAGCAATTGAAATTTTTCAAAAGTCACAAGAGCCACCTCTGTACCTGGCAAGATCTTGACGATCTAAATTCGTTAGCAATTTGAGACAGGCTCTCTAGCCTCCCAAGAGACACAATGCCCCCAGCAGGCTGATGGTGATTCGCCTTGGATGAGTATTTTCTCTAGTTCAACAGAAACTAGAAGGGGTCGCCTCGCTTGCGTTCGCCTGTCTAGTTGGGAGCTATCCTACGATCCCACCTCTTCTAACTGATCCAACCGCAGCCAAACTGCTGGAGTGGGAACCGAGCCAAACTTCACTTGAGCGTAGTCATCCCGAACATCCAGCACTTCACCATCAGTGGTGTAGATGTAGGTGGGCATGAACGGATCGCTCGCCTGAGCTTCTATGCTGTCTTCCATCTGCTGAGGAATCGCGCGAACCATCGCGCCACGCTTGATTGCTGGCATCTGTTAAAGAGTTAAACCGTCAATCTAATTCTATGTGATGTTTTGTTGCTAGGGAGGGCGGCGATCGCAGTCTTGCCTCAATCCACTCCGATCGGCCTCCCCTGTGGCGGCAGTGAAAGTGGGCAACCAATCCCCATCAAGATTTGCTCAATTGCATAAACGGCTAGCGAGTGCCACCCCTGGGAAACCCCCTTAGGTTAGAGCCCACTAGCGTTGCTTATAAAGTTACTTCAAGCCCAAAAATACCTCTGAATCAACGACCTAATCCCGCTGGCTTCATCAGATTATCAGAGTCAGTAATAATGGCCTTTGTCCCAGGAGATAGCTTGAGAACGTACTCTAACTGAACAATTTCAGGGTTTTGTTGCAGGGCTGCTCCTTTCAGATTGATTGCTGAAGCTTCTCCCTCAGCCTGAATAATGGCCCGCTGCTTTTCCAATTCAGCTTTTTCTACCAAAAAACGTTCCCGCTCTTTTTCTTGCTCGGCAATCTGCTTTTGCTCGATCGCCGTTTGAAACTGGTCTGAAAATTGCACGTTGCGCAGAAATACATCTTGCAAAATTAGATCGTTTTCGGCGAACTTAGAGACTAACTGCGCCTCAATCGCATCCTGAATTTGATCGCGTTCGTCAGAATATACGGCGATTGCCTGGTGAAGGGCCAGTTCGTTCCGCACCACCGTGCGCACCTCGGGTCGAATGACCTTATCGAGGTAACGAGGACCAGTGGCCTGGTGCAGGTGGGAGACCTTATCGGGATCGAGACGGTAGCGTACCGAAACATCCAATGAAATCTGCTGACCGTCAGAGCTCAGTACCCGCAACGCATCATCCCCCCTGACATTACCCTCAGACATTTGAGAGGCCATGGTGTAGGTTTGGGTGCGCACATCATAAAAGATGGGACTTTCAATAGCGGGAATCAGCAGATGCAGACCCTCTCCACGAGGGGTATCTTCTAATCCTGCAAGGGAATTAAAAATCACAGCTCGACTGCCTGCAGGCACAATCAACAGGCACTGCGATCCTACAGATAACAGCAGAACTAGTAGCCCCGCCAATATGTAGGCAATCAACGGGATTTCAGGCAGGTTGAACTCCGGACGGGGATTCGCCGAGCGCATGCAAATACTCCAAGGTTCGCAAGAACATCTCTACAGAGCCTAACGGATTTTATCCAGACTGTCTTAGCCTGCAGGGTATTTCAAGTGCTGGGCAATTCGCCTACCACCGTTATTCCAGCTGAAGCCACAATTGAGCATTTTGGATCAAACAGAAACTCTAGGCCCAATATGTGTTGACCAACATATACGCCCTCAGTGACTTGACAGGCTAAATAGGACCGTTAATCAGCGTTATCTTGTTTGCAAATTGGCCCAGGCTGAAAGTACTTGACCGTGCACCACATGTAGCGCCACAAAGAATTATTTGTTGATAGACTTACGCTGTATATGCCTGCCGCACCCAAAAGTTCCGATGTCAGCACCGCTCTCTTTCCTGAAGACCTTTTCGATGCGGTGATTGACGGGACTGAATGGGTCTTGTTTCCACCCTCCGCGAGGATAATGTCCTATGGGTTACCCCCCTCACCGCTCTGCTGCCAGCGCTTTAACGGCTGTTGCCATTGCCGCGATCGCACAGCCTGCCCTGCTGCTCAAGAATTCAGTCTCCGCTCAAGAAATCGAATTTACTCCGCAAGCAGGTAACCAGGTGGTGGAGTCCACACAAGGGTCATACTCCCGGCCCCCAACCACCGAGCCTCTGGCCAGCTCGACCTTTACCCCTGCCGAAGCTACGCCCGCTCTTCCTGTCGCCCCACCCGATGCCGGGACCGCTAGCATTCCAAATGCAACCGTCCAGGCAGGCAATGCGCCAGAAGAGCTCCCAGCGATTCCCGTCCCCTCTCAACCGGCGATCCCCCAACCCGCACCAGGTCTAGCGGCCAATTCACCTACCGTTCCCACCTCCTACGACTATCGACGGCCAACCACCGACATCCCCACCAGCTCGGCCTTTGTGTCCAAGGGGCAATTGCCAGAGGGAACTGTTATCCCTGTGGCCACATTCCGCGATACCAAATTCGATTTATCTCAAGAGGTGCAAGTCAACCTGAGCGTTGCTCGAGATGTTGCCGATAGCCAAGGGCGCACCATTGTGCCAGCTGGAAGCACCATCTGGGGGCGATTCGAGCCAATTATGTCAGACGAAAAAGAAATGGTGGGCAATTACGAGCGCACCCGCAAGCGGATAATCGGCAGCCAGTTTGTTGCGGAGCGGATTGAGATCCAAGCTGCCTCCCATCCCATTTCAGGTCAATCGAACCACATTCCGTCCGGGATCGATCCCGATGCCGATGTCGATCGCATCGCCCTCAAGAGCGCTGGATTCGGCACATTGGGGGGAATTGCACTGGGGGTCCTGACCGGTGGGGCTGGATTTTTGCCCTTGATGGCGATCGGCGGAATGAGTGGAGCGATGGCTGGCGCGGCCACCGTCAACAACGTTGTCGCGATCGATGCTGACACTGTGCTAGAGATTCAGCTAGACAAGCCTTTTGTATCCAACTAACTGAGGCTGCCTGTGGTGGCTCTGCATTACAGAATGTGTTCCTATTCTCAGCACGGCAACAGCTACAGCTCTAGCGTTGGCCATCTCAGTTAGGACAGATAGCACCACGATCGGTCAGGGTTCTGGATAGCGAAGAGAACCACAGGTAGTTAACCATAGCTGCACACCTGCAAGTCATAACTACTTCAAGGTGGGTTAATATTGGGCTAGAGTGTGCGTATTAATACATTTTGCCCATGACCGATCTAGCCACTTCTCTAGAGGACGCCCTCAACCTCTGTCAAGTCAAAAACTTGCGGTTGAGTCGCCAGCGTCGCTACATTCTGGAACTGCTCTGGCAAACCAGCGAGCATCTCTCTGCACGCGAGATCTACGATCGCCTCAACCGACAACAAAAGCCCATCGGCCACACATCGGTCTATCAAAATTTAGAAGCTCTGTCTGCCCACGGCGTGATCGAATGTATCGAGCGGGCGGAAGGTCGCCGTTACGGTAGTCGTAACGACATGCACAGCCACGTCAATTGTCTGCAAACTGACACTATTACTGATGTTGATGTCACCCTGCCCGAGGAAGTCCTGCGCCAGGTTGAAACAGCAACAGGCATGAAAATCTCCAATTACCGTATTGACTTCTTTGGTGTGCCCAACGCCGAGAAGCAGTAAGCTTATTTCTGCTGTCTTAAGCCCAAGCTCGATCCTCAACAAGTGGCAAGGGGTCTTCTATGAGCATTATTGACGATCTGCTGCGGTTTCTGGAGACTCGCCTTGAAGAGTTTTTGCGAGCTCATCCAGAACTAGAGCTACAGGCGATCGAAGAGCAGTTGCGCCAGCAAGAAGCAGACACCACCAAGCTGATTGCGGAAACCCGAGCAGAACAACAGCGATTGCAGCAAAGTATTTTGGCCACTGCCCAAGAGATTAAACGCTGGCACGAGCGGGTAGAGAAAGCTAAACAAGCCAATCGCCCAGATTTAGCTTCGGGAGCCCAACAGCGAGAGGCGGATTTACTCAAGCAGGGTAACCAGTTGTGGGGACAAATGCAGGGGGCGAAGGAGCGTCTGCAAAACATGGAAGAGCTTTTGCGGCGGGTGCAGGAGCGGCGCCGCGAGGTGAAAGATCGCGTGGCTGAAATGGCCCGTACCCGTCAGGCTGAGAAAGCCGCACAAGCCAGCAGCGAAGCCAGCGATCGCTGGAGTGGCTGGTCGCAACCCTCCAGCAACTGGAGCGATCTGGAGCGGGAATTTCTCAAGCTGGAAACGGACCTGGAGCTGGAAGAACTCAAGCGTAAACAGACCTGACAAATCGACAGTCAATCCCAATTGATTAGGTCGAAATACTTGAAATAAGTAATAATACTCTTAAGGCGAGAAGCAACCTGCTGAGTGGTTGAGAGGGTATTTGAATGACAATCCGATTGTTTTCGGATTTTGATGGGCCGTTAGTCGATGTATCTGAGCGCTACTACCGGGTGTATCGCTTTTGTATCGAGCAAGTGGCGGAAGCCGGTCAAGAGGTGACTCCTCTGAGTAAGTCAGAATTTTGGACCTTAAAACGAGCTCGCGTCCCCGAAGAACGAATTGCCCTCAGAACTGGATTTCGGGAGGATCAAACCATCCCGTTTGCCCGCATGCGTCGGGAGTATGCCCACAGTCAGCCCTACTTCAAGTTCGACGTCATTCAGCCAGACGCGATCTCCGCTTTGACTCAACTGCGGGATGCTGGCGTTGAGTTAGCGGTCATGACAATGCGCCGCGTACGCGAACTAGAGCCCGCACTCGAGCGCTTCGGACTGGCAGAGTTTTTCCATCCCTCCCGCCGCTACTGCCTCCCCAACGACTACATCAAGCAGGGGGATACGAGGGACAAGCCACTACTGATGGCCAAGGCGTTAGCACAGCTCCCTCCGGCGGCGCGCAGTTGGATGGTGGGGGACACCGAAGCGGATTTGGAAGCAGGCAACATTCACAACATGCCAGCGGTGGGTCTATTGTGCGGCATTCGGGATCGGCAGCAGCTCGAAAAGTACAACCCCAGCGTCATTTTGCCAACCTTATCTGCTGCCACCCACTACATTCTTGAAGACCTCAATGTTCAAGCTGGATAATCAGCGGTGCAATTTTGGCGCAAACACTATTTAGCGCTTGGCTTCCGACCCGGCCCTTCCCGAAACCACCACGAGATTGCCTGCTGCTGGATCCCAAACCAAACACGCGGGTTGAGCTTAATCGCAAAGAATCCATAAGTGCCCACAATCGTCAGCAAGCACAGTTCTCCCAACCGGTTATAAGTGTCGATAATCCGGGTTGCACTCCATCCATGCGTCCAATTGAGGCGGTCCATATCGCCGCCCGCATCTCCCGAGCCCCCAAAGATAGTCCCCCATGGAATATCTTGTAAGCCGCGGTCGATTAGGTGCCATTGCCAAAAGGCGTGACAAAATGCACTGGCTGAAACAAATAGGATGAGAAATCGCCAAAAGTCCCATCGAAAGCGATCCGGCATCTTGAAATAGAAACTAACAATTAACAGCGTACTCAGGTAGAACTCCCCTCCAATCCCACCAAAAGACATCAACATATCGAACATCCGCTCTGGCAATATCCAGGTCATATAGGCCTGCAAGATGACTAATGAAACTGCCAGCACCATCGGCCATCGCTTTTGCTCTCGCCATCCTGCATGGAACAGTAATCCCAACAGAAAGAGCCCCCCTACATACACAAATAAACTGCGATCGGACGAGACATTTGTCCAGCCAAAAGGAAGCGGAGTAGCCCGATATCCAGCCATCCACGCAATGGTGGCATGTCCAAACTCGTGAATCCACACCTGTAGGGGATACATCAGAATAGGGACAATCGTGTTGGCCAGCATAGCTAGTACCATCGCTGCTGGAACCGCAGCCACATTCACCCATGGATTGTTAAAACTAAACCGATTGTATTCAGGGGAAATGGCGCGATCGCCCTCTAGATCGAATTCAGACTTCCACTGCACTGAACGGTCGTTGGCCAGACCGTAAATCTTCACGTGGGTGGCTGGCAAACGCAGAGATTGACATGCAAGAAACACCATGGCGGTAGTTCCCCGTTTTTCAGGGGTATTAACCGCCGTAACCTGCAACCGCAACTCATCCCGATCGGTCGATGCACAGTGGTGAAGGGATGCACGGGTGAACGGTCGCCAGGGCGCTAATGCCAAGTCAATAGAACGGGCGATCGCAGCGAGATTACCAACCGCAGCCCGATCCTCCAGCGCTGGTTCCTCTAATCTGCTAGCCACTGGAGCAGCCCCCCCTAGATTGTTTGTATCGCTAGCGGCATACTGGGTTCTAGGCGTGGGGGAAACAATTTGCCCTGCTGCCAGAGCCTGCTCCAGTTCGGGCAAAGCTCGGTTGGGATTATGGCAATAGCGGCTTAACCACACCGCCACCCCTCTAAACCACTCCAACCTCAGCGATCGCAACTCCTCTAGCCACGGCTGATGCGGAGAGGGTATCGATTCCGTAGCGAACTTATCAGGGCGGTCGAAAAATTCTTTGAGCAGACTTAACAGGATGGAGCGTTCAACTTCCTCCAGCTTGTGCACGTACAACACCGCCTTTACCACTTGCATCGGGGGCGGAGGCAGATCGATCGCCAGCAGGCTGCTATTACTGACAAATCGAAACTGGGTCAGATCGACGGATTCGGGATTGACCGGCTGCGCGAGATCGATGGTGGAATGCTGCTTGGGTTGCTCTCCTGCAGCGGGGAACCAAAATGTCATGCGATCGATATGGGGAAGAAACGTTTGAGTTTCCTCCGCTAGCAGATGCTCAATCTCTGTGCTGATGGGGTTTGGACGGGTCACGAGCACGTGCAAATGGCGATCGTGCACTGTCACCTGCAATTCCACTTGCCACTGCTCAACTGCATGGGTCAGTAGCGCTTGGATGTCTTGCTCTTGCACCGCTGTCTCCAACCGCCCTGTCAGTAGCGTGACGAAATAGGTATTATCGAGACTTTACCCATCGCGAGCCAACAGGTTGACTCTACGAACTGTCAGAGAATTGTTTTGCAAGTCTTCTTGACTTCAAAGAGCAGCCAGCAGCTCAATGAATGTCAAACTCACATGTGCAAGACCTGTGGCTGGTAGATTCAAGTAGCAGGCATCTCTTCGAGCTTCATCTCGTCCGCCATATCGTTGACGCGGTCGGAAAACAATTTGACTGCCTTAAATCCACTCTCAATATCTTCTTGGTCAGCAACAGCTTCTCGGAAAACAGATAGAAACGTTTTTTCTGGTGTTGTATCCAAAATGTTGAGCCCTCTGACTGCACAAGCAGAATTTCTGACATGCTCGCCAATTGAACCTGGGATGATGTCCCCCTGCATCGCCAATGGACCATCATCAGCTTCATAAATGCAAAGGGCTCTCCAATATTCAAGATTATCAGAATCGCACGTGTAAATTTCAGTTCGCTGATTCACCCTGTCAACATTCGCATTTAGAACGCTGACTGCAACTTTATCCAGCAAAGAAAAATCAAAGGAATCAACATCAAAATGTACATCGTTTGTCATGTGTGCCCAACGTTGGGCAATTGCAGGCGGAGCAATTAACCCAAGGGTAAACAAAACCCAACAAGCCAATCCGATAGAAAGAGTTTTCATGGTTCGACCCTTGCGGCTTCTCTACCATATTCATTGTCTCTTGTAATAGATGTTGAGTGAAGGTTGTTCAGCACAGATCGTCCATAAACGTTCAATGCACAAAGAACAATCGCAATATTTGATGACGTCAGTTCGATAGAATGCCCCCTAATTTAAAATAAGCGGCCATTAGAACAAAAATATCCGTATTCGAAGATCTTTTTCCCCTTTCCCGCTCTGTGAGAGGGACTAGGGGCGAGGGCCATCGAAGTCAGGTTCTCTGAATAACTTCTTCATAGAGCCTTTGTAGTTTTTGCCTGAACAGTTACGCAAACTAATGTTATTCCTGAATTTGCTTTTTGATGAAAAACTCCTATCAATTCATAGAACCTAGAGAGTCTACTTCAATTGACAGCTAGGGCAAAAGTGAGCCGATCGCCCCGCCAACTTGATGCGTTCAATCGTGCTGCCACATCGTCGACAGTCCTCACCATCGCGGCTGTACA
>JBFRWN010000029.1:0-10972 GCA_051439605.1 Synechococcus sp.
AAAAGACCGAAACTAAAACAAAGGCTAAAACTACTAAGAAGAAGAAAGCTACTCGTAAATCTACCACTACAGAAGCTTCAACACCTACAATAAAGTCTACAACTTCTACTAAACTCACACTCAATGAGTCTGACGTACCGACTCAAACCGAACCATCTCCATCTCAGTCAGAGCGCACCCAGCACTCCGATGACGAGACGACCATCTTCCAGGCTAAGGGCGCACTTATTGCTACTCCCTACGTCCAAGGCGATCGCCTTTCGGTGGCAATTAGCGATCGCCAATATGATTTATGGGTAGATTTTATGGTGGAAGTCACAATTTCTCCGTCAAGAGTATTAGCTGAAGCATCGTAAATTCGTTGGTATTTCTCCGTTGACGAAGGGTTTTTGTAGTATCGCTATAAACCAGAGCCTGTAAGGTTTTTAAAGGGATGTTGCACTTTTTCGCAGGGATCTCGGCTCAACCCCGATTGTTTGCTAGTCAAATCTGTTTGGGTTGAAGGCCGTGACTAAGGAAGTCACGTTTCAATTGACCAGTTCAGGTCGCACGTATCAGTTGCTACTCAAACCCCGTTTTCTGACACCTCAGCCAACACCTTGGCCAACAGCAATGTAGTCTTGTAATGATTTCACTTCTAAAGGTTGGGACTGCAAGGAGTGAATTGCTGATATAGTAGCCTTGGCTCCAGCAATAGTAGTAATAATTGGCAGTTGATAATCTAGAGCCGTGCGGCGGAGCAGACGGGCATCGGTATGGGATTCCTGTCCATTGGGGGTATTGATGATCAACTGAATCTGGTCATTCTTGATCCAGTCGATGACGTGAGGACGACCTTCATGAATTTTTAGCACTTTATCTACATCTTCCATGCCATGCTCCTGTAAGACGCGACGAGTCCCCGCAGTAGCGACGACCTTAAAACCCAAATCCATTAAGTCTTTAACCACTGAAACCACCGCTTGTTTATCGCGATCGCTCATCGACACTAATACCCTCCCAGTCAGGGATAATTTTACTCCTGCTGCCAACTCTGCCTTGGCAAACGCCTTGCCAAAATCCGTATCGATGCCCATCACCTCCCCCGTAGAGCGCATCTCTGGCCCTAACAGGGTATCCGCACCAGGGAACTTATTAAACGGCAGTACGACTTCTTTGACGGCGATGTGTTGGGTTATTCTTTCTGAGGTAAACCCAACCGACTCTAAAGTTTCCCCAGACATCACGCGGGATGCCAACTTCGCTAAGGGAACTCCAATGGCTTTAGAGGCATAGGGAACAGTGCGAGAAGCGCGGGGATTTGCCTCCAGAATGTACACCTGTTCTCCCTGAACGGCATACTGGATGTTGAGCAGTCCAATTACTTTTAGGGCTTGGGCTAACTGTATCGTCCACTGACGAATAGTATCTAGGACTGACGAGGGCAGGGAGGTATGGGGGAGAGAGCAAGCGGAATCACCTGAGTGAACTCCAGCTTCTTCGATGTGTTCCATAATCCCGCCGATAACTACTTTCCCAGTCGGGTCGGCGATCGCGTCTACATCCACCTCAATGGCATTTTCCAAAAACTGATCGATTAAAATCGGATGCTCTGGCTCAACTTGCACCGCGTAGTTCATATAATGTTCTAGATCGCGATCGGAATAGACAATTTCCATTGCCCGTCCCCCCAATACATAGGAAGGACGAACCACCACTGGATAACCAATGCGACCAGCGATCGCCAAAGATTCTTCGTAGCTATGGGCAATCCCATTGGGAGGGTGATGGATGTTTAGCTCTTGGAGGATTTGCTCAAATCTTTCTCTGTCTTCGGCAATATCAATCGAATCAGGCGAAGTCCCCCAGATTTGGGGATTGGGAATTGGGGACTGGGGATTGGGGACTGGGGACTGGGATTTTTGTTCTAAATATTTCTGTAATGGTATTGCTAGTTTTAATGGAGTTTGTCCCCCAAACTGGACGATGATACCTTCGGGATTTTCGGCTTCGATGATGTTGAGGACATCTTCTTTGGTGAGGGGTTCAAAATAAAGGCGATCGCTGGTATCGTAGTCGGTGGAAACCGTCTCTGGATTGGAGTTAACCATAATCGTCTCAAACCCCTCCTCCCTCAGAGCAAAGGAGGCGTGACAGCAACAGTAATCAAATTCGATTCCCTGTCCGATGCGGTTAGGTCCACCGCCGAGAATCATCACCTTGCGCTGGTTGGAGGGTTGAGCTTCTGATTCTCCTGTTTCGTAGGTGGAGTAATAGTAGGGTGTGTAGGACTCAAACTCTGCTGCACAGGTATCCACCAGTTTATAAACGGGAACTACTCCCAACTGCTTTCGATAAGCCCGTACTTCATCTTCGCTTGTCTTAGTGGCAAAGGCGATTTGGCGATCGCTAAACCCCTGCTGTTTGACAAACTGCATCTGTTCTTGAGGAATTTGTCGTAGGGGGGTACATTTGAGAAACTTCTCTGTTTCGATTAGTTCCTGCATTTTGTCCAAAAACCAGATGTCAATGGCGGTGAGTTCGTTAATTTCTTCCACCGTCATTCCCAATTTTAAGGCTTGATGGACAGTAAAGATACGCTCTGGATTGGGAGTGCGTAAACTAGAGCGTACTTGGGTTAAAGAGGGGAGTGCTTCTTGTCTGTCGCAACCAAAACCAAAGCGACCAGTTTCTAGCGAGCGCAGAGCTTTTTGCAAGGATTCACAGAAAGTACGCCCAATTGCCATGGCTTCCCCCACCGACTTCATCTGGGTAGTGAGTATGGGTTGAGCCGCAGGAAACTTCTCAAAAGCAAAGCGGGGAATTTTGGTCACCACATAGTCAATTGTCGGTTCAAAAGAAGCGGGAGTTTTTTGGGTTATGTCATTGGGAATTTCATCCAGGGTATAGCCAACTGCTAACTTAGCGGCAAATTTAGCGATGGGAAAACCAGTCGCTTTTGAAGCCAATGCCGAAGAACGGGAAACGCGAGGGTTCATCTCGATGACAATTACCTCGCCATTGACGGGATTGACCGCAAACTGGATATTTGAGCCCCCGGTTTCTACCCCGATCTCGCGGATAATTTTCTGGGCCGCATCCCGCATTCGTTGATACTCTTTATCAGTTAGAGTTTGAGCGGGGGCCACGGTAATTGAGTCTCCAGTATGAACTCCCATCGGATCGATATTTTCGATCGAGCAAATCACGACCACATTATCCGCTAAATCCCTCATGACTTCTAGCTCGTACTCTTTCCACCCCAAGAGGGATTTTTCCACCAGAATTTGAGATACCGGGCTGGCATCGAGACCGTATTTGGCCAGTTGTTCGTATTCTTCCTGATTGTAGGCAATCCCGCCGCCGGTTCCTCCTAAAGTAAAGGCAGGGCGAATAATTAGGGGATAGGAACCAATTTGTTGGGCCGCCGCTCTGGCCTCTTCCAGGTTGTTGGCAATTCCCGAAGGGCAGACTGCCAAACCAATGCGTTTCATGGCCTCTTTAAATAAGAGACGGTCTTCTGCCATTTCAATTGCTGGTAGTTTGGCTCCAATTAGTTCAACCCCATATTTGTCCAACACGCCATTCTTAGATAGGGTTACGGCAATGTTCAAGGCCGTCTGTCCCCCCATCGTTGGCAGAAGGGCATCGGGACGCTCCTTAGCGATTACCTTCTCCACGATTTCTGGCAGTAGGGGCTCGATGTAAGTGCGCTCGGCTGTCTGAGGATCGGTCATGATCGTAGCGGGGTTGGAATTGACCAGAACTACTTCGTAGTCTTCTTCTCGCAGTGCCTTACAAGCTTGCGTACCGGAGTAGTCAAATTCACAAGCCTGTCCGATCTTAATGGGACCAGAGCCCAGCAACAAGATTTTTTGTAAGTCGTCACGACGAGGCATATCTTTAATTTGAAGATTGTAGTTTTTATTCCCAATCTTTTTATAGGTTTTTACCTTGATTATTATCGTAACAACGGTTACTAATTAGTAAGATAAAAGTATCTGAAACGAGATGTCAGTTTTTCTGAAGTTACGTGCCATGAGGATCTTTTAGGAGAAAAGAACAGGTTTGAAATAGATTTTTGACGTAAAGAAATATCTGCGTTTGCTCTGCCTAACTCCCCTTTGATCTGTATCACTTATTACTTTTTCAATTTAAAATTATTGCTATAAGGAAAAGTAAAGATCGCTTCACTAAAACTTGCTTCATGTCATTGACACTGGTCCGTTATTCTAAGATTTTGGAGATTGTAGGGGACATTATCAAAGTCCAGGTTCCCAACAATGCTCACAGTCAAGACTGCGGACCGCGCTTCGGTGACTTGGCTGTAGTGGAAAATAGCTATGGTAGCTTGTCTTTAGCCCAGATTATCAACCTTAAAGAAAATACAGTCGTCCTACAGGTATTCAGAGGCACCAAGGGAGTATCTACCGATTCAGCAGTTCGCTTTCTCGGACACTCCATGAAGGCTACATATTCGGGCAACATTCTGGGTCGGGTCTTTCGCGCAACGGGAGAACCGATTGACGGAGGGCCAAAACTCTCCCAAGACCCCAAAGTATCCATTGGGGGACCATCAGTTAATCCCCTGCGTCGCATTTTGGCATCGAAGATGATCCGTACCGATGTCCCCATGATTGACGTGTTTAATTGTCTGGTGGAAAGTCAGAAGATCCCCATATTCTCAGTCGCCGGTGAACCTTTTAATCCCTTTCTCGCCCGTATTGCCATTCAGGCAGATGCAGATATCGTGGTTTTTGGAGGATTAGGTCTGATTTTCGACGACTATTACTTCTTCCGCAAGACATTTGAAGATGCTGGGGTGTTTGCGCGTACAGTAATGTTTGTCAACCTCGCTTCTGACTCTATTATCGAACGGATGCTGATTCCAGATATGGCACTGGCAGTGGCAGAGCGTTTTGCCGTAGAGGAAGGTAAGCGGGTTCTGGTACTGATGTCGGACATGACAGCCTTTGCTGATGCACTTAAAGAAATCAGTATCGCAATGGATCGAGTTCCCGCCAATCGAGGCTATCCAGGGGACCTATATTCCCAGCTGGCCCGCCGCTATGAAAAGGCGGCAGACTATGCTCAAGGTGGGTCGGTGACTATCTTAACTGTTACCACTATGGTTGGGGATGACGTAACTCACCCCGTCCCAGACAACACTGGCTACATCACTGAAGGACAATTCTACCTCCACGACGGCAAAATCGATCCTTTTGGCTCCCTGTCCCGACTCAAACAAAATGTCATTGGCAAGGAAACCAGGGAAGATCACAGTCAGATCATGAACGCCATGATTCGGTTTTACTCTGGTGCTAAAGAAGCGGAGCAGAAACAGGCAATGGCTTTTGAGCTATCCGACTACGATCGCAAGTTGTTGAAGTTCGGCAATCTCTTCCAGGAGAGATTCATGAATAGTAAAGTTTCCCTGCCCCTGGAACAAGCACTTGACCTGGGGTGGAAAACCCTAGCGGATTGCTTTGAACCCAATGAGTTACTGATCAAACAGGCTCTAATTGACAAGTATTTTCCCCAAGAGATCCAGGACAAGTTGTAATCTCGATCTAAAAAATGGTTTGAACCATCTGAGAAATATCTATTTATTCATAAGAACTCTAATGGCTAGACTGTCGTTAAACAAGGCATCTCTCTCAAAAGAAAAAAGGCAACTCAAAGTCTTTGAGGATGTTTTACCATCCCTAGATCTCAAGCGTCGTCAACTGATTGCGGAGCGGAGCAGGGCAAAACGAATACTGGCTGAAACCCAAAACAGACTCCAAGAAATAGACCCAGAAATTGCCCAAAAATTTCCCATGTTGTCCAACCAGTTGGTGGATTTGACGAACATTGTCAGGGTCACCGAGGTAGAATTGGTGGAAGAAAATATTATGGGAACTCGACTACCTAAAATCAAACTAGTTCAAATCCAGGTGCGTGATTACGCCTTACTCGGCAAACCCTTCTGGGTCGATCGCCTAGTGAACCTGCTAAAAATAGCTCTAGAAACTCAAATCGGCGTGCAGGTAGCACAGCGAAGGCTGGAGTTGCTCGAGCGAGCGGAGCGGAGCGCGACGCAGCGGTTCAATTTATTTGACAAGGTGTTGATCCCGCAGACGAAGTCAAATATTAAGAAGATTCAGATCTATCTGGTCGATGCCGACCGCGCAGGGGTCGTGAACTCGAAGATCGCCAAGCGGAAGCAGGAGAAGCAACTAGCATGAGTATTGTCCCCTTGAACAAGGTTACCCTGTTTGGAATGAAAGTCGAGGGAGAAACTATCCTGGAAGGCTTGCAGTGCTTGGGATGTATGCACCTAATTGACCTCCAACCGCCGGCCAAAGAATCTGGATTTAGCTTGAGCGATCGCTTTAAAGAAGCCCAAAAAGCCCTGCGCTACATTATGGATGTCCCGCGACGGCGACATCAAGTACGAGATGAAGCCGAGTTCGATTTAGATTCGGTCGTGGCAGCAGCACTAGCTAATAAGCAGAAGCGACGGGAGGCAGAAGACCAGAAACTTTTTCTGGCCAATCGGTTGAAAAAGTTGACACCTTGGGGTAGCTTCACCTTGCCAGATTTAAACGATCTCGGCGGCTATCGTTTTTGGTTTTACCAGGTGCCGCACACCAAAGCGAAACAGATTCAGCAGCTAGAGCTACCTTGGCAGATCGTGGGCAAGGATCGTCTCCATGTCTATGTGGTGGTTATTGCCCAAGAAGAACCCCCCGCCGATATCCTTCCCGTAACCCGAACTCACGCTGGATCGGTCTCACCAGAAGAGCTAAAACTTCAGTTAGAACAAGTAGAAATCGAGCTAGATGAAATTCGAGCAGAACATCAAGCTCTCAGTCGCTGGATCGTCTTGCTGGCTCAAAATTTAGCCCGTGCTGAGGACGAGGTATCCTTGAGAAAGGCTAGTAGCAAAAGCATCCAACAGGAGGGCATTTTCCTGGTTCAGGGCTGGATGCCCAAGCATTTACTTAAGCGGCTGGATTCTTTTGCCGAGCAGCACGGGTTAGCATTTCTTGTCGAACCATCCCAACCGAACGAGACTCCGCCGACCCTGATGGAGAACCCGAAAGCTCTGAGGGGTGGGCAGGATTTAGTGAGTTTTTACCAAACTCCCAGTTACGACAACTGGGATCCGTCGCTCGTGGTTTTCTTTTCTTTTGCCCTCTTCTTTGCGATGATTCTCGCTGATGCCGGCTATTCCCTCATATTAGCAGGCATCGTGGCACTTTTCTGGAAGCAGATGGGCCAGAACCAGGGTGGAAAAAACTTCAGACGTTTGGTGGCAGTGGTTCTGGGCACTTCCTTGGCTTATGGTGTGTTGGTCGGCAGTTATTTCGGCTTGACACCCACTGAGGGCTCTCAGCTGGCTAGCCTCCAAGTGATGCAGATTGATAACTTTGCCATCATGATGCCGCTTTCGATCGCCATTGGCTGCCTGCACGTAGTTTTTGCTAATACCGTTGTCTTCTATCTTGCTGGCGGATTTGCGAATAAAGCTCGGCCTCTCGGCTGGATTTTGGTCGTATTAGGAGGTTTAGCAGTCTATCTAGGGGGAATTGCCGATGCTATAATATTCGGCAATCTAGGTTTTGGGCTGCTCGGAGGTGGTTTTTTGTTAATCTTCTTGAGTGGGGTTGCGGGTAGTCGCCAAAAACTTCCCTGGCGTTTGTTCCAAGGATTCGGTGCGCTGGCGGGGATCGCGACCATGTTCGGTGACATCCTCAGTTACCTGCGACTGTTTGCCCTGGGGCTGGCCAGTGCCTCCCTGGCTCAGACGTTTAATCAGTTGGCCAGCCAGTCGGGAGAGGTTTTACCCGGACCCTTGCTCCCGCTCCTGATCTTGTTGCTGGGTCACGGGATCAATTTAGGTCTGGGCATCATCAGCGGTTTGGTCCATGGTTTGCGCCTAAATTTCATCGAATTCTTCCGCTGGGGCCTTTCAGACGAAGGGTATCCGTTTCAAGCCTTTGCTAAAAAGGAGAGGGATTTATGAGCGATTTGGTAATTGCCCTGGGATGGGCGGGTTTGTACGCGCCAGTGGCTCTGGGAGCATCTGGTAGTGTCATTGGTTGTGCCACTGCCGGGCAAGCGGCCATTGGGGCAATGTTAGATACTGACGGGGGTTATGGTCGCTACGTTGGCGTCTCTGCCATGCCCTCTTCCCAGGTAATTTACGGGATTGTATTAACCTTTGCTCTGGGTGCCCTGGTGGTCGACGGTCAAATTTCGGTGGATGTCGCCCCCAGCATGTTCGGCTTGGGCATCGGTGCCGGACTGGCCCTGCTGTTGAGCGCGATCTATCAGGGTCAGTGCTGCGCCTCAGCGATCGTGGCCAGCAAAGCTAAGCCGGAAATCTTCGGCCTATCCTTAGCCCCCGCTGCCATCGTTGAGGGCTTTGCGGTGTTTGCTTTTATCTTTGCATTGTTGTTTATACCGGCTGGTAGCTAAGGAGGTATTAAGTGGCTAATCGAAGACGTTCGCGCCCCACATCTGACTCAGTGGCCTCGGGAGTTGAAGAGCTAATTGCTCGACTGCGGGATGAAGGAGTGAATAACGGTCGCGCTCGAGCAGAACAGATTGTCAAAGATGCTCAAGCCCGTGCTGATTTGCTGGTCAAGGAGGCTCAGCAAGAAGCCGAGTGCATTGTCAACCAAGCCCAAGAAGAGGCAGAAAACTTAAAACGCGCAGGATATGAAGCCCTACAGTTAGCTTTCCGCGATACGAACTTAGCACTGAAGACACAATTGAACCAGCAGTTTACGGGGAAACTCCAGGGTTTAGTCGGTGCCGAAACCGAGAAACCAGAACTGCTGCAAAAGCTGCTCCTGGAGGTAGCCAGTCGAGTCAAGGAGGAAGTGGCTCAAGCCCAAGAGGTGGAAGTGCTGCTGCCCCGAAAGGTTGCTGGAGTCGGAGAACTGAGCCGCAATTGTGCCGAACTGGAGCAGGAGATACTCACCTACTTCGTCAAATTAATCAGTCAAGATATGCTGCGAGAAGGTGTCAGTTTTGGAGTCGCTAAGGATAATCAGAGGGGGCTGAGGCTCCGACTGATAGACCGGGAAGTGGTGCTAGATCTCAGCGATCGCGCTATTGCCGAGACGCTCCTCGAACACCTCCAACCTCGCTTCCGCGCTCTTTTGGAAGGTATTGTCAAATAATGACCAAGTATCTCACCCTAATGGCCAGCTTGCCACCGATGGGCCAACTATTTGAAGCCAAGCAGACTCCAATTTCCCGACTCAAACTAGAAAGTCGGCTCAAGATGCTCGCAGAAAAAGACGCAATCCTCTTGAATCGGATTAGTTCCCTAATAGCCTGGTCGGAACAGCCGATGAAGCGCAGTGATGCTCAGTTTATTGCCGAAGCCCAGCGTTTCTTTGAGGAGGTGCGCTCCCCAATCTTACAAGAAATAGTCGCTTACCGTCTCGACCTGCGCACGATCGTAGCTGCCCTGCGCCGCCGCCACCGAGGAGAGAGCAATCCTCCCCTGAATCAACCTTGGGGATTTGGCCGTTGGGTCAACTACATTGAGCGTCACTGGGCGGAGCCAGAATTTCACCTAGAAGTAATTTTTCCTTGGGTGTCGGCAGCTCATCGCTTGCTAAGTGCCAATGATGCAGTTGCTCTGGAACGCTTGCAATTTGAGCTCAATTGGCAAATGCTCCAGCGAGTGGAGACAGGACATTACTTTGATTTTGAAGCGGTAGTAATTTACGTGATGCGCTGGAGTATGGTCGATCGCTGGCTCCGCTATAATGGTGAGGCTGCTGTTGGGCGTTTCAGAAAGCTGGTTGATGCGGGTAGGGAAAAATTTACGGATCTGTTTGCTGAAAACTCCTAATGGCAATTTGTCAAAAGCTGATTACTGGAAGAAACTCGGCAAGGTATTATTATGATACAGGCTTATTCAAGCCAAAATTAGAGCATCGACAATGAAATTCTATGGGTGAAATGTTTAATTGGGCACGAGTAATTGCCGTTCAAGAAGACTTGGTCACCATTAAAATGGCTGAATCTAATGCCCGCCCCCTAGTTAAGAACGAAGTGGTTTATATCTGTCCCCAGCGAGAAAGTAAAGGTCGCACCGAGAAACTCAAAGCTGAGGTTCTGCGAGTAAGGGGACGGGAAGCCGATGCTCAGGTTTATGAAAGTACGTTGGGGGTGGGTGTTGGCGATCCAGTAGAACAGACGGGTCAGTTACTATCAGTTTCTCTAGGACCGGGGTTATTGGGTCAGGTCTATGATGGCTTGCAAAATCCCCTCGCAGAAGTCGCAGCGAGCTACGGTACATTCTTGCCCCGGGGGATCTACCTATCTGCTTTAGACCCGCAGAAAAAATGGTCCTTTATCCCCAGCACCAATATTGGCGATCGTCTCAAAGCAGGAGATGCGATCGGTACAGTTCAAGAAGGTCGATTCACCCACAAAATTATGATTCCCTTCGACGAGCCGACAGAAGTCACCTTAGACTGGATTCAACAGGGTAACTTTACCATCGATACGCCGATCGCTCGGATTAAGGAGCGAAATGGCCAGGAACGTTTCTTGACCCTTACCCAGCAATGGCCCGTGCGACGCTCACTGCCTCAGCAACTATTGGAAACCCAATTTTCTGAGCGACTCTATCCCCAAGAGCCAATGATTACGACCCAGCGCATCATCGATACTTTTCTGCCCATTGCTCGGGGAGGGACAGGCTGTATTCCAGGACCTTTTGGAGCAGGCAAAACTGTACTACAAAATCTGATCTCCCGTTTCTCGGCAGTAGATATCGTGATTCTGGTCGCCTGCGGTGAACGGGCAGGGGAGGTAGTAGAAACTATCACCGAGTTTCCCAAACTGAAAGATGGGCACCTCGAAAAATTCAAACTACACTCATTGGGTCAGCCCATGAGGCAAGTTTTTTTGAAAAATTGAATGGAATTTAAATTCATATTGCGCTTGTACTTAAATTGAATATCTCGATTGCCAACAG
>JBFRWN010000030.1:0-53779 GCA_051439605.1 Synechococcus sp.
CTTGCCGTTATGGATACGACCATTCTTGACAATATCTTCGGAGTCACAGCTCGGGCAAGTCGGTTTTAACATTACTGGCTCACGATAGCTAAATGATCCCTATCCTTACATTCGGTGGACTACCAAATTACTATGCCCAAAATAAAGAGAGCAAGAATTTTATTGGATAGCACATTCTTACTCTCCGATCGTCAGTCAGAGGATATTTTCTATTTTACGCGATGAAAAACTGCGCAAAGCTTGTTCGGATTGGAAATACGCGCTTTGAACAAAAAAGAAGGAGGTACGTTGACAATCGCGTAGTCTGGAGAAGTGAAATAAGGCTCTACATCGGGAGCAAGATTTCGAGGAGCACCGGCAACTTGGGGAATAGGTTGGAACAGAATTCCCGTGAATTTCACTTTCTGGGCTTCTATTTGGCCCGCCACTTGCCCTAAAAAGCTATCATCCTCTAGCAAGCCAAAAAGTATCTTTTGGGACTCAGGCTCTAGAGTAAAACTCGTGTCTAAGTTGTTAATGATGCGCAACTCTACCATAACTGATAACGCTTGTTAGCTCCTTCCCAAAGTTGAACTTAGAATTCTAAAACCATTGAGGCCACGGTAGTCTTGCATCAAAACTGCATGCAATACCACGGTCAATCGTTAGCACCAGCTTCAGAATATCCTTTTTTGATTCTATTGGAACGCAGTAGCACGTTCGAAGGAGTAAAAGCTACCTCCACTTACAACAAAAAGCCGTATCAAACCACAAGAGCATCAGGACCCATACTTAAGTATATGCCTGTTGCCGGCGTACGGCCACGTACGTATATAAATATATACCATAAATGTCGAAATGCGACAAGAAGGCAACAAATGGGCGCATTCTCAACGGATGAAGTCTGGCAGTCAGAGGATAGGGGTTGGATATTACACTCTAATTCTGCGGGTTCGGGAATCCCTGTTAGCCTCCTTGCACGCAATCGATCCTGCTCGGAGGCGTAACGCTTTTCCTTAAAGTCAGAATATTGAAATGTTTTAAGTGTTTCCAAAAAAACTTGGATTATAGTTTGTTACGAAACATTTTTCATTGGCTGAGGACAATCGGGAACTATTCAGAAGAGCTTTTCGCCTAAAATCTAAAAAAATTCTATTCTGCATTGGACAATAAAAAATTGGCCATAAAAAGTAGTGTGCTCTCTTTGCTGGTTTTGCATCGAAGAGCTTAGCTTGCGCATGGTTATTACTTCATTTGTGTCGAGCATGGATTGTTTTTGCAAAGATTTTATATTTCGAGTATTGCTTGCTCGTATTCAAGAGTGTTGTTTACATCCATTAGCATCCAGCAGAGGGAAATCTGCTTATTTCATGACATTGGTAGATGCATTTTTTATCTAAATAACTGACATGTCCTCAGCGCCTTGTTGGTCGCAACAAGCGAATCTCACTTGCCTGGAGATCGCGCTTTCCTTAATTGTCCCTAGAGAAAAGCGCTTTGATTTTGCGGCAGAACCAGTGGGAGCCTTTGCCCAGTTTCGGTTCAGCTGCCTCAGGCGGGGCTGTGGCGAGAGCTGCCTCATATCCAGATGCTGGTTGAGGGTGTGTGTTGGGAGCTCGATCTGGAGTAGGTGCTGGAAAGCTGGAGGGCTTCAAAATTGCTTCGAGCTGGCTGTAGGTTTCGACGGGCTGCATGCAATAGCGACTGAACCAAAGGGCGGCTATGCGAAGATCTGGATCTGACAAACGTTCTAACTCCAACATCCAAGGGGGACTTTTCGTGAGGATTTGTTGTCCTTTGAAAATCAGGGCCAAACTCTTTGCTGCCTGCAATTGCTCAGAATTCGGTAGCTCGTGAAAGCATTGAATCAGACGCGCAACTTCGTTGGAAGGGGGAAATAATTGGGTCTTTAGCAGCAACTGATTGCGAACGAAACAGAATTGGGATAAATCGGTTGGCTGATGGCTGACTGAAGAACCCGCTGTAGGAGGTATCCCTAGGTTGGGCTTCGTTCCATGTGGTGCAGTTGGTGCGCTTGTACTGGAAGTGCTCGTTGTTCTGGAGGCATTAGCACCCATGCTTGAGATAGTCCCTACTGTAGAGATGTTGTTCTGGCGCTGCCGGACGGCAAAATTTTCTGCAAATTGAATCAAGTGTTTACGCTCTGGCTTTTTCTGCCCGGCCACCCGGCTATAGAACCAGAAGGCTTCATCATTCTCCAAACCTAGTTCGATCAATGTGCGACGCACGCGATCGCCCGTCTGAATAAAATCGAGAGGGCGATCGGCAAGACGATTCGCGCATACGTACCAAAAGCGTTCCTGCTTAGCCACCTGGAACCGGATTCCTTCAGCTTGGAATTGGCGCTCGAGGGTTTGCGCAAGGGTTTGGGCATCTACTTTAGGTTTTGCAGGGAGGGGGGGGGTGACTTGAGATGGCTGGATACCCGCAGACAGTATCTCTGTTGGGGCGTTTTCGTCGTCATCCTCCTGAACACCAAGAACTTGGGGCTTTGTAGACAACCGATTGGCGGAGGGATTGCCTAAAGACACCATCTCTGTTGAAGCATTTTCATCAGCGTCCTCTGGCATCACATTTGCAGCAGAAATCTGGCCAGAAGCAACAACATCACCTATAGACACCATTTCAGTTGCAGCATCTTCATCGTCATCATTGGCCATAGGAGAGAACGATGACATCCGCTGAGAAGCACGTCCTACGGACACCAGTTCCGTAGTTGCCTCTTCGTCGGTACCGCCTGGGAATTGGGAGAGCGTTGAGAACTGATTCGGAGTAGGATTCCCGAGGGAAACCAGTTCTGTAGGGACTTCTTCGTCGGTCCCTCCTGGGACTTGAGAAGGCTTGGAAGGGGTTGCGCGACTCAGCGGTATTACCTCATGCTCATCACCCCCATCCTCAGCAAAGGGGGAAGCGGTAAGAGAATGATTACCATCTGTGGAGGACAGTAGGACCATCTCCGTTTCAGCCTGCTCATTGTCAGTGTAATTGCCTTCGAAACTGGGGGATGGATTAAAGGATGACTGCTGGCCGTAGCTGGCTTGAAGGTGAACCATTTCTGTGGGGTCGTCCTCTAACTGGACTTCCCCCGTTAGAAAAACCATTTCTGTAGGGTCGTCCTCTGACTGGACTTTTCCTGTCAAAGAGACCATATCTGTGTTTTCGTCCTCTAAATCGGCTTCTCCCGCCAGGGAGATCATATCTGTAGAAGCTTCATATGGGTTGAATTTTCCTGTCAGAGAGACAAATTCCGTAGGCGCTTCTCTATCCTCAGTGGATTCATATGTACTGCTACCAGCTAAGTTTGTAATTGCGGTTTCCTGAGGCATTCCCAGGATGGAGGATGCGCCCGCAACGCTAATATGTCGGCCGGTGAACTGACGGGGAATTTGGATGTAAGACTGCCAGTCTGGTTGGGTTCTTCCTAAGGTGCGGCTATAAAACCAGAAACCATCCTCACTTCCCTGCCACTGAGAGGCAACCGCGCCCTGAATCCTCTCGGTAATGGGAGCGTAATTGAGTGAGTTGTCGGATGCATGGTTGAGATATACGTGTAGCACCCCACCATGCTCAACAATTTGAAAGTAGATATTGTCTGAGGAATAGTGCTCGTTTAAGGATTGAGCGATCGCATCAGCGCTCATATGAAAACATTGAGGTTGCTTACTGGAGGTATCGTACCCAGATGCACAGCACGACCCGCACTATCTTTGAAATCGCGACAGAGGAAGAACGAGCTGAGAAGCACCCAAAAAGCTGCTATTCCGCCGTCTGCTTCAACAGAAGTTCGGCGTCAATTTAAATGATGGCTACCAGCTGAAAACAGTTTCTAATTCCTGCTGATGCATAGCTTAAATAACTGAGTAGAATTAACCGGCAGCAGGGGTAGCCCCTTCGAGCACCTGTTGCATCTTTTTGCGGAATTCACCTTTCATGTGGCCACCGCGAATTTCTCCCAGAATGTGAAAGTCACCCTCAGGATCGTCACAGACAAAGTAGGTGGGCCACCCCATGCTGGATTTGTCGGGGTACTGGGAAATTAAAATATCGCGGTACTTACGATAGGTCTTGCCGTCTTGCAGTTTGACGTCAATAAACCTTAGGCCCATTTCATCGGCAACTTTGCTATCAAAAAAAGACATCTTGTGGCAAATGCCGCATTCGGTTGAGGAAAATTTGATTAGAGCGCGATCCACGGCAGACAACTCTCAATAAATGAATCACTTCTCAGTATGTCATGGGAATGAGAATCCTTGAGATCGGCTGAAATCTTGCCTATCCAATGCCAGCTCCGCCTGTTATTGGGACTTCTGCCTCAATAGTATCGTTCTCGAAGTGCCCTGTAGGGATTTGAAACACCTGCCAACAAAGGTTTAAGACAGGTTTTAAATTGTCAAGAACCCACCAATCTGACGCAATCGATACACTTTTGCAAAGTGCTGAGCCCCATACTCAACATATTCGGAAAACCTCTAGCAATGTTCAACCTCTCCTCCGCGGAGGGGTTTTCTTTTTGGAAATCTGAATTGGCTCTAGCCGGGATTGTTTTTCCCCAAGCTATTGAATTGTGCCCTCTCTGCTTTATGAGGATTAGAGTTGAAATCGCCAGACTGAATGCGACTGGTGGATGAAGAGGGGCGATGGAGAATCTCTGCACTGAAGCGAGCGCCCATTCCCTGTGCTGGGTTCTCCCAGGTTTGACTGCACACCATCCAATTGCGCCGGAAAAAACGGGCCAGGTCGGATTCGTTGAGGGCTAAATAGATCGGACGGCCATGGGGGCAGGTGTGGGGATTTTGGGTGGCTTTCCATCGCTGAATTAACTGTTCCATCTCTGGCTGTTGCAGTGGGGTACCATTTTGAATAGCGGTACGGCAAGCCAGAGTGGCCTTGGCAAGATCGACATTGGCGCAGGAGGCTAAATCCTGCAAAGCGATCGCGGTATCGCTGGCATCCATTAGCAGCTTGGGTAATTGACGGATGGCCCAGAGACGATCTCCAAACTCCTCTGCTTGAATACCCAACTCTTCCAGCCGTTCCCGCTCACGCACGCCTAGATCTTTCACCAATAGCGGTTCCGGTAGCATCACCAGTTCCCAGGCCTTTTGCAACTGCTCGTACTGCACCCGTTCGTGGGCTACATGTTGCTCGACAAGCCACAGGCCTTGCGAAGTCTCCACCAAGACATAGGTGTTCTGCAATTGCCCCAACACCCGCACCGTCCCCAGTCCTTGACTATAGTCCCCAGGAGATTCCTTCAGTCCGGTAGAAGCAGGTTGGCGATTGAGCAAAAACTGCCTAGATTTTTCGTAGGTAGAAGGCTCGTAGTCCGCCAAAGCTGATTGAATCGCTTGTCGCAGGCGATCGCAATAACCCTCTAAATCCTGGAGGTAAAGGTCTGTCTTGGCAGGGTGACGGTTCCAGTCCACCACTTCGGGGGGGACTTGTAGGTGCACGATACAGAGGGGATGACGATCGCGGGGAATGGTGCGATGGAAGGCAGATTGAATGGCTTGTACCATTTGCGGCAGACGAACAAATCTGCCGTTAACGGCCACTTTAAGCCAGTCGGGACGCGGTCGATGATACCGGTCGGGCAGACCAAGGGTGATGCTGAAGTTGTTGGCAGAGAAAAATGTCAGCTGAGAACGGTCCAGACGATGCACCATTTGCGGAAGCAGATCGGCAGCGGAGTTCCCCGGCCACAGCTCTAGTGTGGTCTTCCCGTCAATCTGTAACGACCAGGTGATGCTGGGATGGGCCAGGGCAACCTCTTGCAAAACGGTGTGGATGCGACGGACTTCCCCTTTGCGATCTCCAAGGGCGGTGCGGCGCTCAGGCCAATTAGCAAACAGGTCGCTAGCGGTAACAGTGGTCCCTTTAGCGGCAGCAGTGGGATGCACGATGCGGGGGGTGCCATCGCGGTTGAAGGTGGCAAGCCAGCCGTGGTCGCTCTTGACTTCCTGGTTGCAATCCTCTGGGCTCTCTTTTAACTGAGAAACGCTCGATAAGTGGCGATCGCCCTCGCACGTGTCCCCACGACCGTTGACCTGGCGACAGGAGGCAAAGGACCGAATTTCTAACTGGCTGACCTGGGCTAAGCTGTGCAGTGCTTTCCCTCGAAACCCCAAAGTTTTGACCCGATGTAACGACTGTTCTCCCGCCTGCAGCTTGCTGGTGCAGTAGGGTAAAGCGGCACTGTTGAGTTCGGATGGGGGGATGCCGCAGCCATCATCGATGACTTTGACCATCCAGCGTTCGGGCGAGACCTCTACAGCCACTCGCTTGGCCCCTGCGTCTAAAGAGTTTTCCACCAATTCACGCACGGCTGCAGCTAAGGAATCGATCGCTTCTCCAGCCACCATGAGGTTAACGGTTGTTTGCGGTAGCGGACAAATGGACATGGAGGGGAATCTACTCCCTGGAATGGAAAGTCATGTGCTCATGGTAGTGGCTGTCGCCATCTCAGTTAGGAAACCAACGTCTATGCTTCGTTCGAGTTTCGGAAAGCAGAGCATAGCTCTTGACGATCGCTTCATCACTGCGAGTTCGAATAATCAACAGTTGAATTTGCTAGCCTGACTGCAGTAAGCAGGATTGGGGACGGTGAAGTGGCAGGGTATCGACAGTTAACTTTTCAACAGTCAACTTCTTACAAATCAACCTCTATACAGGTGAGTCAATATCTAAATCTGATGAGCTGGCTGTTAGCGATCTCCTGTTGCCTAACCGTCGCCAGCCCAACCCTTGCTCAAAACTTCAATGGCATAAACAGTGCATTTAACGATCGTCCCACTTTTTTTGAAGATGGGTTCGATCTGATGGAGGAGGAAATTCGCCGTCTAGAATCCCCTCCGCAGCAACCGACGCTGATTGTGCAAGATGATTTGCTGCAGTGGCAACCCACAATCGTGCGGGAGGCTGGGGTGGGTTTATGGATGCCTCAGGGGGTAATGACCAAGGAAACCGAACTGTTGAAGACTGCGGCGGGAGAGTGGGAGTTCGATGTGTTAGCGTCCCATGTCGCCTCTGCCCGCTACTTGGTTGCCCATAGTCCTCTCCCTCCTGAAGAGCGAGATCCACAAACTCTATTGGAAGGGGTGCGAGATGGTATTGCCAGCCGCACAGATTACGATCTACTGGGCGATCGCCCCATTGCCTTCCAAGATCGTTACCCTGGGCGAGAGTTTCAGTTGTTAGGGGATGGTGAACAGGTGACGTTTAGAGCCTATGCGATTGGTGATCGAATGATTGTTTTGGCCGGAGGTCAGCCCGAGATTCAGCAAAACACTGAGGCGATAGAATCATTTTTGAATTCCCTGCAGTTGTTGCAGTAGAGGCAATGGGTCGGGATGACAACAAGCCAGCCTTCAACGTGAATGTAGTTATTGCGAGAGCAGCTGGGAAATCCATGAGACTAGCCGGACGAGCCGTGAAATCTTCGCAATTTAGGCCCGGACATGCTAGCCTAGTTAACCGGAAATTAGCTTTAGTCGAGGCAAATTGGTTCGGTATGACTCAAATTAACGTTGGCGAAGACGAATATATTGAATCTGCGTTACGACGGTTCAAGAAGAAATTACAGAAAGCAGGCATTTTTGCTGACATTCGCCGCCGCAGACATTTTGAATCCCCCTCCGAGAAGCGCCGCCGCAAGCAGAAGGATGCTCGTCGTCGCGCCCGCCGTCGCTAATCATTAGGGTGAACCTCGACTGGTCAGGGTATCCGACTTGGATCTTAATCTTTAGCCAGGGAATAACTATTTAAAATTTGCTCGGTTAGTCCTCATCGCTTTCCGAGCAAATTTTGTATTGTTGCCATCGCGATGGAATCCGCCTTGGATTTATCTGCTGCATTGTTGAAAGCAGAAATGAATCTACCGCGACCGTCAGGTTGCGTTGGACAAAGGGCTCGCTAAGGCTCCGCTGCCTCTTTGGCTTCGGTAGCAGCTGAGTCTTCCACAGTAACGGAGGGTGTCGCTAAGCTGGGTGCGGGGAGCGGCTCTTCCGTTATTTCCGAAGGTACAAACAGTTTCATTTTTCCAGGATTTAGAATGCCCAGAGGATCGGCTTGGTGTTTGAAGGCAAGCTGGACCGGATTGCCAGCATCGTGGCCCCCCTCCTCCAGGATGTAAGTGTGGGGGTTGGAAATGCCCACACCAATGGTTTTGCATTCGTCAATAACAGCTTGCAAGCCCTCGCGATCGCGGTATTGCAGGACCGGCAAGGCCCAGTATTGGACTGCCCCCATAAACCGCACCATCTCCACATGCATCATCCAGTCATCTCCAAATTTATCCTTGAGGTGCGAGAGCTGTTGCCAACTGTCGCGGGGATTTGGGGCAAACGCACATTGCAGATATGTATAATCA
Organism: Synechococcus sp.; assembly: GCA_051439605.1. GTDB lineage: Bacteria > Cyanobacteriota > Cyanobacteriia > Thermostichales > PCC-7336 > PCC-7336. The sequence continues at coordinate 8,369 of JBFRWN010000030.1, forward strand.
GCGTTAAATTTTTTTGCCCATAAGGTGGTGTGGTTCCAGGTGGCATCGCTGATGGTCGGAGTGCCAGCTCCGTAAAGGGGAGCTTCTCCAGAAATGTCCCCCTGCATTTCAGCCGCCAGCATTTTCGTTTCATCGAGGTCGGTGGGATCGATCAGTGTGAGGACAACATGCCGATTGAAATCAACTAGGGTTGCAATCGGTTTTTGATAGACCACCAGTGGCTGTTCTAGCAATGCGATCGCCCGTTTGTGAATCCCTTCGCTACGTCCCAACGCCCAGCAAAAATCATGGGCATCTTTGAGGCTCTCGAATCCGATCGCCATCTGTTGCCAGTCAGTGCGATGGGTGAGGGGCAAATCAATGGCGGTAATGATACCGTTGGTGCCGTAAGCATGCAGCACTTTATCAATATCTTTACCCTGCAATTCCAGGACTTGGGGCTCTTCATTGGCGGTAACTACCCGCAAACAGCGCACGTTGCCGCGATCGCGCAATACGCCATGATTCATGCTGCCAATGCCGCAGCTTCCTCCGGCGATAAACCCACCGATGGTGGACATGGCCACAGTGCTGGGGTACATACGCAGCTCTAGTCCGCGATCGCGCGCAGCCATTTCAATATCAGACAGTTTGGCCCCCGGACCGACCCAAACGCCCCCATTGTGAAACTCACCGATCTCATCCATTTGCGTCAGATCGAGAACAATCCCACCCGCTAGAGGAACCGCTTGCCCGTAGTTGCCAGTGCCCAACCCCCGAGGAACCACCGGTACGCGGTGCTGGTAAGCCAACCGCAGCACATCGACCACCTCAGCTTCTGTGGTACATTTCACCACTGCCTCTGCCCGCTTATCCGCTAACTGCTCTTGCAGCCAGGGGCTATACCAGTAGTAATCTTTGGAAAATCGCTCGCAACTCCCTTCATCGGTCAAGATAGAACTAGCAGAGACCGCCGCCTGTAATGCTTTGAGGAAGTCGGGAGACAAGGACATAGCGTTTGCTGCCGTTTTTTTTAGTGCAAGTTTGTTGAGTTGATTCTAATGTAGGTGGACTGTATTTTTACTCCACCCTTGCCCCTCTCACAGGAATTGCACCTGTTGAAGCCCTCCAATGACCGAAGGTGCAATAAACGAGTTGCAATAGCAGAAACTGAGGTGGGTATCGCCGAAATGCCTGTGTTTGTAGCTCGGATCGCATTGCTTTAGATGTACTAGATTGAATAGAGCAACTATCGGATTTTTTACGCCTCATCTCCGAAGATTTTCTCCCAAACGTTTGCTTTACTGTCACTGACCCCGTTTCATGCTTGTTGCCTCGATTACCTACTCCAATCGCACCTATAGACGGGCAATGCGTGCCATGCGCTGTGCTCCATTTTTGCGGCCGCTGTATCTCCTGATGTTGGATGGCAGCGTTGACCTCTCTGAAATTAGCGATCGAGCAGGGGTAGCGAAAGGATACATCGTCAGTCCACTCCCCGAGCGAGCGTTAGAGGATGAATTGATGTGGCTGATTCAGGTGGGGGCGATTCGACGGGAGGTGGATGGCCAAGGAATTACCAGTCGTTATCGATTAGCCCCGATTGGCCGCCAGTTGCTGGTGAGATCCCCCCCTAATTCCCCTATTGGGCACCAGGGCAACTGGATTGAACGTATCTGGGATCGGCTTTTGCGTTGGCGGATTTTGAGTTAGTGCAGGTCCCATGAAATAACAACCCCATGAAATAACAACATTGAGAACAGCCATTAAGGGGGTACCTTGACTGAAAGAAATGGAAACGGTAAGGCAACGGTTACTATCCGATTCATGCCGGATGATGTGGAAGTACAGGCGACCCCAGGAGATTCGTTGTTAGAAGTGGCCCACAAGGCTGGGGTATCAATTCCCACTGGTTGTCTGCGGGGATCGTGCCATGCCTGCGAGGTGGAAACTGATTTGTGGGGACCGATTTGCTCTTGTATTGCAGCTGTTCCCGATCGCCCCATGGTAGTGGAATTGTGGAGCGATCCCACCTGGTAGCAATCTCCTGAATAGCCGGCGCATTTGTTACAGTCAATACTCTGTGTTCTGGGGGCGGCCAAAAGCTGTGCCGACAGTCTTCAATAGCTATTGCTCTTGCAGGTCTCACTCACTGACCGTAAATATAGATGGCGTCCGTCAAGTCGCGTAGGACATTTTAGCTATCCCACTCTATGACTGGGCATAGAAACTTACGTCCTAGCTAAATTGTCGAAGACGATAGCGATCGTCAAGTCGCTTAGACGACAACAGTAAAGGTGCAAACAATTTGGAGCTTTGACGCAATTAACGTAATGCGAATAGCCATAGATTTGACCGGCTCCATATTGGTTAATCGTGGTGATTGGTGATCGGGATACCTCCGTGAGGTCCTGAGTTCAATCCCCATCGAAATCCCCGATCGGGAAGCGTGACCGCAGGGCAAGTTGTTAAGTCCAAGCCGCAATGATGCAATCGGAGACTCTGGATATCGAACCCAATTTCCCCCACCTGGATTTGTATGTGCAAGCCGAAGTCCCGGTCCCGGTGAAACCCTCTGAGTGGCAGCAATGGATTGAAAGCTGGTTAACCGTGATGGGGCTTTCTGGTCCCTGCGAGCTAACCCTATATCTGACGGACGATCTCCGCATGCAAACCCTGAACCGCCAATATCGCGATCGCGACTCCACCACAGATGTATTAGCCTTTGCAGCCCAAGAGGCAGATTTTCCGGCCGTAGGGGGGAATGATGGGGGGAATGGAAAGGGGATGCCTCCGTTGCTGTTGGGGGATATTGCCATCTCGGTGCCAACAGCCCAGCGTCAGGCGGAAGAGCAACAGCATTCGCTGAAGGATGAGCTCGCCTGGCTAGCCAGCCACGGCCTATTGCATCTACTGGGCTGGGATCATCCCGATGGCGAGAGTTTGCAGCGGATGTTACGACAACAAAAGTGCCTGGTGGCCCATACTAAGTCGAAGAAGATAAACTCTGATGTTTATCTAAAGGAAGAATTGTCGTAGGAACAAATTTTGCTGAAAGGGCGGATTCAAGGTACAACCTAAGCATATGTTGGTGTGATTTGTGATGAAGCTGAACCCATCTGTGACCCGAGCCGAGGCAACATATCCGTCTGACCGAGCCCCTGGAATTAAGGCAACAGGTTCCGATTGGGTTCGACCTCAAACTTGGCAGGTGGCGGAAAATTTGCTCTCCAGCTTTCGTTTTGCAGGCATGGGAATTTGGTATGCCTGTCGCACCCAGCGCAATTTCCGCATTCACGTTGCTGTCACCATTGCGGTGCTGAGTACTAGCTTGTGGTTGCAGCTTTCCTCCATTGAATTAGCCCTCGTGAGTCTCACCTGCGGCTTGGTCATGGCATTAGAGCTGTTTAACACCGCCCTTGAAGCGGTGGTAGATTTGACGGTGGGCGATCGCTATCATCGCCTCGCCAAGATTGCAAAGGATTGTGCTGCTGCCAGCGTATTGATCTCTGCAGCCATTGCGGTTTTGGTGGCAGCTTTTTTGTTGTTCCCTCCGCTGGCGGCACGTGCGGGTTTGGCTTAGCTCTCTTCCCACCGTCTTTGGACTGCTTTTTGGACTGTGTTGAACCCAAAATTTTCTGCCTAGTTCCCGATACGCAGGAATCTATGCCTAACGGGGGACTTGGGGTTTGCGGCGCATGAGCACGGGGGAGAGGTCACTTTCGTCATAGATGTCTCCCACCAATTGCTCTAGTAGGTCTTCCAACGTGAGTAAGCCGCTGGTTCCGCCGAACTCGTCCACAACAATTGCCAGATGATGGCGGGCCCCCAACATGCTTTTGAGCAGGGGGCCAATGCGCTTGGTGGCTGGAATAAACACGGGATCTTGCATGACTTCGGTGACTCCGCAGTTCCCTTGGCTGTTGAGATGACGAACAGCCTCCTTAAAATGAATAATGCCGACAATCTCGTCCTTTGATTCTTCTTGGACGGGGATACGGGAATAGCCGGTAGCCAAGCAGAGGTCGATGACATCTTGGAGGGTGCGATCGCGGGAAATGGTAACCATTTTGACGCGAGGAACCACCACATCACGAGCCTGCAGCATATCCATCGCCAGCGCCCCCCGAAAAACCTGGCGTTTTTGTAGGTCGAGCTGCCCCCGTCGCCCCAAAATGCTGACTAACAGCTCTAGATCCTCGACGGATTCCTGCTGAGATCGCGAGGGAACTTGAAAAAACTTCACCGTCCACTGGACTAATTTTTCTAGCAGGTGCACCACCGGTCCAAATAGGGTGGAAAGCCAAAATACAGGGTAAATTGCCAGCTTGAAGGCGGGCAGTGGATTGCTAACAGCTAACGACTTGGGCAAAATTTCGCTAAAAATCAGCACGCTGACGGTGGTGACTGCGGTAGCCACCAGAGGGCCAGTACTGGCCCCCAGAAGGCGAATACCCATGCTAGTGGCGATCGCAGCAGCTGCGATATTGACGACATTGTTGCCCAGCAGCAGGGTGGTGATGAAGCGGGTGCGTTGTTCCAACACCAACCGGTAAATGCGCTTGTCCCCTTCTGCTTCGATCAGTGCTTGCAGCTTGAGATTATCGATACCAATAATGGCCGACTCTGCCCCTGAGAATCCTGCGGATAGCACGATACAGGACAGAAAAAGCAGTATGGAGACAATCAAAGCTAGAGCCTCTTCAACAGTGGCAAAACAGGGTTGGTCGTGTGTTGCAGATACCCACAGTCAGTCTTGGACGGTACTGGGACAATCTGAGTTCAATGACCCTCCCCCCTAGCTCCTCTCCCTGTTTTGGAAAGGGGAACAAGAGTTTCAAATGCCTATATTTTCGTTCGAGTAGCCGCTCATTTTGCATTAGGGGCTAATACTATCGAAATGACGTTGGGACCATTGATTCGGCGCAGCAAGAGAGAAAACGCGGTCGGAAGGGAAAGAGTATAGGACTACTGGTCACCCTAAGTCATGAGAGCAGTTTCTAGCTTTTGCTTGTGCCACAGCTGACAATAGAGGCTATCGTACTGCTGCAGCAATTGCTGGTGAGTGCCCTCCTGCACAATGTGCCCTCGGCTCATGACCAAAATGCGATCGGCTTCGGCAGCGGCGGTCAGACGATGGGAAATAAATATTACTGTTTTAGCGCGGGTACCGCCGGAGAGATTATTTAAAATTTGTTGGGCAGTTTGATTGTCCACGCTGGAAAGGGAGTCATCCAGCACCAATATGGGGGCATCCGTCAGCAATGCTCGAGCAAGGGCTACCCGCTGCCGCTGCCCCCCCGATAGGGTAATGCCCCGTTCCCCCACCATCGTTTCGTACTGCTGGGGAAAGTTGACAATTTCGCCGTGAATGCGGGCGGCTTTGGCGGCGGCTTCAACCTCCCAATCCGTCGCGCCTGGCTTACCGTAGCGGATGTTATCTCGAACGGTAGCCCCAAATAAGAAGCTTTCTTGGGGAACGTAGGCGATCGCCCGTCTCAAGTCTTTCAGGCGAATGTGGGTGATGTCAGTGCTGTCCAGGAAGAGGGAATCGCGATCGATCTCCAGCAGGTGGGGAATGGCGTTGGCTAGAGTGGTCTTGCCAGAGCCGATAGGCCCAACAATGGCGACGGTTTCCCCGGGCTGTACAGAAAAGGAAATCTTGTCGAGGGCAGGAATCTCTGGGTCGTCGGGGTAGGAAAAGCTGAGGGCGCGGGCCTCTAGGCGACCTCGAACTTCCCCAGGATCGACGGCGATCGCGTCTTGCCCATCCTGAATCGTGGGTTGCACTGCCAAGATGGTTTGCAGCCGTTCCAGGCTCACTTGTCCCCGTTGATAGGTGGTGATTGTGAAACCCAACAACGCAGTGGGGAAGACCAACTGTTCGACATACAGCGTCATCTGAGTAAAGTCCCCCAGACTAAGTTCTCCCGACACAATCCGGGGGCCACCGACCAGCAGCAGGAGCAGCAGACTGGCACTCGCTAATGCAGTTAGGGTGGGGAATAGCAGGTTGCGGGTCAGGGCCAAGTTGATATTGGCTTCTAATAAGTGTTGATTGCGCTGGCGAAATTCAGTGCGCTCGTTCTTCTCCTGTCCGTAAACCTTAATCAGGGAAATCCCGTTCATGTCCTCCTGAATTAGGTCGCTCATGCTGCTGAGGCGATTTTGAACCTCTGCTTGCTGAGTGCGCAGGCGATCGCTGGTGGCACTGACCAAAATCAGCATGACCGGATAGACGGAGATGGCGACAAGTGTCAGTTGGATGTCCGTCACCAGCATGGCAGGGAAGGTCATGCCGTAGGCAAAAATAGTATTGAACAGGCTGAGAATGGCAAACCCTAACAGGCGACGGATATTATCCACATCGCTGGTGGAACGGTTGATCAAGTCCCCAGCAGTCTGCCGGCCAAAATAGGAGGGGGGCAGCGTGAGCAATTGCTCGAAGATCGCTTGTCTGAGGTCAAACTCCACTTTGCGACCAGCACCAAACATCCAAATGCGTGAGGCGGTGCGAATGACTCCCCGCAGGGTGGCCACCATCAGGAGCACGATGGCATAGAAGGCAACCCGACCTTGTTGTCCTCGTAATTCAGCGATACCGCCCTGTTGCACGATGGTTCCAAGGTTGTCGAATGCCACTTTGACAAACCAGGGGAGGAAGACACCGATGGCATTGACAACGAGCAATGCTCCGATGCCTAGATACACGCCGCGCATGTGGGGACGGGCATAGCTGTAGAGCTGGCGAAGGGGAGATTTTTTTGACATATAACCAGGTTAAAGCAGTCCCACGTGCTGATGTTTGTCATCTGGGCTGCGGTGCAGGGCAAACGCATACTCGATTCGAAAGAATGCGCGAAAGATCATCATTATCCCACCCTGCCTTGAGGCGAGTGAGGGCTTTCTCGGCTGGCATGTCGGGCTGAGTCCGATGCAAATCGGTCCAGCGCCATCAATCGGTAGCGATCGCACTCAGAAAACCCAATCAGGATTTCATCCCCTCGGCAGCGAGTCGATATAGCTTGTGACATTTCAGTTAGGACAGAGGAATCTATACCCAGTCAGTGATTGGGATAGCTGAAATGTCCTAAGCGACTTGACGATCGCTATAGCGCTCAGCTTGGCAACCAGCCCTTAACAGCTTGTGGTAGTCCTCCCCCCTCCAGTGGTAGCTGTACCACTGCAGAATCCTCTTGGCTTGTTCAACGGTAGTCACCATTTCACGGGTGAGCCACATCCAGGAAACCAGCTCTGTTCCCTCGGGGCAATCGACTTCATGGGCCTAGACCGCATAAACCTGCATTTGGGTGCCTGCCCCCAACCGAGCCGGTGAGCGTAACTGCATGGGGCAAAACCGCACCGCCAGTTTGGCCGTGCGAGCTTTCCGGCGATCGAGGCTGACTGACAGAAATTCTTGAAAGTCAGTCAGCCAGTCAGGGAACTCTGTATAAAATTTCCTGAAAGCCCGGACCGAGTGATGAACGAAGAAACACAAGCTGCAATCGACCGCATGTTCAAAGGCGATCTTGGCTGGCGCGATTCAAGTCGTAAACGTCTCCACAGGTTGTTGGGGAAAGCACGGACATGGCAATCTGCTTTGGCTCAATTGGCCGATGAGCTTGAAAACGAATACGCACTGATGTTTGAGGTCTCTGAAAGGAACGAACAAAGCCCCAAGCTGTTAAAGCGGGCTAAAACCGAGCGATCGCTTGTGGCAGGCAATGTAGATTGGATGCTTGTGGTACATCGTCTGTATTTGGAACTGAGTTTCGGTTCGTAAGTCATGCCATCCGAATATTGACTGAACCTCTACGGCCCCCAGCCAGTCCAGCGGAAAAGCTTTCGTAGCACTGACCTCAAAATCATCCGTACCCAATGGAAACAGGCAAAAGAACTAGTAATCTATACCCATTGGAAACTCTATAAGAACGGGTTGTTAGATCGGGAAGGGACATTCGGTTGACGATCGAAAAAAAAGACCGACTCACCAAGGAGTCGGCCACTCTACCGAAGTTGAAACCAGGAGGGACAACTCTGATTCGCTCGTGCGAAATTCGGGGTGGTACCTGTCAGTTGAACAACTACGGAGCATTTGGAGTGCTCGCCTGTCATTCACTGGTTTTCGCCGAGATGAAGCTTGTCATCCGAGGGGCTTGGATGTGCGTGAGGGCCGAGCAACCAACCCCCTTCGGTTCAATGGGTATTACTTTTTGACATTCCAATGGCAAACGAGTTTACCGTCACGAAGGATCCATCGTGCTAGGGGTCGAGCTTGGCCGGCTTGGTCCCCCCCATCGATAACTTGCAATCGTTGAACGAGGTGCACGGGAAATACGTCTTGCTCGTAGCGATCGGGGGAAATCGAGTGCATTTGTCTAACTCCGTAACAGCTGGATGGGACTTCGTTCGTTAAAACGGGGTCGCTGGCTTATGCGGTAGCCCAGCCTGCAACATCGAGGATGATGTTTCTTTCAAGGGTTGCGGGGGTAGCGTGGCGACCGAAGAACTGAATGTCTGCGGGTAAGGTGGCGGGAGATTTAACCGGGCTGATGACGTTGCCCTGACGACCGCGAAACGTGGTCTGCCGATCGGTTTCGACGGTTTCGCATACAGATGCTTGGTAAGAAACGCCGCGGTAGGTTAAAGAGGCCATGATGTCTTGCTCCAGTGGTGTGCGGGCTGTGCCCTGTGCTTCGATAGCCTCAGTATCCAGAAACTACCCGGCAGAAAAAATCCCGAAAAGTTCAGGAGAACGTTCAGGTTTGTTCAGGTTTATGACAAGGATCGACTTATTGGAAAAGTTTGCACGGCGTTAAAAAGTGCAAACCAAAATTGACTCGCCTAACGGCGAGAAGGGGAAAGGCTAAGAAAAGCCCGAGCTAAGGGCTGAAGGGCTAAGCGCTAGGATTCCTGGGAGACTCGCACACCACACAAAAACCGAAACTGTCGTTGCGGAGGTCGCGATTGTAAACGTTGCGAGAAGTCGAACGGCAATTCACCGGAAACCGTCCCATCAACAGTTGGCCGCATTTCAGCTTCCTCACCGCCGCATCCGACCTGTCTTCTCCGAGGTTTTTCAATTCCAACGACCCTTCGGGAATTAGCATCATCGTCAACTTCAGCCCCTTCCCCAAATCCTCATGCCAGCACTGATTTGTCCCCCGATACCGCCACAGCAAAGCGGATGCGATCGCGACTCGGGGGTTGAGACTGCCATTGCCAAAACTCTCCTTGTTTGTCCTGTCTGGACACCCAAACTTCGATATTAGCGACAGCGAAGCCACCGTAAACTTTGGAGCCAAACTCTTTCTAGCTGACCCAAAACAAACGGTAACCCCCATCCAGGGGTCGAGGTTCTAAAGTCTGGCAACACTGCCGGCCAAACCGCTCCACCATTCCTCCCAACCATCAATACGAATTGATACGAATGCCTGTCATTGGAGGTCTTCGATCGCATCACCTAAAATTTGCAACCCCACCTCAATCTGCTCGCGATCGATCGTCAGCGGCGGACAAAACCGAATCGCAGCCTTACCGCAACCCAACAGCAACAAACCGCGATAAAACGCCCGATCGACAATCCGATCGCGCAATTCCCGATCGAGATGGAGGTCGCTATTCAACACGTCGACCGCCACCATCAACCCTTTTCCTCGGGGGAAAGAAATACAGTCAAAGCGATCGGCCAACTCATTCAGACCGCTGCGCAACACTTCTCCCATACGGCGCGCATTCTCAATCAGCGAATTTTCTAAGAGTTTCAGTGTGGCATTCGCTGCCGCACAAGCAACCGGATTGCCCCCAAAGGTAGTGGCGTGGGAGCCAGGAGGCCAGGTCATCAGGTGCGGTCGCGACACAATCGCCCCCAACGGCAATCCGCTGGCAATTCCTTTGGCCAGGGTGACAATATCCGGTTTCACCCCCCAATGCTCGATCGCAAACAGCTTCCCTGTCCGCCCCATCCCCGCCTGAATTTCATCCACCACCATCAACATGCCGTGGCGATCGCAAATCTCCCGAATCCGCTGCAGAAACCCATCCTCGGGAACGACATAGCCCCCTTCCCCTTGGATAGGCTCTACCACAATCGCCGCAATCTCCTCCGGCGGCAGCATGGCCGGAAATAGCTCTTGCTCCAGGCGCTCGAGGCTGGCATGAGTGCCGTAGGGGATGTGAGTGACGCCGGGGAGCAAGGGGCCGAACCCGCGACACTGAACAGCTTTAGACGCAGTCAGAGACATCGAACCGTAGGTGCGTCCGTGGAACCCTCCCAGAAAGGCCACAACCCGCCATCTCCCCGTGAAATAGCGAGCCAGCTTGAGCGCCCCCTCCATCGACTCCGTACCGGAGTTGGTGAAAAATACGCGCCCCCGAGCGCCACTTTCTGCAACCGGAAAGGGAGCCCGCGCCGCCAGCGCTTCCGCCAACTCAACCATGGGCGCGTAATAAAAATCTGTCCCCGACATATGTAGAAATCGAGCTGCCTGCTGTTGAATGGCCTCTACCACCTGAGGATGGGCGTGTCCCGTGGCTGTCACCGCAATTCCCGCCGTCATGTCCAAAAAAACATTGCCATCCACATCCTCAATCGAGCAGCCTTGACCGCGTGCTACCGCTAAGGGATAGCCGCGAGTGTAGGAGGGGGACGATACCGCCCGATCGCGATCGATCAGAGCGCGAGCACGAGGTCCCGGTAGCGACGTCACCAACTGCGGAGTCCGAGGCAGCGTGGGGGTCGACAGTACATCTAACATGACAGTCCTCAACGGTTATCGATTTGTGCCCGCTGCAATTGACCGGAAAAGTCTACGTAGACCGTCTTCCAATCCGAAAACACATCTAGGGCGGTGGTTCCGGCTTCGCGGTGGCCGTTTCCCGTCTGCTTTACCCCCCCAAACGGCAGGTGAACTTCTGCGCCAATGGTAGGTCCGTTGATGTAGGTGATACCGGCTTCGATATCTCGCATGGCTTGGAAAGCGCGGTTGACATCCCGCGTGTAGACGGAAGATGAGAGACCGTACTGGGTGTCGTTGAGTACCTGTATGGCTTGCTCGAACGAGTCAACTTCTAGAACGGACACCACAGGACCAAAAATTTCCTCTTTGGCCACCCTCATATCTGGCATCACACCATCCAAAATCGTGGGTTGGAAAAAGAAGCCCTGTTGCAGTTCCCCCTCCCTCGCCACTTCTCCACCGATCGCCACCTGCGCGCCCTCTTGGTGGGCAATGTCGAGATAGCGCACGACGCGATCGCGCTGTGCTTCGTTAATCAGAGGGCCGATATCGGTGTCTGGATCGAGGCCAGACCCCAGCCGTAACGTTCGAGTCTGCTCGATCAGCTTGCTGACAAACTCGGCCTTGATATCGCGATGCAGGATCAAACGACTGGTGGCGGTACATCGCTGCCCCGTCGTACCAAATGCCCCCCACAGAGCCCCTTCGAGGGCCAAGTCTAAATCGGCATCCTCCATGACAATCTGGGCATTTTTTCCGCCCATTTCCAGACACAGGCGCTTGTGGATGCGTCCGCAGGTGGCCCCCACTTCAGCTCCTGTCTGCGACGATCCGGTGAACGAGACTAGATCGACATCGGGATGCTCGATCAGGGCTCGACCGACCGCTTTCCCCGTGCCGTGCACCAGGTTGACGACCCCAGCAGGGAGACCCACAGCCTCAAAAATTTGCATCAGTAGGGTAGCGCAGCCGGGGGTATCTTTCGCGGGTTTGAAAGCGATCGTATTTCCGCAAACTAAGGCAGGAAGGGACTTCCAGCAGGGAATGGCAATGGGAAAATTCCAAGGGGTAATCAGGGCGCAAACGCCGATGGGCACTCGCACCGTCATGGCAAACTTGTTGCCCAACTCAGAAGGGGTGGTTTGACCGAACAAGCGACGTCCCTCCCCGGCGTAATAAAAGGCACAGTCAATGCCCTCTTGCACGTCCCCTCGGGTTTCCTCCAAAGGCTTGCCCATCTCCCGCGTCATCAGCTGAGCCAATTCTTCTTTGCGCTCCAATAGCAGCTCGCCCACGCGGTGAACGTATTCCGCCCGCACCGGTGCGGGCACTAGACGCCAGCTGCGATAAGCACGGCGGGCGGCAGCAACGGCTTCATCGACATCGGTCACATCGGACTGCGGCGCAGTGACCACCAACTCTCGCCAATTGGCAGGATTGCGACTGTCCAGGGTGGCCCTCGATCGCGCGGGCACCCAGCGACCGTCAATGTAGTTCAGACAGTGTATTGGAGCCATCGGTCCTCTAGCCTCCAAACGATCGATATAGGGCTCGGCAACAAATAGAATTCGGCAATAGTAGATGGCCGAGAGATGGCTCGAACTGGACTACCGTTCAAGCATGGGTACTTACCGCACACAGAGTCCGAGCGATCGCCCCAAAAGGCTACCACTCTCAGCTCTGCAGCTTCCCCCGGCATTATCAAGCCGTTCTGTCGGGGGGATAGGGGATCGGGCGCAATTAAACAAGCGCAATAATAATTGCACCGCAAACAGCAAAGGCAACAATAACCCCAATCAGTTCGTATGCATCAATTCGAGTGTTGTTCATAACGGGCCTCCTAATTCCGACCCTTCTCTATCTCAATTGTGGCTTATGCAGCTAGAATTTATCGAGATTTGTTACACAAAAGTCTACATAAAGATCTGACATTGCTTGAAAAGATTAATACAATAGATGAAATAGAGCTGAGTTCTTAAACTCTGGTGATTGAGGAGTTTGGCAGCCTAATATCTCTTTGTCGATTGGATGCTACAGGAATCGTTGCAAGCGGTTGTACCTTGTCTTGTCTTTTAGGCGTTAACAGTTTTGCTTGCGGATTGTGGTGAATTTATTGTCATTAATGTTCTGGATATCTCTATATCCATGAAGCACTTAATTCACGAGCGGTGACATCTGTAAATCTATACGGATGTCGAACAATTCTTTGTTCGTGGAAGACTCTGTAGTGTATGGATTTCGTACCAAAGCTAAATCTACACTCTCCACGCAAGCTCATCCCAATCACCTGAAGTCTAGCGTGGAGAAAATCATTCAAAACAAAAACAAGCAAAAAGCATCCCTCATCACAAGAAAAACCAATTGGGAAACGATTCTTGAATGAAGCAAAAACCATCTTAATTACTGGCGCTAAGGGTCAAATTGGAAGTGACCTGACGATCGCCTTGCGCGAACGCTACGGCACGCAACAGGTGATTGAAAGCGGTCGTCGCCCAGCCTCTCCCTCAAGCACCGATCTGCGGCCCTACAAAGTTCTGGATGTGACAGATATGTGGCGTCTGCAAGAGCTCGTAGAGCAGTATCGCGTCGGCACGATCTATCACCTGGCAGGCATTCTGTCAGCGAAGGGAGAAGAACACCCCGATCGCTGCTGGCAAGTCAATATCGATGGCCTTAGAAATGTCCTGGAAGTAGCCAAAAACCACCATCTGAAAGTGTTCTGGCCCAGTTCTATTGCAGTCTTCGGCCCCCACACCCTCAAAATCGACACCCCTCAGATCGCGATCGAAGATCCCTCTACGATGTACGGCATTACCAAGTCCGCCGGGGAAATGCTCTGCCACTACTACGCCGATCGCTATGGCGTGGATGTGCGCAGCCTGCGTCTGCCCGGAATCATCAGCCATCGCACCTTACCAGGGGGCGGAACAACGGATTTTGCTGTTGAAATGTTTTACGAAGCCCTCAAATCCCGCACCTATACCTGCTTTGTCCGGCCCCACACCCGCCTGCCCATGATGTACATGCCGGACGCGATCGCCGCCATTCTCACCCTCATGAATGCAGACCCCGCCTGCATCACCGTGCGCTCCAGCTATAACGTTGCCGCTGTCAGTTTCTCCGCCGCAGAACTCGCGACAGAAATTCAGCAGTATCTGCCTGACTTTAGGTGCGACTACGCCCCCGATTTTCGCCAGGCGATCGCCGATTCCTGGCCCTCTTTGATCGACGACTCTCAAGCGCGACAGGATTGGGGCTGGCACCACCGCTACGACTTACCGGCGATCGTGGCAGACATGCTCGTGCAACTGTCGGGACAGGTCGGTTGGAACGGAGTTCCTTCTTGTTCGGGTCGACAACCCGTTTCGGGCCAGGTTTGAGCAGAACAGCTGAGAAGACTGAATTCCGAGGAAATACCCCGATGACAAAAACAGCAGCCCCCGTCTTCCAATCCATCCTGGACGAGATTTGCCAGTCCGGGCTGCACAAAGGGGAGCGATTACTGACGACTCCGCAGGGGGCAGAGATTGCCGTCCGTGGAGGACAAGAGGCGATTAACTTTTGTGCCAACAACTATTTGGGATTGGCCAATAATCCCGAACTTGTCGCCACTGCCCAAGCAGGGTTGGCCAAATACGGCTTCGGTCTGTCATCCGTCCGATTTATCTGCGGTACCCAAACCATTCACAAAGACTTGGAAGCCAAAATCTCGCAGTTTCTCGGTACTGACGACACGATTCTCTACAGTTCCTGCTTCGATGCCAATGGTGGTTTATTCGAAACCCTGTTGGATGCCGACTGTGCGGTGTTCAGCGATGCCCTCAACCACGCCAGCATTATCGATGGCATTCGGCTGTGCAAGGCGAAGCGCTACCGCTACTCCCACAGCAATATGCAGGAGTTGGAGCAAGCCCTGCAGAGAGCACAGTTGGCCAAAATCCGGTTGATTGCCACCGACGGCGTATTCAGTATGGATGGGGATATCGCCCAGTTAGGGCCAATCTGCGATTTGGCCGATCGCTACGATGCTTTGGTGATGGTGGACGACAGCCACGCTACCGGATTCTTCGGCCCGACGGGGCGCGGTTCCATCGAACACTGCGGAGTTATGGATCGGGTGGATATTGTCACCAGTACCCTCGGCAAAGCCCTGGGGGGAGCTTCGGGGGGCTTTACGTCCGGCCGCAAAGTCATTATCGATTTGCTGCGCCAGCGATCGCGTCCCTACCTGTTTTCCAACAGCCTTGCCCCCGTCATTGTCTACACCAGCCTGAAGGTGTTGGAAATGCTGGACCGCAGCTCCGAGCTGCGCGATCGCCTAGTGGACAACACCCGCTACTTCCGCCAGCAACTGACTGCCCTCGGCTTCGACATCAAACCCGGCATTCATCCAATCGTGCCAATTATGCTCTACAAGGCCCAACTGGCGCAGGATATGTCCCGCGACTTGCTTGAGGAGGGGATATACGCGATTGGCTTTAGCTATCCGGTAGTCCCCAAAGGTCAAGCTCGCATTCGCGTGCAAATCTCCGCCGCCCATACCCGCGAGCATCTCGATCGCGGCATCGATGTGCTGGCTCGAATTGCTCAGCGGTATGGCGTTATCCCCACCACAAGTCCAGCCCAGGCCGTTCACGCTAGCTGAGGAGGTTGAGGATGACCGTCACAATTCAGGACATCCGCACTGCCGCCGAAATCGTTCAAGGTCGGGCATCCGATACCCCCTGCCGCCATTCGCGATCGCTATCGCAGTGGGTTGGAGCGGACGTTGTCCTCAAGTATGAAAACCTGCAGTTCACCGGCTCGTTCAAAGAGCGCGGTGCTTTGGTGAAGTTGCTGTCCCTGACCCCTGCTCAGCGAGAGAAGGGCATTATCGCCATGTCGGCGGGCAATCACGCTCAAGCGGTGGCCCATCAAGCAAAACAATTGGGTATTCCGACCACCATCGTCATGCCGCAGTTCACTCCCAACATTAAAGTGGAGCGCACCAAAGCTTTTGGCGCCGAGGTGATTTTCCACGGAAATACGCTAGATGACTCGATTGTGTTGGGGCACCAATTGGCCTGCGAGCAAGGTCTGCAAACGGTCCATCCCTATGATGACGAGCAGATCGTTGCCGGCCAGGGGACGATCGCTCTGGAAATGCTGGCTACCTATCCCGATCTGGACGCGATCTTAGTTCCAGTAGGGGGCGGCGGTTTGATTGCGGGGAATGCGATCGCTGCCAAGAGCTTGCGACCCAACATTGAGGTCATCGGCGTCCAAACGAATCGCTTTCCCTCCATGTTCCAAGCCCTGCGGGGGGAGCCAGCATTGTGCGGTAGTTCCACCATTGCGGAGGGCATCGCGGTCAAGTCCCCCGGTCAACTAACCTTGCCAATTGTGCGGGAATGGGTGGATGAGATTCTGCTGGTGGAGGAAGGAGATATTGAGGAGGCGGTGCGGCTGTTGCTGGAGCGGGAAAAGACGGTGGTGGAGGGGGCAGGGGCGGTCGGTGTGGCAGCCTTGCTGAACTATCGCGATCGCTTTGCCCATCGCAAAGTTGGCGTGATTCTCAGCGGCGGCAATATCGACTTGCCTATCCTCTCCCGCATCGTGCAGCGGGGGTTGGTGCGTTCAGGCCGGTTGATTCGATTGGATGTTGATGTCAAAGATTTGCCGGGAGGGTTGGCAGAGGTGGCCCACTGCATTGGCGAGGCCGGAGCCAATATTGTCGAAGTGCAACACCAGCGGGCCTTTACTGGTTTACCGCTGCAGTCGGTGAGTATTCAATTCGTGCTGCAAACGCGAGGCTTGAAGCACCTGCGAGAGATCGTTGCAGAGTTAATGGCTGCGGGGTACTGCGTGCATCTACCCCAACAAATGGATGGAACCACCCCTTGCGTAGTAGATTTCGATGAGGAGATCCTGGGTCAAGGCGGTGGAAGCCGAAGTGCAAGACTCTACAATCTGGAGGAGAGCCAATCGGCTTTGTAACCGGGATAGCCGATCTGTATTTATTCGAGCTTTTTCTCCATTTTTCCCGATTGGGCCAGCCCCGCTGCTCCTGAGAGAGCCGTTCCGGCCAATCCAAACCCCGCTGCCCACTCAGCGTCAGTTGCATCGCCGGGATGAACCATCACTGTTATCCCGATCGCTCCCCCAATTGCGGCGATAAAAAAATGACTGAACTCATTCAAAATAGGCTTGACTTGTGGGCGATACCTCGCACGTTACGAATAATCAGATTCGCGTGGCCACGTGGAATGTCAATGGCCTCCGTGCAGCCATTCGCAAGGGGCTCGACGACTTCGTCGAGCAAATCGACGCAGATATATGGATGTTTCAGGAACTGCGGGCTTACCCAGAACAATTGCCGAGTTCGTGGAATCCGCCCGTCGATATGCAGGCTGTATGGCACCCAGCGGAACGCAAAGGCTATTCGGGGGTTTCTACCTGGTCGCGGTTACCCATCAGCAACTCTTCTCGAGGTATGGGGCTGGGGCAGGACCCGCAAGATCTGGAAGGGCGGATTTTAGTGACAGAGCATGACGGTTTAACCTGTATCAATACGTATCTACCGAGTGGATCCTCCAAGGAAGAACGGCAAGCTTACAAGGAACGGTGGATGGATGACTGGTTTGAATGGTTGAAACCTTACTTGACATGCGATCGCACAGTCATCGTGGCTGGCGACCTCAACATCGCTCATACAGAAATCGATATCTGGGATGCTCGTTCCAACCAGAACAATTCGGGTTTTCTGCCACAAGAACGAGCCTGGTTCGGCGAACTTCTGAATTCTGGTTGGTACGATCTTTGCCGCATCTGTTGGGGGTCAACCCAAGGACCCTATACATGGTGGTCAAACCGAGGTCGCGCAAGGGCAGAAAATAAAGGGTGGCGGATTGACTACATTCTGGGCAACGAAGCGGCCAAGGCGGCTTTCCGCAATGCCGCAGTGGTGCGCGAAGGTGGGCTAGTGGTATCGGATCACGCACCCGTTATCGCCCACTTCGAACTGGGGAACATTCGTCACAATGGAGAGAATCACTGAGATATCCTCCAACCAATGCTGTCCCTCCACCTAAACCCGAGTCAAACCCGCAAGCCGTCGAGTTACTCTTCCACCATGGGTTAGGGCACCGCTCCGTAGGGGCGTTTGAGATACTGTCCGGAGGGGGGACCGACGATTTGTCCCTTGTCGTAAATGAGGTTGCCGCGCAAAAACGTGCTCTTGACTCGCCCCGTCAGCTCCAACCCTTCAAACGGCGAATAGCCCTGCTGGGATTCAGATTCCTCGGAACGAACCACAAAGGATTCGTTCGGATCGAACAGGACTAAATCGGCATCGTATCCGATGGTAATATCGCCTTTTTCTAGCAACCCATATCGCTGGGCAGGGTTCCAGCACAATAATTCAGCCATCCGGTGGTAGGGCAAGCCCCGCCTGCTCCCTTCGCTAAACAGGCCAGAGAACAAGTATTCCGTACCGCCGAACCCGGATTTTGCCAGCCAGATATTGTCTGGATCTTTGAGGCTGGCTTTCTTCTCGGCGGAGCAGCAGGCGTGGTCGCTAACGATCCAATCAATTTGGCCGTTCAATACTGCTTGCCACAAGTACTCCACATCAGCTCGGGAACGAATGGGGGGATTGACTTTGGCCCATTTGCCCGTGGGAGCATCCACATCCAGCAGCAAATGTCCCACCGTGACTTCTCGTTTGAAATTGATGTGGGGGAAAATTGTATCCATCATCAGAGCCGCATCGACTGCTTTGCGGGAACTGAGGTGGAGCAGATTAATATTGGCACAATTCGTTTCGTGGGCTAAGTAGGAGGCGATAAAGATAGCCAACCCCTCAGAGTGAGGAGGACGGGCGGCGCTGTAGGCCTTGAGACCGGTGAGATTGCGATCGCCCTGGACAATTTTGGTATAGGCACTCAGAATCTCAGCCACTTCGCAATGCAGGCTAAGGCTAATGAAATCGTTGGCTTCGGGGTAGCGTTCCCTGAGTTTGGTGAGGCTGCGCATAATAAATTCAAAGTGAGCGAAGTCGTAGCGTTCCTCTGGTTTAATCATCAGGAAAAGGTTTTGCTTTTCCGATAACCCATGCAGGCCATAGCCGCCGTAGAACATGAAAATTTTGAATGACGAGACTCCATGTTCTTCGAACAACCACTGCATTTCGTCAATGTGCTGACCGCTAATAGGGGCAATGTGGTAGCCATAATCCACAAAAAAGTTGCCCTCTGACAGTTTCAGCACCTCTGGAAAGAAGTCCTTGTAGGGCCCGCCTTTATTGAGGTAATACTGACCTGTCCGGATATAGTTCAGGCTTGTGGTTACCCCTCCCATCGCCGCTGCCCGACTTTCAGTTACGGCATCTTTGTCAAGAGGTTGATAGATGCCGATGTGCATGTGGGAATCGATCGCCCCTGGAAACCCCAGAAGATTCTTAGCGTCAAACACTTCGTTGGCGCGATCGGGACGAATCTCCCGTTCGATGCAGACAAACTTTCCATCCTTGATGCCCAGATCGAGCTGTTCGACAGTTGGGTGATGGGGACGCACCACGCGCACGTTTTTAATAATTTTGTCCAGACCTATGACTTCAGACACATTTGACCTCGCTTTTACCGGGAAAGGGAATAAGAGGAGGGACGCCGTTTTTTCGATCTATTTTGTAGACCTCCCTTGTTGCTATCTTTCTCCACCACTCAGTCAGTGATTTGTGGAAATCTAAGATATTCCTGCAGCCGCAGTGATGCATTGGCAGAAGCGTCGGAGGATATTGCTGCCTCATTTTCTGAATCCACAGGTCAATCGCTGTACTTTGAGAAATCCGTATATCCGTTGCTACCGGTTGGGCTGTACCAGTCAGCCATCTCTGCATCGGGGTTGAGCGGCCAACCATTCGCGAAGCGTTCAACTAAATCTGGATTGCTGATGAAGGGGCGTCCAAAAGCGATCGCGTCAGCGTCACCCGCGGCGATCGCGTTTTCAGCGGTTTCCAACGTGTAACCGCAGTTGCCGATCAGAGGCCCGTGGAACACCTGGCGAAAATCCTTTAAGGACATCGGATCGCCCAACTCGTGAAATCCGAAGGCAAGGCCGTCCATAACATGTAGATAAGCCAATCCAAATCGGTCAAGCTGTGTGGCAACAAACGAGAACTGTTCCCGAAAGTCAGGGGAACCCATATCGTTGTAAATGCCGTTAGGGGAGAGTCGCACCCCTACTCGACTGGCCGTCCAAACTTCACTGACGGTTCGCACAACTTCATCTAACAAGCGATAGCGATTTTCGACCGTTCCGCCATAGCGATCGGTGCGATGGTTGGTTTTCGATTGCAAAAACGAATCGAGTAAGTAACCATTTGCCGAGTGAACCTCAACTCCGTCGAAGCCTGCTACCTTCGCTCGCTCCGCCGCCCGACGGTAGTCCTCCACAATTCCAGGAATCTCATCCGTTCGCAAAGCCCGCGGGGTCTCGTGGGGTTCTTTGCTACTTGGGGTATGAATTTCCCCCTCAATCGCGATCGCCGAGGGGGCAACGGCAGGCTCACCTCCGTGAAAGCTGCTGTGGGAGGCCCGCCCACAGTGCCACAGTTGCATAAATATCTTCCCACCCTTAGCGTGAACGGCATTGACCACCAGTTTCCACCCCTCTGCCATTGCATCGGTATAGATGCCGGGAGATTCGTTCCAGCCGTTGGCTTGTTCGGAAATGGTTGTGGCTTCGGTAACGATCAGTCCGGCTGAGGCCCGTTGGGCGTAGTACTCCGCCATGAGTTCGTTCGGCATCCGCTCCGTTCCGGCCCGAGCGCGGGTCATTGGAGCCATAACAATCCGATTGGACAGTGAAAGCCCGTTCAGATCTAGTGGATCGAGTAGGTTTGCAGCGACGGCGATCATGGTTGGAATCTCCTCATAGTCGGACCGATCGACACGGATATCGGAACATCTGCAATGAACGACGATGGCGACATTCAGGATAAGTCACCAGACCGTTATCCTTGAAATTCTCTATACAAAATTCGACATTATTTAGGCTTGCAACGCTTTGTCCCACTCCAGCTGATGAGCTAAACCGTACTTGATGAAATCTTCTGGTTTTGCTTTGTCACTTTTGCCAAATACCCCTAAGCAGTAGGGATTATCTTGCATGCGTTTTGCGACCAGATCCGTTTCAAATGCGATCGCCTGCTCTCTCGGCATCTCCGGTTTAAAGAAGTCAACGATCAGGACTGTTCGATCGCGATCGGTATAGTTATGCGGACAGTGGGGATAGCTGTGATCTAACACCATAAACTCCCCTTCCTGCCAATAGAGCTTGTCGTGACAGATTTTCATGGCCACATCTCCCTCTGGCACGATCAGTCCTAAGTAGCCTCGATTCATGTGAGGGTGATTGTTCACGTGCAGCTTGATGTCCAACCCCGGATGGTAGGTGCCGAAGTAGACATTTCTGAGAATGCGATCGTTAGCGGAGTTAACGTCGACGATCAACTCCGATAATTTCGGGTAATATTTCTGTCTTAATTTCAGCGCTCGTTGCGATGCATCGTTAGAGGTGTAATGGGGATATTGGATTTGATGGGCCAGGATGTATTCTTCAATAAAAACGCCCTGGAAAAGGATTCCAAAGGCGCTATATTTCCCTTTTTTCCTTGTCTTGAGAGTTTGACTTTTCGGCCCCAATACTTCATCAGCAAAAGTTAGCTCTTCGGCAGATGCCGTTTCCGTGAATTGGGTAAACTCAGCCGCGATCGCTCGCCAATTATCGCGGAAGTGGTTGAGGAACGAAAATTGGGTCGGGTCTAGATTGTATTCGCTGTAATTTCCCATTGCGGTCTCCTACTGATACCAGCAGCAAGATCGCGAGTCCCGCGATCGCCACTTTGCTTATAACCTCCATTTGAGATCGCCGCGATGTCCCTCTAGTGCGAGTAAACCCGCACTGGAAGACACTTGCTCCCCCAAGTCCCCGGTTTGTCTTCGAAAACCCCTGGAATGAGATGATCGCAAAATCGGCAGCGATTGCCTATCAGGTTGTACTGCCCTAGTTCGTACCAGTCCCGCTCGACGAGCACGTTGTCACAGTTGGGACAGTAAGTGCTCTCCCGCTGCAGGTCGTGAACGTTGCCAATGTAAGCAAACTGGATACCGGCAGAGAGGGCGCGATCGCGAGCCCAATCCAGAGTCCGTTTCGGGGTGGGCGGGACATCCAGCATCTTGTAGTCCGGATGGAATGCCGTGAAATGGACGGGCACATCCGTCCCGAGATTCTCCACAATCCAATCGCACATTGCCCCCACTTCCTCAGGAGAATCGTTCTCGCCAGGGATGAGCAAGTTTGTAATCTCTAACCAGACGTTCGTTTTCTGCTTGAGGTATTTGAGGGTGTCTAGAACCGGGGCCAGCCGCCCTTGGGCCAGCTTGCGGTAAAACCTGTCCGTAAAGCCTTTCAGGTCCACATTGGCGGCATCAATCCACCGATAGAACTCCCTGCGAGGCTCGGGGTTGATGAATCCGGCCGTAACCGCTACGGTGGCAATCCCCTCAGCTCGCGCAATCTTGGCGATATCGATCGCGTATTCGGCCCAAATGGTGGGGTCGTTGTACGTAAAGGCAATACTGCGACAGTTCGTTCGTTTGGCAGTCTCGACAATCGCTTCGGGGCTCGCTGGGGAAGCCAGCGTATCCATCGATTGGCTTTTGGAAATATCCCAGTTCTGACAGAACTTGCAGCCCAAGTTACAGCCCGCAGTTCCCAGGGACAGCACTGGGGTTCCTGGCAAGAAGTGATTCAGGGGTTTCTTCTCAATGGGGTCGATGCAGAATCCCGAACTGCGACCGTAGGTGGTCAGTTCCAGGCGATCGCCCACATTGGCCCGGACAAAACAAAACCCGCGATCGCCCTCCGCAATGCGGCAATTTCGGGGGCAAAGGGTGCAGATAACTTTGCCGGTTTTGAGGTCTTTGTGCCACCAGCGTGCGTGGGTGGGGGCGGCAAGTCCCATATTGACCGTCGTTGGACGACGAGAATGAAATCCCTTCTATTTTAACGTCCGATACTTATAGCTCTTGACATTTCAGCTAGGAAAGAAATCTTTGCCCAGCTGGAGATTGGGATAGCTGAAATGTCCTCGGCGACTTGACGGTCGCTATATCACCGGCTTGATGCAGGAGGTTTGGCATATTTAACGAACTTGTGCCCCTCAATTGCCACCAACACAGACAGACTTAAGGTAAACAGCATTCCCCAGGTTTGAATCGTTACAGGCTCGGTGGAGAGTACCGTATTTCCAAGTGGTACGTGCATCATCATGACGTGCACCAGAAAGGCCGTGACCATGCCTATCAGGAGAATTGGGCTGCGCAATGGTGATAGCTGAAACACTGATTTCGTTTCCGAACGGCAATTGCCAATGTGGATATTCTCAAACAGCACCATCAACAATAACAGTGCATTTCGAGCTGAAGACTCGCTCTGCCCTACGTTTAGCATCCAATAGAAGGTCCCAAAACCCACTCCGCCCATCACAGTCGCGGCGATCGCAGTGCGCTCGATCATCAGGCGGTTGAAGATGGGTTCGCGGGTCGATCTCGGTCTGCGGCTGAGGGCATCCCCTTCTCCGGACTCAAAGGCCAGAGCCACATCCTGAATTCCATTGGTTACCAAGTTGAGCCACAACAGTTGAGCAGGTAACAGGGGGAGAGGCAAGCCGCTTGCTACGGCCAACCCCAGCAAAACAATCTCAGCCGCTCCAGTAGAAACCAACAGGTAAATCACCTTGCGGATGTTGTCGTAGGCTATCCGCCCTTCTTCCACCCCAGCAACAATAGTGGCGAAATTATCATCGGTGAGAATGAGTTCTGCCGCTTCGCGCGCCACATCCGTCCCGCTTTTGCCCATGGCTACCCCAATGTTGGCCGCCCGCAAGGCCGGGGCATCGTTGACTCCATCACCCGTGACAGCTACAAAGTGACCGGACTCCCTGACCGCATTCACCAACTGCAGCTTTTGGTGAGGAGCAATGCGGGCAAAGACACAGGTCGTCTTCATCACCTGTTGGATATCCCCCACCGATTGCCCTTCCAATTCCTGTCCGGTGACCACCTGACTCGCGTTCGTTGCCAGTCCCATATCGCGGGCGATCGCCAATGCTGTTGCTGGGTGATCCCCTGTCACCATCCACACGGCAATCCCGGCAGCCCGGCAAGCGGAGATCGCCTCTTTCACCCCCGGCCTGAGGGGATCGATCATTCCCACAAATCCCAACAGAGTCAGATTTTCAGGTTCGGGAGGAACTTTCGTTGGCTCGAGTTCCGCAGGGGCCATGCCTTCTGCCAATGCCAACACCCGATAGCCCTGCTCCGCCATCTGTTGGACGATAGTCCAGGGGTAGGGGTCACCAGGCTGCAGATCGCACATCTCTAACAGCCGTTCCGGCGCCCCTTTAACCAGCACGTGCACTCGATCCCCGATCGTGTGATAGGTTGCGGCAAACTTGTGTTCCGGTTCAAAAGGAATTTCATTCACCTGCGGGTACAAATTCAAGGTGGTTTCGCGACTCCAGCCCAACTTGTGCGCCATTGCGAGCAACGCAACATCGGTAGGATCCCCCCGCCAAGTCCATCGATCGTTGCGATGGTGCAAATCCGCTTCGTTACAGAGAACCGAGGCCCGCGCAATCCGGTCCAACGGCAACCAATCTGGCGCAACGATTTGTCCCTCAAATAACACTTGTCCAACCGGGGCAAATCCCTCTCCCGTCACCTCAAATGAATCCCCATTCGGCAGGTAAATTTGACGCGCCGTCAGTTCGTTACAGGTTAAGGTGCCGGTCTTATCGCTGGCGATTAAGGTACAGCTTCCCAGCCCCTCCACAGCAGGTAGGCGGCGCACGATCGCCCCCCGTTGAGCCATGCGATGGGTGGCAACTGCCAAAGCCACCGTTAATGCCACCGGCAGCCCTTCTGGAATTGCCGAAACCGCCAGGGCAACCCCAAACAGAAACATTTCGACCAGGCTGTATCCGTGTTTGAAAATGCCCAGTATTCCAATCCCTACCGCTGCCACCACAACCGACAGCGCAATCACCTGACTAAACTGGTCCATTCGCTTCAGTAACGGCGGGTTGCCTCCGACCGTCGCCATCATGTCCAGTGCCAATTGCCCAACCGCTGTTGCCGTTCCGGTTGCAACGACAACCCCTCTACCTCTCCCCCGCACGACTATTGACCCCGCATAGGCCATGTTCAGGCGGTCTGCCAAGGGTGTGGAGGCCTCCCCCAACCAACTTGCCTGTTTGAGAACGGTGAGGGATTCTCCTGTCAACAGGGATTCATCAACTTCTAGATTATGGGTCCGAATCAGGCGCAAATCAGCCGGCACCCGATTGCCTGATTCCAGCCAAACGACATCCCCCGGTACAACTTCCTCCGCATCGATCTCGAAAACTTCCCCATCTCGCATCACTGCCGCGCGAATTTTCATCAGTTGTTGCAAAGCACGGCTGCTCCGCTCTGCGCGCCATTCCTGATATCCGCCAATGACTGCGTTGATGACTAATACGGCAAGGATAAATGCTGCATCCTTCACATCCCCAATGACAATGGATACCAAGGCTGCCAGCCCCAGGATGGAAATCAGCGGACTGCGGAACTGTCGCAACAGGATTTGCCAGTGACTGGGGGGAGCCTGGCGGGGCAGACGGTTGGCCCCCGCGCGATCGAGACGCCTCTTTGCTTCCGAACCCGTGAGTCCATTGGGATTTGCTTGGAGATCGCCAAAAATTGCTTCGACATTGATGGCGTGCCATGCCTGCAAACTGGGAAGTTTTATGGGGACAGATTCCTAACGAGCAACTCGCAGGATCAGACTATCAAGTGCTGAGAGGAATGGCTTTCGATTATTCTCTGTGTCGTTGGTTTTGCCTACCCTCTAAACACTTAATTTGGAACTGAGCAGGAACTCTCTGCCAAACGATATACAGATGGGGCGAGGCCCGACCAAAGTGGGGTGTTAACCCTAGCGATTCGAAGGCCATCGGCAGTCCAGTCGTTACAAGTGTGCAGGATGGAGTAGTGTCCCTCAGCATCATAAAAACTCCCCCAAGGGTTATGACTCTCTTGAATCCGCAGGGGTAGGCCCTCAGAGTTTCGGGTAAAGCTAGACCGAATAAATTCGACAAGATTGAGATAATTGGTTTGGCTAAGATCGATCGGCTTCACGCGATAAGCACCACTACTTTTAGGTACAGCTCGATAGCCCTTCACGTGCAGGACAGAGCCCGAAGATCGAAATAACGCGTCCAGCCCAGCTGACAGTCTGAAATCCGCCCAGGTGGGTGTGGACATATAGAAAGTGCGATCGCCCCAACCGAAACTGAGGTAGCGAAAACGCTCTCCATCTGCCCCAACCTCCATCAGAGTTAAGAACTGCTGCCAGTCAAACCCAGGAGTACGGACCGGTAGAATCAGATTGGTGTGGATACGATCTCCCCCCACGTAAACTCTGACATCGCAACTGGGCTGAATGGAGTGCCCCCACTGGCGCGGAATAACTGCAGCAAGGGTTAACACCGTTGCGATGGCCAATACACTGACTACGAAGAAGCGAAATACAAGTTGGAGAGTAGAATCGCTCTTCACAGTGAGTCAATGCCCCTCAGACTGCTCGTCTTTCAGTCTTAACAAGTTCTAAAAGCCATGCAAGTTTAAAGATCTAGGTTGTTGTTCCAAGAGCATCAAAACTACGCAGCATAGCCATTCTCAAAAAATTTACAGGTGCTAGAAACTCAGACCGCGAAGTCGTAGGGTTTATTGTTGAATTAGATTGAATTGAATCACCCCAGTTTAGGGTTGAGTGAACTTAAGACTGATACCCTTTAATACTCTGAAGAGGTTGTCCGATATGCTTGCTTCCATTCGAGAGTTTGAGGCCAGAGACTGGGTTAAAGTACGTAACTCTCTTGATGGCCAGCAAGCTGTATTGATTTGGACGGGGGCAATCTATTCGTTTATTCCAGAGGAAAAGAAACAGAAGCTGTTCAATATTGTGGGGATGAGCGTCAGCCGATGCATCGATCGCGGCAATGATAGTTGGGACTTTACTTCCCGAGAACTAACTTACTACCTAGACCCAAAGACCAGCGAGATCCTGCATCGATGGCAAAATCCCTGGACAGGCGAGACCTTGCCTGTCATGCATGTGGCCAACAATCCCGTTCAAGGCCTATTTAAAGGGAAGTTTCCAGCCAAAGTGGATGGAGACATCACCACCTTTGCCTTCGATTTGTTTTCCCACTATCCCAACCCCTTGGGGGGGGATGAACGGTTTGCGGAATACAGCCCCAATCCCATTTATCAAGCAGTCGAACTCTTTAAATTGACGGTGCCCACCCAAGAGCTGCAGGAACCGGACCGAATGTCGGTGTCTAGCGTCATATTGGCTTGGGATCGCATTGGCCCTTGGGTGCCTTGGATGAAGATGGGGAATAAAGCAGGACAGCTTATCTATAGCGCCAGCGGGTCCAAGGTCGATCGCTTTTCCGACTGGCCCCAACTGCTTCAAGATGAAGTCACCCATCGCATCCCCCTCTTCAAAGAAGCTCCGCAAGAATTTAGGGAGGAACGAGAAGATATAACATCTTGGATATACTTCAAAAAGCACTTTGATGCCTATTTAGCAGGTGAACGATTCCCAATTCCAGAAGTCGATTAAGACTCGAAGCTACCCTTCGAGCAACGTCCAAAAATACCCGTCGGGGGCAACAAAAGAAAAACTGCGTTCGCCAAATTCGTTACTGACAATATCAGTCACATCTCGGGCCTCACTTGCACTCACTCGATCGAAATAGGTATCGATACTGCCAACGCGATAGGTATAGAGCGATAACCCCAAACATCCCGGTCGAG
Source organism: Synechococcus sp. (assembly GCA_051439605.1). Classification (GTDB taxonomy): domain Bacteria; phylum Cyanobacteriota; class Cyanobacteriia; order Thermostichales; family PCC-7336; genus PCC-7336. The sequence goes on from JBFRWN010000030.1 coordinate 35,994, forward strand.
AGCTTTCATGCCGATCGGCTAATGGGATGGAATCCGGAAAGCGCACGATGTACAGCCTGCCCGAGCGTGCCGCCTGAAAGTCGGATGTGGAGGATCGCGGATCGTCAAAGGCGGTCACAACGATCTGTTCGCCGGGTTGAAGGTCGAAGAATTGTCTAGCCGCTGCGGAACTGTCGTAGGTGGTGATGGCATCGTCGCGGACGCGCAGCAATCCTAAAACGCGATCGTAAAACTGCAGAGATTCTTTGCTGTCATCTTGAAAGATCGCCCCCATGTGGGTAATCTGACTGGACTTCAAGAGGGAACTTGGGGCGATCGCGCCGTAGTGGGGCATCGTGTAATTGAAGCGTTCGAATAAGACCTGTCTCGTCAGGGGCTGCAACATCATCATTTCTCGCACCCCCACTGCAGGATCGACGAAGGGGGTTGTTTTCCCCTCCCGCTTATAAATCACCTCCCAATAGGACTGGGTGTACCGGATGGGATGGTCAGTAGCTGCGGCCTCTTCAGCATGGTTCAACACGTTCAACACATCATCCGTTAATGATGTCGCCCAGCGATTGCCTTTGACCTTCATCGAGTCCATCCCCAGACCTTCGTTGACTGGTTCATTCCAAACCATCAGGCGAATCAGGCCGTGATCGGCATTTTGATGAAACAGTCGAATCGATCGCAGTGGCGAGTTGACATCGTACAGCTTGGTGGCCGCGTCGCTAGCGAGGTTCCCCACCTGTCCGATGCGATAGCCAAACTGCTCCCAATACTGAATCTGCGGGATGGGCTCCCGCACACCGATACAGACTTCATAGATGCCTGTGATGGAGGGAGCTTGCAGTGAAGTCATATCGCGATCGCCTCGCAGGAGAAATCGTTTTAGTCAGTGGCAGGAAAAACTGCCATGGGGGCAATCGTATTCCTAATTCGACTTGCCATCGCTGCCCATATACTCTCGATACGCGACAATCTTGTCACCCCGAATATCGAAGGACACGGCAATCCGATTTTTGTAGGGCTCCCCCCACATCTGTCCTTCGTCCCGAAACTCGAAGACCACGGTGCTTTCATTACTGGTGACCCGGTCCAGAGTCAAGGAAAGTCCGGGACTGAAGGTTTCCGTAACGTAGTCGAAGAATTCGACCGCGCGTTCTTTGCCCACGTTTAAACCGTGGAATTTCCCAATTGGAAACCAGAAGGTGAAATCGTCAGCCAGCATATCCACAAACGGCTGCCACTCACCTGTCGCTAAGGCATGGGTAAAGTGCTTGAACGCGAGCTGGCCGACTTTTAAAGTCTGTGCATTAGTCGGCATAGCAACAATCTCCCAAGCAGAGTCAGGATTAGCCTCCCACAGTTCGTTCGCCTAACGGCGATCTCGAAAGGCTCATCCCATTAGGTCCAGATTACAGAATTCTTTTGAGAGGCGATCTTCTGGCTGCAACCCTGACCGTTGCCATCAGTCTGCGATTGTCCCGGAATGACTGCGCTATCCTCGAACTTGCCAGGATGAATGGAGGTCTCAATGCAGGACTATTCAGAGGACTACGAATACAGCAGCTTGGACTTCTACAGAAAGAATCACGGCAGACAGCTTTACTACAACTGGTCTGGGGACATCTGGTGGACCAAAGAACCCGGTCAGCCGAAAGAAAAGCTTTTCTCGATTATCGGCATGAATGCCACCAAGGTACTGATTAAGACCGATCCCGAAGACGGGGAAGTCGGGTATCGGCTGAATCGGGAAATTGGCTTATTTTGCGATCCGATCACTCAGGAAGTCTTGCACTATTGGCAGCCTGAAGCTGGCAAGTCGGAAGTGCCAGTTGTCCATATCGCAAACCGCATGGTGCAGGGATCGCTGAAAGAGCAAACCATCGTCATTCCCAAAGGACAGGGATACGTGACCAAAGTCAAAGAATTTGCTTTGGAGTACCCTCACCCTTTGGCAAAGGACAGCAAATATAGAGATTATTGCCCCGGCGAGGTTTTCAAAGGAGTTGAGTATTTCACTTCGAGTTTTGTTCGACCGGGCGTAACTACAGCTCCCCCAGCGCTGTGGGCTCGCGATTGCCCTTGGATGCCTTGGATGAAGATGGGTTACCAGTATCCAGCTAGATTGAGGTACGAAACAACAATCGCCAGGGTAGATTCGTTTGAGCAGCTTCATCCCACGTTAGTTGCGCTAGTCAGGGAGAGGTTGCCCATTTACGAGTTCACACCCGAGAAGTGCGACGAGCCGAATATGACCAGCATTTTGTATTTTAAGAAGCACTTTGAGGCTTATTTAAAGGGGGAAATCTTTCCGATGAAGGAAACTGCTTGAGCAAGTAGACTATCTCAGCGTCCTTCTGCACTCTCTTTAATTTGAACCCTAGTATCGACTTACTGGAGTTTTGACCGGACGTTAGTTAAAACTCCAGCACTAACCTCTGTCCAGTGCCAAGAACCGATACAGAGGCCAGACTTTAATAATTCCTTAACCTTTTAGGTGATGGGACCTTAACAATGAATGGGTAAAATTGTATCACCAGATACAGATCGGCAAAGGTGTAATGATGAAGCGCTTTATTCCCCCAGAGATTTTGCCCTGGAGCAGCCGACTTAATGGCAAGCGTCAGTGGCTTAAATCCCGACGCACAGGCAAATTGAGTTCTGCAAAATCCTCTTATGGGGTCTTAGGGGGGCAACAGCTCACTAAGCATTAGTCAACTGCGCTACTTCTATTTCCGGTTTCCGAATTTCATTGCATTCCAATCTTTCCATTTAAATTGTTAGAGGTGAAGTCATGGCTCACGGAGCTGCCATCGATATGGCAATCAGAGATTATTATGCTGAGGACATGCTAAGACTCAGCCAAAAGCACAAAAAAGAGAAGCGACTCGATCGCACCATCGATCGATTGCGTGCTCACGTCAAAGTCACCCACGAAAAGCATTAGGGCCAAGTGCCACAGGCTTTTGCCCCGATCGTACCAATACCGCTCGTTCACAATTTGGCGAGCGGTATTTTTGTTGGGTGTACTTTGCGATGGAGGGCTATGGATGAGTTTGCCCTCTCGATGATTTGGCCCCTGGCAAAGCTGGAAACAACCTCCTTGGTTGCATAGCAGGACCCTCATCCTTCAGCATTCGAGCCGTATTGGGTATACAGGCTCATAAACTACAGTCAGAAAAAGTCTCGAATGGGACTAGCCAAATGTACGACCGTTCCACCCCCACATGTGTCCGGGGGAATCCGCAAATTCAATGTAGATGCGGTCTTTATCCACCCCCAGTGCCGTGCTCAGCTCTTGGCAGAAGGCTGTACTCATGGCACTCGTTTTGCTGCTCCCCATTGTGCCAACACTTTTAATCTCTACGTAGCAAGCAGGGTCGGTAGTGCCACCAAATGTCATGGGCAGCCCGGATTCAAAAGCGGTCATCACGTAAGCTTCTGATTTTCCCAAATGCTGAGAGAGTCCGGCTGAAAGAGATTTCAGCAAACCTTCAACGTCCAATCCGGATGTATCTGTCATGGAGGTTTGAACTTTAATCAGTGGCATGGCGATCGCCCCAACAGTACAGCTTATGTATTACTACAGTTTCATTCCATTTTCTAAATCCTATGCGGCAAATAGCCTAAATCAATGTAGGAGCTTCTCATTCCAACCCACCAATTTCATTAGGATGTAAGCATCCCCCCTTTCCCTCGCACCCATGCCCAAACGAATCGTCCTGATCGCCGGATTCGAGTCCTTCAACGCCAATCTCTACCGCCAAGCCGCAGACCAGGTCCACAAACTCTGCCCCGAAATCGAAGTCTGCGCCTTCAGCGATCGCGACATCAGCACCCAGCCAGAACGGGTCGAATCCAAACTCAACGGGGCCAGCGCCTTCTTCGGCAGCCTGCTGTTCGACTACGACCAAGTGCTGTGGCTGCGGGAACGCGTTAATACCATCCCTATCCGCCTGATCTTCGAATCTGCCTTAGAACTGATGTCCCTCACCCAACTGGGGAAATTCGCTATCGGCGACAAACCCAAAGGGATGCCCAAACCCGTCAAATTCATCCTCAGCAAGTTTGGTAACAGCCGCGAAGAAGACAAGCTGGCGGGCTATATCAGCTTTCTAAAAATCGGTCCCAAACTGCTGAAATACGTCCCGGGTCGCAAAGTCCGGGATTTGCGCAATTGGTTAACCATTTACGGATACTGGAATGCCGGAGGCACCGAAAACGTTGTCTCGCTCTTTCAATACCTAGCTGAGAACTATTTTGACGTTACTGTTGGCGCGATCGCCCCACCCGTCGAAACCCCAAACCTGGGCTTGCTGCACCCCGATTACGACGGCTACTTCGAATCCCCCCAATCCTACCTAGACTGGTACCGCAAAAAGTTTTCTGAGGCAACAGACAACCCCGTCGTCGGCATCCTGCTCTACCGCAAACACGTCATTACCCATCAGCCCTACATCCCCCAGCTGATCCGCGCCTTCCACAGCGCTAACCTCATTCCCTTGCCCATCTTCATCAACGGCGTCGAAGGTCACGTCGCTGTCCGCGATTGGATGACCACCACCTACGAAACCGAACAAAGAGATAAGGGCAATGTCAAAACCCTGTCCTTAAAAAAGGATGCCGCCACCGTCGATGCGATCATCTCTACCATAGGCTTCCCCCTCGTGGGCGGACCCGCCGGATCGATGGAAGCGGGTCGCCAAGTTGAGGTGGCCAAACGAATATTGAGCGCTAAAAATGTCCCCTATTTCGTCTCCGCTCCGCTGCTGATTCAAGACATTCATTCCTGGACTCGAAAGGGCATCGGCGGTCTGCAATCCGTCGTACTGTATGCCTTGCCAGAACTGGATGGGGCGATCGACCCCGTGCCGCTGGGGGGATTGGTGGGGGATGATATCTATCTAGTCCCCGATCGCATCAAAAGACTGACTAGTCGAGTCAGTCGCTGGATCGACTTGCGTAAAAAGGCGGCAGGGAATCGCAAACTAGCCATCATTCTTTACGGATTTCCCCCCGGTTACGGCGCTACGGGAACAGCCGCCCTGCTCAATGTACCCGAGTCGTTGCTGGCTTTCCTCAAACAGCTTGAGGCGCAAGGGTACAACGTCGGGGAACTGCCCGAAACTGGCGAAGCTCTCATCGAGCAGGTGAAGGAAGCAGACGAGTTATTTGTGGGTCAGTTGCCGCAGCATTCCAACCCTGAGGAGGAAGAGGCCACCACAACGGTGACCGTGAAGCGGTTAGATGGCTGGCTCAACACCATTCAGCGACGCCGGATTGAAAAGCAGTGGAAGTCGCTCGCAAGCAGTGGGATTCGCACGATAGGCGATCGCTATCTGTTGGGGGGCGTGCAGTGGGGCAATGTCTGGATTGGAGTCCAGCCTCCGTTGGGAATTTCCGGCGATCCCATGCGGCTGATGTTTGAGCGGGATATGACCCCCCACCCGCAATATGCCGCCTTTTACAAGTGGCTGCAGGAGGAGTTTCAAGCGGATGCAGTGGTGCATTTTGGCATGCACGGAACGGTGGAATGGCTACCCGGTGCTCCGTTGGGCAATACCGGCTATTCATGGAGCGACATCCTACTAGGAAACCTTCCAAATCTGTATATTTACGCTGCCAACAATCCCTCAGAATCTATCTTGGCCAAGCGACGGGGCTACGGTGTGCTGGTGTCCCATAACGTCCCCCCCTACGGACGGGCAGGGCTCTATAAGGAATTAATGGCCCTGCGGGATTTAATTGCTGAATATCGAGAAGATCCCGAAAAGAACTTCCCTCTCAAAGAAGCCATTTGCACCAAGATTGTGGACTCTGGCCTCTATGCCGACTGTCCAATGCCCGAGTTGGAAAAGATGGGCATGGAGTTTTCCTACGAACACACGAACCTGTTCGGTCAAGACGCCTTCGATTCCTATTTGGTCACCCTGTACGAATACCTGCAGGTCTTGGAAAACCGCCTGTTCTCCTCTGGTCTACACGTGTTAGGTCATCCCCCCGATGCCGAGCAGCTAGCCAGCTACCTGCATGCCTACTTTGACGATCGCTTGCCGGAACCAGTTTTGGAAGAGGTCGCCCAAAACAGCGATCGCGCCACCGCCGAAGCCCTCTATCTCCAGATATTGCAGCGGGAACATGGCCTGGAGGCCCGCGACCATCTCTCCACTCAACTCCTAGACGAAGCGTTGGAAATTCGCGATCGCTTGGCCCAAACCACCGACGAAATGACCAATCTTCTGCGGGGGCTGAATGGGGAATACATCCCCCCAGCTCCAGGAGGAGATCTGCTGCGGGATGGGCCGGGGGTGTTGCCCACAGGCAGAAACGTCCACGCCCTCGATCCCTATCGGATGCCCTCTCCAGCGGCATTCGAGAGGGGGAAGGCGATCGCCAAGCAGATTATTGCTCAGCACCTAGCGGACAACGGCGACTATCCTGAAACCGTGGCAGTGATGCTGTGGGGCTTGGATGCCATCAAGACCAAGGGGGAATCGCTGGGGATTTTGCTGGAGCTGGTGGGGGCAGAACCGATTAAGGAAGGAACAGGCCGGATCGTGCGCTACGGCCTCAAGCCGCTGGAAGATCTCGACCACCCCCGCATTGACGTGTTGGGCAACCTCTCCGGCATCTTCCGCGACAGCTTCGTCAACATCATCGAGCTGCTGGACGATCTGTTCGTAAGGGCTGCGAAAGCAGACGAAACAGAAACCCAGAACTTTATCCGCAAGCACGCTCTGGAACTACAGGCAAAGGGAGTCGAGAACACCTCCGCCCGCCTGTTTTCCAACCCCGCCGGAGACTTTGGTTCCCTCGTCAACGATCGCATCGTCGACTCCAATTGGGATTCGGGGGAAGAACTGGCGGACACCTGGCAGGGGCGCAATGCGTTTAGCTACGGTCGTAGCGATAAAGGCCAAGCCAGACCGGAAGTATTAAACACCCTGCTGGCCAGTACGGGCCGCGTCGTCCAGCAAATCGATTCGGTGGAATACGGACTTACGGACATTCAGGAGTATTACGCCAATACTGGAGGGTTGAAAAAAGCGGCAGAGCTCCAGCAGGGACGTAAGGTGACGGCCAACTTTGTGGAAAGTTTTTCCCAGGACTCTACCCCCCGAGATCTGGACGAAATCCTTCGCATGGAGTACCGCACTAAGCTACTCAATCCCAAATGGGCGGAGGCGATGGCTGAGCAGGGCTCTGGAGGTGCTTACGAAATCTCGCAGCGGATGACCGCCTTAATGGGCTGGGCTGGCACGGCTGACTTCAGGGAAAACTGGGTGTACGACCAGGCCGCAGACACCTACGCTCTCGATAGCGAGATGGTCGAACGGCTGAAGGACGCCAATCCAGAGGCATTTCGCAATATTGTGGGACGCATGCTAGAGGCCCACGGACGCGGCTTCTGGTCCCCCAGCGAAGAAAAATTGAACCAGCTGCGAGATCTTTACGATTTAACGGATGCCGAGCTGGAAGGGGTGGCAACCTGAACATGCCTGAGAGGTGAAAAGCGATCGCCTGCTGACATTTACCTGTAACAAATACAGGACATTTCGACCTATCCTCCAGATTGGCGTATCATACCAGTCGGCTCTGCTGCAACTGACGCTATATCAGTAGGCCGTTTCAGGCATCGCCCTCCGAGAAGTGAATTCAGGGAGGCACATCTCAGCCAGCGAACGGCCAAACAAAAAGTTTTATTCTTTTTCCATCCCCCTCGAATATGACAAATCTCACCCCCACCTCCAGCTTTAGCGTCACCATGCAGCTGCGTTTACCCAATAAGGCGGGTATGTTGGCCAAAGTGACCCAGGCGATCGCCGAAGCAGGGGGCAACCTGGGCCATATCGAGCTGCTCGATCGTACCCTCAGCTACACGGTGCGGGAAGTGGTGGTGGATGCCAGCAGCGAAGACCATGCCGAGACGATTGTGGAGGCGGTAAAGGAACTGCCCGACACCACCATCGAATTTGTCAGCGATCGCACGTTTACTCTGCATCGCGGCGGAAAGATTCACATTGAAGGGAAGATCGACATCCATTCCCCCTCGGACTTGGCCATGGCCTACACCCCTGGCGTCGGTAGGGTCTGTACGGCGATCGCCCAAAACCCCGAGTCGGTATACGACCTAACCATCAAGGGCAACACCATCGGCATCGTCACCGACGGCAGCGCCGTGTTGGGGCTGGGCAACATTGGTCCGGAAGCCTCTTTGCCGGTGATGGAGGGGAAAGCAATGCTGTTTAAAAAGTTTGCTGATCTGGACGCATTTCCCCTCTGCCTCGCTACCCAAAACACCGACGAAATCGTTGAGACTGTCGTTCGCCTGGCCCCCGCCTTCGGCGGCTTTAACTTAGAGGACATTGCCGCCCCCCGCTGCTTTGAAATCGAGCAGCGACTGAAGGAACGGCTGCAGATGCCCATCTTTCACGATGACCAGCACGGTACGGCGATCGTGGTATTGGCAGCGTTGATCAATGCGTTGAAGGTGGTGAATAAATCTCTCAGCAATGTTCGGATTGTCATAAACGGGGCGGGAGCGGCTGGAGTGGCGATTATCCAGCTGCTCAAACAGGCGGGTGCCACCCATATCGTTGCTTGCGATCGTCAGGGCATCATTTGCACCCAACGGCAGGACCTGAATCTGCAAAAGCAGGCAATCGCAGTTGAGTCCTCTGGATCGCTGGCAGATGCCATTGTAGGGGCCGATATCTTTATTGGAGTCAGTACTGCTGGGGCCCTTTCGGTGGATATGGTTAAGAGCATGGCTCCCGATCGGATTGTGTTTGCGCTGGCCAACCCCGTACCGGAAATTCAACCAGAATTAGTCAGGGATGATGTCGCTGTTATGGCCACAGGACGAAGTGACTACCCCAACCAAATTAATAACGTGTTGGCATTCCCCGGAGTGTTTCGGGGGGCGATTGACTGTCGGGCAACTGCCATCGCACCGGAGATGATTCTGGCGGCGGCGGAAGCGGTGGCTAGCTTGGTACCCAGAGCCGATCTGTCTGCTGAAAATATTATTCCGTCTGCCTTTGACAATCGCGTGGCAACTGCTGTAGCTGCTGCCGTTCAACAGGCTGCCCGTTCTGTAGGGATTGCCCGGGCTTGAGCCTTCATTAGCTTTTGAAGTTTGATTTCCGATTAACGCCCCCGGAAGGATTCGAACCTCCGACACCTTGGACCGGAACCAAGTGCTCTAGTCCACTGAGCTACGAGGGCATCCAGGAAATAAGTTTATCAAACAGTCCTAAATAATTGCCAATTAAAAGCAAAGCTTAATCCGGACGATAGAGAGTGTCTTAAGCGTAGGGATAAGCGATCGAGAACGGCGGTCAAAGGAAGGCGCTGCAAGGCATCCACAAGGGCCGCGTGATAGAATAGGGTACTGTCTTGCGCTTGCCTTGCCTGTATAATTTCTACCGATTTTTTAGAGTCAGTAGTTTGAATTTGAAAGGCAATCGCATACCAATTTTTTGTCTGTCTGCGGAGATTGCATGAGCGGAAATATTATTCCCACCGACCTGCGCAACGAAATGTCGCAGTCCTATCTCGAATACGCCATGAGCGTAATTGTAGGGCGGGCACTACCGGATGCGAGGGACGGTCTCAAGCCCGTGCACCGAAGAATTTTGTACGCCATGCACGAGTTAGGGATGGGCCCCGATCGCCCTTACCGCAAGTGCGCTCGCGTTGTGGGTGACGTCATTGGTAAATATCACCCCCACGGAGATACCGCAGTCTACGACGCGCTGGTGCGCATGGCTCAAGACTTTTCCATGCGCGAACGGCTGGTGGACGGCCACGGAAACTTCGGATCGATCGACAACGACCCCCCCGCGGCGATGCGATACACCGAATGTCGCCTGACCGCCTTCTCCCGCGATGGTCTCCTACAGGACATTGAAACCGACACTGTAGACTTCGGCGATAACTACGACGGCTCCCAGCAAGAGCCGCTGGTATTGCCCGCCCGCATGCCTCAATTGCTGTTGAATGGCTCCTCCGGGATCGCGGTGGGCATGGCCACCAACATTCCCCCCCATAACCTGTCCGAACTCGTCGATGCGCTGGTAGCCTTAGTCGAAAATCCCGACCTCACTAGCCTGGAACTCATGCAGTACGTGCCGGGGCCTGATTTCCCCACCGGCGCACTCATTCTAGGTAAGCGCGGCATTCGCGACGCCTACACCACCGGTCGCGGCTCTGTCACCATGCGCGGCATCGCCAACATCGAGACCTTTAAGCGGGGCAACACCGATCGGGAAGCCATTATCATCACCGCGCTTCCCTACCAGACCAATAAGGCGTCCATGATCGAGAAGATCGCGGACATGGTCAACGAAAAGCGGTTGGAGGGCATTTCCGACATTCGGGATGAGAGCGATCGCGACGGGATGCGAGTGGTGATCGAGCTGAAGCGAGATGCTTACGCTCAGGTGGTGCTCAATAATCTTTACAAGCAGACTCCACTGCAATCCAACTTCGGCGTCAACATGCTGGCGATCGTAGAGGGTGAACCGCGCACCTTAAATCTAAAAGACAGCCTGCAAGTGTTCCTCGATTTCCGCGAGGAAGTGATTGAGCGTCGCACCCGATTTAAGTTGAGAAAGGCCGAAGAGCGCGATCACATTTTGGTGGGCCTTCTGCGGGCCTTGTCCAACATCGATCGCGTCATTGCCCTGATTCGCGGTGCAGTCGATGCCCCGACGGCAAAAGCCAGCCTGCAAAACGAGTTCGAGATGTCGGAGGCACAGGCGGATGCCATTCTACAAATGCAGTTGCGTCGCCTGACAGGTCTGGAAGCTGACAAAATTCAGGCGGAACACGACGATCTCACCCTGCAAATTGCCGACTTTAAAGATATTTTGGCTCGCCGCGAGCGTGTATTGGGTATCGTCACCGAAGAACTGCAGGGTATGCAAGACAAGTTTGGGCAGGAGCGAGCCACCCAAATTTGTTTGGATGATGGGGATATTGACGATGCCGACCTGATCGAGAACCGGGAGATCGTGGTATTCGTCACCTCTCAGGGATATGTCAAGCGCCTCGATATCGAAGAGTTTGAGGTACAAGGACGAGCCACCCGCGGAAAAGCTGGCACCCGCATGAAGGAAGACGATGCCGTCGAGCACTTCTTCGCTTGCCGCAGCCACGACACCATTTTGTTCTTTAGCGATCGTGGTGTGGCCTACAAGCGGCGAGGCTATCAGTTACCCCGTGGTAGCCGTAACTCTCGCGGCACTCCTCTGCTGCAATTCCTACCCATCGGCCAAAAGGAGAAAATTACCTCTTTAGTGCCTGTATCAGAGTTCACCGACGACGAGTATTTGGTCATGCTGACGCGGGGGGGGTACGTCAAAAAGACCGCTCTATCTGCCTTTGCCAACGTTCGTTCTAACGGCCTGATTGCCATCTCTTTAGAGGAGGGGGACGAGCTGCGCTGGGTGCGACGGGCTCGACCGGAAGACGATTTGATTGTGGGGACCCAGAAGGGGATGGCCATTCGCTTCAATACCGGCAATCAACTGCGTCCGCTGGGGCGAGCGACTCGCGGCGTGCGATCGATGACTCTGAAAGAAGGGGATGTGCTGGTGAGTATGGATATTGTCTGTGCTGAAGCGATCGCCTCCGCTGAGGTGGAAGAAGGAGAAGGGTTTGCCGGTCCCTGGGTGTTGGTCATGACCAGCACCGGCTACGGCAAGCGCACCCCCATCAGCGGCTTTCGGGTACAAAACCGGGGCGGTAAAGGATTGATGGCCACGAAATTCCGCACAGACGAACAAGAGCTATCTTCGCTGCGGATTGTGAATGCAGACGATGAAGTTATGATTGTCACCGCACGCGGCATTGTCATTCGCCAGCGGGCGGGGGCTATTACCACTCAATCGCGGATGGGCACCGGCGTGCGAGTGCAGCGGCTGGACGAGGACGATGCGCTCTGTGCGGTCACCATCGTTCCAGCGGCGATCGCAGAATCTGACGAAGACGAGGTAGGGTCTGCCGAAGCAGGGGAGGCAATTGAAGCAACCGCTGAAGTTGTTGAGGACAAGGTCGTAACGGAAGATGTGGCTGATTCCACAGAGACATAGCGCCGCAACGATGTAAGCGATCGCATAAGGGCACCACCTGTTTCCAAAGCGATTTTCGGAAGTGACTCTTGCATTTGCAAGAGTCATTCTTTATGTGCCTGGCCACAGTGAGTCAGCACTGTTTGCGATACAGCTTATTCGAAAGATGGCATTGCCACGTCTAGTTAAGAAAAAAATCATCAATAAATAGATTTGTTCTAGACTCATCCAAGGGACTTTAGTAGAGGAACTAATCGAGTTTTATCTACAACATAAACTTGTTTGGTTTTTCCCTTGGGGATAGACACCTGAGCATCTGAGAAACAGATGATTGGCGTAACAAATTTCAATTTATTTTGTTTTTTGACTTGTAGGGCCTGCTTCATCACCTGTGAAAGAAAATTCTTTTCAAAAGCATATGTCTTACTACCCATTTGTCTCTGTAATTGTTTACCGTCTGTTATCACCAGACCTCTATGGGACTTTACATCAATGACAAAAGCCCTCTTCTTTGGAGAGATACAGAAAATATCGGCATCACCCAGTCTATTTCCAAGCCGCATTCCATACTCAATATTCCATCCCTCTTTTTTCAAGCGAGAAATGTCAACGGCAACATCTTCTTCACCTTGAGCCCCTTGGTCTGCATGTCTAGCCCGCTTCAGTAAAATTAGACCGTTACTAGCAAGCCCTATGGCAATGAGAATAAAGAAAGCGTAATAAATTGAGGGAAAACTAAGCGTCCCTTCCGATTGAGTAGCATTAGTAGATGAGATATCGGCAATCAATTTACTAAAACTATTAACAATGATGATTGGAATAACAAGGACAAAGGCAGCAGACGCAAACATCGTCGCAGCTTTAATCCTTCTTCTCAAAGCCAACTGACGAATATTCTGACCAGCATTACGTTTTATAGACATTTTGCAAAGCATACATTCGACATCGACTACCCTGAGGGTTCCCAGCCATAATTACCAAAATCGCAGTAATTTCCCTTAAACTGAATTGAGTTGTATGGACTCCAGCTAGTAAGATCTCTCCTCCATTTTCTTGAGGGATATAACTGAGTGTCTCCTATTTATGATTTGCTTCTGCAGCAGCCCAATTGCCTATCCAAAATCCCGCATATCAAGACCGCTAGCTCCGGCTATTTTCGAAAGGCTGCTAGATTGAAAGCCGGTCGCGTCAGGAAACTCATGAAATACCTTGTTGCTGTGTTGGACGATCGCATCGCTGCAGAATCCGCATACACAACACTTGAAAAAGCAGGCTTGCCCATGAATCGTGTGGTCATCTTGGGGCGCGGCTATCGCAGTGCAGATGAATACGGCCTTATCGATCCCAAAGTACAGGCTATCCGGCAAATGAAGCTGATGGCATTGTGGTTGATCCCGTTCGGTTGCGTTGCAGGGGTGGCATTTAATCTGTCCACCAAGTTTGTCATCCTTGGCACTCCCCTTTACGACCAAATTCTGGGGGGATTGTTAGGAGCGATCGCAGGGGCCATGGGTAGCTTCTTCATTGGTGGAGGTGGCGGAATCGCATTTGGTAGCGGAGATGCCCTCGTTTACCGCAACCGCCTGGAACAGGGCAAATACATTATTGTTGTGGAAGAACCGGATTTCCTAAGCCAGAATGCCGTGGCCCTATTGAGGGACTACAACCCCGAATACCTGCAGGGGTATAACGATAACTGAACATCTGTTCGCGATAAAGCTTAACAATGTTTTTGCCAAACTATTTGGCATGTAAGGTGAAAAAACTGATAAAGCTTATGTCTTGAGCACAGAAAACTCTGAATTCCATATATGGAGCATATGTACGATGGAACAGACGGTCGCTTACCTAAAAACTGCCGACATCGATCGTAACAAAGTACTCCTTCTAGTTGAGGCCAGCATTCAGGCTTATAACGCTTTTGACAAACAAAAGCCTTCTGAATGCAATTCAGAAAAAGTGATACCACCCAAGGGTTACGATTTTGTCGAATGCTGGACTGGTGTTGATGCGGTATTTAATGTAGATAAAACTGTTGAGTGTTATGGGGCAGTTTTTCGTACTCAGCAGTCTCCTTACACCTATATATTCGCCTTTAGAGGTACTGATTCTACTGAAGATTTAATCGATGATTTTGGTGCTAACAGCGCAAAGTTTTTACCTTTCAACGGTGAGGCATCGGTTCCACCTGACGTTTGGGTCGAGTCTGGTTTCTACCATATTTATTCTGATAGCGACGGAAACACCACCTCAATGCAGAATCAGGTATTTGCTTTAGTTGAAAAGTACCAAGCTTCTGAAAAACCGATTGAACAATTGTATATTACGGGACATAGCCTAGGATGTACGCTCAGTACTTTGTTTACTTTCGACCTTGCCTTATCGAGGCCGAACATTAAAGCTTCAAGTTACAATTTTGCATCGCCGCGTGTTGGCAACCAAGCATTCGTTGATTTTTATCAACAACAAGCACCACAGAAAGATCCAGAGACACGAACAATCCGAATTCAGAATGTCTACGATAAGGTTCCTTGCGTTCCACTTAAAATTGAAGAATACAGACATCTCCCCTATGCATATCTCGTTGCATTTTATAGGGACAATTTAATGGGAAAATTTGACATCGTAGATAATCACTCTGTGCAAAATTACCAAACAGTTTTGAAATGTGCCTTCGAGAGTGAAACTGGCTTCTGCAACGAGACTTTTGACTACGACCAGGGCAAAAAAATGAAATCTGTGAAACCAGACTCAACCAAAGTTTGTACCTATTGGTAAACGTCAGATCGATAGTATTGGCCCTAGTGCAAAATGAGCGGCTACTTGAACGAAAATATAGGCATTTGAGACGCTTGTTCCCCTTTCCCGAGCTGGGAGAGGGGCTAGGGAAGAGGGCCATCGAAATCAGGTTGGTAAGCTTATTGGCAATACCTCTGCGTAAGGATCCGTCATTCATTCATTGCCCTCAGTAGAGATTTTCGAACGCTCAAAGTCAGCGATCGAGAGTGATTGCATCTGAAGGACGCTTTATTCGGTAAGGGTCACACATCCCCACAATTTTTAGCCAGCTTACGCGAGCTCATCATTGATAGAGCAACAGACACTAGCGTTTATAGGGATGTATACCTAATATGTCTATCCGAAAGTTATGCCCAGTTCAAAATTGAACCATTCAGAATGTCAACACCGTACAACTGTCCGTCTTGCGGGTTAGTTCGTATATCAACCACACGATTGGCATCGGAGTCGAACTGCTGGACATTGGTTATCTGCCGACCTGCACCAAGTGTGGCAGCAAAGACTTCACCTCCATTCAGGTCTGAATACACCAAAGTATTGCTATCGTAGAAATCGCCCATCGTTATCGCGTTGGCAAAATCTGGGCTGTCGTGATTGCGATACAGGATTGGTGCAACAGCTGCTGGATCGTCAGGATCGTTTCGGTTGCCGTTATTGTAGAAAGTCTGTGCCAGATCCAGATCGCTGTAGGGGTTATTTTGCTCGGGCCCATCAATATAAGGCCAACCAAAGTTAGCACCTGGTTCCCCGGCGTTAATTTCCTCGTACTTAAACCAACCAACGTCCCCAACAATTGGGCGATCGGTCAGGGGGTCGATGGCAATACGGTATGGATTGCGCATTCCGTAGTGATAAACTTTGGATTGATTGCTAAACGGATCGTCTTCCTCATAAAAGGGATTTCCAGGGGCACCGGCTCCGGTGAGAGGGTCAATCTTTAACACTTTTCCCGAAAGGTTGTTAATATCTTGGACTCGTACTCCGCGCGGATCTGCGAAGTTGTAGGAAATACCGTCACCGTTACTCACGTAAAGATAACCATCTTGGCCAAATTCGAGATCTCCGATGGAGTGGGATTCGCTATCAGTTGCCAGGAAATCTCGAATATTTTGGTTTTGAATCCCTGGACGATCTGGATCGTTATCCTGCATCCCTTCGTCAATGAGTTCGGGGGGAGCAACGATCGTAGTACCGTTGACAATACCAGAGGGAGGAATGGAGTTATCTCCAGTGCTGTTGCCTTCTGGGCTGCTAATATACTCCCAAACACTATTTGTGCCTAAAATAACTTCCAAACTCGATGGATCTGCAATCATTGTGACCGGATCTACCGTAAACTGTGCCACGCGAGAAGGACGATTTCCTTTTTGATCGGGGCCATCCAGACCGGTTTTTCCTGCCGTTTCGGGGGGATCGTAAGTGTATGCAAGATATACGTAAGGATTGGTAGGGAATTCTGGATGGATCGCTAGACCGATCAAGCCGCGATCGCGTGTTTCGTTGACTTGGTCAGAGATATTGATTAACGGTGTTTCTCTCAAAACGCCGTTCTCAATGACCCTGACAATGCCTGCTTTTTCAGCAACGAGCATGTAATTGCCATCTGGAGTCCACTTCAAAGTGGTCGGAAGGGTTAAGCCAGATACATACGTTTGACGAGTCAAATCACCGAGAGAGCCGTCATTGTCTGAAATGAGGATCTCAGTTTCATTCTCGCTACCCAGAATGGCATCTGTTGGGTTGCTGAGCCGGACTAAAAAGGTTTCGTTTGGCTCGATATCCGGATCGTTCAAAATAGGGATGGAAATTGTCTGAGTAGACTCCTGCGCAGCAAAAGTGATTGTGCCTGAGGTATCTTCGTAGTCCTCGCCTGAAAATGCAGTCCCATCAACAGTACTAAACTCTACCGAAGATGTTCCGTTTATGTTGCCGGTCCGCTGCACCGTTAGGTTGGCGGTAGCTGTCCCTTCCGAAACTGCGATCGATGCTGCATTGACTGAGATGGTCGTAGGAGCATCGTCATCCAAAATCTCGATCAAAACCGTCCGGGGCGCATCGAGAGTTCCTCCGCTGGGGTTTTGAATCCCTACAGAAAAGATTTCGTTAACCTCGCCCAACGTATCGTTGATAATCGGTACGGTAAAAGACTTTTCCGATTCCCCGCTCTCAAAGACAATCTGCCCCGTATTTGCTGTCCCACCAAAGGTTGGTGTTTCGTAGTCAACATTTGCCTCTGCGCTTCCAATCCCTCCAGCGTTGTTGGTTGTGTATTCAAGGGTAATCCTTTCTTCAGTACTGCCCGAACGAAAAGCAGTAATCGTTGCTTCGCCAGCCGCTTCATTCACAAAAATCTTTCCGCTATCTTGCAGGAAAAAGCGACTAATGGGTTGAATGAATTCAATATAGTCCAGACGAGCAAACTCATCTACATCTCTTGTACCCGTGACTGCGATCGCCTGACCTGCCGTCAATTGCTGATTTACAATCGTCCTTGTCCGAAAGCTCGCGGCACTCGCAACATTATTGTTACCGCTGGTGCTGTTTGCAACCCAGCTGTCTATCTCCGTCCCATCAACCGCAACTGACCACGGACTATTCCCATCTGCTTCGTCGTAATACCCCACAACAATGTCGTAGGTGCCATCGGGACCATCGAAGGTATAAGTAGCAGTACCGCTCCCTCCAGCTGGCACCTGGCCCAACAAATCGGCGTACGCTCCCCCCGAGGCAATACCGCTTCCGGTCACTGTGTAGTTGACCAGTGACATGCTTTCCGCTTCGATGCGCATGATAGGTGTTGTCCTGACTGAGTACCTTGGCTGAATACGAGATACAGCGCAGTTTCGCTGCCCCCATGGGCTCCATAGGTGACATTACTTGTTACATATAACACTAATAAACGTTTGTACGTGTGTTTAACAG
>JBFRWN010000031.1:0-8547 GCA_051439605.1 Synechococcus sp.
ATCGAACAGGCCAACCAAGTATTGGAGAACAAAGTAGCGGAACGAACGGCGTCTCTTGCGAAAAGCCAAAGAACGCTGGAAGAAAGCAACCAGGAATTGCGGAAAACGCTGCAAACTTTAGAAGTGACTCAAGTAGAACTCCAGAATGCCAAAGAAAAGGCTGAAAGCGCTAACCGGGCCAAGTCAGAATTTTTGGCGAATATGAGCCACGAACTACGCACGCCGCTCAACAGCATTATCGGCTTTACGCAAATCCTCAACAAGGATCGATCGTTTAACACCGAACAACAACAGCGTCTGAACATTATTAACCGCAGTGGCGAGCATTTACTATCGCTGATCAACAATATTTTGGAAATGTCCAAAATTGAAGCGGGTCGAATTACGCTGAATCAAAAATATTTTGACCTGCCAGCGATTCTTCAAGATATTCAAGGGATGTTTGGTCTCAAAGTCCAAGAGAAAGGGTTGGAGTTTATTTTAGAGACGGATGCCCATCTTCCTCAATATATCTGTAGCGACGAGGGCAAGCTGCGACAGGTCCTGATCAACCTAATTGGCAATGCTGTTAAATTCACCGAGCAAGGTTCGATTGTCTTGCGGGCAAACGTTGACGCACGTATCGACAAAGATGACAACGGCCTTCATCACTATCTGAACCTAGAGGTCGAAGATTCAGGTCCCGGTATTTCCATTCAGGAGCTCGATCGCTTATTTATTCCCTTCGAACAAACCACAGCGGGGCACAAGTTAAAGCAGGGCACGGGATTAGGGCTTTCGATTACCGACAAGTTTGTCAAACTCATGGGGGGCGAGATTACTGCTAGAAGCACGGTTGGAGTCGGAACATGTTTTCAACTTTCGATTCCGATCGTGCTGACGGACAATGAAGCACTTCCAGATCGGCCATCGCGAGGTAAAGCGATCGGGTTAGTGCCGAACCAACCGGACTATCGCATTTTGGTCGTGGATGACGAGCCGGATAATTGTCTCGTACTGTTAGATTTATTGACTCCAATCGGGTTTTCGGTCCGGCAAGCCAGTAACGGACAAGAGGCGATCGATATCTGGCGAGAATGGCAACCTCAGTTGATTTGGATGGATTTGCGCATGCCTGAAATGGATGGGTATCGGGCAACCCAACAGATTCGGGAGCTGGAAGCGCAACGACCGGAAGACTCAGAAACGCCAAGGAGCGTCATTATCGCCCTCACGGCCAGTGCTTTTGAAGGCAAGCGAGATCTCGTGGTTGCGGCAGGGTTTGATGATTATTTAATCAAACCCTTTCAAGAGGAGAGTATTTGGGAGGCCATGAGCCACTATTTAGGTGCTGAGTTTATTTACCAATCATCTCCTGAGGTTACCGTTCAACGCTTGCAACCGTCGATTGGTAACAGACCCGCTACCTCAGAGGATGTTTCCAAGGGATTAACGGATATGGCCCCTGAATGGTTAGCTAAACTTCGCCAAGCTTCCAGTCAACTGAAGGGGAAACAGGTCATGCAGCTCATTCAAGAGATGCCTGCCGAGAAATCGGCGATCGCCACTAGGTTGCAAACTCTGGCCGAAAACTATCAATTTGATGAGATTATCAGCTTGCTGGATGTCGATTAGAAAACAGTTCATCCAGCGATAACGGTTGTGCCCAACATCGGCTATGGATTTGTCGGCTAAGAACCAAGCAATCGCTAAGCAGTCCGGTACAGCACGGGGTTAGGTACGCAAAGGCTTATAGTTGTTGGGTTTCGTACCCTCAAACAATCTACCCGATCGAAATGATTACTGTGGAATCTGGACTTTTTCTACGTAATCGTTCAAAAACTTTAGGTTGAACCTTACTCCTCCATCACTATCTGAAAGCTCTCTTACAAAGAGATACTCTTGATCCTTCGAAAGTTTAAAATTAAAATATTCAATTTCACGAAGATTTGTTGCGCCACATCTTGTGCCTTCATAGTATTTAGCCTCTCCCTCAGCTGAAACAACACCTGTTGCCTTATCTAATCGCATATTAACGTTCAGATAACCTTGCACCTCATCGCCAACACAATCCTCCCAACGATAAGGTGTAATCGCATTATTTAGGATTTCCAGATGAGTATCTACTAGCACATTCTTATTCTCGTCTGAAACGAAGATTTCATCATCGTTCATATCAATGAAACCAGTAATATGAATACGGCTTAAACTATACTCCTCTTTAGAAGGGGTTGGACTAGGTGTTGGTGTAGGACTAGGTGTTGGTGTAGGACTAAGTGTTGGTGTAGGACTAAGTGTTGGTGTAGGACTAGGTGTTGGTGTTGATATATCTTCTGACTGAATTACAATAAAAACCAAAGCAGTGCCAAATAGAAATGCTACAAAGCGTAGATAGGGATTAGAGATAGTATTTGATAGTTCGACACCAAAAAGTTTAAAGTTGCCACCAACGATCGCAACTAAAATTAAAACTCCTCCCAAAACAAGTAGCCCAATCGTCACAGTTGATGGCATAATCTATCTCAATATAAATATCTAGAAAATTTACAGGTGAATAAGCCTGACGCCCCGCATCAGCGGCCAAACCGCGAGCGAGTGGTTTGGTCCAACTGCATGCGCTTGTCATGTCCCGTCACGAAGAACTTGATATCGTACGCGTAGCGCATCGTCATTAAGAGGTTGGGAATTCAATAGCTTCAGCCGAGGCATATCAAAAGCATCCCCAAACACAGGGATGCCGACACCGAACGCTACCGGTTGAAGGTCGATAACTATGAAATCAACAAGGTGTTCGCGCATGAAAGAGTGTGCGACAGCGCGGCCACCTCCGATTATCGCCTCCTCTATTCCTTTGTTTTTGAGAATCTCTAACGCCTCTGATGGAGATTTGGCATGCTGCCATGAGGAATCACCTGGCTCGATGTCTCGCGAAGACAATACGATCTTGTGTGTCGGATGCAGTACCGATGCCATGTCGTCATTTTTCAATTGTTCGTAGGAACTTCGCCCCGCAATTACATTGTCAGCGTCGTTTACTAAAGAACACCAGTCTTCCCAAGCACCGTCTGGAAAACGAGGTATGCCCTCCTTGTCCGCAATCAATCCATCAATTGAAACTGAGAGAAAAAGAGTTGTTTTCACAAGATCCTCCTAGGGACATAACTATTAGGTAGAAAGAAAATTTCTATCTAAGATCCCGATTTGGGTGATTAGGTAGAAAACTTTCAGCCTAATACCTTTCCAGGGGTGGTTAGGTGGAATTATGGCAGCCTAACACCCCGATTTGGGTAATTAGGCTGAAAAAAATTTCAAGATATTCATCCTTCCTGTGCCTGGTCACAGCTGTTTAGGATTTATGTATAAACCTAAACAGCTATCCTGCCTCTTGCAGCCCCAGCACCCTCTCCCAAAAAACGCCTCGATCGGATACCTGATGCTATTTGAGCAAAGTATTACATCTTATTGAACGGAACAGACCTATCTGCATTGGATTCGCCGTTACATCTCGTTTCATGACACCACCATCCCGAAGAGATGGGAGTTACAGAGATTGAAGTGTTTCAACGACTATTCAACAGCTCCAATCCGTTTTTTAATCCGGCAGTCCTACATATTTCGCCAGTGAATTTCACTTACTCTTAAATATCTCCACGCCATAGACCTTTGACCGTTCCCTTCCGAGTAGTTCCAAAGGTTGACAGAATGTGTCAGCTAAACCCAATTCGAGAAATAGGTCAAAAAGCCAAGCATCTTTGCCCATACCTGAACGAACCTGAACTGATATCTGAACAAACCTGAACTTTTCGGGATTTTTCCTGCTGGGGATATTCGCGAAGCTGAGGTCATCGCAGCACCGGGCACTGTCCATTCAAATCAATCCCTCAAGCGAGCAACCCCATGAACACTCAACTCAGCTACCGCGGCCTCCCTTTCCAGATGAACACCTACAAGACTGTAGAAACCAACCAAGAAGCCGTTTTCCGCGGACGCAAATCTAAAGTTTTGAGCCCAGTGAAGCACCTCGCCCCTTTGTCTGCTGACATTCAGTTTCGCGGTCGCAAGGTTGCGAATAACGCGGCTACCGAGAGCATCCACCTCAATACTGCGGGTCTGATGCCTGCTTAAACGCTCGCAGGCCCAGCTGTCTTTCCCACTCACTCCGATACCTAGAGGTGTTCAGCCATGCAAATCCTGATCGTGGACCCTATCGATCCTGCTTTTTGCATTTGCGTTACTGACGATAGCCAGACCGTCTTACCCCTAAAGTCAGCTAAGACAGACACCAAAGCGACTACTCCCGATCGCAAGCACCGCTTTCCTTTAATCGTCATGCTGTGCTTGCTCTCTTTCAACGTCATCGCCATGGTTGCCGCGATCGCCAAGTACAGCCAGTCGCTCAATTTTGCCTCTATTCCCCCAAGCAACAACCCACAACAAATTGCTCAATGCCATAGCTCGAGCAATTATTGTGTGGCTCCTCAGTTGACAAACTTTCCATAAGTCGAGAGGGCCAACAGGCGATCGAAACTGTTGCCTCAAAAAGGTTTCGGGCAGCCCACTCAAAACTGATTGAAACCGTTGCGTCTTCTTTCTTTTCTGACCGGCGATCGTGTCATCCGTGATACCTTTGTTAGACAAATTTAGGCATCCCCAGTCATAGCCGCAGCGAGGGCCATCCCATGAGTCGCGAGTATCGTGTTGGAATCTTAGGCGCAACCGGAGCGGTCGGCGAAGAGCTGATTAAGCTGCTGAGCCAACGGAATTTTCCCGTCTCCGAACTGAAACTTCTCGCGAGCGAGCGGTCTGCCGGCAAAACCATTGAATTCAAAGGGGATCGGATTGTTGTCGAAGCAACACGTCCCGACTCCTTCAAGGGGCTCGACATCGTCTTCGCCTCTGCTGGCGGCAGCACCTCCAAACAATGGGCCAAGACGATAGTAGATAGCGGCGCCGTCATCATCGACAACTCCAGCGCCTTCCGCATGGACCCCGACACCCCGCTGGTCATCCCGGAAGTGAATCCTGAAGATGCCCGCAACCATAAAGGGCTGATCGCCAATCCCAACTGCACCACCATTTTGATGTGCGTAGCGGTATATCCACTGCACAAAGTGAATCCCATCAAACGCATTGTGGTCTCTACCTACCAGTCCGCCAGCGGAGCCGGTGCCCGAGCCATGGAGGAACTGGAACGTCAGGCGGCAGACCTTTTAGCGGGCAAAGACGCAAATCCTCAATGCTTCCCATACCCGATCGCCTTCAACCTGTTCTTGCACAACACTCCACTGGATGACGCGGGCTACTGCCAAGAAGAAATGAAGATGGTCAACGAAGCCCGCAAGATGATGCACATCCCCGACCTAAGACTGACGGCCACCTGCGTGCGGGTGCCGGTGCTGCGGGCCCATGCTGAAGCGGTGAATATCGAATTCGAGCGCCCCTTCGACATGGCTGAAGCCAAGGAGATTATCGCCAATGCCCCCGGTGCCACCCTCATCGATGACTGGCAAGCGAATCGGTTCCCCATGCCGCTGGATGTCAGCGGAGAGGACGATGTAGCAGTGGGTCGCATCCGCCAAGATATTTCCCATCCCAATTGCCTGGATCTGTGGTTGTGCGGCGATCAAATCCGCAAAGGGGCGGCGCTGAATGCCGTGCAGATTGGCGAGTTACTGATTCAAGAGGATCTGGTGCGAGTCCCCCAACTGGCGGGGATGGCTTAGTCCGATGGATTAACTCCGAGCTCAAGTTTGCTTGTCTTGCCAAGGGGCGATCGCGCGATCGCCTCTTTGATGAGATGCCTCAAATTTGTCATCAAACCCTTACTTCCCGACAGAATTAGGACTCGCTGCTTGCTGATGAGGGGTACGCGGGTTTACTAATGTCTGTTACATTCTATTAAGCATGCGTTTACTCACCGCGATCGGCGAATAGGTGGGGGACGCGCAGTGAATTTGCCCTCAGTCCCATACCCCTTCTGCCATGCTGCGTCTGGAACATGTCTCGAAGATCTACCCCAATAACGAAGTCCTGAAGGATGTCACCTGGGAAGTCAAGCCAGGTCAGCGCATCGGATTGGTGGGGGTGAACGGAGCAGGGAAAACCACCCAGCTCAAAATTGTAGCTGGGGAAATAGAGCCCACCTCTGGCCAAGTGGTTCGTCCTGCATCCCTCAACATCGCTTACCTCACTCAAGAGTTCGAGGGGGACCCCGAGGATACCGTCCGGGATGAGTTGTGGAAGGTGTTCACCGAAGCGAGTGCTAACCAGCAGCAGCAAAAAGAAGTCCAGAAACGGTTAGAAACCATTACCCCCGACGAAGCGGAGGATCTGGAAAAGCTACTGAAGAAGCTCGATCGCCTGCAGCGGGAATTTGAGGGGATGGATGGCTATGCCCTTGAAAGCCAAATTGAAAAGATGATGCCCGAAGTCGGGTTTCAGCCGGGGGATGGAGATCGCAAAATTCGCGAGTTCTCCGGAGGCTGGCAAATGCGCATCAGTCTGGGCAAAGTGCTGCTGCAGGAGCCCGACATCTTGCTGCTGGACGAGCCCACCAACCACCTCGATCTGGAAACCATTGAATGGCTGGAGACTTATCTCAAAGGGTTGAAGCAGCCAATGGTGATTGTGTCTCACGATCGTCATTTCCTCGATCGCCTCTGCACCCACATTGTGGAAACCGAGCGCGGCGTTTCCAGCTTCTACGTTGGCAACTACAGCAAGTATTTAGCTCAAAAAGAAGAGGCAGCAGACGCCCAATTGAGCGCGTTTGAGCGACAGCAGAAGGAGCTAGCCAAACAGCAGGCATTTGTGGACAAATTTCGGGCCAGCGCCACCCGCAGTACCCAAGCCAAGTCGCGGGAAAAACAACTGGCCAAGGTGGAGCGCATCGATGCACCCCTGTCTAAAGTCAAGGAATTGCGCTTTAAGTTCCCCCCCGCCCCTCGCAGCGGTCGCGTTGTGGTCAACGTCACCGATCTCAGCCACGGGTTTGGGGATGACCTACTGTATCTCGGGGCAGAGCTGGAAATTGAGCGGGGCGATCGCGTGGCCTTTCTCGGCCCCAACGGCTGCGGCAAGTCATCCTTACTGCGCCTCATTGTTGGAGAAGACGATCCGCTGGAGGGGGAGATCGCACTGGGGCATAACGTATTGCCCAGCTACTTTGCCCAGAACCAGGCGGATGCGCTGGACCTAACCAAGTCGGTGATGAACACCATTCACGACGAAGCGCCGCACATGAAAGACGAAGAAGTGCGGACCATGCTGGGGCAGTTTTTGTTCTCAAACGACACGGTGTTTAAGCCGGTAGAGGCCCTGAGCGGTGGAGAAAAAGGGCGGCTGGCATTGGCTAAAATGCTGCTGCGCAAGGCCAACCTACTGGTTCTGGACGAACCCACCAATCACCTAGATATTCCGGCCAAAGAGACGTTAGAAAATGCCCTGAAAGAGTACGACGGCACGGTATTGGTGGTGTCACACGATCGCTATTTCATCCGTCAAATTGCCACCAAAGTCGTGGATATACGGGACGGCGAGTTTAAAGTCTATGCCGGATACGACGAATACTACGAAAAGACACACGTCCAGCCCAAGAAGCAAAAAGTACTAGCAGGGAAAGGGAAGAAGCGATAACTCTCCTCAATCCCGCTCAGCCACTGTTCAATAGCTTGATGCAACTGCAGGAATGGAATCTCCGTACCATCTATCCGATCTTGAGCAGCTGCTGCAGACGACGGCTTTCCATCGAGACGACGCGGCGGGCAAAATCCGGATCGCTATCCATTAGGTCGTCGAAAGCCTCGTCAGGAACAGCAAGCACTCGCGTACCGTCTGCAACCGCTGAAATTTTGCCGGACTGACCTGGATGCCCTGCTACCTCTAGCTCGTCGATCGCTTGATGGGCCATCAAGTTGCGGGTCTCGACCTTGCCGTTAACCCCTCGCGTCTCGATCGTTGCCTCGCCGTCCAATAGCAGGAGCACTTCGCGACTGGCTGCGTCCGAGCCCACAATCTCCTCTCCGCTCTCGTAAGTCAGTATGCGGGATTGATAGCTCAGCTCGATCAGAGTTTCGCTCCGGATGCCCCCGAAGAAGTCGCTCTTGCTGAGGCAGAGCAGTTTCTCAACCGTGTGGAATGTGGTTGGGCAGGTAGTCAGAGGGCAAGCATCCGAGTTCTGCTGCTCCAGCAGAGTGTCGACCATTTCAGCCACGAGTCGATTGAGCCTTGGAGAATTCTCCTTCAACCGACAGGCAACATCCTGACTGCTCTTGAAGTCGATTTCAGACAGTAAGTACAGCCCGACTGCCTGGGTCAGCGGGTCGAGGTCGTCGCCAAATGCTTTTAAGCTCTTGGCGATCGAGCTGCGGGGTATGTCCGCAGGAGGAGTCTCGTGGGTGGTCGGAGTCGATGCCGCAAAGCGCTGGAGATTTGACAGCAGTCAGATAGATCAGAAATTGGTGCCTGAGAAAATTAACCTCATCCCGTAGCGGGAAGCAAATCCTTCAATTGCCCAACAGAACAAAGGTTCACAGCCTCCATCCAAGGCAATCCTTGTATCTTCGCGCC
>JBFRWN010000032.1:0-182040 GCA_051439605.1 Synechococcus sp.
TCTTTTTCAACTCACTATGAAATCAAAAGAATGCAAGTTCTAAAATAGTTGAGACTAGTTATATCCAGTGAACCTGAATATAATTCAAATCATAGAACAAGCAGCAATTAAAATTTTGACGTAATAGTGGAATAGAACAAAATAGTTGTATTGAGCAGACTTTGGCAGTTGCAGATAATGTCTTTACTTACCCTTACGTACCGCTTGCTTCTGGGTTTTGGATTATCCTTGCTTCTCTACCAGGAAACTCCTAGTTCCGCCCAAACTGCCGAGCAACTCAAATACTCCATTGTGGAGTTGGTCGATCGGGGCAACTATCCGGAGGCCTTTGAACAATTAAGCTGGTTGATTCCTCTCCTAGAAGATCCGAAAGAGAGGGAGACATACCTCCAGTACAAGGAACAATTGATGACCTTTTACGCAGGTCTTTCCGAACTGGAAAAAATACAGCTTGAAATGGTTGGAGCGGGTCGAGAGCTGGCAAAGATGCACATGGGCGGAGAAGCCCGCTATCAAGCGGCGATTGCAGGGGGCATTCCAACAGACAACACCGATAGTCTTGCATCGGTCTGCGAGCAGGAACTCCAGCAAAAAATGGATTTCCCCTATCCGTTGCGATTGACTAGCAAGCCTTGGGTAATTGCAATCGATGAGGGGATCTACAACATTTCTGGCATTATTTCAGGACCGGAGTGGGGTGAAGTGACCATCCGCTGGCGATACCACTGTCTTGTACGTCACGACAGCCAAGGAATTCATATTCTGCGAGCCAATGCTTGGCTGTAGCGATCGTCCAGTTGCTCGGCACTCTCAGTAAAGCCCGCACATCTTAGCCAGCTAGCGCTTCCTCCTGAGGGGGATACTGTGCTAACACCTTTCGCAAATATTGACCTGTGTAGGAACTAGGTTCTGCAGCCACTGACTCAGGTGTTCCAGAGGCAACAACCTGTCCTCCCCGATTCCCCCCCTCGGGCCCCAAGTCTACAATCCAGTCCGCACAGCGGATAATGTCCAGATTGTGCTCGATGACCAATACGGTATTTCCCGTCTCCACCAAGCGCTGCAATACATTCAGAAGCTTGTGTACATCGTAGAACGATAGACCGTTCGAGGGTTCGTCCAACAAATACAGGGTTTTGCCCGTAGACCGCTTTGACAGCTCCGAAGCTAACTTAACCCGCTGCGCCTCACCTCCAGACAACGTCGGAGCCGACTGACCCAGCCGGACGTAATTGAGGCCGACATCCTCCAGCGTTTGCAGAATTTTCTTGGCTGGGGCGATCGCCGAGAAAAATTCCAGCGCTTCGCTCACCGTCATGTTCAGCACGTCGGCGATTGTCTTGCCTTTGTAGCGCACCTGTAGCGTTTCTCGGCTATATCGCGTCCCGTTGCAGGCATCGCAAACCACATATACGTCAGGAAGGAAGTTCATTTCGATGACATTCACCCCCTGCCCCTTACAGGCTTCGCATCTCCCCCCCTTGACGTTGAAGGAAAAATGACCCGGTTGATATCCACGCGCTTTCGCCTCAATGGTTTTAGCGAATGCTTGGCGAATGTGGTCGAACACCCCCGTATACGTAGCAGGATTCGATCGCGGGGTACGACCAATCGGCGACTGATCGATGACAATCACCTTATCGAGATTCTTGCTGCCTGCAAGCTTGCCGAGATCGGCAGGCATTGGCACTTTATGCCCTAACTGATGACGAATCGCTGGATACAGTAACTCGTTCACTAGCGTTGATTTGCCCGACCCCGATACCCCTGTGACGCACACCAGCCGCCCCAAGGGAAACTCCACATCAATATTTTTAAGGTTATTGCGGCAGGCGCTTTTGAGCAGCAGCTTTTGTTTCTTGTTCGATCTCCGCTGGCTGGGGGTGGGGATTTGCAATCGACCGGATAAATAGCGACCGGTGACAGACAATTCACTACGGGCTATGTCCTCTATGCTCCCTTGAGCAACAATTTTCCCACCGTGCACCCCCGCACCGGGACCGATATCTACGATGTGGTCTGCATCTCGCATGGTTTCTTCATCGTGTTCCACCACAATTAGGGTGTTGCCCAAATCCCGCAGTCGCTTCAGGGTTTCCAGCAGGCGGCTGTTATCTCGTTGGTGCAATCCAATCGAGGGTTCATCTAGCACGTAAAGGACCCCCGACAGACCCGCACCAATTTGTGTTGCCAGTCGAATGCGCTGCGCCTCTCCGCCAGAGAGGGTCATGGCCGGTCGACCCAGAGTGAGGTAATCCAGCCCCACATCCAGCAAGAACTTCAGGCGAGCCCGGATTTCCCGCAGCACCAAATCGCCAATTTGAGTCTGACGGGGAGTGAGCTGCAGGTTATCGAGCCTTTCTAGGCACTCGTCAATCGGAAGATCGGTGAAGTCAGTGATGCGATGGCCGCCAATTGTCACGGACAGCACTTCGGGCTTGAGGCGCGCTCCGTGACAGCTGGAGCAGGGGCGATCGATCAGATATTTCTCCAGCTTCTTGCGGTACACATCTGACTTGGATTCGCGGTAGTGGCGCTGCAGTTGAGGAATGACCCCTTCGTAGGTTTTGTAGTATCCCTTGGTGCTGCGGTAGCGGGATTCGGCATCGATAAAAATCTCCTCATCAGAGCCGTAGAGCAACATGTGCTGATGCTCTGCAGAGAGACTATTCCAGCGGTCGCGGATATCGAATCCGTAATGTTCGGCAACGGAAGACAGCAACGACAGGTAATAGGGATTGTCCTTTTCCGCCCAAGGAGCGATCGCCGCATAGATGGGCAAAGACGGGTCGGGAACGATTAGGTCAGGATCGAAGGTAGGCACGTACCCCAAACCATGGCAGGCGGGACATGCTCCCAAGGGAGAGTTAAAGGAAAACAGCCGGGGGGAAAGCTCGTCCATTACCGATCCGTGGGCAGGACAGGCAAATTTTTCCGAAAAGATCAGCTCGGTGACTTTACCCTCCACCTGATACTTGCCCACCGTCTCCGCCGCCTTGAGAATTTCGGTGGCTTCTTCTGGTTTCCGAGGGACAAGTTCTACTACGGCAACCCCCGCCGCCTCATGCAGACAGGTGGACAGCGAGTCCACCAGCCGTTCTTGAATCCCCTCTTTTTTCACCAGGCGATCGACAACAATCTCGATATCGTGGGGGGTGTTTTTCTTCAGCTTGATAGTGTCGCTCAATTCTTGGACCACACCGTCCACCCGTACCCGCGCAAAACCACGCGAGGTCAGACTCGAAAGCAGGTTGGTATGGCTGCCCTTCTTACCCCGTATCACTGGTGCCAGCAGTTGAAACCTAGTGCCGTCTGGCAGTTGCATCACCTGGTCGGCAATTTGGTCCACCGTTTGGGGGGTGATGGGGCGGGAACAGTGAGGGCAGTGAGGGTTACCTGCCCGACCAAACAGCAGACGGAGATAGTCGTAGATCTCCGTGACGGTACCCACTGTCGATCGCGGGTTGTGGCTGGTGGATTTCTGGTCGATGGAGATTGCCGGACTCAGTCCATCGATGCGCTCGACATCGGGTTTGTCCACTTGACCTAAAAACTGGCGGGCATAGGCACTGAGAGATTCAACGTAGCGCCGTTGTCCCTCAGCAAAGATGGTATCGAAGGCGAGGGAAGACTTTCCCGACCCCGAGACACCGGTAAACACCACCAGCTTGTCGCGCGGAATCGTGACATCGACATCTTTAAGGTTGTGCTGGCGGGCGCCAATGACTCGAATCTCGTTGCGATCGGGCATGAGGTCAGGACTAAGTACTTTTACTAATGGTAACGGAGGTCTTCGATGTCCATAGCCTTGTGGAGTGATGCCTTAAGGATTGCTAGACAGTGGTAGCTGAAGCCATCTCAGCGCGAGGAAGATAATACCCTTGCCCTATAGAGAGGGCAAGATAGCTGAGATGGCTTCAGCGACTTGGCATCAAACTTTCTGCATAAAATATGCAATTGCTTATGTAAAAAAAATGCTTTTGTTATCATCGGAATACAGGTCCGACACAAAATTAATGGACTGGCGACAGGTTCTGGAACAACTGGGCGATAGCCCACAAGACGATTCGGTGGGCGTTCTCGAATCTCTGAAACGGCTGAATGAAACCGTTACGGAAGCTCTGTTGGCATCCATTAAAGAGGAACCGGACCAAGCTCGCGAGAAAACTCTCGCTGCTTTACCTCAACTATTAGCAGCGCTGCATTCTTTGGGAGTCAACCCAGTCCAGGCTCTCCGCCATCAACCCGAGCTGGCTCGGACTTCTCAACGTCTAATCTACATCGAAGGCAACCGGGTGGAGGTGCGGGTGAATGATGAACTGAGGGGCAGTTGGAGTATTTGGTCAATTGCCGATCTCAAAGATGTCTGTCGGCTGGCGGAGGAGTTTGACTGCGGGCTGGTTTACTCAATAATCGGCGACCTGACAGGCCCTGCTCCGTCGGAAAAACAGTAACCCAAACAGATGCGATCGTTTCAGGTTAGATAGCCAGAATGCATGGCCAGTCAGGGTTATAGGCTATTGATAGTGTCATCAGCGATTTGACAATCGTTATAGCTCTTGAGCGATCCCCAAAGACTGCAAAAAATACTCGCCCGCTGGGGGGTGGCATCGCGGCGGCAGGCGGAAGTCATGATTCTCGATGGGCGCGTGACTGTCAACGGTGAGGTTGTCCGGCAACTGGGTACTAAAGCCGATCCCGATCGCGATCGCATCGTTGTTGACGGCACCCCCCTCAGTCCTTCCGTCCCTACTCGTACAGACAAATCACAGCAAGCTCACAAAGCAGCGATTGCTCCCCCGAAGCTGAGATATCTCTTACTGAACAAACCTCTGGGGGTGATTTCCACCTGCTCCGATCCCAAAGGCCGCAAAACAGTCCTCGATCTATTGCCTAAACAGTGGCGATCTCAGACGCGTTTTTTCCCTGTCGGTCGCCTCGATGCCGCCAGCACCGGAGCTCTGCTGCTCACCAATGATGGGGATTTGACCCTGAAGTTAACCCATCCCCGTTACCACCTGCCGAAAACCTATCGCGTGGTGGTGGAAGGTATCCCGTCAGAACCTGTCTTGGAGCAGTGGAGACAGGGGGTGGAGCTGGAGGATGGTCTGACATTGCCCGCCCAAGTGTTTAAAGAACGCGTCCTCTCCTCTCGTCACCGCACAATTCTGAAGATAGTCTTACAGGAGGGGCGCAATCGCCAAATTCGGCGCGTCGCTGAACGGTTAGGGCATCCAGTCATTAACTTGCATCGCGAAGCAATCGGGCCACTAAAACTGGCGGAGCTGCCTCTGGGACACTATCGGCTTCTTAAAGCTGCAGAGCTCCGTAGGCTTCAGGAAGAAGGAGATAGACCCAATCGACATCTTCGAAATCAACCGTTCAACCATCAGCACTAGCGATCTCCGCGACACCAACTGTTCAGATGACACAAGACGCAATCCGCTGAACTCAGTTCAGCAGTTAACTAGGAGGCACCCGCTAAAACTACCACCTGCAGATAATCTCCCCGCCTGTTGCTCGCACTCACTGTTCAACCCACTCGTTTTTTCAACCCACTCATTGTTTCAAACACACATCGATCGATTGGTGAGTCAAACATGGTTAGTCTGAACGCGATCGCTCAAACTCCCGCCCAAACTTCCGCCCAAACTTCTCACGCTGAGAAACATTTTCCTAGGGCAGATGTATTAATCGAGATAGGTAGATTACTGCGGGAACATCGCATTGCTCAGGGGAAAACGTTTGAAGAAGTGTCCCACGTCGTTTTTATTCGCCCGGTGTTTTTGCAGGGTCTGGAAGCTGGCAATTGGGAGGCATTACCCGAAAGGGTCTACGTGCGTGGATTTGTGAAAGCCTATGGGAATTACCTCGGACTGGATGGGGCGGCACTAGCTAAACACCTCACCAATGGCGATTGTGCACAGAAGCAGAAGCGATCGCGAAAACGCAGCCCCATCCGCTTCCAGCTGCGGCCCATACATGCCTGGTTAGCTTATGTGCTCTTGGTGGTTGGGGCGGTGGGGGGAATCACCCAGTTTTTGGATGGTCCCTCGTTCGCCCCCGCCTACCCGGATTTTGAGCCAGACTTTTCCCGCTACCAACCCGAAGAGCCGGTTATCGAAGATCCTCCATCTCCTGCTTCCAATGACTTGACCTCTATTGCTGGTGTATTCCCCCAACTGAAAGAACAGGCAATAGAACCTATCAAACACAGAGTGCCTGAAGCCCCTCTAGCAGTGGGGATCCAAGTGATCGATAACGCGGCATGGGTAAAAGTGGTGGCCGATCTGGAAACTGTCTTCGAGGGAACGTTAGACCCCGGAGAAGAGCGGGCGTGGATGGCGGATGCTTCGATACGGTTCAGAACGGGGAATGCGGGTAGCGTCATCCTCAGCTTGAATGGTGAGACGTTGGGCAAGTTAGGAGAACCAGGACAGGTCCTGGAGCAGCTGTTTAAGTTGACCCGCGACGGAACAGTTGAAGTCTACTGATCGTCTTTCAGCACTTCATTTTCAGCACCACATATATAGGCCCTGAGAATACCGATCGCCTTAGCCCAAGCTCACATCCCTACTCATCGCAAAAGTATGAAATCTGCTGCATGACCTCGAACGTGGGACAGTGTATAAGCTCCTTTCACCGTCCATCTCTCGTATCGGTTGCCTTCTTCAATTGCCATGTATGTTGACCAACAGATTCTGCCGAACATATACGCATTTCGTCCCAACCGAGAGACGTTGGGAGGAACATCCTACCTAATCGTTCGATCGCCCTCTGAAGAGCCTGCGCAGAACTCTGCTGACATTCAATCTGCAGATGATGAATCTGCCGGTCTTGAATCGGGTGAATTTGAAAATGTGCTAGTTGATTGTCCGGCACCAACCGAAGCTGCGATCGATCGCATCAAAGAGCTCGGAGGGGTAAAGTGGCTGCTGTTGACGCACCGCACAGCGATGGGGAAACCAGGCTCCAGCAAATCCTGTGTTGCCCAGTGCGTGGCTCAGTTGGGTTGCCAAGTCATCGTGCAGGAGCAGGAGACTTATCTCTTGACGAGTTTGGAGGTTTGTTCCTTTAGCACCATTCTCGATCTGGTCCCAGACCTGCAATGTATCTGGACCCCTGGACATACCCCCGGTTCCACCTGCGTCTTTTACCGCGGGCTAGGGGGAGTGCTATTCACCGGACGACATCTGCTTCCCAACGATACGGGTCAACTGGTCCCTATCCGTCAACCGAAGACCTTCCACTGGTCGCGTCAATTACGTAGCATTAGCCGTCTCTTGGAGACAATCAAAGCACCGGCCCCACAATGGATTTGCCCCGGCGGGAATTTAGGCAAACTGCGCGGAGACAAAATGATGGATGCGGGTCGAGATCGCCTGCAGAAAGCATTGCAGCTTGTGGCCCAAACTCTCTAGTCTTGGCCCCCAATTAAACAGGGATCTGCTGGGAAACGCACGCTCGAAACAGTTCCCTGTAGGAGCTTATCCTGATATGAATTAACGTCAGAATATTGCCGCACATCACCATCGTAGAAAATCGCTTTTCCATATCCGCGTTTTGGAGGTGCGTAGAGCAAAATGGATAAGACTCGCACTAACATCACCCCTCTACCTCACAAGGGTTCCCATTTCAGTGCCGTGGGGCTGGTCGCTATCTTGGTCACTGTCGTCCTCATCGGTAGTGTCATTCTCTTTCGTCCTGTTTGGAAACTGCATCTGCTCGGGTACATCCCTTACAGGCTAGGATTTCTAGAGTCTCGAAGTAGGAAATCCCCCGGTATGCAAAGTTTGCCATCGGTATCGGTCACGGAATTACAAAGTATCTTGGCGAAAGCAGACGGCGACATACAGCTGATTGATGTCCGAGAACCTCAAGAACTGGCGATCGCCAACCTCAATCACTTGGGATTTCAAAACTATCCGTTGGGCTCCTACGAACAGTGGAGAGAATCCATCGTGGATGACCTCAAACTCGGCGTTCCCACCTACGTCCTCTGCCACCACGGCATGCGATCTGCCCAAATGACCGCATGGCTTATCGATCGAGGGTTTACTGACGTGACGAACATCAGCGGTGGTATCGCCGCTTGGTCCTCCCAGGTGGACCCAGCCGTACCCCAGTACTAAGACCTATTCTCCTGCAGGGGATATTTCTACAGATTTGCTTCCTCCATTTGCATGCCACTGCCCATCGTTTACCATCCGGACTACGTTGCTACCATCCCCAAGCAGCATCGCTTCCCCATGCCGAAGTTCAAGCTGCTATTCGACATGCTGCAACAGGCGGGCATCGCCAAACCCGAGTGGCACTTTTTGCCGGATATGCCCAGCCGTGACACCCTTCATTTGGTCCATGCCCCCGAGTATGTAGCGGCCTACTGTAACGGCACCCTCGATCCCAAAGCCCTGCGCCGCATTGGTTTGCCCTGGAATGAGGCTGTGGTGCGCCGTACCTGCCGGGCAATTGGCGGCACCGTGGAGGTTGCTAAGCTAGCCCTCCAGTACGGACTCGCCTGCAATACCGCTGGCGGCACCCACCATGCCTTTCCCAGCTACGGTTCGGGGTTTTGCATTTTCAACGACATCGCGATCGCCGCCAAAGTTTTGCAACAGCAAAAACTCGCACAGCGCATACTGATCGTGGATTTAGACGTACATCAGGGGGATGGGTCGGCGGTCATTTTTCAGAATGACCCCGATGTATTTACGTTCTCAATGCACTGTCAGGCCAACTTCCCCGGTACTAAACAGCAAAGTTCTCTGGACGTGCCGCTGCCCATCGGCATGGAGGACGAAGCTTACCTGCAGCAGCTCGATGCCTATCTCCCGGATTTGCTATCGCAGTTCAAGCCAGACATCGTATTTTTTGATGCCGGTGTCGATCCGCACGAAAGCGATCGCCTCGGCAAACTCGCACTCACCAACACCGGCCTATACAGGCGGGAAATGCAGGTGCTCAGCAGTTGCGTCAAAGCTGGCTATCCAGTGGCCTGCGTGATTGGTGGCGGGTATGCCAGTGACATGAACGAGCTAGTCTACCGCCACTCCCTACTGCATCGAGCGGCCAATGATGTGTTTCAACACTATCGACTGTAGCTGGAGGATTCCCTGTTTTGCCTCGTAGCAGACATCAGTCACTAAACCTACGAACGACTACATTATTTTGTTGCTACGTTCAGGCAGAGAAAAGACTGTTCAGATTTTACTTTGTGAAATAAGTGAATCCACATAAAATGTTGAAGCCAGGCAGTTTTTTGCGCCTCTATATACTGCTCTAATTGAATAGCGATTCATGTACCCAAGAATCTCGCGGTCGAAAATAAAACTGCTGCTAGCGGGTATTGTTGTGGCTTTGTTGTTATTCAGGCCCTCGCTCGGTGCAGTAAAACTGACTCATCCACCTGTAGACCCGAGAGTGCTGCATGCAATCAACCGTTTGAGTTACGGTCCCAGACCAGGAGATATCGAACGAGTGCAGCAGATGGGGGTAGAGGCCTACATTGAGGAGCAACTTCACCCAGAGACAATCCCTTTGCCAAGCAATCTCGTGCAAAAGTTGGACGCACTACCTGCCTTAAATGCAAGCATGCTGGATTTGCTCAAATCATTCTTTGAAAAAGATCGTTATCCAGTACCGCCAGGGGCCAAAAAGCGAACCGAATCTGCTCGTAGAGATGTTGTAGTTGCACGGTATATGCGAGCGCTTGCCAGTCCTCGCCAACTGGAAGAAGTCATGGTGGACTTCTGGTTCAATCATTTCAATGTTTATATTGCAAACGCAAAGAAAAATTGGGTTGCTTCTTACGAGCAGACAGCAATCCGACCTCACATTTGGGGGAATTTCCGGGAATTGTTGGAGGCAACCGCGAAACACCCTGCGATGCTGTATTACTTGGATAATTGGCTCAACACCGCCCCCAACAGTCCTAGCAGTAGCGATCTCTTTCAAGGGCTGAACGAGAACTACGCTCGCGAGTTATTGGAACTACACACTTTAGGTGTTGATGGGGGATACACCCAACAGGATGTCGAAGCTCTGGCCCGCATCTTGACTGGCTGGAGCATCCTGCGTATGAATAACAACCCAGAAGTGCAGCGGGCAGTCGATTTGCATCATCAAAACGATGAAAATTCAACCTTTCCCGGCTTTGTCTTCAATGATTTTCGCCACGATACCAGCAACAAAGTTTTTCTGGGCATTTCAATTATTGGTAGTGGTATCGAAGAGGGAGAGAAAGTACTCGATATTCTAGCCAGCCATCCCTCAACAGCTCGCCATATCAGCTATAAGTTAGCGCAGTATTTTGTCGCAGACCTTCCACCTCCTGCGCTGGTGGACCGATTGGCCCAACGATTCCTCCAAACTGATGGCAATCTTAGAGAAGTTATGAGCACGTTGTTGCACAGTTCCGAGTTTTGGGACCCACAGTACTATGGCTCTAAATTCAAAACTCCTTATGAATATTGCATCTCGGCTTTGCGAGCTGCAGGATCGACCCCCAAAAATCCTGTCAGGAATTTTGAAAATCGTGACATTGCTCGTTGGTTAAGAAGGATGGGGATGCCGCTATACGGCTCGCGCGCACCGACTGGCTACCCTAACACACAAGAAGAGTGGCTAAATTCAGACGCCATGCTGAAGAGAACTGATTTGGCCAATGCACTAGGTCGCAGAGTTGCTGTTGAAACCATTGACCAATCCATTGGTTCAATGCTCTCCTCCGATACGCAAGCTGTCATCGCCCAAAAGCCACCTCAATGGAGGGGGGCTCTCATGTTGGGTAGTCCAGAGATGCTATATCGGTAGTCTGGCCTTCGATAGCGGTCAGGTTTAAATAAGCAAATCTTGGGGTTTGACCATGCAACGCAGACATTTCCTGCAGATTGGTAGTGTATTCACTGCATCAGCCCTTTCCTCCCTCTTTACGCAGGGTTGGACTTTACCCGGCTTAACCCAACCCAATCGGTCCAAACGTTTGCTGGTCATTTTCCTGCGTGGTGGTATTGACAGCCTTAATGTTGTGGTTCCCTATGGAGATTCGAGTTACTACGAAGCTCGTCCATCTCTTGCCATTGCCCCCCCCGGTCAAGAAGACGGGGTGTTGCCTTTATCCGATGGATTCGGTCTCCACCCTGCCCTCTCGGAACTGATGCCATTTTGGGAGAATGAGACCCTAGCATTCGTCCACGCCTGCGGTCTCAAACCCAACTCCCGTTCTCACTTCGTTGCCCAAGATTATTTGGAAACGGGCATGCCTGGGGATAAGTCATCGCGGAATGGATGGTTGAATCGCTTAGTGGAGCTGTTAGCTGCCTCCAGCCCGGTAAATGCTGTGAACTTTGGGCCTACCACGCCCCTAATTTTGCGGGGTTCTGCATCAGTTAGTAATTTCCAATTTGAGCCCTCAGTTCCTTTTAAGCAGCAAGAGATAGCTGCAGCTTTTACAGATATTTACGCTGGCAACGAGCCATTGAGTCTTTACTACCAGCAAGGGCTCGAAGAACAATCCATTCTTGCCGCCGAGCTAGAGCGGGCAATGCATATACCCATTCAAAATGCACCTCCTGCTAGAGATTTTTCCAAGCAGGCTCGCCGTCTTGCCCTCCTGCTGAAAGGAGATGCTGGACTGCAGGTTGCGTTCACATCTGTAGGGGGATGGGATTCCCATGCCTCTGGTCCCCCAGAGAGATTCTTACGACAATTGGGAGCTGGCTTGGCTGAACTCGTTAAGACCTTGGGCTCAACTTATCGCGATACTGCCATTGTCCTAATCTCAGAGTTTGGTCGCACTGTGGAAGAAAATGGCAATCAAGGGACGGATCACGGTCACGGTGGACTGGTATGGGTTCTGGGAGGTAATGTTCGTGGTGGAAAAGTGTATGGAGAATGGCCTGGACTGGCACCATCGCAAAGGTTAGAGGGACGCGGCCTTAATATCACAACCGATGCGAGGGATGCGATCGCTTCTGTATTAGCCGAACATTTCCAACTTGATGCCACACAGTTAGCAACCATCTTCCCAAACCATATTTTTCAGCCTTCTGTTCAGTTGGTTTAAGAAACACTCGTTTAATACCAATTTGTTGTAATGGTGAATTGAATAGTTCTTGCATATCAGTCCCAAAGCTTTGATATACAAGTGCCTTGCTCAGATGGTCAGACTTTAGCCTTATTGAGTGTCAAGCAAGGATTACGGCCATCAAATGCTCGCGACAGTTCGGTGGTTGTGGGAAACCTTACATGGGCTCTATTTTGGTGTCCCAACAGAGATGGCAACACCATGTGTGTAGGATGCCTCTAATGCTCCTCTCAGATTGCTGTAGGTTAATACGCTGTTCGCAACAATCAGACACAAAATCCATAGGTATTTAGGCGGGTTGGGTGTCTGTTCAGTTAGATTCCTGGAAGGAAATTGATAATTTTGATGAAGTCCAATGCACTTTTCTGAGAATCAAAAACCCCATTGAGTACGTACATCTACTCACTAGACTCATAACATTTGACGTGAAGTTTCCTCCTTGATGGATGGTATAAGTACTCATCAGCCTATAGATGGCTATGAAGCTTAGACCATATACCGAATGTGAAATTTTCCTTTTCCTTGTCGATGAATCGAGTAGAAAAGTCAGAAAACAACCACATTTAAACTGTAAGTCAGGTGAAGCCCTCAAATCTCCGTAACCCTCTTTTATCAGGCTCTCCGAAGGTTTCAGCTAAAGTCAAATGACGCAAACGACTTCTGTTTTAAGTAGAAATCCAGTTTTTCCCGCAAAATAATCTAGATTGGTCTAGAAATGCCTTGTAGAACGTGTCACTATAGAGGCGTGGAAAACCTAGAGGTGCTTTCAAAGCCCATAGACGTAGCCTTAACGAAGGCTTCATAGAAGTCAGGAGTTTCGTAATATTTCTCCTGGGATGTTTGTGATACATTGTGCGCAACGGGTTCGTCGCACAATAGTTTTAACTTCCAGGAGATCCTCTATGCCTCTAGAAAACGTCAGAGTCAAAGTTGATACGCGCAATCACAAAGGTTTTTTTGTTCCAGAAGCTTCATACACTTTGCACGATGTCGATCAGAATGGCTGGGCGCTCATTTGTGTTGACGATGCCCATTGCCATTACGTTGACCCTGATTCCCTTAGGCTGCCCAAAGGGGCCCGGCGTTCCAAGTCTTAGGACTTGCTATGAGTCTCAAACTCACTGACTAAATTGCGATACATCCTGGAGAGGCTTCAGCTCGAAGCCTCTTTTTTCATAACTTGGTTTTTATGGGTATTTTCCTGATGGTGGTGCGCTAGCCCTGGGTGCCTACATCTACATTAGGTCTGATTAACAGCCAGATTTCGGAACTGAGTGTATTGATTTTCAAATAACAGCTTCACGGTTCCCGTGGGACCGTTACGGTGTTTCACGATAATCACCTCTGCTAGCCCTTTATCTACCGTATTAGGATCGTAGTATTCATCCCGATAAAGCATCAGCACTAAGTCAGCATCCTGCTCGATACTGCCCGATTCCCGCAAATCTGAAAGCTGCGGCCGCTTGTCAGATCGCGACTCCACCGCTCGGCTGAGCTGGGACAACACTACCACCGGCGCATTTAGTTCTTTTGCCAACGCCTTTAGTCCACGGGTAATGCGAGCTAGTTCCAAAACGCGGTTATCCGATCCGGATCCCTCCATCAGCTGCAGGTAATCCAACAGAATCATCCCCAACGCTCCCCCCTGTTCCGCCTGCAGGCGACGGGCCTTGGATCGGATTTCCGTAACGGTTGCGTTGGCAGTATCGTCAATGAAAATCGGCATCTCTGACAACATACCGATGGATTGACTGAGCCGCTGCCACTCGTGCTCGCTAATTCGCCCCGACCTAAGGCGATGACTTTCAATTTTTGCTTCGCTGGCCAACAAACGCTGCACCAATTGTTCCCGCGACATTTCCAGGCTAAAGACCGCCACAGGCAACTTAGTTTGAGCCGCAATGTTGTGGGCCATGTTCAAACAGATGGCCGTTTTCCCCATTGAGGGTCTTCCCGCCACAATTACTAAATCGGAGCGCTGCAAGCCTTGGGTTTTACTGTCCAAGTCGTAAAATCCAGTGGGGATTCCAGGCAGGGAATCCTTCTGCAAAGATTTCTCTTCTAAGTCCGCGAAAATATTGAGCAAAATGTCTGAGGCAGGAACGAGCGCCTTTTTGACCCGATCCTGCGTCACCTCAAACATTTCCTGCTCGATTTTATCGAGCACCTGCGGGATATCGATACTAGCGTCGTAAGCGATGCCAGACGCGCGGCTGCTGGCGCGAATGAGCTGGCGACGGACGTACTTATCCAGCACTAACTTGGCATATTGGTCGATGTTAATGCTGCTGGGGGTTTGTTCTACGAGCTGGCGCAGAGTGGCTGTCCCGCCAACCTTATCCAGTAGCTCGCGGTCATCTAACCAAGCGGACACGCTCGTCAGGTCCGTAGGACGCCCTTGGGCCGCCAACAGCATGGCCGCTCGATAAATTTCTTGATGAGCTGTGAGGTAAAACGCCTCAGGCTTTAACGTTTCTGCAACACGAGCGATTGCATCCGGGTCCATCAGAATGCCGCCCAATATTTCAGTTTCCGCCTCAATATTTTGGGGGGGTAAGCGATCCGCTACCCCATTCATTTCGAACTGATTGATCACAGCAGATAACTGGTAAAGTCCGACTTTAGGCAGGCAAAACCTGCAGTCGAATAGTAGCAGTTACTTCGGGGTGCAACTTGATTTCTACGGGATAATCACCGGTTTGCTTGATGTCGCTGACGTTGATGTTGCGGCGATCGATGTCTTGACCGCTGGATTGCTTGATGACGTCTGCGATGTCTTGGTTGGTGACAGTACCGAAGATGGCATCTCCTTCGCCAACTTTGACCTTGACTATAAAGTTGTTGATGGTTTCTAGCGCCGTCTTCTTGCTGTCGGCCAGCTGCTTCTCGGCCAACTTGCGCGCTTCCTCTTGGGCGCGGCGCAGCTCGATAGTCTTGAACACGCCCGGTGTCATGCGCTCGGCCAAGCCTTGGGGGAAAAGGTAGTTGCGAGCATAGCCGGGGGTTACCCCTACGACTTCGCCGGCTTTCCCAAGTTTGGCGACCTCTTGGCGCAGAACTACCTGTAAGTTTTTCTTAGCCATGATGCTTGTTGCTGTAGTTGTTCTAAATTTGCCCAGGTCTATCAGTATAGGGGAATTTAGGTGTAAATCGGACAACTGAGTTCTTGAAGTCGTTCTGTCAGCTTCATATTTTCCCGATAGTCAATGGGGCAGTCAATCACTACGGGGCAATCGGCGTTCAGTGCTTTCCTTAAGAGGTCGGGGAAATCTTCTGTTTTCTCCAATCGCAGGCCTTCTGCCCCAAAGCTGCGGGCAAGGGTAACAAAATCAGGATTTTGGAAATCAACCCCTGCTGTGGCATTGTAGCGATTTTGTTGTTTCCAGCGAATTAATCCGTAACCGTTGTCGTTAAAGATCAAAATAACGATAGCTAATTGC
This sequence comes from Synechococcus sp., assembly GCA_051439605.1. GTDB lineage: Bacteria > Cyanobacteriota > Cyanobacteriia > Thermostichales > PCC-7336 > PCC-7336. The sequence continues at coordinate 15,526 of JBFRWN010000032.1, forward strand.
AGGCGGACAGCTGTTTCTAACTCTTGAACGTTCATCATAAACCCGCCATCCCCACACACCGCCACTACGGCGCGATCTGGATGGACAAGTTTAGCAGCGATCGCAGAAGGGAGGGCAAATCCCATGGCCGCAAATCCATTCGAGATCAGCACCGTATTGGGATGATAGGCCGGGAACATGCGGGCAACCCATATTTTATTGGCCCCAACATCAGAAATCACAATGTCTTGAGGAGCCAGAGCTTTCCTTAGTTCGTACAAAACTTTTTGAGGCTTGATGGGCCAAGCACTGTCATCTTTGGTTAATGCATACTCATCCAAAATCTGCTGCTGTACACCCTTGAAACGGGCAAAGTCTTTAGACTGAAATACCATCCCTGCAAGCCTGGAGACGATTCGCTCCACATTGCCAACAATTTCTACAGTTGGACTGTAGTTGGCGTCAACTTCTGCAGGTCCTGCCCCGATGTGAATAATTGTTTTCGAGCGATCCGGATTCCAGTATTCCGGACCGTATTCCACATAGTCGTAACCGATGGCAATCACCACATCGGCACGGTCCATTCCGCAGGCAATATGATCCCGCACCTGAAGGCCTATTGTGTAGAGACTGTTGGGATGCTGAAAGCTGAGGACCCCCTTGGCCATAAAGGTATTGACGACCGGGACATTTAACGTTTCGGCTAGCTGCTGGACCGCTTGGGCTGCTCCTGCTCGAATAGCCCCATTTCCCGCCAAGATGATGGGTGTTTCTGCCTGTTCAATAATTTCGGCAGCTTCCTCCAATAGCTCTTGAGGGGCGATAGGGATGGTGCGGCGGGAGAGAGGGGTAGGCAAGGGCAGTCGCAGGGAATCGTCTACCGACATTGCGGCAATATTCTCGGGCAATTCAATATGCGTAGCTCCAGGGGGCTCTGTTTCCGCCAGTTTGAAGGCTTTACGCACCACCTCGGGGACGGGTTCTGGAGAGCTGATGCGGGCAGTCCACTTGGTGAAGGGCCGGAAGATCGAGTTGACGTCGATGTATTGGTGAAAATCTTGATGTATACGGCGCAAATCCGCTTGGCCGGTAATGGCCACCAATGGTGCTCTATCTAAGCTGGCATCAGCAATGCCTGTAATTAAGTTGGTGGCCCCTGGCCCCAGCGTGGCTAAACAAACCCCCGCTTTACCCGTCAGCCGCCCGTAGGCATCCGCCATAAAGGCTGCCCCTTGTTCGTGGCGCACAGAAACAAATTCAATCGAAGAACTCCGCAGCGCATCGTTAATATCTAAGGTTTCTTCCCCCGGTAAACCAAAGATATAGCGAACTCCTTCCTCTTCCAGACAGCGAACTAGCAGATCGGCAACACGCATGACACCCCCAATCCCAGCGGCGATAATCCCTTTATTTCGAGTGTTACACATAGATTGGGGCAAAGGGCCAATAGCTTCGTGAAGCGCAATACCTTTACGCAAGCCCCAATAAAGACTGCAAAGGGGGAGGGGCAGGTAGAAGCACAATCACTAACAACGTCAGAATCAGCAGACCCAGCAGATCGCGCCCTTCATTCAAGTCGGTTACATCGTTCAGAGCAGGCTCATCCGCACTGGCGAGCAGCAAAACGATCAGCATCCACACCCGCAGCCAAGGTTGCAGGATGAAGGCCACCAGCACTACCAAAACACGGGCCACCTTGCCAATGTTGCTGCCCATTTGGTGACCGTAGACCGCATGCACAATATGTCCGCCCCCCAGCTGACCAATGGGAATCAAGTTAAGGGAGATCACCAACAGCCCCAACCAGCTGGCAAATCCCACTGGATGAAATTTCAACATGGTGTCGGGGGATAGCATATTGCCCAAAGTGATTTTGGCCAAGATTGCCAGCAATATCGATCGACTCGGATCGAAGGTGAACGAATCCAGAAATAGCTGAGTGCTAGCGGGAGGAAGAGGATCGGGAAGAGGAACAACGGTGGATTGGCTCAGTCCCCACAGTAGAAGCGGCAGAGCTACGGAAAGACCAGCCAACGGCCCTGCAATAGAAACGTCAAACAGAGCTTTGCGATTGGGAACGGGTTCTTTGAGCTTGACAAAAGCACCGAACGTGCCCAGAAAAAATGGCACTGGGATGAAATAGGGCAGCGAGATTTTGAGATTATGGCGACGGGCTGCAAAATAGTGGCCCAGTTCGTGTGCCCCCAAAATCAGAGTAATGGCCAACGCATAGGGAAGCCCCACGAGTAGGTTCGTGGGTGGGCTAAAGAGTGTCTCGGGGGAAACGGTACCGGTTGCAAGGGCTCCGACACTCATCGTGCTGAGTAAAGCCGCCACCAACAAGGCGATCGCCAAGTTGGGATTCTCACCTGCTTGCTCCAAAGATGGATTTTCTTCTTTGAGAGCAGCTGCGGCAGGGTTAGGTACGATTGCAAAAAAGGGTTTGCCCGCAAAGCCCTCCTGCAATACCAGCAAGAAGCGCTGCCCAAATAAGTCTTTGAGGTTGTCGTTGATGCATTGGTAGGCTTCTTCCGGCTCGGCTCTCAGGTTTCCACGACAAATAATTGCTTGGGGGCGATACTCGAAATCTTGGATGTAGTACATCGTCCAAGGAAAGCATCCCCGCAATTTTTCCCGTGGCAATGCGGCTAAATCTTTATTTTTAATTGATTGCTTGCTGACAGATGGCTGAGACTGGGGTTGGTTAACTTCAGCAGAGGATTGAGGGTCCCTCCCAGAAGGGAGAGAGTCTGCTGGCTGCTCGGATTGCTCCTCTGCTGCATGCTTGGGAACGGGGGTCTTGAGTTTTCCTCGCCGCAGTATGGAAATACTTGAGATATAGGAAAACAGAAACAGTCCCCCTAAAACAAGAATGTTGGGTTGTCTCTGAAATAGCTCTACAGCAACCACCCAAACGGCGATCGGCAGCATCATGATCGCCCACAGTTTCACCCACGGGACATTAGTAAATCGAGCAGCGCTTCGGCGCAATGTCCAAGAGGTGAAGACTCCTAAAAAAATCAGCACCATCCAATGTGTCATTTCAACCGCCCGCCCTGGTTATACCGATTCAGAGTGAAAACCTGTTTGCTCAATGTTGACTGCTTCCGCAAGGATGACCGTGCCTCCACGCTAACCCTATTACTAGCTAAGTTCGGTCGCTTGCGTCTAACCAAAGGATTACACCTGAGTCTGGGTTGCGCGGCGCTTTCACCATGAAACCTGCACCACAGCAAGCAAATAGGAGGATAAATGCCCGATAAAATTAGAGATTGTGCGCTGGCCCACTGCGTATTGCCAACCAAACTGTTGCTGTTTGTGTCGCCTGTCAATATACTCCATCTGCCAGGCAGTAGAATTCATGCCTATTCATTCTAGCCATACCACTTTTGAAGGGGCAGGTTGAGTCAATAGAGAGGTCGAAAGATGGCTGAATGCAAATCGACAAACAGTGCTTGTGGTGGAGCTAGTCTATAGCTACACATCCCGTTTCATGAGCTTCTTGTAAAAGGCCGTGCTGAAGTCAGGGGATTGGCCGCGTTTGATAGTACTGACAACGTCAATTAAATAATCGATGAACTCAAAATTGGAGAGTGACATTTCATATGTCAACTCCGCTTCTTGCCTAAATTGCACCTGACAGACTGTCAAATCCGAAGGTAATGGGAGGGCTGGCCAAGTTGCCACAAAAGGCACCGCTTCATCCCCTTCAATATCCCGTCGACCCTCAAAATTCTTTTGTTTGTAGAGGCCCACCGCCAGTGGAAGTAGGGGGCGGCGACCAACGGCGTAATAGGGGGCGTAAACGGCAACTTCCCCGGGACTAGCTGGAGTAATATCTGTGGTCATGCGGATCTCTGGCAACTTGAGAATTTCGTTGATGCAAAGCGAATAGCTTAGAGTGGCCATCCTTCATTCAAGGTACCCATCCCACTCAGCAGTACCTACTCAATGTAAGGTCCGGAGATTGTCTGTGTGGATTCCCCTAATGGGAGGCTTGCGCTGCAGACGAATACATTAGAAAAAAGGCCCTGAAAGGAACCCGTCTAAGCAAAAATTCCGCTCAACGTGACTGTGGTTTCATCGGTTAGGAGGTCTGAGTGTAGCGCAACAGCGTCCCGCGCTGACCCAGAATAAAGCCACGCTCGGGGTTGATAAATTTCACAGAGTAGAAATTCGCAGGAATGTTACTGGCTTCTTTTACCTGCTCCCAGGTTTGGCCGCCATCACCGCTGTGGACGAGGGTTCCACTACCCCCTACGACCCAGACATTATCGGGATCTTGGTAAGTGGCGCCCAAGTAGCCAAAGCTGGTGGTACGACCGGGACGTTGCGCTTTTCCCCACTCACCACTGGTAATGTCATCCGTGAATGACACTTCCGCTCCACGGTTGAGTTTCCAGCCAGAGTTCCCAGGACCAAATCCCATGTTCTGTAAACGGCGGGAACTATCTCGGTTGAAGGGCTCCCATAGACGGCTACCGGGACGATGCAGAGTGTAGAAATTTCCTCGGGCAGAAACGCCGACGTAGGCACCATCATCGCGGCGACTCACATTTCTAAGGACTCCGATAGCATCGTCCACCAGTGCAGTCCAATTTCGGCCCCCATCTTCCGTTCGATAAAGGGCGCCGACAGTGGTCACCATCTCTGCAGTGTTATCAGCAGTGGCTGCCACCAACATAGGCTCTCCAGGTAGCTTGTCGCTGAGGGGAATTTGAGCCCAGCGATCGCCCCCGTCAGTGGTATGCAACATTACCTTGGGTTCGCCAGCAACCCACCCCTCCTGTCCGTTGAAGCTGATGGAGGTGAGGTAATAGTCGGGGTTGCTGGTCTGCAGGGTGCTGGCTTTCCAGTTTATGCCTCCATCGCGGGTTTCAAGTAGGGTTCCTTTATCCCCAACAATCCAACCCCGTTCGCTTCCACCCACAAAGGCGATATCTAACAGGGTGCGATCGGTGGGGAGGTCCACCACCTGCCATGGGGAGACCCGCATGTTTGGCAGACCAGCAGCCATCAACAGAATAGACAGAAGGATCGCAAATGTGCGCAGAAACATAACACTGGTTTACTTAACGACGAGATCAAACGGTTTTGGCCGATAACTAGAACGGTACAACCCTGCTGGTGCAACTGGAGATTGGTGCAGCTTATTGCAACAGGTAAAGACTCATAAATAGGGCTATTGCGGCTCCCATTGCTCCGAAAATGAGGATATTTTTTTGGCCGGGTGTCATTGCATTGACCCCTAAGCCATAGCTAAGGTTTTCCTCAAACCCCGAGGCTTTACCTAAGGCTCCTACATCCTCAAACAGGTTCTGCGAGGCGTTACAGACTGGACAGCGCCAAGATTCGGGGAGTTCTTCAAACGGGACCCCAACTGCGATCTTGCTTTGGGGATCGCCCTTGGTGGGCTCGTAGGTATAGTCGCAGGATCGACATTTATAGCGATGCATGTCTGCTGGCTTGATGCCAAATGCAGCCTGTTCTTCCAACTCAATATCGTCGCTTAAGTCGATAATGGGTGGCTCGATCGGATTGGTATCAGACGCTAGATTGGGAGGGGGATCGGCAGGCATGATGGTTGAGCTACGGTGCAGCTTGCGTACTAAATCAATTATCAACTTTTCCGTTACAAAAATCCATATTCTTTGCCGCTGGCTTTACTGAGATTGTCAAGTTGGTGAGGCCATCTCCGCTTTCCAGATCTCTCACTGTGCAATAATTCTGCTCTCTGCGGACTAGAGGTTCTCAGGGTTATTCAGGTTTGGCATCGAGACTCATGGCCCTGTCCAGAGCCGCTTTTTCTGCTGCACGATGGGCGTAAGGCTGCAGGTCTTGTGGGTTGAGTGCGGTTAATAAGGCCAGATCTTCTACCTTGACTCCCCTCATCAACATATCGACGCACCAAGTTTGACGGGCTTGATCCAGGGTGGGGATGGTTCCTTGCGGAGTCAATAAACCCTCAACGATCGATCTCCAACGGTTGCGAATATCCCCTTCTCCAGTTGGGGTTCCCTCTCCGACGAAGAACATCGCTTGCCAGCTGTCTTTCCGACTGTTCAGCCACTGGTTCAAAGGATTGCGGGAGTCCGTTCCATATCGTTGTCCCAGGATCCAGCGATTCATGGGGACCTGACGGACAGCACCTTGGGTGACTTGTAAAAGGTGTTGAGGTGGATCGTTAATATAATGCCATCTCTCTAATGCTGCGATTTCAGCCACGGTCAAGCCCGTCGAGAATACGAGATAAGCTAAGGCATAGTCCTGCCCCCCCTGTTTCTTTGCTCGCTGCAATATTTGTTTCACTAAGTTGGCAGGCAAGTCAGAAACAACTTGCTGCGCTGAGCTTCTCATTTCTTGTGAGTCTTGCCGATCGCTTGCTGGTCGGTCCGCTTGCAGTCGCACCATTGGCGATTCCCGACCAAAGAAGGCTCGAACATCTTCTAGAAAGTCCTCTCTGTCTGACCACAGATTGTGGGCATCGCTGGTGAACTCAAGGACGGCATATCCCAAAACCATTGAGTTCAACAAACGAGCCAAACTTTGGATGGTGGCAGCATCTAAATCAGCGGTTGGTGGCAGCGTTTCTGCCAAGTGTTGGGTGGCTGCTCGGTTGAGCTGAGTCAATACACGCCCTAATGCTTGGCAACTATCTTCTGAAAATTGTCCGGACTCCCCCACCAGCGATCTCACGAATGCCGATCCTTGGTCGAGCAGCTCCAACAGGACACTAGCGTACTGGCGTACTGCCTCCGACACCTCCCGAGATGGCTCGTGGGGGGACGATCCATCATGCAATCCCAAGGCATCCCGCAACAATGTGAAAACATCTGTGGTTTCCAGCAGGCCGGAAAGCAAGCCATACTTGCTTCCAAACTGGCGAAATAGGGTGACTTCGTTGACTTCTGCCAGCTCGGCAATTTGCTTGGTGGTGGTTTCGTGAATCCCCTGAGAGAAGAAAAGCTGCTGGGCGGATTCGATGAGGCGATCGCGGGAGGAAGTTCGGCTCATAAATTAGAAGCAAGTGGTGCTTGCAAAAAAAAAGGAATACTGGTACTCTTTCAGTGTAAGCGATACTTGCACTGCCGCAATCCTTTTTGTCGGCAGCTAGGGAGAATTTGATGACCCAACTTTCCTCTGCGACCCCCCGGGAGAGGGGGGAGTCCTTGGCGCTGAGCTGGCCAATGGTTGCATTTTTCGGCGGCGTCCATGCGATCGCCCTCCTCTCGATCTTTTACTTTTCCTGGTCTGCTCTGGGGATAACCCTCTTTCTGCATTGGCTGCTGGGCAGTATCGGCATTTGTCTGGGCTACCACCGCTTGCTCACTCACAAAAGCTTTCAAGTACCCAAATGGTTGGAATACATCATTGCAACGATTGGAGCATTAGCCATACAAGGTGGCCCCATTTTCTGGGTGGCAGGGCATCGCCAACACCATGCGTTTGCGGAAGACATCGATAAAGATCCGTATTCTGCCAAGCGGGGCTTTTGGTGGAGTCACATCCTTTGGATGGTGTATCCCAAATCTTCCACCTTCTCCCATCAGTCGTACATGCGGTTTGCCCCTGACTTAGCTCGCGATCGCTACTATCGCTGGTTAGATCGCTACTTCATTTTGTTGCAACTGCCACTTGCAGCAGTTCTATACGCTCTGGGTGGCTGGTCCTTTGTGATCTACGGCATCTTCTTGCGCTCCGTCCTCCTTTGGCATTCAACTTGGCTGATCAACTCAGCGACTCACGTATGGGGAGAGCGCGATCACGATGTGAATGACAATTCCCGCAATCTTTGGTGGGCAGCGCTACTGACTTACGGTGAAGGCTGGCACAACAATCATCACGCCTATCCACGCGTAGCACCTGCGGGATGGAAATGGTGGCAGATCGATGTCACTTGGTGGTTAATTCAAGGGTTGCAGTCTGTGGGTTTGGCCAGAAAGGTAGTCATGCCTCCCCACTAATTGTTTCAAGCTTTACAAGTTTTTCTCAGGCGCCTGCAGTATCTTATTGCAGGCGCTGCTTACATCAGAGGTGGAGCGCACATCATACCCTCAAAACTGCAACCCTATATCTCCATTATCGGAATTTTCATTTAGGCTATCTGGCAGAGAGCCATGGGCAGGATTTTTTGCCTGAATCTCAATTACTTTTTGCTCGGCGTTTGTCAAAAACTCCCGACATTGCTCGAGCAACTGTATACCTTCTTCGAAGAGCAGCAGTAAATCCGCCAGAGGAATCGTCCCATTTTCCAGTAATACAGTAATTTCTTCCAGCCGGGCTAGCTGGTCTTCAAACGGAGGTTGATTGCGGGTCTTTCTTGCCAAGGTCCTGAGATGACGTGCGAGATATCCCGTCAATAGTAGCGCGAGCTGTCTGCTTGGTACGCACAATCTCCACCCGATCGCCTTCTTCCATTGAGTTCTGTGGTGACAGTAATTTCCCTTGACGCCTGATGAGAGCAAACCCCCGTTCCAGCGGAGCGAGAGGATTTAATGCCTTTAATTGGGTGGCAGTTACTGCCAACTGTTGCTGCTTGCGAACGAATGCTTGCCTCATGGCGATCGTCAATTTTGCCTCCCCCTCATCCACCTGCTGTTGCGCCGCATGCAGGCGATCGCCTGCCGACCGAAACCCGAAGCTATTGCCTAACACCTCCAGACGTGTGTTTTGCTCCTGCAAGGCATTCCCGATCCGCTCGTCCAGTAGCATTTGGCGATCGTCCAACCATGCCAGCAGATTCTGTAAGGGTTGCGGACTTGCAAGTTCTGCTGCAGCTGTCGGGGTCGCTGCCCGAGCATCCGCAACAAAATCTGCAATTGTAAAGTCTGTCTCGTGTCCCACTGCAGAAATAATTGGAATCTCCGATTGGACAATCGCATCAGCAACTTCAACGGTGTTGAAGGCCCACAGATCCTCTAGCGAGCCGCCTCCACGTCCAACAATCGCCACATTGCACGAAGTCTCTCGATTCAAGGTCGCGATCGCGTTGGCTATTTCCTCGGGGGCTCTTTCCCCCTGTACCGCTGTTGCCACCAGATACACTTGGCAGGCAGGCATCCTCCGTTCCAGCGTACTGAGAATATCGCGAATCGCCGCCCCTGTTGCAGAAGTCACAACGCCGACTTTCAACGGTAGAGAGGGTAAAGGACGCTTGCGATCGCGATCAAAATATCCCTTTGCAGCCAGCTCCTCCTTCAGAGCTTCGAATGCCAGATACAGTTCCCCCTGTCCAAGCGGCTGCACCTGAATGCAATCGATTTGGTACTGTCCGCGCGGCGAATAAACTGTTAATTCCCCGGTGACAATGACCTTCATTCCGTTGCCAGGAAGAAAAGACAGCGATCGCCCTCGCCACAGGGTGCAAGATATCTGTCCCCCTTCATCTTTGAGGGTGAAATAGCGATGGCCGGAGCGTGCTCGCGTGAAATTAGAAATCTCCCCCATAACGCTGACTGTCCCCACGCTTTCGGAAAGAATGGCGGCAATCGCCTGATTTAATTGGGTGACGCTGATAGCCTGCATGGAACGGGAGATAAATGCCGTATGTCAGCTTAGCTCCAGATTCTGCTGATAGAAGAAGCTTTCAGATAAACAAACCAAGTATTTATCAAAATTCACGGCAAGAGGACTTTCCTCCGACCGTGGACGGTATACCGACGATTAAACCTATCAAAACAACGCTGGAGGCTTTCCTACAACTTCACTTCGATATCAACGCCAGCAGGCAGATCGAGCTTCATTAACGCGTCAATCGTTTTGGAAGAAGGCGAGTAGATATCTATAATACGGCGGTGAGTGCGGGTCTCAAAGTGTTCTCGGGAGTCTTTATTGACGTGGGGAGAACGCAAAACACAGTAAACCCGACGGCGAGTCGGTAGAGGAATCGGACCTACTGCTGCTGCTTGAGTCCGATTCGCTGTTTCTACGATCTTGTCGCAGGAGGTATCCAGTAAACGGTGATCGTATGCTTTGAGGCGAATGCGAATTTTTTGTTGGGCCAGAGTAGAGGTCATTGGAGTTTGCCAATTAGGACTAGAGACAAGAATGACGCAGGATGCCAAACAATAAGTCATCATGACATTATTCCAGACAAACCTGCGCCAAATTCATCGAAGATTACTCAACGATTTCAGATACGACGCCTGCGCCTACGGTGCGGCCACCTTCGCGAATTGCGAAGCGCATGCCTTTTTCAATAGCAATGGGGTTGATCAAGCTGACGCTCATTTTGATGCGATCGCCAGGCATCACCATTTCTGCATCGGAACCATCGTCTGCGGTAAATGCATCGATGGTGCCAGTTACGTCAGTGGTTCGCACGTAGAACTGGGGACGGTAACCAGGGAAGAAAGGGGTGTGACGGCCACCCTCTTCCTTCTTGAGGATGTAAACCTCGGACTTGAACTTGGTGTGAGGGGTAATGGAACCAGGCTTCGCCAGTACCATTCCACGCTCGATTTCATCTTTTTGAATACCGCGAAGCAGAACTCCGACGTTATCGCCGGCCATCCCTTCGTCCAGGGTTTTCTGGAACATCTCAACACCAGTCACGGTGGTAGAGCGGGTATCGGCCAAGCCCACCAGCTCGATGGTTTCGCCAACCTTGACCTTGCCACGCTCGATACGACCGGTTGCGACGGTGCCGCGACCAGTGATGGAGAAAACGTCCTCAACCGCCATCAGGAAGGGCTTGTCAATATCGCGCTCGGGGGCGGGAATGTATGCATCGACTTCATCCATCAGCTTGTAGATCTTGTCAGCCCACTCACCAGGACTGCCACCCACTAGCTCCTCAACAGCCTTCAGAGCGGATCCGGTAACGATTGGAATCTCATCGCCGTCGAAATCGTACTCAGATAGAAGCTCGCGAACTTCCAGTTCAACTAGCTCCAGTAGTTCCTCGTCGTCCACTTGGTCTTCCTTGTTCAGGAATACAACTAAGTTGGGAACGCCTACCTGACGAGCTAAAAGGATGTGCTCGCGGGTTTGAGGCATGGGGCCATCAGCAGCTGAAACCACTAAAATAGCACCATCCATCTGGGCTGCCCCAGTAATCATGTTTTTTACGTAGTCAGCGTGACCGGGACAGTCTACGTGAGCGTAGTGACGGCCCTCAGTCTCGTACTCTACGTGGGCGGTGTTGATGGTGATACCGCGAGCTTTCTCTTCGGGAGCAGCGTCGATATCTTCGTAATTACGAGCCTTAGCGCCACCTTTTGCTGCCAAGCTCATGGTGATCGCGGCGGTTAAGGTTGTTTTGCCGTGGTCAACGTGGCCAATGGTGCCAATATTGACGTGGGGCTTAGTCCGTTCGAATTTCTCGCGTGCCATTTGTCTGTGTTCCTCTGTTTAGTCGTTCCCTTTGTACTTAGCGACGATGGTATCGGCGATACTGCGAGGTACCTCCTCGTAGTTGCTGAATTCCATCGAGAAAGTACCGCGTCCTTGAGTTTTGGATCGGATGTCGGTGGCATAGCCGAACATTTCCGCCAAAGGTACTTTAGCAGTTACTTTGGCAACTGGATCGCCCGGATCCATAGACTCTACTTGTCCGCGGCGAGAGTTAAGATCGCCAATCACATCTCCGAGGAAGTCGTTGGGAACTTCCACCTCGACTTTCATCCCGGGCTCTAGTAAAACGGGATTGCACCGTTGAACGGCCTCCCGCAGCGCCATAGAGCCCGCAATTTTAAAGGCCATCTCACTCGAATCAACCTCATGATAAGAACCGTCCAACAGCGTGGCACGGACGTCGATGAGGGGATAACCTGCGACAACACCTGATTCACAGGCTTCCTTGATGCCTTCCTCAACCGGGCCAATGTATTCCTTAGGAACAACCCCCCCCACGATTTTGGAGACAAACTCAAACCCAGAGCCTTCTTCGTTCGGTTCTAGGGCAATCACTACATGTCCGTACTGCCCCTTCCCACCGCTCTGACGTATAAACTTTCCTTCCACCTTGTCGACTGATTTGCGGATGGTTTCTCGATAGGCTACCTGAGGTGCCCCTACGTTAGCTTCCACACTAAATTCCCGCAGCATGCGATCCACCAGGATCTCGAGGTGCAGCTCTCCCATTCCAGAAATCACAGTCTGATTGGTTTCGGGATCGACAGCAACCCGGAAGGTGGGATCTTCTTCTGACAAAGACTGTAAGGCTTTAGAAAGCTTTTCTAAGTCCGCTTTTGTCTTAGGTTCTACGGCTACGGAAATCACCGGCTCGGGAATGAATAGTGACTCCAAAACCACGGGTTGACTAGAGTCGCACAGGGTATCCCCCGTAAACGTGTTCTTCAAACCCAGAACTGCCCCCAGATCCCCCGCTCGCAGTTCATCCACATCAATCCGTTCGTCAGCTTTCATGACGATCAGTCGAGAAATGCGCTCTTTTTTACCCTTAACAGGATTCAGAACGTAAGTGCCCTTTTGCAACACTCCGGAATAAACGCGGAGGAATGTCAGGCGACCGTAAGGATCGGACATGACTTTGAAGGCAAGGGCAGCCATCGGTTCATCGTCATCCGCTTTGCGTTCTTCCTCTTCCCCGCTTTCGAGGTGACCTTTAATAGCCGGGACGTCGATGGGGGCGGGCAGGTAGTCAACCACTGCATCTAACAGCAGTTGAACACCTTTATTTTTGAAGGCAGAGCCACAAAGAGTTGGCATAATCTGGTTGGCAATGGTGGCTTGACGTAAGCCTTGCTTAATTTCTGCCGTTGTTAGCTCTTCACCCTCTAGAAATTTCTCTGTCAGAATATCGTTGGTTTCTGCTACAGCCTCAATGAGTTGCTCGCGGTATTTTGCCGCCAGTTCTTGCATGGCCTCAGGTATATCGGTCACTTCAATGTCGGTGCCCAGATCGTTGGTGTAAATGTGGGCCTTCATCTCCACAAGGTCTACCAAACCAGCAAAGTTGTCTTCCGCTCCAATTGGTAATTGAATCGCTACTGCATTCGTCTTCAGGCGATCGCGCATTTGACCGAGGACCATATAGAAGTCCGCACCCGTGCGATCCATTTTGTTGACGAAAGCCATACGCGGAACCGCATAGCGATTGGCTTGTCGCCATACCGTTTCCGTTTGCGGCTGAACGCCATCCACAGAAGAGAAAACGACGATAACACCGTCGAGCACCCGCATAGAACGTTCGACTTCAATCGTGAAATCAACGTGTCCGGGAGTGTCAATGATATTGATTCGGTGGTTCTTCCAGTTGGTGGAAATTGCAGCCGCAGTAATTGTGATGCCGCGCTCCCGCTCCTGAGCCATCCAGTCAGTAACTGCGTTACCGTCGTGCACCTCACCGATCTTGTGGACGATGCCGGAGTAAAAAAGGATTCTCTCAGTAGTAGTGGTTTTTCCCGCATCAATGTGTGCGGCAATCCCAATATTCCGAACTGTATTCAGTGGAATGGTGCGAGCCACAACAGCCTCCATTTATTCGCCCGATTCCAGGACGAATCTTTTCATCGATGTCCAGCCTTCTGAGGATTCGCACGTTAGTGCATCACTTTAGCCAGGCAGATTTAAGACGAGCAACTTGAACTTAGTAGCGATAATGGGCAAATGCTTTGTTGGCCTCTGCCATGCGGTGGGTTTCTTCACGCTTGCGGATGGTGTTGCCAGTTTCGTTGGCAGCATCCATCAGTTCGTTGGCTAGCTTCATTGACATGGTTTTACCAGGACGAGAGCGAGAGAAGCTGGTCAACCAACGTAATGCAAGGGTTGTACCCCGCTCTCCGCGCACTTCCATCGGTACTTGGTAAGTGGCACCGCCCACTCGGCGGGCTTTAACCTCGACCATGGGGGTTGCGTTACGCAAACCGTTCTCAACAACTTCAAGTGGCTCGGAACCGGTTCGCTCAGCAATGATATCCATTGCGTCGTAGACGATTTTAGAGGCCAGAGAGGCCTTTCCGTCTAACATCAGCTTACGGATCAACATTGCGACCAGACGGCTACCGTACTTGGGGTCGGGGGTAACTTCGCGGCGAGTGGCACGATTGCGACGGGACATGGCAACAAATAAAACCTAAATAGTGATTGATGACTTCTTGAGGCAAATGGAGTTTAGTTAGTCTTTGGGACGCTTGGCACCGTACTTGGAACGACCCTGACGGCGATCCTTCACACCAGCAGTGTCGAGTGTGCCGCGAATAATGTGATAGCGAACACCGGGTAGGTCCTTCACGCGTCCGCCACGAATCATGACAACAGAGTGTTCTTGCAGGTTATGTCCAATCCCTGGAATGTACGCGGTAACTTCGAAGCCGGAAGTCAATCTTACACGAGCCACCTTACGAAGAGCAGAGTTAGGCTTCTTGGGAGTAGTAGTGTAAACACGGGTGCAGACTCCCCGACGCTGGGGGCAAGCCTTTAGTGCGGGCGACTTAGACTTTTGCTTCGCGACGCTTCGTTCTTCTCGTATGAGCTGCTGAATGGTGGGCATATAAGTTGGAGTTGAGATCGTAGGGTTTAGTACTGAGTCAATATTGCAACCAGCATTGAAAGCTAAGCCTATGCGATAGCACTATTGCTATACTGTTGCACCGAAGAAGAATCCTAACAAGATTAGAATACCTGTGTCAATTTTCTGCAATTGAAATTCTTAGTTCATAAGAGGCTTGCAGGCTAGTACACAGTTCGTTATGCTCTTAACTGCACCGGAAAAATATACGGGTGCAGGTACAAGCCGGGATAGCTCAGTTGGTAGAGCAGAGGACTGAAAATCCTCGTGTCAGCAGTTCAAATCTGCTTCCTGGCATCCCCCGATCTGAAAAGTTTTAGATTCTGGGAGTCCATTCTCTCAGAAACTTTCGATGTATTGCCACTTGAGGATGATCGTAGCTAGCAGTAGTTCACAGTAGCCGTCAGTTTTCCACTAACTTGGCATTGTGGGGGTTGGATGGCATGCACGCTCGAATGTTGGCAAGACATCAGGACGAGCGAATCCATCGACGCTATGCCAAGCGGGCGATGTAGGTGGTGGCGGAGCAGGCGTTTTTCCAAGCAGTTGAGGAACGGGACGAAGACTGATTCGATTAGAGTGCTGCAAGATCGCTTTCGCCCAAGCGGATGTGTACAATCCGCTCGATTGGAGAGACGAAAATCTTGCCATCCCCCACCTTTCCCGTTCGGGTTGCCCTGACGATTTCCTCAATAACCTGTTCGACCCGATCCTCCTCAATGAGGACTTCAATCTTGGCTTTTGGAAGAAATTCCACCTCAAATTCAATCCCCCGATATCTTTCCTTCTGCCCTCCTTGCCTCTCGAAGCCCCGTACACCTGAGACTGTCATTCCGATGATTCCAGCGTGAACCAAAGCCTGCTTGAGTTCATCCAACTTGAATGAACGCACAATCGCCTCTACTTTCTTCATCACACCTTCCTCCGAATGACTGTTACTAAAGCTCGATACGAGCTCGCCAGAGGGGTCAAAGAAAGCCGTATAATTCGATACATTTTGTTATGGGTCTCAAGCCGCCTCCAAATTGCGAAGAATTATTGTTCTTTTGATAGAGCTAGGCTGGCTGCCAAATAATTGAGAATCAACCGATGGAAATGTGTTTCCAAGATGAGTCTTATTGCTCCTTTGGAGTCCTGCCTTCATTTGTTACCCTGAGCCGGTTGCAAAGCGATAAATACTTTAGCCTTCTCAACCGGCTTGATTCACTACAACGCGCAACAGGCTTGTTCTTCCCAGATACTCATAAATGTGCAGAGAGAAACACATCTGGTGAGGCTCGCAATATTATTTTTTGCTTGTCAGTACGACTAAGAAGCTCTTTCCGCTCCAAATCGCACAGCAACCTCGTCACGGTCACGCGCTTAGAACCAATCAGTTCACCCAATTCATAGTGCGTAAGGCGTAAGTTGATCGCCCTACCTTCAGCGACATCACTCCCAAATTTGCTGGCTATCCAGCCCAGACAATTCATTAATTGGGTGCGGGTGTGCTTGTGCTTACAGAAACTGGTCAGGATTTCAGATTGTTGGAATTGCCGCGCGATCGTTTCGCCAATGGCCCCCCACGGGTTTGGCATCAACAGGGTTGCTTCGACAGCTGTCAAACACTCAAGCTTGATAGGCTGTCCGGGTCGTAAGGGGCTGCCAGACTACTTCAGATGTCCCCCACAATCCCAAAACGGCAATCTCTCCCTCTTCGCTCTAGGTCAGGGTACGAACCACCCCCCGCTCAATTCTCAACGGTTGATTGGGATGGAGCGGAAGCTGTTCCCGAGCGCTGAAGTTCTTATGAGCTTGCTACCATTGATGGGGCAAGAGTTGGCCCATGAGGGAGTTGCTCTTTCACAGCAACTTGCGAGTTCCCCTGTGCAGATTTTTATCAACTGGCCGTTAGCAGTCTTCTCAAGTGCTCTGATTTGGAGGAAAGATCTGTTCGTCACACAGGAGCCCATGGGTTAGACACAACATAATGTATCAAGGGATACGTTTCTTCGCAGGATTACTTTGTTCCGGCAGTAAACGATCGCTGGACAATTTTCTGAATGAGACTTAAGACCACCTAAGATTTAACTTAGGTGGTCGAAATATTTATATGCCAGCCCATTATCGAGCGATTGCTAGCGGAATTAAAGCAAAGTAGTACGTACCAGTACTTAGGTTAGAGGAAGAGATAGATACAAAATGAGGGGGTTTACGATTCTTCATTGATGTGTCGGGCGATACACGACAGTCCGGGTGTAAGTTTTGCAGTTTGTTTCAACTCTCCGTATAGTAGTTATGGGTTTAACTCATGACTTGCTGGGCTGGTTCCAGACATGCTTATACTTGGATTTTGATCGAGCATGCTTTCCTGCCGAGACGGGCCGATCCGAATTTGTGCTAATGGCAACTACCGACTGTTTGCGTTTGCTGGAAGTTCGTTGTCGGTTACGACGACCTTCGGCCTTTATCCGGAACTGGGAGTGGATCTTTCCGTTTCGTCCATTCCGATGGGGCTCTACCCAAGTACTGGGATCCGGCTCGTAATTCTCCAAAACCACCTTGAGGATCTTGCGTTTCAACAGTCGCTCGATATCCCGTAACAGCTTGTACTCGTCTACACACACCTAGGAAACCGCTTCACCCCCTACAATACTTTCATCTCGTTTGGAAAATATTTTGCACCATTTGTTTGGGTGATCTTGCAGCAGCTTTGTCTAACGCCTCCATCTCCGCCGCCGTCAACTGCCACCCCAGCGCCCCAATATTCTCCTTTGCTTGAGTCAACGACTTTGCCCCCGGAATCGGAATAGCCCCTTTTGTCAAACACCAATTAATAGCTATTTGGGCCATAGACTTCCCCCGAGTGGCAGCCACCTCATGCAAAACATCCAACACTGGCCCAATCCCCGGCAAAATCTTCCGAAACACCCACCCCCGCAGTCCGGAGGGGAGTTGCTCCCGCACCGAATACTTCCCCGTCAACAACCCCAGTGCAAGAGGACTGTAAGCAATTAACCTAATCCCTAACTCGTCGCACAGGGACCTAATATCCAATTCTGTATCGGGATAGGTGGACAGCAAAGAATACTGTACCTGTAACGTCAAAATCGATATCCCGCGATCGCCCAGTTGCTTGTGTGCTCGCCGCAATGCCTTGGGTCCGTAATTCGATAATCCAATCCCCTTTACTAATCCGCGGTCACACAAATCCGCCAGACCATCCAGCAGCGGTTTCTCCTGCCAAGGAGCATAATTCGACGGCGACCAATGCATCTGAGCCAAATCCACCGGTCGTTGTAACCGCCGAGCCGAACCTTCGCAAGCTGACACCATCGATCTCCGCGTCAATCGCCAAGGATAGGCGGCCAGTTTAGTCGCTATGCAAATGTGTTCGGCATTTAGCCCTTCATACTCTCTTGCAAACTTGCCCAGTAACTGCTCGCTGCGCCCGTTCAGTCGTCCTGTCCCGTAAGAATCCCCCGTATCGAACAGCGTCACCCCCCGTTCCACACACAGGTTAAAGACCTGCTGCAATTCCGCATCCATTTCGGGGCTGTACCCCCATAGCAGCCGATTCCCCCAAGCCCACGTGCCGCAACCCATTGTAGGGAGCGCTAGGGTCGATGAAGTCTTTCTCGCCTGCACTGCTATCTCTCGTGATACTCCTGAATTGACTTCACATCTAGTTCACCCGACTGCAGCGAACGAATTGCCGCCACTGTCGCCTTTGCCCCCGCCAGCGTTGTCACTAATGGAACTTTGTACAGCAGCGCGCTGCGTCGAATACGTCGTCCATCCTGATGAGCCTCACCCCCTGATGGAGTATTGATAATCAGCGTCACCTCGCGATTTTTAATGGCATCTACCACGTGTGGACGGCCTTCGTGCAGCTTCAGAATTCGCTCCACCGGCAATCCGCGATCGCTCAAAAACTTCTGGGTGCCTTCCGTCGAAATCAGCGAGAATCCCAGATCGACGAGTTCCTGGGCGAGCTCAACAACAGGGGGTTTATCGCGATCGCTGACGGTAATAAATACCTTTCCTGATAGAGGTAGCGGTTGGCCGGCTCCCAACTGAGCCTTAGCAAACGCCAGTCCAAAGTCTGTATCGATGCCCATCACCTCGCCGGTCGATCGCATCTCTGGACCCAAAATCGTGTCGGTCCCAGGGAATTTATTGAAGGGCAGCACCGCCTCTTTGACCGAAATATGGGTGGGGATGACCTCTTCGGTAAAGGCAATTTCATCCAGCGTCTTGCCGCTCATCATCAAAGCTGCGTAGCGTGCCAAGGGTACGCCAATCGCCTTGCTGACAAAGGGGACTGTACGGGAGGCACGCGGATTCGCTTCGAGAACGTACACCTGCTCGTCCTTAACGGCATACTGCACGTTCATCAGACCCACTACACCAAGCTTCTTCGCCAATTTGTGCGTCCAACTGCGGATGGTTCCCAGCACTTCTGGTGACAGAGTGCGGGTGGGCAGGATACAGGCCGAGTCGCCGGAGTGGATGCCCGCCTGTTCGATGTGCTCCATAATGCCCCCAATGGTCACTGCGCCAGTACGATCCGCGATCGCATCTACATCTACCTCAACAGCATTTTCTAGGAACTTATCCACCAAAATCGGCCGTTCGGGATCCACCTCTACCGCTGCTTCGATATAGCGTTTTAGGTCCGTATCGGAATAGACAATTTCCATCGCCCGTCCCCCCAGGACGTAGCTGGGACGCACCACTACCGGATAACCCACTCTCTGGGCGATCGCCAGCGCTTCCTCGTAAGAGCGCGCAATTCCGTTGGCCGGCTGAACGATGTCTAGCTCCCGCAAAATCGCCTCGAACCGCTCTCGATCTTCTGCAACGTCGATCGCATCTGGTGATGTCCCCCATATGGGGGCCTCCGCTTCTGCTAAACCTTGAGCAAGGTTTAAGGGGGTCTGACCGCCAAACTGCACGATGATGCCAACAGGCTTTTCCACTTCAATCAGGTTAAGGACATCTTCGTGGGTTAGAGGTTCAAAGTAGAGACGATCGCTGGTGTCGTAGTCCGTGGAGACTGTTTCGGGATTCGAGTTCACCATCACTGCTTCGAAGCCGGAATCCTGCATGGCATAGGAGGCGTGACAGCAGCAGTAATCAAACTCGATTCCCTGACCGATGCGGTTTGGACCACCCCCCAAAATCATCACCTTAGGGGTGTCGGAGGCAAAGATTTCGCTATCTTCCTCATAGGTGGAGTATTGATAGGGGGTAAAAGCTTCGAACTCGGCTGCGCAAGTATCCACGGTCTTGTACGCTGGCACGATCCCCAGCCCTTGTCGAGTGGCCCGCACTTCCGTCTCGCTAGATCGCGTTAGATGGGCAATTTGGCGATCGCTAAATCCTAGTCGCTTGAGTTCTAGCCAGTCATCTACCTCTAAGTCTACGAGGGGTTTCCCCTGCATCCACAGTTCCATCTCCACCAGCTCCTGCATCTTATCCAGGAACCACGGATCGATTTTGGTGAGCTTAAAGATTTCGGATGCATCTATACCGGCGAGGAAAGCGGTGCGCACCATCAGCAACCGCCCCGGATTGGGCACCCGCAATGAAGTGCGGATTTCATCCAAAGGTGGGAGTTCCTCAGCTTTATCCGCCCCAAATCCGTAGCGACCAATTTCAAGCGATCGCAGTGCCTTTTGCAGCGACTCCTGAAACGTTCGCCCAATGGCCATTGCCTCCCCCACGGATTTCATTTGGGTGGTCAGCACTGCTTCGGAACCGGGGAATTTCTCAAACGCGAATCGAGGGGCTTTCACCACGACGTAATCAATGGTGGGTTCGAAGCAGGCGGGAGTCTTTTGGGTGATGTCGTTCTTGATTTCTGGCAGAGTGTAGCCCACCGCTAATTTCGCGGCAAATTTGGCGATCGGGAACCCGGTTGCTTTGGATGCCAGTGCCGACGAGCGGGATACCCGGGGGTTCATCTCGATAATGCGAACTTCGCCGTTGTCGGGATTGACTGCAAACTGCACGTTCGAGCCACCGGTCTCCACCCCAATTTCTCGAATGATGGCGATCGCGTAATCCCGCAGCCGCTGATATTCTTTGTCAGTTAGTGTCTGGGCCGGAGCCACAGTGATGGAGTCCCCCGTGTGAACCCCCATCGGGTCGATATTTTCGATCGAGCAGATAATAACGACGTTATCTGCCAGATCCCGCATGACCTCCAGCTCGAATTCCTTCCACCCGATGATGGATTCCTCCACCAAAATTTGGGAGACGGGACTGGCGTCCAAACCAGAGGAACAGATGGCTTCAAATTCTTCTTGGTTGTAGGCTACACCACCGCCGGTGCCCCCCAGGGTAAAGGCAGGTCGAATAATCAGGGGATAGCCAATATCTTTGGAGATCCGCCGCGCTTCGTCCATCGTGGTTGCCAAACCTGAACGGGGGACCGACAGACCAATCTTTTGCATCGCCTGCTTAAATAAATCGCGATCCTCCGCCTTTTCAATTGCCTCGAAATTGGCCCCGATCAGCTCTACATTATATTTCCTAAGAACGCCGCTCTTAGCCAGGGACACGGCCACGTTCAGGGCTGTTTGCCCCCCCATGGTGGGTAAAATTGCATCTGGACGCTCTCGCTCGATAATGCGTTCAACACATTCTGGCGACACCGGTTCAATATAGGTGCGATCCGCCGTTGCTGGGTCAGTCATAATCGTGGCGGGGTTGGAGTTGACCAGCACAACCTCGTAGCCTTCTTCCCGCAATGCCTTACAGGCTTGCGTCCCCGAATAGTCAAATTCACATGCCTGACCGATTACAATCGGGCCAGCCCCAATCAACAGAATCTTCTGTAGGTCATTGCGGCGCGGCATGGACGTCTCCCAATATTTTATCGATGTAGCACTCGCTACCTTTTTTCGGCGAGGCAAAACTATCCCATTGTATGGGCCATTGGCACATCTTTCTCTCTCGAGATTCTCGTTTATCCCCGATTTTCCGACCCGTTCACTACGGGACAAAGTAACCGCTGTCTAAACCACCTACATGTTACTGTTTAAGGCTAACCCACCTGGCTGATTCACTATCCCAAGAGGAAAGGTTGTCACTGTGACAATGTCTTATAGTTAGTTATCAAACGATCAAATTTGGAGTTTTACATGCCCTACACCAAAGATGAGCGCGGCATCGTGAACAACTTCCCGATTGAGACCAAAGATCGAGTTGCTGAGCCCCCCACCAAACAGCAAAAAATTCAGTATGCTTTTTTTGCGGCAATCGGTGCGGCTCTAATCGGTGGCGTGGTTTGGGTAGCGGTTGCTGTTTCCTAAGTCCCTCTCCGCTACTAAAGAGGTCCCGCGACAACGTTATATAGTGGCTAAGAATTTTGGCGTATCCTTAGAGCGGTTCCCCGATACGGGAAGGTTACATTGCTCATTTTTTTGATGTACATCAGGGAAGGGAATAGCCCTTCCCTGCGTTTTATCGATTGGGCGTTAATTGCCGATTGTGGGCGCAAATCTTGCCTACATCGTCGATTTTAGAGGAGTACGATGGCGTTCGTGGACAATGCGTCGAATACTCAACTCATCGGTCTGTTGCATCGGATTGCCCGGTTTTAAAGGCACAATATCTGGAAACAAAGAGCGGCATAAGGTAATTCCCTCATCGGTAAGGACGAATCCTAAGTTACCCTTGTTGCGAACCCAATTTTGAGCCGATAACTGCTGTAGCGATCGCCGCACTTCTGCAAACGCAGCATCGCAAAGGTCATCACCGATCGCTTTACGGTCAAAAAAACGTCCTGGGTACATCAGACGATACCCCAACAGATCCCGAAACGGGACTGTACCTGCCAAGTAGTTTTCAAACCACTCTAAGTGCTCGCTGGAGTTCCATTCCTGTAAGGTACACAACCACTCAAATTGTTCCTCCAGCTGGCTACGCAGAAGTTTGCGATACCTGGGGTTGATAGAATTTCGATGTTGCTCGAAGGTAGGGAAGTGCTGGGTCAATAACTCGTTGGTCAGCGCATCAACATCTTCATCGCAGCCTAAATGGCTCCAAGCGATCTTGAGGGCATTGAGCTTTAATGTTGAAAGCGATTGTTCTGTTGTTCGATTTGATACAGTCATCACCTAATACAGCAAAGCGCTGTTGATGTTATCTGAATAGCTTGCCCTCTTTTAAATCGGACCGTATCCTTTGCTGGCAATAAATTAGATTGTTTTAAGATCTTTCCGTCCCACATTACTCAACGTAGAGTTCTTCACCTGGGGACTGCCTCTATTGGCAGCAATGACTTGTTTCGTGGCGGTCAAAGTTGCTGCTGAGTGCGTTCATCAATCAAAGCCTTCACCGAACCCAGCCCCCACAATTCTAACTGCCACAGTTAACTGCCTGACAAACAGTTGCCCATTCTCGTCAGACTTCAATTTCATTTGAAGAGGATTGGGAGAAAGATCCGCTAGAGAATCTTGGATATGGGGCGTGAGGGACTTGAACCCCCGTAAGGCAAATTATGAGTTTGCTGCCTAAACCACTCGGCCAACGCCCCATGTGCGATCGCCACTAGATGCCTATTAAGACTAGCGCTTGTTCTCTCAAAATCTCAACCACATGAGAAAACTCTTTGGCTTCGGGAGACTCATAGCCCCGCTCTTCAGAAAAATTCTTGCATTCAAAGCTTCTTTTCAGTAGAAAGATGACTTGAGCATCTCCGACAGATGTCAGCATTGCTACTGGTTGTTGTTGGGAACCTGCGATACCTGAGTACTCAGCGACGGGTTATTTGCGACTGAATTACTGGTCTCTGATCGATCTGGAGTATCAAACAAAACAGTAGTGATATATCGTTCAGTCCATTGCTTTCCAAATGCTTTCTCAAGGACTCGGCGAGTTTTATCGTTTTGCTGCTGGCGATCGCAATATCGTTGTTGACCCGCTAGTATGTCAGCTTCTTGTTCGCAAGTTACGGTTTGCGATGACTTCGCCTGTAGACAATGCAGTTTTAGATAGGCGGAAGTAGCTTCTAGAAACAGTTCCTCTTCCTCTGCTCCGATGGGTCGCACAAACAAGCAGTAAGGGGAAAAAATATTCCCCCACTGGGGTAGTTCACGTGGCTGGCTAAAGGCCTCTTGACGTTTGAGCCAAGGGTCCAAATTACTTTTATAGTCAGATGGAAGCGTAGACTGAACCGGGCTGAGGTCGGCAATGGCCGCGCTAATTTGCCCGCGTCCCCCCACTAAATCGCAGCCGAACATTGGCAAATCAAATTGAGGCCTGGGGAACATCACGCAATGCAGGATATTGAGGGAATTGCCAACCTTTGCGAGTTCCAGATGGAGTTTACGGAATTGTGGGGTTTGAAAACATCGATTTACAATCGTCAGGCGTTCCCCTTCCAACTTGCCTTCGACATAGCCTAGATCCCCTGGTAAATGATAGGGGGATAGCTCCAGCGTTTCCTCCCAAGTAGCCAAGATTGTGTTGGCTAATGTCACAATTAGAGGGTGCTGGTGCTCTTGCGAAGGAATTGGACTCATCACAATAGGACACAGAAGGCTCGTTTCACTTTACCGCAAGAGCTACCCTACCATTAGTCATTTGCAACTGGACTTCACTACTTTGTTCAAGTGAAATGGTATGTGATGGTGAAAATTTCACATCTAGGTGCCGGGCAACTGGACATAGAGCTGAGGTTATTTCAATAAGGATCGAGCGATCTATCTCCGGTCAGGGGTCTGGGTAGCTGAAATGTCCAAAGCGACTTAACGCTAGCTATGCATCCAGACAAACCTAATCAGACATTCAAATGAAAAACCGCTGTTGGGCTGCCCACAGCGGTTTTTCATTTGAATGTCGAACTGTTGACCGCGAAAGAATCTGTTACTCGTAGATTCTATTAGTCATCAGAGCGAGGGACGTCGATCTTAGGCGTCTCGCGAAATGCGATCGCGAAGAACAGCAGACCGATTGTCAAAAAGAGAATGAAAACGTAAGCCAAAGCTTCCATAGCTAGCTCCCTAAAATAAACCAACTCGGATAAAGGTGGGTCCACTGAGTTAACAGTAAGGAACCACCTCAATTGTACCTAGGCCTTGGCCTTCTTCTTTCGGGTAGATGTGTCTGCTAGTTTCTGGAATACACCCCATTCGACCATCTCTTCATCAAGATCTGGGTCGACACCAGCAAATACATCGCGGTAAAGGGTACGAGAGCCGTGCCAGATGTGGCCGAAGAAGAACAACAGTGCAAAGCAAGCGTGACCGAAGGTAAACCAACCGCGCGGACTGGTGCGAAATACACCGTCAGCATTGGTTGCTTCACGATTGAATTCGAATGCTTCACCCAACTGAGCGGTACGAGCATAACGCTTCACGGTCGGAGCATCTGTGAACTGCTTGCCATCCAACTTGCCACCGAAAAACTCAACGGTCACTCCAGCCTGCTCGAAGCTGCTCTTGGCTTCCGCACGACGGAAGGGGATGTCAGCACGAATCAAATTGTCAGAGTCGCGAAGAATAACGGGGAAGGATTCAAAGAAGTTGGGAAGACGCTCAACAGTCAGCTCGCGACCATCTGCATCGCGAAAAACGGGCTCGCCTAGCCATTCCACGGCCAGACCATCGCCATCGTTCATGGGACCTGGACGGAACAAACCACCTTTAGAGGGGTTGTTCCCGACGTAGTCGTAGAAGAGTAAGTCGCGAGGTACGGAATCCCAAGCTTCGCTGCGGGAGGAGCCGTTTGCCATTGCATTTTCAACGCGGCGAGATACCTCCTGCTGATAATAGCCAGAGTCCCACTGATAGCGAGTAGGGCCAAACAAGCTTACCGGTGTCGTTGCGTTGCCATACCACATGGTGCCGGCAACAACGAAGGCCGCAAAGAATACAGCTGCAATGGAACTGGACAATACGGTCTCGATGTTACCCATGCGCAATGCTCGATACAGGCGCTGGGGAGGACGCACGGTCAGGTGAAACAAACCCGCAATGATGCCCACAATACCGGCCGCAATGTGGTGAGCCACCACCCCGCCAGGATTGAAGGGGTCAAAGCCTGCTGGGCCCCACTCGGGAGCGACGGGCTGCAGGTGACCGCCGAGGCCAAATGCATCGTTCACCCACATACCGGGACCAAACACACCGGTCAAGTGGAAGGCTCCGAAACCAAAGCACAATAATCCGGACAAGAACAGGTGAATACCGAACATCTTCGGTAGGTCGAGTGCTGGCTCACCAGTACGGGGATCGCGGAACAGTTCTAAGTCCCAGTAAACCCAGTGCCAAACAGCTGCTAAGAACAGCATTCCAGACAAAATGATGTGGGCAGTTGCCACACCTTCAAAACTCCAAAATCCGGCGTTTTCTACAAACTCACCGGCTAAATTCCAGCCGTTCCAGGAATTTTCAATTCCCAGGCGAGCCATAAACGGCATAACGAACATGCCTTGACGCCACATCGGGTTCAGTACGGGGTCGGTGGGGTCATAAATTGCCGACTCGTACAGTGCCATGGACCCAGCCCAACCCGCTACCAAAGCGGTGTGCATTAGGTGAACTGAGATCAGGCGTCCCGGATCGTTAAGCACGACTGTATGGACCCGGTACCACGGTAGTCCCATAAAGCGCGATCCTCCCTTGCGATTACACAGCCTTTATTTAATGGTTTAGAAAGCAGCCTTCGAAGCCCGATCTCCGCCTCTGAGCAGATGCTCTGAAAACTAAAACGTTTTGGGGGGAGTCGGAGGAGATTCAAGAACCTCATCTCAAGCTTTGCGATATCTGCATGCTTCAAAGACTAGATATAAAGAAGCTCCCCGATCGCTCGAGAAACATCAAATTGCCAACTGAACAGAGGTGTCCAATTGTTAAGCCTTGAGAACAGTATGCAGTAAGCCGTAGACTTACCTCAGCAGTATAACGGAATGTAACAGGGGGACTTGAGACAGCGCAAGATTTCTCAGAGGATTTGGCCAAAAGCAGTCTAGCCTGCTGAGGTCAAGCCCAATTTCGCAGGAATGATTTACATAAGTTAATATATCAGCGGCAGTAAGTAGCCCTGGTGACGATCAGGGCATGTCTGGACCGGTTTCCTGCCACCGATATGAGATGTTCAATCACTGGACCGTTAGCAAACTGGCCACTTGCGTCAAGAGAGAGGATAAGCAGATGCCAACGATTAACTTTTTGAACGAGGGCAAGAGTATCACTGTGGCAGACGGAGCAAATCTGAGAAGAGTTGCTTTGGAGAATGATATTGATATCTACAAGATGGTTGCCAAGTTGATGAATTGTGGAGGGGCAGGCCAGTGCACCACCTGCATTGTTGACGTAGTCGAAGGCGCTGACAATCTATCTGAAAGAACGACCCCAGAGGTGCGCAAGTTTAAACGCAAGCCCGATACCTACCGTCTAGCATGCCAAACAAAGGTGATGGGGGACATTTCTGTCAAGACCAAGCCATAGCTTGTTTCGACACCCGCTTTGGATTGGGGCATAGGCTCACAGCGAGCCTGACAGAATCCTTCCGCACAAGCTTAAAGCCTATTAAAAGTATCTAATCGGGATATCTCCTGAGCGGCCGCCGAGCTACTCAGGACTTTTATTAAGTGAAGGACTAGCGCTGATTTTTCCCCGCAGAACTCGCGAGGGCTAGAGAGTTGCATTTTGGGAGATGGTTAGTAAGTCAAACGATTGACGATCGGTGAAGCAATCGTGAATCTTTCTAGTGTAGTTTCGGTAGTTTGGGAGTGCTAAGGCTAGTCTGGTTGCGTTACAGTTTCGGGCAACTTTGACTTTGTAGGCGGAGATTTAGCAGACGGGGTCAGCTTGTTGAATCCTCTTCCTGTCATTCGTCCATTAAGGGCGAGGCATACAGGCCCGAGTCATCCAACTGTACGCTGAGGAATAGCAAATGGACTGGGGAAGAGCCACTCTAGGATGCTTTGCAGGCTGGATGCTGCTGATGGCACCTATAGCCGCCAATGCTAGGCAGCTGGTTCAGCGATCGCAGCATACGGAGCCCAACTCCATCGAGGAGAGTGAGACTACTACTCAACGAGCATTCCAGTTGCAGTTATCGACCACCGCAATTCAACTACTCGATACCAATGAATCCGAAGTGTGGCTGGATCTGTTTTTGGGGAGCGGTCAAGACCTTGCAGGTAGACAACCGACGCTGGTGTCAACAACCCAGCATTTCATGCCCTTATACCTGCATAGCGTTCAAAATCTCGATCAGAGACGCCTAAGCCTATCGGTTAATGGCATCGGTAGCATTCGGGATACCGAAAGCTTGCTAGAAGACTTCTCAGACGCCCACCAGTGCCAAGTGAAATTGCATTTCCCCGAGCAAATGTTGCTCCCCGGTCTGTTAGCCCAAAATAAGTTAGACATTCATCGTACCCGTCTGCCTGGATCGAACCTTTGTCAGCCGATGCGTGGGGTCGAAAAACTCCAATTATCAACTCGATTGAGAGTCTTTCCTGTCTCGATTGGAGAAGTTGCCTCATTAGATGTGGGGACGATGGACTACAAATTGCGGCGGGATGTGGATGGAGAGGTAATAACGTCACTGCAAGTTGCCCCCAAGCTCGCTTTCACCCCCGTGGACGATATACAGCTGGAGTTAAGTTACGACCTCAAGCTGGAGAGCCCACAACTGCTGCCAGAAGATTGGGGGGCCGCCACTCGGACTCATCGGGGAACTGCTCAACTAAATCTAGGGCTGCCGCAGTTTCTGGGAAACAAAATTGAATGGCAATTTAAAGGGGAATATGACTGGTTAACCGCAGAGTTGAAACCGATTGATGTGGAGATGACTTGGCATCTTCTGCCTCTAGACATTCGCTGGCTGGCATCCACCGAATACTCTCTTGCCGCAAAAAACAATCATCCGATCCTATTCGAGCTCCATCACGAATTGCCCTGGGGAATCGGTTGGGGAGTCAGTACCGATTACCACATCAGTAATGGGCAACTCGGTCCGCTGAAGCTCAGCCTCGACAACAATATTTCTTTACTACAGTGGCTGTTTTCTCCGCAATCTTTGGGCAAGCAGATAGGGATTCGCTATGGCCTAGAGGCTCGGCAGCGAGAACGGGACGAGAGTATGGAGTACGCATTAGAAGCTGGGATTGTGGCAGGCGATCGAGAGCGTGGGCTGTGGGGTTTTGATGTAGATCTCGATGACAGTAGTATCCAGTCTTTCGATGCAAGCTATAGTCGCCATGATTGGCAGTTTCAGATGCGAATCGTACCGAATCTCGATGCCCACCAAGTGGAGGGTCGCATTACTTTTATGCCCGAGAATCGTCTTCCAGGAAGGCTTCCCCTCTCACATCGGATGGAGTTAGGAGCACTGTAAGAGACCCTTGTCTTTTGACTCTTATTTGCTTTGAGTACGGTGAAATTCATCAATCCTGGCCTATGGTTTTCGCTCTGAAAAAACTCAATTGCCACGATCGAGAGATTTTTTCTACAATTTTCTAACAAACGCGATTAATATCGGTTAAATTCTAAGCTAATGAGGTGATTGAATATCTATTAATTAGTGATGGTCATGTTAGTTGGCACAGCTAGATACAGACCTATTGTGGGTTTTCGGCTGATGCAAGTTTCAAATCAAATTGACGATCGCTATGGAGAAGCCATGCGAGTGGTGGATTGAGTGAGTCTAGCAGGCCTTAGGCCATCGAAAAAAACTTTGATTCCCCTCAAGCTATCCCTACAGCAATTTTTGAGCTACGGTCATGCGAACTTAGACTTTCGCCAACTCCATACTGCCTGTATCTGTGGTGAAAATGGAGCAGGTAAGTCTGCCATTTTAGAGGGGCTAACTTGGGGAATTTGGGGGCAATCTCGGGTTGGTAGCGAAGACAATCTGATTCGACAGGGGGCAACAGAAGCCTTTGTTGAAGTGGTCTATCAATCGTTTGGGCAAACCTACCGCATTTTGCGGAGTCGAGCCCTTGGTGGCCAAGGCACGCTGGAATGGCAAATTCAAACGGAGCAGAGATGGCGTTCGCTGACCCAGAAAGGGATTCGGACAACCCAACAGGCGATTCAAAAGCAGTTGCGGTTGGATTACAACACGTTTATTAATTCGGCCTACTTGCGGCAGGGGAGGGCAGATGAATTTACCCTCAAGCGTCCTGGCGATCGTAAACGCCTACTCGCAGAGATGTTGCAACTGGAACAATACGATCGCCTTGCAGAGCAATGCCGGGAGCGAGTACGGGCGGCGAAAGTGGAGGTTGATTTTTTTCAGCAGCAATATCGGCAACAGCAGGAGCAGTTGGAGTGGCGGCAGGAGGTACATGCGGAACACGAGCGGCTTAACCAGCAACAACAGCAACTCACTGAAGCACAAACCCGCGATCGCCAATTGTTGGAGGAAACCATCGCCCGCGAACAACAGTTACAACAGGCGCAACAACAGGTACAGCTTCTACAAGAAAAAATAGGGACGGTGCGCACGTCACTACAACACACCGAAATGCAATGGCGGCAACAGCAGGAACGACATCGGCAAATCCAGGAACTGGTCAGCCAGGCTGTGGCGATCGAACGGGGTAACGGTCAGTATCGCGAGGTGGTAGCCCAGGTTGAATTACTGCAGCAGCAGTTTCAATCTCGTCAATCTCTGTTGCAAACTCAGCAGGAACTGCAACAGAATTTGTCCAGACTGGAGCACCAGCATTTGCTGTCTTTGCAACGGTATCGGGCCCAGCTAGACCAATTACACAAATCTGAGACCGCCGATGGAGAATTGGTTGCCGATGGCCAACGGATTACCGGCGCGTTGACCTACTATCGCCAAGCACAGGCAACATTAACCCGCCTAGATCGCATCCAAACCCAAGCCACCCCGCTGTTGGAACAAATCGGTACCTCTCAACGGCAAATCGAGCAAGAACGCGAGCGATTGCTTGCAAGGAAGGAAAGCCTGCAGCAGCAGCTAGAACGGCTGCAATACGGCATCCAATACCAGCAGGTGGAACAGGCAGTTGTGGAAGTAGAAGGGGAGCTCAAGGAACTTTCCAAACAGAGAGTGTACCAGCAGCGGGTGCTGGAAAAATGCCAGGAGCGAAGGTCGTTTGTAGAACAATTACAGGAGCGGCAGCGGGCGTTACAGCGGGAATGGCAAACCTTAGAAGATCGCTGCCACCAGCTGTTGATGCCGGGCCAGTCTTGTCCTCTATGCACGCAGGTATTGCAGGGGGATCTTCGGTCTACGGTGCTGGAAAAGCAGCGCACCCAGCAGGACGGTTTATCCGAGCAATTGTGGGTGATTCGCGAGCAGTTGGCGGTCACCGATCGCGAGATTGGGCTATTACAAACTGAGTACGAAGAGCTATCGGAAACGCTGGCCACTTTTGATGAACGCCTACAAGTTCAAGGTCGATTGCACCAGCAGTTAGAATCCAGTCAGCTTCAGGTGGAACAGATTAACGCTTGGCAGGAAGAGCTGCGGACAATTGACCGCGATCTAGAAGAAGAAACCTACGCTTTAGCAGCGCGCGAGCGTCTAGCTGCAGCTGAACAGGATCTCGAGCAACTGAACTACAACGATAAAGATCACGCCCTCTGCCGCTCGGAGGTGGATCGTTGGCGCTGGGCCGCCTTCAAACACAGCGAGTTGCGCAAGGCAAAGCAGCGGTTGGAACGAAACCAACGCACCATTCAGGAATTGGAAACCCAAATTGCCCAGCTATCTTCCTCCACAAATCCCACGCAACAGGAAATTCAGCAGCTCAACGGCAAGCTGGAAACCGTCAGCGAGCAACTCAAAGCTATTGCCTACGACGAATGCTTCCACAATCAATTGCGGCAGCAACTGAAAACGTTAATGACTTGGAAAGCCCAAGCAGAAGCCCTGAAAGATTCGCGGCAGCAATTGCCGCAATGTACCATCCGCTGCCAACAGCTCAAAGCCCTCTTGCAGAAGCATCGCCAGTCATTCACCCAATGTCAGCGGCAGTTGGACGTGGCCCAAAATACCCTTAAAATCCTGGGGGATAGCGCTCCAGATTCCGGTCAAGCTACCGCCGAGCAATTGAGGCAAACCATTAATAAAAGAAGGCGTTTGCTGGATCGCATCCTGCCGCAATTGGGAGCTACCCAACAGCAGCTAATACAGTTTGATGCCTTAGAGAAAAAGCAGTCAGAGACTCAGCAAAATTTGCAGCAGGCTCGCCGACAACTGCAGGTGTATAGAGAGCTGGCGGTGGCCTACGGGTGCAACGGCATTCCCGCTCTTGTGATTGAAAATGTGCTGCCAGAGCTGGAGGCAGAAGCAAATCAGATACTGAGTCGGCTGACCAACAATCAACTACATCTGCAGTTTGTCACGCAGCGTTCGGGACGCAGCAGCAACAAAACCATCGACACCCTAGACATTCTAATTGCCGATCCCTGCGGCACACGCCCCTACGAGACCTATTCTGGCGGGGAAGCGTT
Organism: Synechococcus sp.; assembly: GCA_051439605.1. Classification (GTDB taxonomy): domain Bacteria; phylum Cyanobacteriota; class Cyanobacteriia; order Thermostichales; family PCC-7336; genus PCC-7336. The sequence goes on from JBFRWN010000032.1 coordinate 47,416, forward strand.
TCGGATTAACTTTGCCATCCGACTTGCTTTATCTCGGCTATTGGCCCAGCGGTCCGGAGCTAGTTTGCAAACATTGCTGATTGACGAAGGATTTGGCACTCAGGATACAGCTGGTCGAGAGTCTCTTGTCGCTGCCATTAACGCCGTAGCAAGCGATTTCGCCTGTATCTTGACCATTACCCATATCCCCAGTCTGCGCGATCGCTTCCCCACCCGCATCCAAGTAACACGTACAGCAGAGGGGTCAGAATTGGAAATTCTCAATTAGGAAACGTAAAGACCGGCAATCTTATTCGAATTCAACTTTAATTGTCTTGACGATACAATAACTAGACTTCTAATGAATTCCATCAATCATAATCATTCGGGGAAGAAGCATTGAATCAAAGGCAGATATTCATCATCCCATCCGGCTCGTTGGCACTTAATTTTTGACTCCAACCTTTAGCATTTTCTCTTGGTTTAAGGCGCTCAAGGCTAGATGTCTGAGTAGGTGAATTGTTTGGTGCATGCCCAGTGCGAATACGATACTCGTCTTCACCGAAAGCCACATTTTCCCCAAGGTCAGGGATTCTCAATGCTCCAGTGAGTGCGCATCGACTCGGCTAAGAGCTGGGCATGGGAGGGAAACGAACTGATTTAGTAGCGCACTTCACGGCTGGTTTGTCCATCATCTCTTCGCCAGAATGACTCCGCCTTGACAATGCTGGGGAGCTGAGCCCATTGGTCCCCATCGAGTAATCCCTCCACTTGACCCAAACCCCAATGCCAATGGCAGTATATTTTCGCGAAGCCAGGAACTTGCGACTCTAACTGAGAGGATCGCAGCTATGAGATCGCAAAAAAGCTCGCGTAGCACCTTCTAAATGGCACGCGAGCTGACTTGCTGGAAACACCTCTAGGAGATTAATGAACGCTAACTTTTACCGATTTGCGGGCCTCCGACTCGATTTTTGGCAGCGTTAGACTCAGTATTCCATCTTGATAATCTGCTGCAACGGATTGGTTGTCTATGTTGCCCAACAAAGGAATCACTCTACGGAAATGGCCGTAGTGGAATTCGGTACGGGTGATCCCGCCTTCTTCTGCTCTACGTTCCGACTTGCGTTCACCACTAATCGAAACGGTGTCTTTAGTGACTTCGATATCGATGTCTTTCGGGTCTATTCCTGGAACCTCTAACTTCAGGATATAACTAGTGTCGGTCTCTTCGAGCTCAGCCGATGGCATAAATGCCTTCTCGGCTTTTTCTAGAGGGCCAAATGATGTGAACATGTCGTCAAACCAACGGTTCATATCCCGTTGTAGACCGTACATTTCCCGGAACGGCTCCCAACGTGCAAGTGCCATTCTGTACCTCCGCGAAATAATCTCTTGAACTCTGTATATATAATATTAATTTCCTCACTTTTTTAGGTCGAAATTTGCGAACCGTAATTTACGGATCGCCGTATTGTTTTAAAGTGTGTCGATTTGGATTTATGCGAAATATTTCTTTATTTTAAATTGACAGCCTGATTCAAAATCTATCAATATCTGCTGTCAAAGAATGAATTTGGAGCATGTTTTCAAACGATTAATGAGGTCTCTGTCAAAGCATCCAATAACATTGCGACTGTACTCGTCCAACCAATAATCCCCCCCTGAGCCCGGACCATCTCCACTGTGGCCCGCTTAAACTCTGGGAAATAGCTTTCTGTTGCATCCTCAAGCAATAGGCACTCGTAGCCGCGATCGTTGGCCTCCCGCATGGTGGTCTGGACGCACACCTCAGTTGTTACCCCGGTAAAAATCAAGTGGGTAATACCTTGGTCTTGCAAAATGCTTTCTAAATTAGTGTTGTAGAACGCCCCTTTCCCGGGCTTGTAAATCACCGTTTCCCCCGCCAGTGGAGCCAGTTCGGGAATAATCCCGTTCCCCGGTTCCCCTTTGACGAGAATGCGACCCATGGGACCTTCATCGCCAATTTGGAGGGCACAGTTGCCTCTGGAACGTTTAGCGGGTGGGCAGTCAGAGAGGTCGGGTTGGTGGCACTCTAAAGTGTGAATGATGGGCAACTGGCGATCGCGAAAGACCCCGAAAAGTTTCTGAACCGTCGGGATGATGGCCCGCAGCAAGCTGACATCGTTACCCAATGCAGCCCCAAAGCCCCCTTCCTCCATAAAATCTCGCTGGAAGTCGATCGCCATCAGCGCGGTACGTTCTAATGGAAACCCGTAATCGTAGGGTCGGGCAGATACTACTGGCATAGCTGAACGGGTTTCTCCCAAATGGTGAGAACGATGCATCCTTCATGGCTGACAATGCTGTGCTGGCTGAGAGGGGGATTAATGACGAGCGAACCCGACCGATAAGTGCCATTGGCGTCAGTTTGAGAACCGCTGAGCACGAACACGTGCTCGTATCCACTGTGGACATGGGGAGGGACCGTTGCCCCTGGCTGGTAGCGCAATAGTGCCGCTGACGCTTGGGACTCATCCTCCAGCCCCGCTCGATAGAGATAGTGAATGTCTACCCCCTCTCGAAACGGTTGCCAAGAGATATCTGCTTGCCAATCTGCCACCTCTGTTAGGTTCTGCAGCAAGAGGGATGCAGTCAACGGTAGCGCTGGAGCCTCCATCAGTGACCCGCCATGCTGCGACCGATCGCCGCAAAATCCGCCTCATCCACCGAACTTTCGTAGGCCAGCTTGCCTTCGCTCATCACCAAAATGCGATCGGCTAGCGCCAACAACTCGTCAAGATCTTCGCTGACTAACAGCACTGCAACGCCGCGATTGCGAGCTTCTACGATCTGTCCGTGAACATAGTCCACCGCATTAAAGTCCAAGCCAAAACAGGGATTAGCGGCAATCAGCAGGTTGATACTGTCCCCAGACAGCTCGCGGGCCAGAACCGCCCGCTGCACGTTCCCACCCGATAGGTTGACGATCGGGGTGTCGGGGGAGGGGGTTGTGATGGAAAAGGTCTGGATCAGGGTGGATGCCATTTGGCGAATGGCTTTCAACACCAGCAGAATGCGGGCATGGGCTTGGGGGGGGCGATCGAATGTGCGCAGCGCCATGTTCTCTGCCACGCTCATGTGAGGCACGCAGGCATTGCGCAGCGGTTCCTCTGGCAGAGAAAACACCTTGTGCTCGTACATTTCTGCCCGTGTCGCACCGTAGGTTTGTCCGTTGATGTGAATGGCTCCCCCCGTAGGCTCTCGCTGCCCTGCTAGCACCTCCACAAATTCCTTTTGGCCGTTCCCCGAGACTCCGGCAATGCCGACAATCTCGCCAGAATGAACCGTCAAGCTCACCCGATTCACCGCAGGAAGGCCGTTATCTTTGTTGGCGCAAATCTCGCTTGCCACCAATACGGGTTTTCGATCGGCAATGGCCTGCTTGGCCACTGGCTTCGGTTCCCGAGCCTCCCCCAACATCATGGCCGCAATATCAGAAATGCTTAAGTCTGCAACGTGTCCTTGTCCCGCTAGCTGACCTTTGCGTAGAACCGTTACCTCGTCCACAAACGCCTGCACCTCTCGAAACTTGTGGGTAATCAGCAGCACGCTCAAATGTCCGCCGGATACCTCCTCCCGCAATAGCCCCAGTACTTCATCTGCCTCCCCCGGTGTCAAGACGGATGTGGGCTCGTCCAAAATCAAGATTTTGCTTTCCAGATAAAGCTGCTTAAGAATTTCCAGCTTTTGCTTTTGTCCCGCCGCCAATTGCGCGACGGGGACATCGAGCGGTACCTGAAAGGGCGATCTCGCCATAAATTCTGCCAGTGCTACCTTCTCCGCCTTCCAATGAATCAGTTGCGGACTGTCGTAACGGGAAAGCACTAGATTTTCCGCAACGGTCATGGCGGGCACTGACGTGAAGTGCTGGTACACCATGCCAATGCCGTATTGGTGGGCATCTTTGGGACTGTCAATCGATCGCGAGTGCTTCCCCACCAGCACGTCTCCCGAAGTGGGCTTGTAAAACCCCATGATGCACTTCACCAACGTGCTTTTTCCGGCCCCGTTTTCCCCCAACAGACCGTGGAAGGTGCCCGGCTTCAGGGTCATGGAAACGTTGTCGAGGGCAGTGAAGGTGCCGAACTTTTTGGTCATGTTGACCGTTTCTAGTTCGGGGGGAGAGCTGGGGAGAATGGCCGGATCTCGAGCGATCGCAGAAGAAGTTCGGAAGTGACTCATGCGATCGCCTCTAATAAGTCTTGGGAGGGGGCGACGGCTCCGAACACCCCCCCTTGCATTTCAATCATTTTTAAGGCGGCTTGATAATTGCCATAGTCTGTGGCGCCGGTGCAATCTGAGAGCAGTAGACATTCGTAACCGCGATCGTTAGCATCTCGCATGGTGGTATGAACGCAAACGTCTGTGGTGATGCCCGTCAAAATGATGTTCTGAATGCCCCAGCGGGAGAGGATTAAATCGAGGTCTGTGGCGTAAAAGGATCCTTTTCCAGGTTTGTCGATGATGGGTTCTCCTGGTAGCGGCGCCAGTTCGGGGATAATTTCCCAGCCCGGTTCCCCCCGCACGAGAATTTTGCCGCAGGGGCCAGGATCGCCAATACCCGCTCCAATTTGCTGCGATCGCCAGCGTTTGTTAGCGGGTAAATCAGCTAGATCTGGGCGATGCCCTTCGCGGGTATGGATGATGCGGTAGCCCTTATCGCGCATTACCGAGAGCAGTTTGCGGATGGGCTTGATAGGGGCGCGGGTGAGGGACAGGTCGTACCCCATCTTGTCCACATACCCCCCTTTGCCGCAGAAATCCGTTTGCATGTCGATGACAATCAGGACGGTGTTGTCGGGGCGCAAATCGCCGTTAAAGGGGTAAGGATAAGGAGTGGATTTAACGTAAAGGCCCATGTCGGTATAAATCCAGTCTGATACTGGTGTTCAGTAAAGCTTTGGAGTCGGGTGCTGTTGAGATAATCAGTGCTGAATGGTTAAGAACACATACCTGACTCTATGGGAAGGGATTTTGGCAAGCTGTTTGCAGCGAACTTACATGAACGCGGAGCTTGCTCGCGATCGCACTCATTTCAACCAGTTAACGGACTCACTGTTCCATCTCCTGTGAGCATTTTCTAAACTATGGTGATCGCAGCAGCTAGAGCAAAAAGAGGTTGTCTATGATGCGGTTCCCCATCAGCACGATTGCGATCGCGGGCCTATCCCTCCTTACTCTGACTCAATGCACCCAGTCAATTCCCGTTACTTATCACTTCACGGTTGAGGTGACTAAGGGAGGCTTAGCTGGCAACACCTTCACGGGCGAATTTACCTACGACGAATCTGCACTATCGGGTGAGGGAAGAGAGATCCTGCGGGTGGAGGATGGGCTCAGCGTCAGCATGACCATGCTGGGTGAGACCATTACCGAAACTGAGGATGTGGACTACCCGGATTTCCCTCAGCTTCAATTTGAAGATGGCGAAGTGAAGCGATTAGAATTCTGGGCTGAGTCCGAGGAACGGGGGAGCTGGTGGGGCTTACCAGGGTGGGAGGTCACCCTGGAACTGCAGGAGTAAATGTGGGTTAGATACCAGCGATCTCCAACGCCCACCGATCGTTCATGCAATTCATAGCGTTCTGTGAAAGGCAGGCAACCATGCTTAAATTGCGCTCAAGTCGGCTGATAGACTAGGTAGGCAGTTTTTGCCCACTGGCACTCCGAAGGCGATCGCGTCTATGGTTTCTTTCTTATTTGAAGTCGGGACAGAAGAGCTTCCGGCAAGCTTTGTTCGCAATGCGATCGCGCGATGGCAAACCATCGTTCCCTCCAGTCTCACCGAGTCGAATCTCAAGGCTGAGACTGTGGAAGTGTTCGGTACCCCCAGAAGGCTGACGGTACTCATCAAGGGGCTACCCGACCGCCAGCCCGACCGCAGCGAAGAAATCAAAGGCCCCCCCGCCAGCATCGCCTACAAAAACGACGAACCCACCCAAGCCCTCTTAGGCTTTGCCCGCAAACAGGGGATTGACCTCGAAACGATCGAGCTGCGGGAAATGGGCAAAAAGGGGCAGTTTGTCTTTGCCACTAAACATCTAGAAGGTCGGCCCACCCGGGAAATTTTGCAAGAGATTGCCCCCAGCTGGGTGACGAACCTTGAGGTCGGTCGGGCCATGCGTTGGGGGGATGGAGAGTTTCGTTTTCCTCGTCCCATCCGTTGGTTGGTCGCTTTGTGGGGCGATCTCGTCTTACCAGTGCAGCTTGCCGGGATTGATGCCGGACGCACCTCTGCATGCCATCGCGTCTTGCATCCCGAATCGCTTGAGATTCCCGATGCCGACAGTTACGTGACAACTCTGGAACAGGGATTTGTCAAAGTTGACCGAGCCGCTCGCCAAGCCTCCATTCTGGAGCAGGTAAAAGTTTCGGCTCAGCAGGCAGGCGGTGAAGCGTCGATTCCGGAGGATTTGCTGGAAGAAGTTACCGACTTAGTGGAATGGCCCACAGCGGTGTTGGGACAGTTCGAAGAGGAGTTTTTAGAGTTGCCGGTGCCCGTGATTGAAAGCGTCATGGTGGAGCACCAGCGCTATTTCTCGCTGCACCCAGCTGGTAATCTCGATACTCTACTTCCCTATTTCATTACTATCTCCAATGGCGATCCCGCTCAGTCTGAGGCGATCGCTGCCGGTAACGGTCGCGTGATTCGCGCCCGTTTGGAAGATGGTCGCTTCTTCTACAAAGAAGATCTGAAGCAACCCCTCGCTGCTTTTGTGGACAAGTTGGAGCAAGTGACCTTCGAGCAATCGTTGGGGTCCATGCTGGCCAAGGTGGAACGGATTGAAGCCATCAGCGGCTGGATCGGCGATCAGCTTCGTCTCAGCAATGGAGAGCAAGTAGCCGTAGCAAAAACAGCACGGCTGTGCAAAGCGGACCTCATGTCCCAAATGGTGTACGAATTCCCCGAGATGCAGGGGGTGATGGGACGCGACTACGCCCTGCGAGGGGGAGAGTCCGCAGCCGTGGCGGATGGCATCGAACAGCATTACTGGCCGTTAGGGGCAGGCGATCGCCTGCCGGAGACGATTACAGGCCAGGTGGTGGGCATTGGCGATCGCATCGATAGCTTGGTGGGTCTATTCAAAATCGGCAAGATCCCCAGCGGTTCCTCAGACCGCTTTGCTCTGCGACGCGCCGCTAACAGTATTGTCTCCATTGTCTGGAACGCCAATCTTCCCCTCGATTTACTTGCTCTGCTCGAGCAAGCCACCAACACCTTTGCTGCAGAATCCCCCGATACCCTTCCGGCTCTGGTGGAGTTTTTCGGGCAGCGCCTGCAAACCCTGTTGCAGGAGGACTACCACATTGATTACGACTTGGTGAATGCCCTAGTGGGGGTTGGTAAACCCGATATGCTGCAGCGATCGCTGCGGGACCTGCGGGGCACCCGCCAGCGGGCGGAATACCTGCAGCAGTTGCGCCAGGACGGAACCTTGGCTCAGCTGTATCCCACCGTGAATCGCACCGCTCGTTTGGCGGAGAAAGCCGACTTGGCTGCGGATATTCTCGACCCCAGCATGGCGGTGGTTGCATCTTTACTGCAGGAAGCTGAGGAGAAAGCCCTATTCGAGGCTGCCAAGAGTATCTACACCAGCGGGCAGGCGGCGATCGCCAATCATGATTACAGCCTACTGGTTACAGCTTTGTTGGATGCCGCTCCTGCAGTGACGGATTTCTTCGAACAGGTGTTAGTGATGGACAAAGATCCCTCCGTGCGTACCAATCGACTGCATCTCTTATCCGCCCTCAGCCACAACGCTCAGCTATTGGCTGATTTTGGTGCCGTTGTGATATCTGGAGATGCTTAAGTCTCCTTTCATTTCATTTGCCTATCGCTGTTTGTCCTAGCCTTTAAGTCAGAGTCACATGCAAGTTGAATTTCGGGAATGTAACTGGTCGGATCTGTGGATTTGGTTTGAATTTGCCAATGTCCCGTTAGAGGGGGAAAAGCAATATATCGAACAGGTGCTTGAGTCTTGGTACACAGTCGGGATGTTGGGGGGCTACAACGCCACCTTTATGCCAGTGCAGGACGAAGGACTGGACATCAGCTACATGAACTACGACTCCGAAGCCGAACGACTGCCGTCCCTGATGCACAACATGGGAACTGTGGAATACGAAGGCTGCTGGGGCCGCTGCTGGTTCGATCTGGGGACCGCCGATGCGATCGCCCTCGACATCCTGATCAATGCGGTCAATCGCCTCAGCCTTGAATATGTCGGCATCGAGAGAATGGTGATTGGTGGTCAAGGGGACGACTGGCCGACCCCAGAGAACGAGCCCGCGTCCAGCGCTCACCTTAACTAGCTGGAATCCTGTTGCCGCTCTCTCTCAGTTCGCCACAACACCAGGGTGGCGAGCAATTGTTATTCTGTGGCGGCCATCAAACCACCGAAAAGATTTCAATCGCTAGAGGATTCAACCCTCAGCCCCAAACAATCTTGACGCCCATTCCATGCTGTGAGGGTGGAAGTTCCTAATTCACGCTGCCACTTGACATCCTTATGTTTCTTCACAATAATTGACACACATGTTAACCAAATCACTTTTACGCAATGGAACTTTATTTCTCTCCAACTTGGTGGGTCTACGCGGCCATTGCAGGTGCCTTCGCATGGGGCATCTGGGGCAACTCGGATGACATCACGTTCTAGTGTTGAAGCCACCCAACTAGAGCTTTCCTCTTCCCCAATATTGTTTGAACTCCTCCGTTTACGGGGGAGTTTTTACCTTACCTGCCTGTATCGTAAAAGGTTTCTCGCAGAGGTCTCTCATGTGGATGGCGTTATCAACTTGGGGTCAGTGGATATTTTTCGCCCCCCGCGATTGCTCGGAAATCCTCTCTACCGCTAGACTCGATCGGGGATTTTGGAAGGAATGACTGTGCTCGACATCAAACTGCTGCGCGATCGCCCCGATGAGGTGCGTCAGGCGATGGCTAATCGCAACGCAAAGGTGGATCTAGATGAAATTCTCGATCTGGATGGCCGCAGTCGAGATCTCGCCAAAACCCGAACGGCACTTCAAACCGAAAGCAACAGTATTGGCAAGCAGGTGGGGGCTGCCATCAAAGGGGGGGCCGATCCTAAGGGAGAAGAAGTAGCTGCCTTGCGTCAGAAGGGGAGCGACCTCAAGACTCAAATTGCTGAGCTGGAATCTCAGGAACGGGAGCTGCAGCAGAACCTAGACCAGCTGCTGTTGACGGTACCGAACCTGCCTCTGGCGGAGGTCCCAGTGGGAGCCAGCGAAGACGACAACGTGCAGCGGCGGATTTGGGGGGACGAATATAAGCCCCAACACGAGGTGTTGCCTCACGACGATATTGCAGCAAACCTGGGGCTGTTAGATATCCCTCGGGCTGTGAAGGTGGCCCAAAGTCGCTTTATCGCCCTTAAAGGGCAAGGGGCCGCGTTAGAACGGGCACTGGTTAACTTTATGCTCGATCGCCATATCAAGGCTGGTTACACCGAGGTGATGCCTCCACTGCTGGTGAATAGCTCTACCCTGCAAGGCACCGGTCAATTGCCCAAGTTCGCGGAAGACAGTTTCAAATGTCAGGATGACGATCTGTGGCTAATTCCCACTTCTGAGGTCCCTCTGACAAATCTCTATCGGGATGAAATTCTGACTAGCGACATGCTGCCCCTGCACATGACAGCCTTTACCCCCTGCTTCCGCCGAGAGGCGGGCAGCTACGGTCGCGACGTCAAGGGTCTGATTCGCCTGCACCAGTTCAACAAAGTAGAGATGGTCAAAATTGTCCATCCCGATACCTCTGAGGAGGAACATCAGAAACTAGTTGCCGATGCCGAGGATATTCTGCAGCAGCTCAAATTGCCCTACCGCGTGATTGAACTCTGCACCGGAGATTTAGGGTTCTCCGCTAGCCGCTGCTACGACCTAGAAGTGTGGCTACCGTCCCAAAACACCTACCGAGAAATTTCCAGCTGCTCCAATTGCTGGGATTTTCAGGCTCGCCGAGCCGGGATTCGCGTTAAAGAGGCTGGAAAAAAAGGCACGCAATATTTACATACCCTGAACGGCTCTGGTTTGGCGATCGGTCGTGCCATGGCAGCAATTTTAGAGAACTACCAACAACCGGATGGCAGCATTAATATTCCGGAGGTATTGCAATGTTTCATGGGGTGCGAGGTCATCAAACCCGCATAGGGGTGCCTGATTGATTTCGTCTTGGAAGGGTCTCCCCACAAAACGCGATAGGATATCCAGGGTTTTTCCCCTCATCCCCCCTGCAAATCGTGCCAATACCCAGCAATTCTCCCCTCAAGATCTCTGCCTGCCCCACCCTCAAAGGTACTATCAGCGTGCCTGGAGACAAGTCCATTTCCCACCGATCGCTGATGTTAGGGGCACTGGCAGAGGGAGAAACTACCGTACGCGGTCTTTTATTGGGGGAAGATCCTCGCAGCACTGCCGCCTGTTTTCGGGCGATGGGAGCAGAGATTTCCGAATTGAATTCCGAGCTGGTCACCATCCGAGGGGTGGGCTTGGATGGCCTAAAAGAACCCCTACAAGTCTTAGATGCAGGCAACTCCGGCACCACACTGCGACTGATGTTAGGGATTTTGGCGGCACAATCCGATCGCTTTTTTGTCGTCACTGGCGACGCTTCGTTGCGATCGCGCCCCATGGGTCGGGTGGTCAAGCCGCTGCAGCAAATGGGAGCACAGATTTGGGGGCGGGCAAATGGCGATCGGGCGCCTCTTGCCGTGAACGGGCAGAAGTTACAAGGCATTCATTACCAATCTCCCGTTGCCTCTGCACAAGTGAAATCCTGCATATTGTTAGCAGGTCTCTGGGCAGAGGGAGAGACTAAGGTTACAGAGCCAGCCCTGTCCCGCGATCATTCCGAGCGCATGCTGACGGCGTTTGGGGCCAATTTGACCGCGAATCAGGCGACGAAAACGGTCAGCATACGCAGCGGCTCTCAGCTTTACGGCCAACCCGTAGTTGTTCCCGGAGACATTAGTTCCGCTGCCTTCTGGCTAGTTGCTGCTGCGATCGCCCCCGAAGCAGAGTTGTTAATTCAGAACGTTGGCATCAACCCCACCCGCACTGGTGTACTGGATGCTTTGGAGGCCATGGGGGCAGACATTACAGTGGAAAATCAACGGGAGGAAACGGGCGAGCCGGTGGCAGATTTGCGGGTACGTTCCTCCCAGCTCAAAGGGTGTGCAATTGGCGGCGAGATCGTTCCCAAGTTGATTGACGAGATTCCAATTTTAGCGGTCGCGGCAGCGTTTGCAGAAGGGACAACTGTCATTAAGGATGCCGAAGAACTGCGGGTGAAGGAGAGCGATCGGATTGCCGCCATGACCAGCGAACTCACCAAGATGGGGGTGAATATTCAAGAACGCCCTGATGGCTTAGAAATCATCGGCGGACAGCCGTTGAAAGGGGCTGCGGTAGAAGCATTTAGCGATCATCGCATTGCCATGAGCCTGGCGATCGCGGCACTGCAAGCAGAAGGAACCACGGCCATTTCCGGAGCCGACTGCGCCTCAATTTCTTATCCCACCTTTGTGCCCACCCTCCAACAAGTGGCTCCTAACTGCTGCTAGGGCAGTCATTGTCTGTCTCCATATTTCATCAAGCGATAGGACCTCAATTCGAACTCAATCGCTTGGCCATTCCCCTTCTGGCTACCCTAGTGGAACGGATGAATAGCCCATCTGGTACCCACACGAGTTAGCAGCGCTATGGAATTTGGCCAAACCAACCTATTTGCGCCTCCTTCCCCTCTCGCAGAACGACTTCGCCCGCATTCACTAGATGAAGTGATTGGGCAGGGGCACCTCCTGAAACCGGGGCGTCCGCTGCGAGCTTGGTTAGAAAAAGGAGCCCGCCGCTCTGTGTTGCTGTGGGGGCCACCGGGAGTGGGAAAAACCACTCTGGCTCGACTGGCGGCTGACTACAGTCAAACGTCTTATCGGGAACTGAATGCAGGGCTCAGTGGAGTCGCGGACATTCGCAAGTGCGTGGAGTTGGGGCGACAGCAGGGGGGGTTGTTGTTGGCCGACGAGCTACATCGCTGGAGCCGATCGCAGACAGAATGCTTGCTTGAAGCGGTGGAGAAGGGCTGGATTACCCTGATAGGGGCCACTACTGAAAATCCGTTTGTGGCGATCGAGCGGGCGTTGCTCTCGCGGTTGCAGGTGTTTGAACTGCGGGGACTGGGGCCACAGGGATTATCCAAAGCGCTGGAGCGAGTGTTGGCCCATCCAGAAGGACTGCATGTCACGTTTGAAGAGGCTGCCAAACAGGTAGTACTGCAAAGCTGTGGGGGAGATATCCGCAGACTCTATACTCTATTAGAAGCCTGTAGCGAGCTGGGGGATTGTATTACAGAGGATGTGGCCCGCGAAGTATGCTCGTCAATTTATGTGGGCTGCGACGACACCGTGTATTACGAGCTGGTGTCTGCACTGCAAAAAAGCATTCGCGGTAGCAGCCCCCAAGCCGCTGTATTTTATCTCGGACGGTTGTTGGTGGCTGGAGCCGATCCGGTGCGGGTGGCTCGGCGGGTACTGGTGACAGCCAGTGAAGATATCGGTCTGGCCGATCCCCAAGCCCTATCCGTCGCCAATGCAGCCTGCCAAACCGCCGCCACCCTCGGCATGCCCGAATGTCGCTACGCCCTAGCAGAAGCCGTTCTGTATTTGGCCCATGCCCCTAAAAGCAATCGCGTGGCCGCTGCCATCAACCAAGCCATGCAGGAGGGGCGCTATCCCCACCCGGTGCCCAGCCATCTCAACCGCGATCGCGCCACTCAATACCGGTATCCCCACGACTACCCTGGAGCCTATGTAAAACAGGAATATTTCCCCAAAACCCTAAAAGAACGAGATTTCTACCAACCCTCCGATCGCGGATGGGAAGCCCAATATATCGATTGGCAACCCGACTCTACAAAAGCCGAGGGGCAGGGTGGTGAATTAAATTAATACCAAACCCGTTTTAAAGCTGCCCACAGGAATTCATCCCAACCCTGGGAAGTCTAGCGTGGGGGGCTCCAAGGGACGCGCTTCGTCCCTTGGTCGTGGGAGCGGTAGGGGGCGCGACCGCCCTCTCGCAATCAAACGGTTCTGATTGGCAATCGTAAAACATGCGGATCGGACAGAGATAAGCTCAGCAATCCGCTAGAGCAGACTCAGCATTGCCCATCCCTACAGCAACACCAGTCGTCTCAGCCTCCTGTGCATCACTGTTAGAGGATTCTGCCACTGCCAACTTGTACCGCAATGCGGTAGCCAACACAAAGGCAAGATCCAGACCCACCAAAACCGCAATTCCTGCCGAGCCCCCTGTGCCAAAACCGTAACTGTGCAGCCCCTGTCCCAAGACAAAATTGACCCCGTACCAAGCCATCAGTACGGCATTAAACGAAACAATGCTAGCCACCGCCATTCCAAAGTTATTCACCCAACCCACAAATCGACCATGCAGCGGAGCTAAGTAGCACAGCAAAGCGATCGCCGCCCAAGTCTCCTTCGGGTCCCATCCCCAAAAGCGTCCCCAAGAAAAATGCGCCCAAATCCCCCCCAAAATAATTCCAGCCGCTAATAGTAGGACACCCACCTGCAAAACGCTGTAGTTGAGCTTTGATAATTGACCCGCTCGCTTGCTCCCCTGCGGTGTCACCCAATAATGGGCCAAAATGATGTGCCCCAACCCCATCGCCAATGCGAAACACGCGTAGCTTAGGGTGATGGTGGGGACGTGAATGCTGAGCCAAAAGTTATCCCGCAGTACAGGTACCAGCGGCTGAATGCTAGCATCCAAAACCGCTGGCAAATGATCCGCAAGTACCAGTGTCAGGATAGATAGGGGGGCCGCCGCTAGCAAGTAATAGCGGGCACGGGTTCTAAGTTCGAACGCCATTGCCAAAGCCGCAATCCCGAAACCGACCCAGACAACGGATTCGTACATGTTGGTGACCGGAGGGCGATCGGCCACCTGCACCCGCAGAACAAATCCGTACAGCTGTATTCCCAGCCCAGCCGCAAATGTACCCATCGGTAGCCAGTACCAGTTAGAGAGCGGCCAGAGTGTTATTGCCAGCATGCCGACAAACGCCAGAGCGAAAATCTGCCACCCTTTGGCAAAGGCGTGCAGGCGATTGAAGAATACCTCCCTAGACATGACGCGATCGCCCGGATACACCGTCGGACTCAAATCCTGCAATTGGGTATGCAACTGCCGAGCGAGGGGATCGATCGCCTCCACTTGACGATGGCGAGCGTAAGTCACCTTCATCATTTCCAGCGTGCCAACCAAATCAGCGGCATCCTCAGCAGAATAAGCTGCGGAGGTCTCCTGGATACCCGTCCAGCGACCCTTTAGGTCGGAGGGGTGGGGCACTAAAGGCAGCTCGTCGCGGGCCACCGTGTCCAGCATCAAAGACATCCGATCGGCCACTATCAAAGCTTCGCGATCGTCACGGCTTAGACCCAGGTCAGCCGCTTGCTTTTCCCGCACCTGTCGCAACGTCATAGGCAACGACGACTGCATTAACTCCCTAAAGCTGAAGTATTTCTGTTCTGGATCGAGGCCAGCAGCTTCTTTGAGGGGGCGGTAGTTGAACAGGATGTAGGGTTCTTGGTTCCAGTCGCGATCGTTAAACCACAGTCCCAAAAAAGTAGTCAGATAGTCTTCTTTACTGCCATCCGATTGCCGATAGGTAGTAGATCCGTGGATTTGGGTGACAGTTTCGCGGGCTACCGTATCCAGTGGCTTTTTACGGCCATCCAGCTGCACCGCAAGGGATTGCAAACCGGCAGTGGGGCCAGGTTGCCAAGTGCTAAAGGGGGTGAGGGCGATTGCCAGACCCAGCAGTAACCCAAGTGCAAATTTTAGAAATTTCATGATGCGAATCGATAGGGAGTTCGGAATTGTTGTAAGCACACTCGCTCAGTGCTGCAAATTTTTTGGGGTTGGGAAGGCCAAGATCGAAGACAACGGTTTAGTTTCTTTGAATGACTTAGGCACTCGCTTGTGGTGTCAATTCTGCGGTTTCTGCATCCTCTGGATCTGCTTGCTTGTTGACGTTTGGCCTAGAAGGCTTTAAGCCAAACAGCGTGCGATAGTGTTTCGCCAACTCTTGTCCGTAGAACATGACACCAATGCCAGCAACCACTAACAGCGAGCCCGTCCACGTCAGGGCGGTGACCCAGGCTGGTTCCCGCTTTACCTGCAGGGTTGACTGTCGCAAATCGCCAGGATTCCAGGACGCTTGCGCAATTTTCCAGCCGCGATACCAAGTGGGGTGGTTCATCCATACCTCGCGAAACGCATGCACTCCCTGTTCGGGATCGTCAATCCGAATTTGGCTGGTCCACATGGCTACAGAGTCAGAGCCTTCGTTGCGTTCAACGATAAAATCCTCCAGCGCCACCGCAAACGGCAGTTCCATTGACTTCGGGCCATAGACTGCATATACCTCGCCGTCCGGGGTGTCGATGGATTGAGGTTCCCCCCACTGCAACCACTGCTCTTGTCCGCTTGTAGATTTCACCAACACGGCAGGCACCGCATCCGCTGATGCCCCTGCCCCGACTAGAAATGAGGCATCGACAATTTCCCGTTCAGTCCGGGCATTGGGTATATACTCGGCCACCTCTAGCTGGAAATCTGCCCACCCCAAATCAATCGGGTCTTCAAGAGTCAAAGGCCCAGACTGAAACCCCTTTGCATTGTTGACGGTGTAATACAGCTTTCCTGACGGAGTCGTGATCGCCTGAAACACATTGTCCTGAGGTGCAGGAGCCTGGTAGGTGGCAACAATCCCTGAGGGCTCACCAGCCACCAACGTTCTGACCGGCTCTAGATCGGTACGACCAAACACAAACCAGCGCTCTACCCCCTGAGGACTCTCTATCTGCAGTTGCAAAGCGGGATTGCGTAGGTGTTGGGAGGTGGTTTCTGGTTCATTGTTACCGTTCAATCGAAAATCTGGCCAAAAGTTGACCAGCCTTACTTGCACGTCGTCAGACAGGCCGAACGTTGCCCCCAAAGACTGTTCGACGTCAAAGGATTGCCGATCGCCGTTCCCCGCCAATAAGACGCTCCCCCATTTCCCTTGGATTTCTGGAGGAGGGGCCATCATCGCATCTAATTCAGACTGAGACCGAACTGACGCAAGCTTTAGGGTGGCTGGCCCGAGGATCACTTGTTGGGCACTGGAGGGGGCGATTGCCAGCCA
The DNA here is from genome assembly GCA_051439605.1 of Synechococcus sp. Lineage (GTDB taxonomy): Bacteria > Cyanobacteriota > Cyanobacteriia > Thermostichales > PCC-7336 > PCC-7336. Next base: position 63,647 of record JBFRWN010000032.1, read on the forward strand.
TTTTTCAACTGACTGACCCATTTTCTGACTGGTCAGGGTGAAGTGCAGGGCAGGATTGGGGGCTAAACCATCGGGAAGAAACCGATTCTGAGCCAGTGTACGCTCTCGATACTGCACCAGCTCCAAGCTTGCGATGCTCTCGTGCTCGATCGATCCATCTGCTCCTACCTGCACGTCTACCGCAGACGAAGAACCGTTAGCAGTCAGCACCTCAAGCAATTCCCCCTGCAATCGCAACAGGCGATTCCCTCCAATATCGGTGCGCAGGGGCAACATGCCCTCCACTCCCAGGTGAATCACAGCGGCAGAACCGGCAATCAAAATCACCAAGCCAAAGTGGGTCAGGGCAAATCCAACCTTGCGGGCTCCTCGCCAGGGAAAGCGGCTCATCGCAGAAACCGACAGGTTTACAGCCAGCAAGAACATCAGAAGCCCGAACCAAGCGCTCTTATAGATATCCCGCTGCACAATCTCTGAACCCACCCGCGACTCGTAGAAGGTGGTCCCCATCAATACAGCCGCGATCGCCATCAACAGCGGGACAGCGAGCTGTATGGATCCCAAAAACTTAATCAAAGGATTTTTGACGCTGGAAGGGCTGTGTTTCGCCGGCATAAGCTTGCCAATCAACTGCGATCGTATACCCACACAAACAAATCAAAAGCAAAGGAGTTTGTGCCTTTGAGTACAAATCAAAGGAATTACTATGCTTGGATGAATAATTATTATGCAATTTCTGCAATAGAATCAAGCCGGTCGTTTGATTTCTGTTGCCGAATTCGGAACAACTGGCGATTTTTGTATTTATGGTTACAGAAAAATAAACTGTTGTGTTTATTGCGTGGCTTGAGAGATTGCCATACAGTCAGATTTCCCACAACCAACTAACCAGCAATCAGAAAATTGGGCAAAAATACGTAAATGCAAAGAACGTATTTAAGAAATGTAAAATCTACAAAACCTTCGCGATAAACCTAAAAATGGTATTGCTGGCTACGATTCCTGGTCTCTGAAGCGCCTAAATTTCAGACTTAACGCACCAACGTGCAATTCAAGCTCCCACTTTGTTTAATGCGGTTTATCAGTAGAAATACTGGAAAATCTTACACTGTTCGATTAATTCCTGCTCTAAAGCAAAGCCTACTCGATGCCAACGTTGGCAGAAAATCTGGCGATTTCTATGTTGGATGGCGGGTTTCTAGTGGATATCTAACAGGACTTAGAGGAAGTGTTTTAGCCGGTGTGACAATCACTTGCCGAGTTTCCTTTACTGCGTAAAGAGCTCTAATTGTTTGTCCGCAGTCTCACAGTAACGAGGAAACAAAGACATGTCTTTGAAGGTTGAGCTCTTAGAAAGCAGCTTTGAGAAAGTGAAGCCCAACGCTGCAGCTTTTGCAGACTCTTTCTACAGCAATTTATTCACAACTGCTCCCGAAGCAAAGCCCCTGTTTGCGAATACAAACCTGGAAGAACAGAAGAAGAAATTGCTGGCCTCTTTGGTTTTAGTGGTGGAGAACCTTCGCAACGGCGATGTCCTCGGTTCTACTCTTCGAGGGCTAGGGGCTCGTCACGTCAAGTACGGAGCATTACCTGCCCATTACCCTATTGTCGGCGGAGCGCTGCTGGAAACCTTCGAGCAGTACCTGGGAGACGATTGGACTCCCGATGTCAAGCAGGCCTGGGTGGATGCCTACGGGGCTATTACAGAACTCATGCTGGATGGTGCTGACTACTCTTCTGAAGAGGTTGCTCTGCCACCCGAGCCTTCCGTATCCGTTAGCGATGGCGATCGCAGTGGAATGCTTCCCATTGCTGGGGCTGTCATTGGGTTTTTGATCCTGGGTCTTTTCCTTCTCTAGGTCTAAGGCAATAGAGTGTGCGTTCTTCCACTGGCATCCAGTCCACGTCTGTCTGGACATAGACGCTAACGGCAGACCGAACTCATTCGATGAGCTGAGGGCTTCTAGCTCCGTTGTGTTTGTGGTTATCCAGTTTGCATGTTGAAGTTGAGAACGGCGGCGATCGGAATAGCGTTGATAGCGCTTACTGCTTGGGCCGTTATTTTTGCCCTCGGGCTCGACCAACGCATTGCCTTCTTGCCCGGCACCACCTCTTCAGGACACCACTTGTTTGAGGCCTCCTGCCAATCCTGCCACCAAGGATTTCAGAAAGTCTCAAATGACACCTGCAACCGCTGCCACGAAGCGGAGCTAGCAGAAGATATTCACGGCCGGAAAAAATTCCGCGATCCCCGTTGGGCGGTCTACATAGAAGAGATTGATGTGTTGACCTGTACCACCTGCCATGAAGAACATATGCCCATGTCTGGCAGGGGCGTCAATCTGCCGCCAGACCTATGCATGAGCTGCCACGACCACATTATTGAGGCGGGCAACTCCGACAGCTTAGATAGTCATCTTGGCTTTACCCCCGATGGATGCTGGACTGCAGGCTGCCATAACTTCCACGATCACCGCTCGATCTCAACAGGGTTCTTGAGGACAAACCTGGACCAGCCCAACTGGTTGCCAGAACCCGATCGCCTAGAGCGCGACATTCAGCCACAGGTGGCAGTGGCTCCTGCCCCCGATCTCAATCGCGAGTTATGGGGGAACTGATCGTGCATTACCTTTCTCGGCTGCGAACTAGATGCTTGAGTGGTAACTTACCCCTTCACTCCTCATTAGCCACAGTTCTTGTCGTGGGGCTCTGCTGCTGGCTGAGCTTGAGTTCTCCTTCATCAGCCCTAACTTTTGAAGAGGCGACAGAACTCTGGACCGGCAGCACCCATTCTCTTCAGAACGTGAATTGCTCCAGCTGCCATCAGGTAGAGGATAGCGGTGCATTCGTCACAGCACCCAATCGCGAGAGTTGTCAGCAATGCCACGAATTTTCAACACAAACGTTTCTATTGGGCAAACACGGTATCCGGATGTTGGAGGGGCAATCTGCACTCACTCCAGAGATGGCATTACTTCCCATGAAACCGGCATCCCACGGACTAGAGATGAACTGCAACGTTTGTCATGACGTGCACGCTCAGAACGTGCGGACTGCTGCAGTGGATGCCTGCCTCACCTGCCACAGCGACCGACATTCTCTCAACTACGTCAATTCCAAGCATGCAGGCTTGCTTGTAGGGAATGAAGATTTGCCCAGGCCGGGGGGGGCTGAAGTGACTTGTGCAACTTGTCACCTACCGCGCCAAGCAGTCAACGGAGCTGTAATGGTGAATCACAACAACACCTATACCCTGAAACCGCGCGATCGCATGGTGGCGGATGTTTGCATGAATTGCCACGGCATGGAATTTGCCTACAACGCCATTTTTGACGATGAGCTGGTCACGGGTAATTTCGACCGTTTCCCTGACATGAAGCACCAGTCGCTGCAAATGTCGCGGGCGGAGCGAGACCGAAGACAATCTCGCCACCCCCCACAGATTTCCAACCCTAACAAGTTGGTCGCTTCTCCACCGAATTAGTACTCTCTCTCAAGGAAAAACAACCATGGATGTCTTGACTTCTATCAGAGCCTGGATCGGGCGTTTTAAGCCCCGCACTCTGGCGATTTCTACCTTCTTAGTAGCAGCGGTTTTCACCGTTGTGGCATGTGGTGGTTCTACCCCGACAGCATCTGCCCCCACTGGCATTCCCCCCGAGCAAGTGGTTGACTACATTGCCGTTACAGCAAAAGGTGCCCGTACCGCCTACGTGAAACACGTCGTCAACCGCGTAACCGAGTTGGAAGGGGAGCCTGTGGCGCGCGAAGGTGCAGTCGTTGACGCCAACTCCACCGAATTCTGGCAAGACGAAGATGGTATTCCTTTACCGGCTCAAATGTTCCGCTTGGCTTCTGAAATTACCTCTGATAGCGATCTGGCCAGTGGCATGACCATCGGTCTAATTTCTAGCTGGAACATCAACGACGCCCACTCCCCCAAAACCGAGTTTGAGAAAACTGCCATTAAGGAGATGGAGGAAACTGGCGAGCCTGTGAAGATCGAACAGGAGATTGCCGGTCAGCGCTTCATGACTGCGATGTATCCGGATAAGGCTGTAGCCGAAGCTTGCGTCACTTGCCACAACACCCACCCCGTTCACCTCGAGCGCTACCCCGACAAGGTATTTGCTCTTGATGATGTCATGGGTGGCGTCGTTATCAATCTGCCCTTAGGGGACGCATAAGCCGATTTGTAGAGCAGGTTGCTCGTTCGGCGGGTGGCCTGTTCATTTGGAATTCCCCCTTGGCGAGTTTTCTGAACCCTAGACTGTGCAGAAGTTTTATAAGTTGTCGCTTGCGCTATGGGTGGCAATTTTAATCGATCTTGTTTCAGGGGAAGTATCGAATATTCCTACTTTGCAGAGTCGAGACATCTAACAGTCCAAGGCTGCTCTATGAAACCCACATTCCCCACCCTTTCCGTACTGGCTGCAATCTCGGTTTTATTGGTCGTACCCTTTATCATCAGTGACTGGTACGTTCCTGCCATCCGCGACACTGTCTTTTACACCCATCAAATTTTGCGTCGCGGACTGTACAAAGAAATAACCGGTTTCGTTTGTCTGGGATTTTTTGCCATTGAAATGGTCCTTACCCTGCGCAAGCGCGGGGGACGCTGGAAAATTAAGTTGCCAGGTTCAATTTTCTTCTGGCGTAGCTTGCATATCTTTTTGGGAGTGGGTTTTATTGCTGCTACCCTCATCCACAGCGTCGGGGTACACGGCAGCTTGTTCAATCATGTTTTTCTGGCTGTCTTCATCGTGCTTTCTTTGATTGCCATGATGGGCGTTGCGCTAGAAACTCGTCTCGTGGGGTTGACCGCTCGCAAAGTGTCTTTACTGCCCGTCGGACTTCCTGCGATCCCTAAAGGTCAATTAATTCGGCAGCTTAGATCCGTATGGTTAGGGGTGCACATTGTCTTGGTCAGCCTGTTTACTGTGTTATTGGGCTTTCATGTCCTTTTGGCTTTCTACTACGAGTGAAATTCTGCTTACGAGGACACTTTTCAGATAACACTCTAGTCGAGTTCTCTGTTTGTCAATCCATCAACTATGTTTACTCAGCTCTCTTCCCTAAGAAGCCTATCTGTCTGTTTAATTATCGTTGTAAGTCTTCTGCTGATGCTTCAGCGCCCTTCTCGTGCTAACTCGCTGCTGTCTGGGTATGCAGCCCTGAAGCAAGCCGTAAACGATTCCGTCCTCTTATCTGCAGCAGTCGCGGACAATAAGCCTGCGCTAATAGAGTTCTATGCCGATTGGTGTAGCGTCTGTCGATCCATGGCCCCCACAGTAGGACGATTGCGCGCACATTATGGAGAGCAGATTAACTTTGTCATGCTAGACATTGACGATCCGAGATGGAGCAAGCAGGTGCAAGACTTTGGGGTTATCGGAGTTCCCCATTTTGCATTTATCTCCGACCTGGAATCCCCGTTTGGATCTCGCCAATTGCAGCAGACCCTAGTGGGCAGGCAACCCGCCTACGTGATGGCCGCCGCCCTCGAAGGCTTGTCAATCGCAGACCCCACGGCAAACTGAACCCACAGACTCTATCGAATTTCAGTCTATAAGTTTACGCTGGAACGTTAAGGGCTCCCCGCTTGCGCAGATCGGCCTTGAGTTCATCTGTCAGGCCCAAAACGTCCGTCATGCTGGTACCGCTGACATTCGCCCCCTCAAACAACGCCCCTCGCAAGTTGGCACGCTCTAGGTTGGCATCAATCAGATTAGCTTGCGTAAATACTGCCCCTGAGAGATTTGCCCCCTCCCAGCTGGTACCAAACAACGATGCGTTTGTGAAGTCTGCCTGGCTGGCATAAGCGCCATCGGCGATCGCCGTATCCAGCTGGGCCTCGAGAAAGATACTGTCAGCCAAGTAAGCTTCACCCAAGTTAGTGCCGATTAAATCTGCAGAAGTCAGATCGGCCTTGGCCAGTCGCACCCGCGTCAATTTACTTTTATCCAGTTGGGTCCCCACGAGCTTGGCGCGAGTCAAATTGGCCCCATCCAAGTCCACCTGGACGAGCTTGGCACTGGAGAAATCAGCTTCTGTCCAGTCTGACGCTTTCATGTTTGCTTTCACTAAATGGGTGGCTTGAAAAACGGCTTTTCTGCCGCTGCAGTCCTCCAGATTCGCTCGATCCATCTGGGCAAGCGAGGCATCTGCACCATCAAAAATTGCCCCCAGGAACCGTGCGTTCGTCGCTGTTGCTTGTCTCAGGTTCGCCCGTTCCAGTCTTGCAGCAGTCAACTGGGCATGGCTTAGATCGGCCCCTTCTAATACAGTCTCAACCATCCAAGCCCGAATCAACAGCGTGTTGTTAAAGTTCGTCCGTTTGCATGAGGCTTGAGAGAGATTAGCCACTCGCATGTAAGCCCGCGAGAAGTCCCCCCCATCCAGACACCGGCCTTGCAACTCAATGTGGGCCAGCTCCTCTTTTGTTAAGGGCAGTCCCTTTTGAAGGCGATCGAGCACCTCTTCAGGGGCTAGTACGCTCATGGGCTAGATTTTCCTCACCAACCAATGTATTCAGCCCACTGTAAGCATAATCGGGGTCACGGTCGCCACTCGTATGTCAAAGGACGATAACTGCGATGCAACTTCGGCCAGGAATCCAAGCGAGTCGATTTTAAAGGGCAGGTTAGGGCAACCATATAGTGGCAAAATCGATGAAGGCGAGGTTAGGACGGCTTAACATTAACAGTAATTTTTGAAGAAATCACCGGATGGTCATGGGGAACGTGCAAGTAGTTGCCCAGAACCAATTGGAGTGTGTGTTTTCCCGGGGGGAGGGTGATTTCTGCCTCGGTTTGCCCGCCTCCAAAATGGCGTACGCGATCGCTTTTGGGCAAAGAGGATTTCAGATCGGGTAATTCTGCTACATCAACCAATAAATGATGGTGACCGGTATTGGCTTTATCCACCCCTGCAGGTGCAACACCCATGCCCGATAAGCCAAAGCTGACGGTAAAGGTGGGGGGGACGGTGTCACCATCTTTCGGAAAAATAATGTACTCCCGCGCTGTTTCAGGAGCATGGGATACAAATTCGTCAGCCAGTGCTTGGGTCGGAGATACCAGCCAGCAGCAGACGACAAAGATTACTCCCATTAGGACAGCAATACGGTTCATCAGTCGATCTCTTGAGCACTATTTCAGTAGACCATCAAGTGCCGAATTTCTCCAATCAGGGCTCTCGAATCAATTGCTGTTCGAGAGTCAATCAGCACTCTCGGATGAAGCAGCTGCCCAGGGACTTCATGTCCCAGCATAAATAGATGCTCAAAAATCTACTCTCATAGTTTCTTTTGACGCCCATTTTTGGTAAAACCTATGTCTGATTTCAGACCGTACTGAATTCTGCCTAGAAATGATGCATGCTGTGCGCGCTGGGGCATTCTAGCGCTAAGCTTCGTCCGCTCCGGTAAATAAACCCTTCTCAACAAATTGTATTGGGGAAAACGGTTTAGTATGTTGGTTCGATGCTTGAATCAGGCAATAGCTGGTGCAGTCTCAACTGCAATGGTAGCTGTTCCCATTTCGTATCTGCCTTCAACGGCAATCTCAATTAGCGCGCATTGTGGATAGCCCCATGTCAGATCCTAAACTCCAAGACAGCTTGTATGACCTACTGGAAGACTTCGGTTTAGAAGATGTATTGTTTGCACTGTATCGATATGCCGATACCCAATCGCGATTAGCTGCGACGTTGCAACAAGCCCATGCAAGTGAAGACTGGGATCATAAAGCATGTGCGATCGATGTTGCTTGCGAAGCGATCGACACCGCCCATCGAGGAGTTTGAATCTTTCGTGAAATGGGTGAATACCCATTATCTGCTGTGGCTTTGACCTGCTAAGTTCGGGTGGTGGGGTGATACCACCATTTCCTCTCTTCACATAAAGTATTTACAATGACGGACAGAAACTACAGCTTTCTCTCCACAACGAGCTGATGAAGTCTATCCGTATTGCTTTACAATCAGCAATGTTGCTGTGGGCGTCTAGAAGGATTCTTGTGGAGGTCGGTGGCTGGTCTATCCTGCCTTTCCCGAAGACTTTCTGAAACCCCAATCGCACCTGATGGTGGTCGCCAATAGGTATGTAGCACTGACTCGTAGAGAACAAAGATGAAAGACCTTTCCAGCTATCGCAATATTGGTATCTTCGCCCACGTGGACGCGGGCAAGACGACCACGACCGAGCGCATCCTAAACCTCACCGGTAAGATTCACAAGATTGGTGAGGTGCACGATGGGGCAGCCACCACAGACTTTATGGAACAAGAGCAAGAACGCGGTATTACAATTCAGTCCGCTGCTACCTCTTGTTTCTGGAAGGATCACCAGCTCAATATTATTGACACCCCAGGTCACGTCGACTTCACCATCGAGGTTTACCGCTCCCTGAAAGTGCTGGATGGCGGTGTTGGTGTGTTTTGTGGCTCGGGTGGTGTAGAACCCCAATCCGAAACCAACTGGCGTTACGCCAACGAGTCTGAAGTTGCGCGGATCATCTACGTCAACAAACTTGACCGTACGGGTGCAGACTTCTTCCGTGTCGTTAAGCAGGTAGAAGAAGTCCTGGCCGCCAAGCCACTGGTGATGGTGTTGCCCATCGGTATTGAGAACGAATTTATCGGTGTGGTAGACCTGCTAACTGAGAAAGCATGGGTTTGGGACGAATCTGGAAAACCCGAAAACTATACGATTGAAGATGTCCCCGCCGATATGGTGGATGACGTTGCCACTTGGCGCGAACTGCTGATCGAGACGGCGATCGAGCAAGATGACGATCTAATGGAGAAGTACCTTGAGGGCGAGGAACTCACCATCGACGAGATCAAGTCTTGCATCCGTAAGGGCACCCGCGATCTAGCATTCTTCCCTACCTACTGTGGTTCTTCGTTTAAGAACAAGGGTGTTCAGCTCGTGCTTGACGCTGTAGTCGATTACTTGCCCAGTCCTGTTGAAGTCAAGCCTCAGCCTGAGGTGGACCTGGAAGGGAACGAGACAGGTAATGTGGCTTACGTCGATCCTGAAAAGCCTCTGCGCGCTTTAGCGTTCAAAATTATGGACGATCGCTTTGGAGCTCTGACCTTCACTCGCATCTACTCCGGTAAGGTCTCAAAAGGTGACACCATACTCAACAGCGCCACTGGAAAGAAAGAGCGGGTCAGTCGCTTAGTGGAAATGCATGCCGATTCTCGGGAAGAAATCGATACCGCTCAAGCTGGGGATATCGTCGCCATTATTGGCATGAAGAATGTCCAAACCGGACATACACTCTGTGACCCCAACAACCCTGCCGTTCTGGAGCCCATGGTGTTTCCTGATCCGGTAATCTCCATTGCCGTCGCTCCCAAAAAGAAAGGGGACTCCGAAAAGATGGGTCTGGCGTTGAGCAAGATGGTTCAAGAGGATCCCTCCTTCCAGGTGGAGACCGACCAGGAAACCAACGAGGTGATCATGAAGGGAATGGGAGAACTCCACCTCGACATCAAGGTGGATATCCTCAAGCGCACCCACGGCGTAGAAGTAGAAGTGGGTAAGCCTCAGGTGGCCTACCGCGAATCCATTACCAAGCTGATTACAGACAGCTACACCCATAAGAAACAAACGGGTGGAGCAGGTCAGTTCGGCAAGATCGATTACACGATTGAGCCCGGCGAACCCGGTAGCGGCTACACCTTTGAGTCCAAGGTCACGGGTGGTAACGTACCTCGCGAATACTGGCCTTCGGTTGAGAAGGGCTTCGGCACTAGTCTGGATAAGGGTGTTCTAGCTGGATTCCCCTGCGTAGACATGAAAGTCACCTTGATGGATGGTTCCTACCACCCTGTTGACTCTTCTGCTGTTGCCTTCGAAACGGCAGCACGAGCCGCTTACCGCCAGAGCGTTCCCAAGGCCGGGCCTCAACTCCTAGAGCCCATCATGAATGTAGATGTGTTCACCCCCGATGACTACGTGGGTGACGTCATTGGTGACCTGAACCGTCGTCGCGGCATGATTAAGTCTCAAGATGCAACACCCACTGGTGCCCGCATCAAAGCTGATGTCCCCTTAAGCGAAATGTTTGGCTACATTGGCGACCTGCGTACCATGACCTCCGGTCGCGGTCAGTTCTCTATGTCCTTTGCCAACTACGCACCCTGCCCTAAGAACGTGGCAGATGTGGTTATTGCCGAAGCCAAGGAGCGCGCAGAATCGAAGTAATGCCTATAGCGACCGTCAAGTCGCTTAGGACATTTTAGCTATCCCAATCCATTACTGGGCATAGAGGCTTACGTCCAAACTAAAATCTCAAAGACCATAACTGCGAATGGGGTGTTTTGGCACCACCGCTGTATTTTCGTACGTTTGTCTCTGCTGGCTTGTTTGCTGGCAGGGACATTGATTTATTGTCGAGCAGCTGGCTCATAAAATGTTCCGAGTAACTCGACAGCCACAGCGAGACCTAATTTCTGTAGTTTTGAATTTGGAGATCGCAGTATACTAAGCTTCGAACAGTTTTTTGCTGTAAGGTTTCTGCCCATGATGGCTACCGGATTGCAGCTCAATATCCGAAAGCGTTTTCGACTTGAGACCTAACCATGAAGCATCTTCTTTCCTTATGTGTCGCTCTATTCGCGAGTCTGACGCTGGCGATCGCCCCTGCCGCTGCTGCAGACCGGTCAGCTGACCTTATGCCAGACAATGCTGTTTTTCCCCATACCTCCACGCAGACTGTGATTACAACTGATTCCGGCCTCCAATACGTCGATCTTGTAGAGGGCAGCGGCCCCAGCCCTGAAACGGGTCAAACCGTAGTGGTTCATTACACCGGTACCCTTGAAGATGGTTCTGTCTTTGATAGCTCGGTTAAGCGCAATCGACCCTTTGAATTTACGCTCGGTATTGGCCAGGTTATTAAGGGCTGGGACGAGGGTGTTGCCAGCATGAAAGTGGGCGGAAAGCGCCAACTGACCATCCCGGCCGACTTAGCGTACGGATCTCGCGGAGCAGGAGGTGTCATTCCCCCCAATGCCACCCTCAACTTTGAGGTTGAGCTCCTCGATATTAAGTAAGTGCTCCTCTGAGGTTGGGAAGCAGTCAGAACCCAGAAGTATTGATGTATTAATTAATCCAAGTTGCTTCCCGAAGGTCGGAATACTTGCCATTGTTATTGCACCATCCCGGCCTCGTATCATTTCGACATATTCTTTGCAGGGGATTTGACAGCGATTTTTTCGCGCTGTTAAGCTTACTATTCGCGTCTTGAGGATGCCCTTGATGCTGGATGCAGACATTCGGCAAGTCAGGGGAATGTTGAGTTTGCGCTGTTAAACAGGAGAGCAATAACACTTTGGCCAACGTAGTAGTGATCGGCGCCCAATGGGGTGACGAGGGTAAAGGCAAAATTACCGACCTCCTGAGCGAAAATGCCGACGTTGTTGTCCGCTACCAAGGGGGGGTTAATGCTGGGCATACGGTGGTAGTTAACGGCCAGACTTTCAAGCTACATCTCATTCCATCTGGCATTTTGTATCCCGATAAACAGTGCGCGATTGCCAGCGGTACAGTCATAGACCCTAAAGTACTTCTCGGTGAAATCGACCAGCTACATGGTCTCGGCGTCTCCACCGATAATCTCTATATTGCAGAAACTGCCCACGTCACCATGCCCTATCACCGCTTGATTGATAGTGCTGAGGAAGCACGGAAGGGACACCAAAAAATTGGGACTACCGGTCGAGGTATTGGCCCTACCTATGCTGACAAATCTGAACGCACTGGAATCCGCATTTTAGATTTGATGGATCCCGATGGATTGCGTGAACGTCTAAACTGGGCCATCCCCTACAAAAATGTCCTCTTAGAGAAGCTATACGGTCTTGAACCGTTGGATCCGGAAGACATCATTGAAGAGTACTTAGGCTACGCTGAACGACTAAAACCCTACGTCACCGACGTTGGCATCGAGCTCAGCGAAGCGATCGCCAACCGCAAGAATATTTTGTTTGAGGGGGCACAGGGAACCCTTCTCGATTTAGATTACGGTACGTATCCGTTCGTGACCTCCTCCCACCCAATTGCTGGGGGCGCATGTATTGGTGCTGGCGTCGGTCCGACCATTGTCGATCGCGTGATTGGGGTGGCCAAGGCCTACACTACCCGCGTAGGGGAAGGTCCCTTTCCAACCGAGCTCATGGACGAGCGAGGTAACTATCTTTGTAAGGTGGGGGCCGAGTTTGGCACCACCACCGGTCGCCAGCGCCGCTGTGGATGGTTTGATGCGGTGATTGGCCGCTATGCGGTTCGTGTGAATGGCCTTGATTGCTTAGCCATCACCAAGCTAGACGTATTGGACGATTTGGACGAGATTAAGGTGTGTGTGGCCTACGAATACAAAGGACAGAGGGTGGAGCACTTCCCCAGCGACGCCAACGTCTTTGCCCAGTGCACCCCCATTTACAAAACGCTACCTGGATGGAGTACCCCAACCAGTCATTGCCGCTCGATTGACGATTTACCCCCTGCAGCCTACGACTACCTTAAGTTTCTGGCTCAATTGATGGATGTTCCCATTGCGATTGTGTCTTTGGGGGCCAGTCGCGATCAAACCATCATTGTGGAAGATCCCATCCACGGTCCTAAGCGAGCTTTGCGTTATGAAAAAGGTCAGACCGGTGACCATGCGCTTAGCCCAACCCCTGTTGAAACGGCATAGAGCTTCTCGTATCAGAGCTATGCGCTTACTGTCACCAATATAGATAGGGGTCACTTTTTAATGGCTCCTGGCCGGGTGTGGCCGGAATAAATGGACATGGTTGGGGTGATACAGGCGCGATCTCCGATCTCCACTGACGTTCAGTGCCGGGCTAATGAGATAGAGCACAGTGCGATTGAGTCTCTGAGCTTTAGTCAGTTCGTGGAGCTGACTGAGGGAACCCGTTAAAATCTGTTCGTCTGGCCACCCAATGCGATAGCAAATGGCGATGGGGGTATCTGATTCGTAATGCTCCAGAAGAGTCGCCTGAACGTCTTTGGAATGATGGGCACTCAAGTACAGGCAAAGGGAAGCCCGATGGGCAGCCATCCCTGCCAAATCCTCTGCGCTTGGCACTGACGTTCGGCCGGTTGCCCGCGTCAAAATAATGCTTTGCACCAAGTTGGGCACCGTTAATTCAACTTTTAACCGTGCCGCTGCCGCCTGGAACGCACTCACCCCTGGGATAACCTCGAACTCCACTCCCGCCTCCAGGAGCGCTACCGTCATCTCCTGTTGAGCCCCATACAAACAGGGGTCCCCATCCTGAAGTCGCACCACAACTTTCCCTGATTTAGCATGGGAAATCATGCTGGGTACAAGGGTTTCTAAAACCTGCGATCTAGTATCGATCGCTTCGGCACCGGGGCGACAATAACGCAACATGCCTGCGGGAACTAGCGAGCCTGTATATACCACTACGTCTGCTGCTTGCAACAGGCGCCAGCCTCGCACTGTAATCAAGTCGGGATGTCCCGGTCCTGCACCTACGATGTATACCCGCCCGGGAATAATGTCTGTTGCCACTGTCCATCTCCAAAGATGTTTACCCAGCATACTGATGGGAACAGATGAAGCCAAGAGTTGTCCTTAGATTCAATAACTCTAAACGAGGATAGGCCGTACTTCCGCATGTCAAGAATTCAGTTCATAAGCAACTCCTAATGGAATGGGGAATTGCACGTATATTTACGGGAGACCTAGGGACAAGGGGCGGTTAAATAATTCGTCAGTATGGGCAAGGTAATTTTGCTGCTGGAACTACCGAAAACTATGACCATAGCTTTTGATACTCCCTTACCGATATCAAGCTGAATCTTGAATAACGAACATTTCTAAATCTCAAATGCCTGAGAAAAAATAGACAAATAAGTTAAATAGAGTAATATCTGTTGAGGTTCAAAATGAAAAGTACTAAAGCAAGTCAAGTGATTCTGCCAAAAGTAATCTGTGACGGTAGTTTCTATTGGGAACGAATTTTTAAAACTAGTAAATATGCACCTCATTTCGATCTCGAATGTATGAGACCAGTTATCGATTGCGATGGTAGCTTTCCCATAAAAAACTATGATACATTATCTCGATTTGATATCAGCGCTGCTACCGTTGAATCCCAATTATAGCTGGGATAGTCACTGGCCATTATCTAAAGACCTCCCGGACTTCGATGGGTTTGTTGATCGAACTGTCAAAGATGTATTATTTCAAGTAGATATTGCTGGAAAATGGAAGTTTCTCAGCCCCGACTGGTCCCAGCTATCTGGATTTAAATTAGAAGAAAGTTTAGGATTGTCTTTCCTAGATTTTATCTGTCTTAATGACAGGAGAGTTGTCCACAATCTATTTCAGCAATTAATTTCTGGGCACCAAACCAGCTTTCGCATCAATACACGATTGCGAGTAAAAGATAGCGACTACCGCTACGTAGAAATATGTGCCTGCTTACTCTTGAGCGATCGGCAGAAGGTTGTAGGAATGACTGGAACCCTCACTGAAGTAGCTGGACGGAAGTCAGAACTTTGGTCTAAAAGCTCGCTAAGCTGTTCCAACCGCCATCTGGAAAATTTTTTTCAATCACTTTCCTTTCCTGCGAGTATCATTGAACCATTCGATACTGACATCCTATTTCTCTATACCAATAAAGCTGCAGAGGATTTCTACACCCTTTTTCCCGAACAAGAGAATCAGCGTTTTGCTCGAAGATTGGGCATTCCTCAACATTATATTTACCCATTGCTAGAATACTGTCATCGCAGCCAGCAGTCTGGCCTGCCAACACAGTTTGAGATTAAGTATGAAAATGGCACAGAATCCAAATGGCTAGCTCACACAGTTTGCCCCCTAGGCAGAACTGCCAGTGGCAAGCCTATGTTCTCGTTCACTGCAATCGATATCACCGAAAGCAAGCAGACTGTGGAGACTTTGGTCGCGAGTGAGGCTCGTTACCGTTCGGTTCTAGAAGCATTGACAGAGTATGTCCATTGTTGCTCTCCAGATTACAAATTCACATTTGCTAATCATGCATATTGCCAGTTTAGGCAAAAATCTTCAGACGAGCTAATTGGCATCGGAATCTTCGATGATGTTTCACCTGAGGATAGAGAACTAGTTCGTAAACATTTTGATTCACTTACACTTGAAAAACCGATTGCAGTTGGTGAGAACCGTACGGTTTCTCCTGAAGGTCAGGTGCACTGGCACCAATGGATTGATCGGGCAATTTTCAATGAAAGGGGTAAACTTGTCGAAATTCAATCTGTCGGCAGAGATATCACCGATCGCAAGCGTTCCGAAGAGACTCTTAAACTTCTGAATTCAGAACTTGAACAGCGGACTAGTGAATTACAAAAGGCTCTAGAGTTTGATGCCCTTCTCAAACGCATTATCGATCAAATGCGCGACAGTCTCGATGAAAGCCAAATTCTCAATGTTGTTGTCCGAGAATTGGGCCAGGCTCTCGGTGCTGAATATTGCAATACTGCCCTTTACGATAATGGAAAGATCATATTTGAGAGCCTGCACGAATATTCTAGGTCTAAAGCTCCTATCAACTTGATTCAGATTGCACTTGCAGATTTTCCTAGAGCTTATTATCAGGTGCTTCAAGGAAAGAATGCTTGCTTTTGCTGGGCGCAACAGTCTGCCGTCCAACAACCTCAGTCGCGATACTCTGTTTTGGTCTCTCCGATCGTTGACGATCGGGGGGTCTTGGGCAACCTGCGGATTTTTAAACAAGCTGATAGGATTTACGAGCCGTCTGAACTGCGATTGGTTGAGCAAGTGTCAACTCATTGCGCAATTGCAATTCGTCAAGCCAGGCTCTTCCAGGCAGCCCAGGCACAGGTTCAGGAACTGGAACGACTGAACATCATGAAAGATGATTTTCTCAGTACTGTCTCGCACGAATTAAGGACACCAATCACTAGCATGAAGATGGCAATCCAAATGCTGAAGGTATCTGATTCGGAGGAGAAAAGGCAGCGATATCTTGCTGCTCTGGAGTCCGAGTGTCAACGAGAAGCCAATTTGGTTAACGATCTTCTCGATCTACAGAGGCTGCAATCTGGAGCTAGTCCTCTAGAGATAACCGAAATAAACCTCCAGGCCTGGATTCCCAAACTAGTAAAGTCATTCACCCCTCGCATTGAACAACGACAGCAGCAGTTAGACATAACAATCAACCCATCCATTGCGCCACTTCGAACGGATGAAAAGAGTTTGCATCGGATTTTGGCAGAGCTAGTCAATAATGCCTGCAAATATACGCCTGATGGAGGCTCGATCTCTGTTGTCGCTGACACTAGCGTAGATAGTTGGGGACTAATCAGCGTCAGCAATTCTGGAGCAGAGATTTCACCGGCGGAAATAGAGCGTATTTTTGACAAGTTTTATCGCATTCCCAGTGGCGATCCCTGGAAGCAAGGAGGTACTGGATTGGGGCTCGCGCTAATCGCGCAATTAGTAGACCATCTTGGTGGATCGATCGAGGTCTGCAGCGAGGATGGACAAGTCACCTTCTCTGTTAGACTACCAAGCAATAAGTAGCATTAGTGCTGGTACTATTTCCTCATACTAAAGAGAACTACGATTTTTACTAAGCAAACAAAGGCTTCATAGCCTGTTGGAACCAACTACTGCTTTCGGTAGCAAGGTTGTTCAAGTCAGTTCGATATTGGCCACCTAATGCAAAATGAGCGACTTCTTGAACAAAAATGTCGGTATTCTCGGTATTCTAGGCTCTTGTTCCCCTTTCACGAGCCGGCGGGGGACCATCGAACTCAGACTGTTCAGGTGACATTATCCTGCAAATAACCAAATTTTACTCCGAACGCTAGTAATCGGTGGTCGTTCCAAGCAAACAAGAATTTCTCCTTTGCCAATCGTTACACATCCAGCCTCTGTAGCCAACTACTCCAGCCCACTGTTGGGAAGATCCGATACAGAGATTAACGGTAAGTCCCATTTTTCTGCAATTTTAGCTAGCTCGCCATTTTCTTCTAGTACCGCAATAGCTGCATTGAATGCTGAGGTGAGTTCAGGGGTTGTAGGCTGCACTGCAATCCCGTAATACTCGGATGTAAACGGCTCGCCTACCATTGTCAAGGTAGAAGGAAACTGCCGATTGATAATATCGGCGGAGGTGGGAGCATCTGTAATCACGGCATCAATATCACCCTGTGCCAGGGCTTGCATGGCTAGGTCGATTGTCTCGAATCGCATGATATTGCCGTTGGCACTATAGTCAGTGGCGACAAGATCGCCCGTTGTGCCAAGTTGCACGCCCACAACCTTGTCCTCCAGATCTTTCGGACCAGCGATATCGCTATTTACTGGAACGGTGACAATCTGACCTGCCTTGAGATATGGCCGAGTAAAGTCAACCACTTGTGCTCTCTCTGGAGTGATCGTAATGGCAGAGGCCACCGCATCGAACTCGCCTGCTGCTAGGGTTGTAAAAATACCATCGAAACTCGTGCTCTGGAATTTGGGGATACAGTCAAGTAGCTCGCACAAGGCAGCCAGTAAATCAACATCAAAGCCTTGAATCTCATTGTCGGCTGTGACGAATCCGAATGGGGGGTACGTTGTATCGGACCCAATCGAAATATCTCGCCCTCCTAGAGTCGGAAGAGTATTGGAGGGGAGTTTGGCTGTCCTATCTGTAGATGAATTATCTAAGGCAGAAGTCTGTAAAGAGCATCCATAGTTAGCCAATGCTAATGCTAGGGCCAAACAATGTGAAAGATATTTCATGTTAAATGAGATCGATTGGGAAAAAGTAAAGTTGTTATTCTCAAGCTCTATGCCAACTTGTCATAACTCTTCCCAATTCAATGAGCTTTATGACACAGAGCAGGATTACAAATGAATTCTGAAGTGCTAGATCGTTTTATCGGCTGCTTTGTGAAAATTAGATATGAAGCCAATATTTGAATTAGAGCTGAAGAAGTTACGATCTAATCCTTATCTGAAAGGGATTGTGAGTCATCACAGACTCTCTAACACCATAATATTTCGTTTGAGTAAGAGCACAAAATGAGTTCGTCATTACATAGGGAACGATGTTATCAATTCTTGCATTCCAGAAAATCTGCAAGTATTAAATTATATGCCTATGCAGCATTTATCATACTATGCGATGTTTGTAATGGGTGAATATACTGGTTTTTTTAGGCTTTTCCATCCTCTATCCGTATAAAATCCATCTATAAACGTTACGGTTGTAGCTCGTTTAGCTGCAGCCTAGTATCGAATCGGACAAATAATTATACCCAAGTGCATCGATCGCAGAGGATTATCTATCATGAAATCGCTAGAACCCCGGTTTATCTATGCTGAGTGCGAACGCCATGCTCTTGAGCAGATGGAAAAACTGTTTGATTCAGTCCTGTTTACGAGAGAATTTCATCTAGGTCAGGCAACCGATCGCGAATATTACAAGCGTCATCTTCTTGAAGCAGTCATTCGAATCGGACTCAATAACGATGTCGATACCTACTGTTTGCACAAAATTGTTAGCAGCAATGCTTCAGTAGCTAAAAAATTGCTTGATTATTTGAAAGAGGAATATGGCCACGATAGTATGATTGCAAAGGATTTGGAGAAATTTGGTATTACTGAGACAGAAATACTGGAAACAAAACCTTTGTTCTCGACTAAGCTGTTGATCTCTTTTATGTACTATGAGATAGATAAAGAAGGGGCAATGCCTACTGTGGTTTGGAATTGGTTTGTTGAATGGTACTCTCACCGGTATAATATGACAATTACTCAGAAGGCAGAGCAAGAGTTTGGGCTCAATAAAGTTCGAAATTCTCTGGCTCATCTCAGGATTGATGAAGAAATGACTCATGAAGACGATATGACTTCTGCGCTCTCTCTTTTGATTCACGATGAAAGCGAATTGGAAAAGTCCAAGAGTTACCTGACGAGCTACATTCAATTGATTGGTATGTACTTCCAAGAGCTATACAACCTGACAGTGGGTGCAACTACTGATGTAGATCTTTCTCGAATGTCCTATTTTGAAACTTGTTTAGGGAACGATAGTAAGCAACAGGTAGTTGCTCGATAGATTCCCTTCTGGTCAATCTGCGAAGCGACCTCCGCCAGGAGATCGCTTTGTGATATTGAGAAGTATTGACTGTCTCTACGCATCAGTTCAAAACTCGGTAATTCCGCGACCAAGAAGTGATAGGAGATAGATGAATCTAAGAAAATCACTTCATTCAGACTTGATCTTGCTTTTTGTTGCATTCGTCTGGGGATCTACCTTTACGATTGTCAAGGAGGCAACAGCTTTAATCCCCCCATTTTCATTCTTAGGAATTCGGTTTCTCATCGCATCTGTTGTGTTGGGATTTGGTCTATTACTCAGACCAAAACTAAGAGTGCTGCTAGATAGGGATCTTGGACAAGCAGGAGTCTTCTTAGGTATATGGCTTTTCTTGGCCTACTCCGTACAAACCATTGGTTTACAGTACACCTCAGCTGGTAGAACAGGTTTTATTACAGGTCTCTCAGTTTGCCTTGTACCGTTTGTTGCAGTGAAAATTTTGCGGCAGAGATTGCATAGGTACTCGTTCTTAGGTGTGACTTTAGCTGTTATTGGTCTAGCATTTCTTTTTTTATCTCCGCATTCTCTAGCGATGAATTGGGGGGATGTGCTAGTTGGCTTATGCGCAGTTGCCTTTGCCATCCATATTGTATTGGTCAGTAAATTTGCCAATACCTATCATCCCCTACTGCTGGGATGGGTACAGCTATTTACAGCAGCAACCTTAAACCTGTTAGCGGCCCTGGTACTAGAGCCTTTAGATAAGGCTTTAGATCCAGACATACTGTTCCAAACTCAAATACTACAGGCTTTTTTCATTACTTCCTTGTTTGCCTCCGTACTGGCATACGTCGCACAAATTTATTGTCAGAGGTACACGTCTCCAGTACGAGCGGCTCTTATGTTTTCTGCTGAACCTGTGTTTGCGATCGTAACTGCCTACTGGTGGGCAGGAGAGGTTCTCACTGGATGGAATCTCCTAGGCTGTGGTTTGATCTTGAGCGGAATGATAGTACCCGATCTGTTTAGGGTTAGGGAATTATCTCTTTCAATGGAGGACCTGACTAGAAAGTAGGCTCCATAGGGTTGCCAAGAAACAATTCATGATGGCTTTCTTGCATCATTTCTTTTAGGTTATAAAAACTAGCCAGAGGATGGGACCAACTTGTTCTTTTGCGCTTATTTCGTTCAGCAAAGTCAAAAGCTATCCGGATTTTTCATTCATCCAGCCAACATTCCTCATCGATCAATAAACTGAGCTGCTCATGCTCGGGAATCCATGCGGTTTCTTCTTCTACCCAATTGCCCCAGTTAGAAAGGGTGTCTATTGCCAGTTGGCGAGCAGCTTGCAGCATATCTTGCCTCAATCCACTCAGGTCCTCGCGAACCTGCAGGTAATGTTCTAGGGCCTCGATAGGGCTGAGGTCGGGGGCTGCCAAGCTGGGTAGACGGGTGCGACTGGGGGTGATGACTTCTGGGCTGATGGAATAGTTGGATGCTGAGGTGAGTAAGTCGTGCAATTGTCGATCGCTAATTTCGTCTACACGGTCGGAGCGAATACGATAAATTAGTCGCACGACAGCATCGGCAATCTCTTGGCTGGCGATCGCCTGCTGTAGGATGCGCATGGGTGAATCTTCTAAGTTCGCTTGGGTTAAGTCCACCCGAATAGTGCAAAAGCGACGGACATTGAGGGGAATAAATTCGTAATCGGTTCCCTCGGCAGTAACCTCCGCTAATATAAATCCCTTTTCCTCTTGTTCTTCGCCAAAATCCACCCGCTCGATGCTGCCAGGATAGATGACAGGAGGATTGTCGCAGAGTACTTGATGGCAGTGAATGTGGCCGAGTGCGACGTACTGGTAGGCCGGACGAGCCACTAACTGCAGAGGAACGGTAAAGCCTTTGCCCACCGCTAGGTGGCGCTCGGCTCCGAATCGAGCCCGATCGATTGTGGTGTGGGCCAGCAGGATGGCTGGGATAGCAGGATCTAGATTGCGGGTTTCAGCTTCGAGAGCAACGTCCAGCTTTTTAAGCAGATTTTGAGCGAGGGCAATTGAGGACATTCCCTCTGTTTCAGGACGGGTGAGCAACGCAGAGCGGTTGAGCCAGGGAAGAGTCGTCACCTGAATAGGGCCATTTTGGGTCTCCACTTTGAGGGTGCGAAGGCGATCGCCAACGAAAAAGCCCGGTACCGAGAGGGTGCGGTAGATGCTGAGGCTGTTGCCTTCCAGCCCTTGAGCCTGCTGATCGTGATTGCCCACCAGCAACACGGTAGGGATCTTTGCGGCGGCAAGGCGACTAAATTGGGTCGCAAAAGCTTCTTGGTGAAGCGGAGGAGGCGTGGCATCAGGAAAGGCGTCGCCACCAAATAGAACTAGGTCAACGGGTTCTGCAATGGCGCGATCGATGCAGCAACTGAGGCTGGCAGTGAAATCTTCGAAGCGGGTGTTGAGTCCAGTTTGGGGGTTAATACAACCGTGCTTGAGACCGCTGCCGAGATGAATATCAGATAGATGCAGAATCTTGACCATGATGAGGAAACGGAACGGGCAAATGCGATGGATGGGGCCATTGAATCAAAATTCGCCTGCCACAAGTCGCTCCCTTCCCGTGGGAACCATGCTTCAGTTTTGCGATTGCTTAGCTTGCGCGATCGTCATCTGCAGTCCATATCTCTCTTTCTCGCTTGCATCCCCCCTCTACACTGTCTGGCAAAGGTTTGAGTGCTGGGAAATGTTTGCCCATACTGGCTAGTTGGCTGTGGATTTTATTGGGGGGCTGCTGGCCGGACAACTTGCTCGTCGATCGGGGGTACCCCCTTTGTTGGGGGCGTTTGTGGCTGGACTGCTACTGGCTTGGGGAGAGGGGATTTCTCCCGATGTGATGGAATGGACCAGGCGGATACCCTGCGCAACGGGTTTAACGTCCTGTCAGAATAGAGTTATGAGCGCTGATTGCGAGGGTTGAGGAATGGTTTCGCTCAACTGTGGATTTTTGAGAGAATTTGCTCGCACCCACCACTTCAATAATTTTTTTAGGAGAGCGATCGCGTGCTACCCTCCAACGGCCAGCCCCACAAGTTCCTGACTCAAGACCTGCTCGATTCGGTGACATCCGAAGCTATCAAGAGCTCAAGACTGCGCAAAAACTATAACTTTCATCAGCTGGATGAGCCGGTGCAACGGATGCTCAACGTCATGCAGCCGGGTACCTACGTTCGCCCCCACCGCCATGTACGTCCCGAAACCGCGAATGGCTTCGAATTTTTCTTGGTGTTGCAAGGGAAGGTGGGGATCTTGACATTTAACGAGCAGGGCATCATTCAGGACCGGCTTACCCTTTCGGCAGCAGGCCCTACCTACGGCATTGAACTGCAGGAAGGGGAATATCATTCGCTGGTATCGTTGGCCCCCAACACCGTTATTTTCGAACTCAAAGAAGGCCCATACAATGCTGCCACTGACAAAGATTTCCTGCAGATGTTTCCCCCGGAGGGCACTGCATCCGCAATGGAACTTGCAAGCACAACCTGGCCCCGCGAATTTGCTGATTAGTATCCCTCTTTGGGATCGCTTGATTTGTCCCCGGAACATTTTTAGAGTGATACGGCGTGGAAATCCCCTGCACGCTTTTTATGCTGCGAGATTTTTTCACTCTTAGCCGTTTCAATCCCTCTTGCGAGATAGCGCATCGATACCGATGGAAGAACAACTAGCCACACTGAAACAAGAACTCACCACCGTGCTATCTCAGGCGCAAACGTTGGAGGAGTTGGAAAAAGTCCGCATCGACTTCCTGGGCAAAAAAGGCAAGCTATCCAAGATTTTGGCCTCCATGGGCAAGTTATCTGCGGAAGAGCGACCCCGGATGGGTGCCTTAGCTAACGAAGTCAAAACCCAGCTGCAAACGAATCTTGAAGAGCGCAAGACCGCTCTGGAAGATGCAGCGTTAGAGGCTCAAATTGCTGCAGAGACTTTGGATGTCACGATGCCCGGTCCCTACATTCCCATCGGACGAGTGCATCCTCTGCAGTCCACGATCGATCGCATCCTCGATATTTTTGTGGCCATGGGCTACACCGTTGTCCACGGCCCCGAGATCGAGACGGAATACTACAACTTCGAAGCCCTCAACACCCCTGAAGACCATCCTGCCCGCGATATGCAGGACACCCTCTATCTAGAGGATGGTTACCTACTGCGCACCCAAACCTCTTCGGTCCAGGTGCGCTATATGGAGGAGCACACCCCCCCCTTCAAGATTATTCACGCGGGGCGAGTGGTACGCCGCGACACCGTTGATGCTACCCACTCGCCGGTATTCCACCAAATTGAAATTTTGGCTGTCAGCGAAGATGGCCTCACGTTTGCCGATCTTAAGGGCACCCTGAATACCTTCATCACCAAGCTGTTAGGGGAGCGGGAAACCCGCTTCCGCCCCAGCTACTTCCCCTTCACCGAACCGTCAGCAGAGATGGACGTGAAATTTGGCGATCGCTGGTTGGAAATTTTCGGTTGCGGCATGGTGGATCCCAATGTGTTTAAGTTCGTTGGTTACGACCCTGAAAATGTCACTGGATTTGCGGCTGGTTTTGGTGTCGAGCGATTGGCTATGGTGCTGCATGAAATTGACGACATCCGCAATTTCTATAACAGCGACCTGCGTTTCTTGAAGCAGTTTTAGTGGCTGTATTTCAATAACCCACACGTGACTTTCGCCCCGTCCCGATCTACACTGCCTGCGGCCATCTGGAAGGGTAGCGAGACATGAGAGCCACCATCGTGGGTGCGGGACGTATCGGTACGGCATTGTCCCAAATGGGGGATGCAATCGTCGTGCGCCGGGGGGAGCCAATTCCCTCTGAGGAAGGCCCGATTTATGTCTGTGCTCGCAATGACGACCTAGAAGCCGTTTTAGGGGCTACGTTGCCGCAGCATCGGAAGGATTTGGTGTTTTTACAAAACGGCATGTTGCAGTCTTGGCTGGAAAAACATGGACTGCAGGACAACACCCAGGCATTGATTTATTTTGCGGTGCAGAAGCTGGGGGATAAGCCGGTGGACGGGGGCGGTTCTGTGGTGTGCGGGCCTTGGGCAGAGACGTTTGCTCAGATGTTGCAGTCCGCGGGGATTGAATGCACGGTGGTGGATCGCCCCACCTACCAACGGCAGATGGTGGAAAAACTGCTGTGGAATTGCATTTTTGGTCTACTCTCCCAACGGCATGCAACCACGGTTGGGGATGTGGTCGATCGCTTTAGCAGCGAGGTCGATACGTTGGTTAGTGAATTGGTTCCGCTAGCAGAGAAGGAATTGAACATTCAGCTAGAACCCGGCGTATGCCAGCGCCTCTGTGACTATTCCAAATCCGTTGCCGATTACCGGGGCGCAGTCAAAGAATTGCCCTGGCGCAACGGCTGGTTCCTCAACATCCAAAAGACCCCCAAGCACGTGCAGTGGCTGCAAGAAGTTGGAGTTGACATCTAGTAGTAGGCTGGAAAGCCGAAACCTGTGGACGAGGAGAACTGAACAGTGACGTTAGAACCGGGGACATTAAATATTGGCGATCGCGCCCCCGACTTTACCCTGAAAGACGGAGAAGACAACGAGGTTAGCTTGAGTGACCTCAAAGGCAAAACTGTAGTTCTGTATTTCTATCCCCGCGACAACACCCCTGGCTGCACCAAAGAAGCCTGCAACTTTCGGGATAATTACTCCAACTATGAAGCAGAAGACATCGCTGTTTTTGGAATCAGCACTGATTCCGTCAAGTCCCACAAAAAATTTGCCGATAAATACGATTTACCCTTCCCGCTACTGTCGGATGAAGATACCAACGTCTCCACCGCCTACGGCGTCTACGGCCTCAAAAAGTTCATGGGCAAAGAATACATGGGCATCAAACGCACCACATTCGTCATTGCCCCAGACGGAACCATCGCCAATATTTATAAAAAGGTAAAAACCGCTACCCATGCAGAGGATATCCTACCCGACTTAATCAATCGTTAGGTTTAGGTAGAAACTCCTTAAAAAATGTAATCTAGCCCCGCAGTCCGCCGTTTGCATGTGTTTAGCTGAAGACTGCATGAAGCCTGCGGAGTTGAAAAGCCCAAAGACTACAATAGTTTGCGGATTGTGTAAGCTAACGGCGCGCACGATTCAGTCAGTCCAGAGCACTTCAGCTCAAACCGCTTTCTAACCAGGAACCCTATGGAACTCGCCTATCAATATGTGTGGCTGATTCCCCTCTACCCGCT
The DNA here is from genome assembly GCA_051439605.1 of Synechococcus sp. GTDB lineage: Bacteria > Cyanobacteriota > Cyanobacteriia > Thermostichales > PCC-7336 > PCC-7336. Next base: position 88,994 of record JBFRWN010000032.1, read on the forward strand.
AATTTCAGCGTTTGTAGTCGGAGTAGCCATCCTGACCGCCAATAGCTGGATTCGTTCGATCCGCAAGATTGCATCCGGCTTCTGCGTCTTTTCCATCGGCACCGCGATGGTTCATTCCTTTTCCATCTTGATTGACCAAATCAAGGGTGGAGAAGCGTTTCGCCAAACCTTCACCTGGGGTCAAGCCGGAGACTTTGTTCTGCGCATGGGATTCGGTGTGGATCACCTCGCAGCCATGATGCTGGTGGTTGTTTCCACGGTGGCCTTTTTGGTCATGGTGTACACCGACGGCTACATGGAACATGACGATGGCTACGTGCGTTTCTATTCCTACCTCAGCCTGTTTAGTTTCTCGATGCTGGGGCTGGTACTCAGCCCGAACCTATTACAGGTTTACGTGTTCTGGGAATTGGTGGGGGTTTGCTCCTACCTGCTGATTGGCTTCTGGTACGACCGTCCGTCTGCAGCGGAAGCTGCCCAGAAGGCCTTTGTCACCAACCGAGTGGGAGACTTCGGCCTACTGCTCGGTATGTTGGGTCTTTACTGGGTGACTCGTACCTTCGATTTTGAAGCGATGGGACGTGCAGTCGAGACAGCAGTCCAGTCTGGAACCGTCAGCGTTGGCTTAATTACTCTGTTCTCTATCTTGGTATTCCTCGGCCCTATGGCTAAGTCCGCGCAGTTCCCACTGCACGTTTGGCTGCCGGATGCGATGGAAGGTCCAACACCCATTTCAGCTCTCATTCACGCTGCCACAATGGTCGCGGCGGGTGTGTTTTTGGTTGCACGCATGTTCCCCGTGTTTGAAGGGGTGTCCGTTACCATGCAGACCATTGCATGGATTGGTGCTGCCACTGCATTCTTGGGAGCCAGTATTGCAATCACCCAAAACGACATCAAGAAAGGGTTAGCTTACTCAACTATCTCCCAGTTGGGCTACATGATCATGGCGATGGGGGTAGGAGCCTATGGTGCAGGCCTATTTCACCTGATGACCCACGCCTACTTCAAGGCCATGTTGTTTCTCTGCTCTGGTTCTGTGATTCATGGGATGGAAGGGGTTGTAGGACACAATCCGGCGATCGCCCAAGATATGCGCGTCATGGGGGGCTTGCGCAAGTACATGCCGATTACAGGCACCACGTTCTTGATTGGCACCCTGGCCATCTGCGGGATTCCTCCGTTTGCGGGCTTCTGGTCCAAAGACGAAATCCTAGGCTCCACCTTTGCCGTTAACCCCGCCCTGTGGGCAATTGGGTTTGCTACGGCGGGCATCACCGCGTTCTACATGTTCCGCATGTATTTCCTTACCTTTGAAGGGGACTTTCGCGGTAACGATGAGGAACTTTGCGCCCAAGTCATGGTGAGCGATGGTCAGCCGGTACCGGCCTACAGCCCTGCCTTCGGCAGCTTCAGCGCTTTTGAGGCTGCTGCTAGCAGCCATCATGACTCCCATACTCATGACTCGCATGATGGCGAGCACGAGCATGCCCACGAGCCCCACGAATCCCCCTGGACCATGACCCTGCCGCTGGCAACGCTAGCGGTGCCTTCAGTCATGATTGGACTGTTGGGAACGCCCTTTGCCAACTTCTTTGAAGGGTTTATTTATCCCCCTAGTGAAGTCGTTGAAGGAACAGCCATCGCCTTCGGACTCGAAGAATACGCCCATTTTGTCACTGGCGAGTTTGAGTGGTCAGAGTTTCTGCTCATGGGCGGTAGCTCTGTAGGCATCGGCCTGATAGGGATTACGCTTGCCGTGCTGATGTACGGCAAGCGCAGCATCGACCCTGCCGCCATCGCTGCCAAGATCCGCAGCTTCTACTTCTTCTCACTCAACAAGTGGTACATCGACGAGCTGTATCACAACGTGTTTGTGAAAGGGACCCGCTTTGCGGCCCGAGAGGCTTTGGAGGTGGATCAGCGTATTGTCGATGGTGTAGTCAACTTCACCGGGCTTGTTACCATGCTCTCTGGCGAAAGCCTGAAGTATTTTGAGAGCGGTAAAGCCCAGTTCTATGCCCTAGTAGTGTTTGCCTCAGCGATTGTCATCGTTGTGGCCTCCGGTAGTGGCCTATTCTAGCGACCCCTAGAGCTCTTGTTGCTCTAGCGATCGCTGCCAAAAAGAGTCTCACCACCAGAGAGTGCTCAGTATTTCCCTAGTGTTATTGGACGTTTGAATACTCGGAGCGCGTAATGGAGTTTCCCATTCCCCTAAACGAGTTTCCCTGGCTCACCACCATCATCCTATTTCCGGTGGTGGCAGCCTTGGCAATTCCTTTTATTCCGGACAAGACGGGCAAAGGTCGCCCCATCCGCTGGTATGCCCTGGTAATTGGCCTGATCGATTTGATGATGGTGGTGGTTGGCTTCTACAGCAGCTACGACCTTGGTGCTGCGGGCATGCAAATGTCAGAACACTACGATTGGGTCCCTCAAGTAGGCCTCAGTTGGTCGGTGGGGGCTGACGGCGTTTCAATGCCTTTGATCCTGCTAACTGCTTTTATTACCACCCTGGCAATCTTGGCCGCTTGGCCTGTAACATTTAAGCCCCGGCTATTCTACTGCCTGATTCTGTTCATGTACGGCGCTCAAATTGGTGTGTTTGCCGTACAGGATATGATCCTTTTCTTCTTGATGTGGGAGCTGGAGCTGATCCCCGTTTATTTGCTCCTGTCCATTTGGGGTGGCAAGAAGCGTCTCTATGCAGCAACCAAGTTTATTCTCTACACTGCGGGGGGCTCTCTGTTCATTTTGGTGGCAGCCTTGGCAATGGCCTTCTATGGAGGCACCACCACGTTTGATATGACAGAGCTGGCTAATAAATCCTATCCGCTGCAGTTACAACTCTTGCTGTATGGTGCCTTCTTAATTGCCTACGGAGTCAAACTACCCATCTTCCCTTTGCACACTTGGCTGCCTGATGCCCACGGTGAAGCGACTGCCCCCGTGCATATGTTGTTGGCAGGAATTTTGCTCAAGATGGGTGGTTATGCTCTGATGCGCATGAACGTTGGCATGTTGCCTGAAGCGCACGTGTATTTTGCTCCTATCTTGATTGTACTGGGGGTAATTAACATTATTTATGCAGCCCTGACATCCTTTGCCCAGCGCAATCTCAAGCGCAAGATCGCCTACTCTTCCATTAGCCACATGGGATTCGTTCTCATTGGTATAGGATGCTTGACCGAAATCGGGATGAGCGGTGCCATGCTCCAAATGATCTCCCACGGATTGATTGGTGCCAGCCTCTTCTTCTTGGTAGGAGCAACCTACGATCGCACCCACACGCTGCAACTGGAGGAGATGGGTGGAGTGGGTCAAAAGATGCCGCGCATTTTCTCGATGTTCACCGTCTGCTCGATGGCATCTCTGGCATTGCCTGGGATGAGTGGATTTGTGGCAGAGGTGATGGTCTTCTTAGGATTAGCCACAACCAAGGCCTTTACCCCTGGTTTCACGACGGCCATGGTGATTTTGGCGGCGATCGGCATCATCCTGACACCGATTTATTTGTTGTCTATGTTGCGTCAGATTTTCTTTGGTCCCGAAAACCAGGAGCTGGTGTCTCAGGAAGAGCTCGTGGATGCAGAGCCCCGCGAAGTCTTCATTATTGCCTGCCTATTGATCCCCATCGTTGGTTTGGGCATTTACCCTAAGATGATGACTCAGGTCTACGACATCAAAACGAATGCATTGGTCGCAGCTTTGCAGGAATCTGTAGAGTCAAATACTGCCACTGCTGCATCATTAATTGATGGTCAACCGGCTTTGTCTTCCGCTAACGTGCTCAATGCACCAACTCTGTAAAGGGATTGCCTCAGTTTCTGGGTGTTAGTCCTGCAAAATTGAGTGTACATACCTCGACTGATTGAGTCGACTAAACGCTCGCCATAACTGGCAAATCTCGATTCATTGAGTGATTGAAACTTACAATCCAAAACCGCCAGTAGGATTAACACTGGCGGTTTTGTTATGTCTATTTAATAGACGATTAATGGATTGGCAAAGCCGCAATTCAACGACAACTCTCGGACTCTTGAGGATGGCGGGCACTATCACATAGCAGCATTCCCCCCCCTCACATAGTGCAGTCTCGAGCTGCTGCTTGGTTTAACCTCGCGATGCACGATATTCAAGACAGGAAGACACGTTGATTTTCAGACGATCTCCCAGCTGCGTAAGCTCCGAAAGGGGAACCGCAGCACCCGAATAAGCTGATGCCTGCAGATGCTTAGCCAAACAGCTCAGGTAGTTTTCTTGAACGCGATCGCTGTCAATCGGCAAGTTGAGTAATTCAACCACGTCTAGACAGCGATGAATAACGGGTAGTGGTTGAGCAATGTTCTCTAACTCTCTTGCGTTTAGCACCTGCCAAAACTGCTGATGCAAAATGCGATTGAAGGTGTCAGTTGCTTCCTCCAGCTTTAACTCGCAGCCCAGTTCCTGCACCTCTTGAATCAGTGTTTGCAGATCCTTTAGGGCCTGAGTGGACTCTAATACATCAGACTCAAAGCTTTGGATCAGACTGCTGAGTCGCTGATTCAAGGTGATGTTGGCAGCTACCTGCAGTTCCATTGGAACCTGTAAACCATCTCTGCGGAACGCCAGTAGAACCCGATAGTTATCGCGATAAATCTGGGAATAAAAGCGGTTAAGTTGACCCAAGGTGGTTTGGGTGAGCATGCGCATGATCTCGTGGCGATCGCGCATCATCAGATCGTCGAGGGTGTAGTACTCTTTGCCAAAGGATTCTTGCATGGCGATCGCAGCTTGAGCCCTGTGCTCCAAGCAACCAAAAAGGCGCTGTTGAATCTCCTCAAATCGCCTTTGACCGGGAAAGGGCTGTACGCAGCAATGGAAATCCCAGCCCCCAAAGTGCAGAACGCCAAACATCAGGTCGTGGGTATTCAGGGTGATGCTAGAACGTACCAGAATTCGCCCCACGGCCAGCGTGTCGCCGCCAAAGGTGGCCCGATGGGGAGCAGCATCCGCATGCTGTTGTTCTACGGAGTAGCTATACACCTTAGTAGAGCGAGGATAGGAAGAGAATAGGGATTTCATTGCATAGTGAGCCGCCACCCGCTCGGGGGTTACAGAGGAAGGCAACACCAGCTGGCGATAGACATCAGCCCCATGTTCGTAGAGGTCCTTGTAGTTACTGGGGGCTTCGGCCAAGCGCTCCAAAAATTCTGGTTCTAAATATTGTCCGGAGACCTCTGCGGCCAACTCGAGGGCTCGCGCTGCATAGCGCAAGATTTGTACCCCCTCCGGCCGTGATAGCTCTTCGAAAAACCAGCCACAACTGGTAAACATTAATTGGCTGTTGCGTTGCATTTCAAGCAACCGCAAGCAGTCAATCTCCTCTACTGAATTCATCTCGCGGCGGCGATGTTCCCGGAAAAAACGCGCAATCGTTTCAGGGGTACGGTTGAGGATAACTGATATGTATGCATCTCGAGCCTCCCAGGGATCTCGTAAATACACGGAGGAGCGAGTTTCATAAATCTGGATGAGGCGATCGCGCAGCCAATTGAGGGCATTGCGTAGCGGAGCACGCCATTGCTGATGCAAACCCGATTCGCTGGCACAGCCACAGTCTCGCTCCCATCGGCCCACTCCATGGACGCAGCTCCAAGAGGAAACGGGTTTGAGTTCCACCTCCCACGTGGGGTGATATAGACTCAGATAGTGACCGTAGTTAGTGACGACAAACCCCTGTTCGGGGAAATCTCGCGCAAAAGCATAGGCCAGCGTGCGCTCTTTGAAAGCCTTGTGGTGGCCAAAGGTCTCACCATCGGTTGCGCAATGAATCAATTGGGGACGATCGGTATCGTGCAAGCATTGCTTGAGACGACCCACGAAGTTCTGGCTACTGTCCACCACATCGTTAAAGCTCATGTCGGCGGAGACAGGACCGTCGTAGAAAAAGATATCGATAAACTGACGTTCCCCAGCGATCCCCGTTCTATAACTTTCGGGCAGGTAGCAGCGATAAGGTTGTGTCGGATCGATTTGACCGTTCCCCACCTCTAACCAGTCCGATCGATCCGCATTCTCACCGAAACCATGCATGGGGCGACAACGCTGGGCTTGAGACGGGGCCAAAATAACAAAGCGAACGCCCTCGGCAATCAAAGCCGCAACCGTTGCGAGATCGATCGCAGCCTCTGCAAGCCACATCCCCTCAGGGCGCCGCTGAAAGCGATGTTCAAAATCTGCGATCCCCCATCGAATTTGCGTCACGCGATCCTGCTGATTGGCCAAAGGCAAAATCACATGATTGTAGGGTTGGGCGATCGCATTTCCGTGGCCGTTCAATCGACGGGCACTGGTGCGATCGGCGGCCAAAATGCGCTGGTAAACCTCGATGTCGTGTCGTTCTAACCATGACATCAACGTAGGACCAAAGTTAAAGCTCAGGTGCTCGTAATTATTGACGATTTCTATCACTCGACCGCGTTCATCTAAGATGCGAGCAAACGCATTGGGCCGATAGCATTCTGCCAAAATGCGCTCGTTCCAATTTTGGTAGGGTGCTGCAGAGGGCTGTGGTTCAATCGCATTTAGGTAAGGATTCTCACGGGGGGGCTGGTAGAAATGCCCGTGAACCGTGATGTAAACAGCGTGACGTCCTGGGGCTGCCTGAGCTTGTTCGTTCGCCACTCCAAGAAAGGCTAAAGAACCGCCTGCTGGCTGACTCGAAGTATTCATATATAACTACCGCCGATGCGAATGAGAGAAGAATTATTTTGACAGACACATTGAAGAAGTCCTCAAGGGTAGATAGAGCTACCCCAATTAAGGCCAGATAATTTGTTGCGTCTCCAATCCCCAAGCTATGCCAAGACTTGCGATAAGTTCGAAAAATCAACAAAAGAAATAGAAAGATCGCAATAAAGTTTAACTCTTTTGTTTTTCTTAATATTCAAGAAATGCATTTGTATTGTATGGGCAAAGTCCTGTGCTGCAGATGGACTATTTAATGTTGATTGCCTCGCCTTGCGCAAAATAGAGAGCTTGAGATGGACGAAAAGACTTATCCTAGGTTAGAAATCTACCCCATCTTGAACCACAGTTTTACACTTTACGCAGGCTAGGCTGCAACAGTTGGATTCATGGATTGTAAAGAGGAGTGAATGATGGCAAACAAACTTGAGGCTTCCGATATCCAATCCGCCCTAGAGCAACTATCGCTTTGGACAATCGAGAATGGAAAGCTGCACAAGGAATATCGATTTAGCAGCTTTATCGAGGCCTTTGGCTGGATGAGCAGCGTAGCCCTAGTCGCCGAATCTATGGGACACCATCCCGAATGGTTTAACGTTTATAGCAAGGTGGTGGTTGACCTAACAACCCACGATGTGGGGGGGATTTCCAATCTTGATTTTGAGTTGGCTAGCAAAATGGATGAACTGGCCAGTTAGAGATTTCGCAAGCTCCACATTCTGATGCAAGATGCTGGACGGTGACTGAAGCCACATTAAAAGGGTATTGGGCGAGCGCCCAATACCCTTTTGGTTATACCTGCTCTCAATTCTCAGTTAAGGCTGGTGCGTCTCAGATGGAACAATCATCTCTATGCCTAGTCAGAGTTCTGAATCGCTGTGATGGTTTGGGTGAATTGTCGGTCGCTTCACCCAATCATTCCTGAACACCGACTAGCACCATACCTTCCTGCTTCGGGCTAAACCCTTTATCAAATAACGTTTCAGCGTTATAGCGAGCCTCTCGTAGATCCGCGTGCAGTAAGATGGTTCCCCGTAAATCCGCACCGCACAACACCGCGCCTCGTAAATCCGCTCGCTCTAGCGAAGCTCGTTCCAAACGTGCCTCCGTGAGAAAAGCCCCCCTCAAATTGCACCGTTCCATTCGGGCTTGGGACAGGTTTGCACGGACTAAATTCCCCTTACCGATCGTAGCTCCACGAAGGTCAGCCCCTAGGAGATAAGCGGATTGGAGACTAGCTTTTGTCAGATCCGCCCCCCATAGCTGGGCTTGCCACAAATTCGCTCCGCTCAAATTTGCCTGCGTCCAATTACTGCCCTGTAAGTGAGCTCCACTGAGATTAGTGCCAATAGCTTGAGCTCCACTTAGGTCGGAACCCTCCAAGCACGCCCCACTGAACTGTCCCCCACTTAAATCCGCCTGTCGCAGGTCAATACGTTCGAGCTGTGCTCGACTGAGCTGAGCCCGCTCAAGTTGTATGCCCTGAAAATCACGTTCTCCGCTGCCATAGCGCTGTAGCAGTTCTTTGGGAGAAATAGAGTTAACTGAAGAATGAAATTGAACCATGAAAATAGGCCCCTCGATCTCGATCGGGTGGTCGTGCAAATTCAATACAAATCAAGGAATTCCATCGATTGATGGATTCCAGCTGACTCCTCAGCGTTCGATGTTCATACCAACACGCTAATCTACCAAGCAAGGCAAATCAGCGATCTCTAATACATAATGCTGTCAAGCGAGCATTTGCCCCCAATACACAGCATTCACAAGGTATTACTCCAGCTGCAGGCATGAAGCTTACAGTTCTGCCGTACTCGGCTAGCAAAATGAATCTGCAGCCTCGTCAATGCAGTCTAGATTTAATGCTATGGACCTTTAGAACGCCCGAATTGGATGTTCCATAGGAGAAGTCAACACCAAGCAACACAGCGGGCAAGCATTGCGGAATCCCGTATACAGCCAGCAGGCAAAATATCATTAAAAAAACGCCAAAAAAATGAGAGTACGAAAGCATCGGCGGTAACCAATGTTCATGCTTGTGAAGACGCAAGAAGAACGAACTTACATTCCCTTTTCATGGCGACGCTAACATCATAGAAGGTAAACTTGGGAAACGCCAAAAGATTGATAGTGTCTGCAATACAGCGTCATGTTTTGTAACGCAAAAATCTTATCCGGGGATCGCTGTAGTGTTCTATAAAAGGGCGATCCCCAACTATTCATGATTCTCAGTTAATGCTTCATTGAAATTTGAAGGGCGCCATTTGGCTGAGAAATCTCCCGACAAAATAGCCTCTCGCATTTGTGTCGTAAATAACATTAACTCTGCAATGTTATGAATCGCCAAGAGGGTATAGCCAAGTAGTTCTTTGGAACGAATTAAGTGGCACAAGTAAGCTCTGCTGTAGTGGCAGCAAGTATAACAATGACAATCAGGGTCTAGGGGGGTGTAATCCCTACGATGAGGTAGATTCTTAATATTAATTCGTTCACCCCTCACTACCACAGTGCCGTGTCGAGCCCAACGGGTGGGAATGACGCAATCAAATAAATCCACACCTCCTGCAACTGCTGTCACCATTTCTGGATGGGTTCCCACCCCCATGAGATAGCGGGGGCGATCGCTGGGTAGTAAGGGGGCTGTCACCCGCACGATATCTTCAATCAGTTCGGGGGGTTCCCCAACACTGACGCCGCCGATCGCGTACCCTGGCAGTTCGAACTCCCGTAGCTCTTGGGCGGATTGTTGACGCAGGTCGGGATATACTCCTCCTTGAACAATGCCAAACAGGGCCTGTGCCTGAGGCCTCTGGTGGGCGGCAATGCAGCGGGCCATCCAAGTAGTAGTGCGCTTGACCGCTTTAGCCACAGCCTCTCGACTGGCAGGATAAGGGGGACATTCATCAAAGGCCATGATGATGTCAGCTCCCAAGTCATTTTGAATCTGAATAGATTTTTCGGGAGTGAAATCGATGATGCTGCCATCCCGAGGAGATTTAAACGAGACGCCGCTGTCATCGATCGTGCGCATTTCGCTCAGACTAAACACCTGAAATCCACCAGAATCAGTCAGGATGGGGCCATTCCAATTCATGAACTTGTGCAGACCGCCCGCCTCTTGCACGATACTTTCCCCCGGCTGTAAATGCAGGTGGTAGGTGTTGCTGAGGATGATATGTGCACCTGCCCCCTTCACCTGTTCGGGGGTGAGAGTTTTGACGTTGGCTAGAGTGCCTACGGGCATGAAACAAGGGGTGGGGATGTCACCGTGTGGAGTATGGACCACTCCAGCACGGGCATGGGTGTGCGGGCATTCCGCTTCCAGGGTATATGTTACGGCTGACAAAACTGTTGAGTTCGTGGATAGTGGATGGACTGTTGCCGCTATCGCTAGCGTTGCAATCGTCATGCTTGCTCCGACCGATTGCAAGAGGGCAGGTTAATCCTAAGGATTGGGCTTTATCGTCCTACAGTACTTAGGAATTCTGGCAAGGCGCCACTTGATTGCAGCAGATATCGATATGACAGACATCAAGTAGCTGCTAACCCAATCTCTCTAAGCCGCGATCGAGTGTGTTGTAGTACAGTTCGCGATACCCTACCCGCAGGTTGCTATTGGCGCTATCCAGTTTGGAGGTGCGACTGCGGCCGCTGTAGGAACTGTAGACGGTGTAGCTATCGCCATCAAAAGTGAAGGAGGACACATCAGAGAGTTCTTCTCCCCCCAGCAAAGTCCAGCGATCGCCCGCAAAGGCAAAATTGTAGTGGGCTAGATCTAGCATGGTGGAGGGTCGATCCATGACTGCATCGATACGACCCAACAGCTGCCCAGGCTCGGACTCACTGGGAGTGACATTGACTTTGATGTCCTTGAATTGACAGGTTGCCCGCCCACAAAAGCGAATGAATTTCATATTCTCTGCAATTTTCTGCAGTCGGACAGTCGCAAGATCGACCGTGGCTAACTCTATTGAGCTTCCATCGGCCGCAGATGCGCTAGACCAACCAGCCCCTCCTCCAAAGGTCAATAAGATCGCAAGCATGACTACTTGCACATATCGAAGGAGGGACTGATACATGGAAGGTGGGCCTAATGTTAACGAATATTTCTACATTTAAGCAGAGAGGTAGACTCTATCGCCTAAGAATCATTTAGCTCCGACTCCTAATCCAGACTCCCACTGCTCAGAACGTCCTTTGGGAACTGGGACTTTGCGAAACTGATACTTTACAGATCCTCAGATCCAGGCAAAGTGTGGGTATTGAGGCACTTTCCTCAAAACTTTAGGGTGATGCACGCTTATATCTCGGCTGTTAAGCCATTGAGGATCTTCACGAACCCGATCTCCTCACTGGTTTTGATACACGATCCCCAATTAAACTACCTTCACGATAGTCTGTATTCCCAGCTCGTATCATGTCTGCTTCATCACCTCAATCCAGTGAATCCAGAGGCTTAGATCGCCTGAACACTGTACGCATCGTGCTGGTGGAACCTGCTGGTCCCTTGAACGTAGGGTCGATCGCTAGAGTGATGAAAAACATGGGGCTATCCCAACTTGTGCTGGTGAACCCCCGCTGTCATCCTCAGCAGCAGGAAGCCGTGCAGATGGCCGTCCATGCCGCCGATATATTGGAGGCGGCACGGCAGGTGAATTCATTAGAGCAAGCCTTACTCGACTGCCGTGGAATTGCGGGGACAGTGGCACGCACCCAGCCAATGGATTTTGAGCTGGGACATCCACGAACCGTGGTTCCCCCATTGCTGGCTGCTCACAACAGCCCCAGCGCCTTGGTTTTTGGCCCAGAGGATCGAGGATTAAATAATCGGGAGTTGGGCATGTGTCAGCAGCAAATTTCCATTCCAACGAACCCCGTTTATCCGTCAATGAACCTGGCTCAAGCGGTGGGGGTCTGCGCTTACGAACTCCGCCAGGCGGCGCTCTCTTCAATGCAAGAGAAAGATGAGTACTCTCAAGACATTCAATCTCCAGCCACGCAAACGCAGGTTGCAACTCCTGCTTTTACTCAAAGGGCACCTTCGCAGGCAACCGAAGGGTTTTACAACCAACTGGAACAGGTATTGCTGCAAATTGGATTCCTATACCCCCACACCGCCCCGCGCAAGCTGCTGAAATTTCGCAGGCTGTTCGATCGAGCGCAGTTATCGCTACAAGATTTGGCTCTCCTGCGTGGCGTATTGCGACAATTGGCCTGGGCAGACCGAAACCTGACCCACCATTCTGCCCCACCAGATTCTGGAACTGAGCCCGATCGCCTTTAAGACAGGAAAAGCCTAGACCGTTTTAATGGCTATAACCCTTTCAATTTAGCCAGCAAGATTTCTGCCCAATTAATGTCCTGTTATAACTGGGTTGCATAAACCACAAGACGGTTGCTCTTTCGCGAACCCTTATCCATCAAGCACCAGCCTTGAACTTGAAGGATCGGTTGACTCAAGTTTACTAAACCACTGTTTTTCTACAGTCTTCTGATTCGTTCTACAGCAACCCACAAAGGGATCGAGTAGGCTGAGAAGCACTTCAGCCAGCAATCCCCACATTTGATAGCTGTATCTCTTCGCTACAGCTTAAGAAATGTCAAGATCGCCGTTGATGAAAGAGAGGTGAGGAATTTACTATGCCAAGCGATCGCTCTCGTCGAAATCGGCACTCTGGAGACAGACGATCTAGGAACCCCCACCTTTACAATCAGCATCCCGATGGCCAGATCTTTAGCGATCGATCTCATCACAATCTTCCATCGGATAAAACTAGACCTGAGAGAATCAGGCCCAAAAGAACCAAGCCCGAGCTCGAAAGCGCCAGACACAAACCATCGAGAGAACCACATGCACGCGATGCCCGTGCAAGAGATAGGCGAATACAAGATAGGCGAATACAAGATAGACAACAGGGAGAGCGGCAACAAAGAGAGCGTCCCGGCGAAGAGCGACAGCGAAGGGATCTCCGACCGCCTTCTTTAAACTTGGAAGCTACCCAAGACAATCGACATGCCCAGAGCTATCCTCGCGATAACATCCGTTCTCTTAGGCCCGTCGGTTCTGACTCAAAGGGCCATTTCAATCGACCAATCCCCCGCAAACGTCCCACACAGCCCCAAGTGCCCCAATCTGGCTCTGACAGCATCCATCCTTTTTCCGATCCCCCCCCGGTCAATTCATCGAGCCTCCGGTCCAAGCGCTCGCACTCGCATAGGTCGTCGAAAAGTAGACAGCCCCCCTCTTGGCAGGCAATCGCCTTTCAAGGATTTGTATGGAGTGTGGCGTTAGGGTTGGCCTGTGGTGTAATTGCCCGTCGGTGGGGCAGCACGCTCTCCGCACTGCCTGATGCTAGCGATCGCTACAGCACCATTTCCGCTCCAGCTCCGAACTCATTTATTGCCCCCTCCAGTACCTCCATCCGGCCTGGTTCCCCCATTGCCGAGCTCAATCAAGCACTACAGAATCTCGATGCAGAATATCCCAACCTGCAGATGGGGACCGTACTGGTGGATATCAGCCAGCGCAACTATGCGGGGCTGCGGGACCGCGAGGCTTTCCCGGCTGCTAGTACCATCAAGATCGCAATTTTGGTGGCTTTGTTGGAGGCTGTAGACCGCTCAGAGATCAATTTAGATGAAACCTTAGCTCTCAGCCCCAACTTCATCGTGGGGGGGTCAGGCACTCTGAGCAATCGGTCCGCAAACTCGCAGGTACCTGTGGTGGAAGCTGCGGAACTGATGATTGCAGTTAGCGACAACACTGCTAGCAATCTCCTGCTCGATCGGCTTGGGGGAGTTGAGGCCCTCAATCGTCGGTTTCGGGCCTGGGGATTACAGCACACGCGCCTGCGCAATCCTCTCCCCGATTTAGAAGGCACCAACACAACCAGTCCTGGAGACTTGGCGTTGCTGTTGGGGGAGCTCGAGCGAGGGCAAATTTTGACCATGCGTAGCCGCGATCGCTTCTTCGAAATCTTGCAAACAACCCAGAACAACAGCTTGCTGCCACAGGCGTTAACAGAGGACGATAGGATTGCACATAAAACCGGCAATATCAATTCTTCTTTAGGAGATGTGGGCTTAGTGGATTTACCCAACGGCCAACGGTATATCGTGGTTGTTCTGGTCAGACGAGAAAACGGCGACCCAGAGGCTGAAACGGTGATTCGCAAGGTATCTCGACTTGCGCGTGACTATTGGTCTAGTCAGGGTGAGGCTTCTCAGTAGGCCTACAGTACGATGCCAAGCACCTACGCTTAAGCTTGTTTTAGAGATGGCATTCAATCCGGTTGGGAGCAAAAATTAAATCCGCTGTAGGGATGGGGTGTGCCCAACAGGGGAGCGTACTACGGTTGTCCAAGACAGTGAGAACCCTTACGGTACTTGAATAAAATTCACATTAGTCACTGTTCTACAAAGAGCACAGGTCAGTTGTTTTTGCTTTACTAGAGCCTGTGTTGGGGAGTTGAAGATTGGAGGCGAAACCATATGGGCCTTCTCACCCTACGAAGATCCATTGCCACTGAGTAGGCAAGCTCTTCAAACTGCGGATATTTGGATGATTAGTTATGACCCCTGCGCAGCGATTTTGCAATCGTATGGCCGAAAACGTGGAAGCATGGTGCGGTCTCCACGAAGTGGCAACGCACTTGAGAACGCTGTCACCCGATCCGGCGTCGAAGTTGATGTCTGAGCTGACTGGTTTAGAGGCTCCTGACGCGGTTCAACGATGCTTGCAATTTCTTGAACGGCACCAATTTGCTGGATACGGATATAGTTCTAGTGGAAAGCATGACTTGAACTAGACATGACTGCGGATTGGGACCTGAGCTAAAGTTTGGGGCCATTAAAGCTACAGCGATAGCTTTAAATGGCAAGGCCGGGAAAGCCTCACAAGATCTTTTTAGTGAGGAATGTATTTTTTATGCAGGGGATGTGTTTTCGCAATCAGTATATTCTCGGTGAGCGTTCGGGCACAATAACTGAATAGCCAAAATGACTCTCTCCACAAGCGATGCATCTTTCAGCTAGCGAATGCCAGCAACTGACCGATACCGTTAGTTACCTGTTTGCCAACGTTTCTCGCGAATCGATTGTTCATCAATTTCGCATCGAGTACGTTCGTTTGCCCAGCAATCGTGAGATTCTCGAACGGTCAGTTCACTATGAAGATGCCGTCGCTAAAGCTCAATCCATTAACCAATACTTTCAGGTGACCGGTTCCCAGCAGGCGATCTCCCCCGAACAAGTTCTAGAAATGTGGGAACGAGAAAAAAAGGGGATAGAGTTCACCCCGGAGAATATCGAACGAATTTGTCGAATTTCCCTCGATAACATTCACTTTCAGCTTCAGACAACCTCAGATTGGGCGATCGCTTGGCTGTTTACCACTCGCATCACAGCCAGTCACCTGCCATCAGACCTACCGCTTCTGCTATCGCAAATGGTGCTAGATGCTTATCGCCAGGTAGACCGCTGCCAATCGGCAGCTAACAAACCTATGCCCCATTTCGTCTGGCGATCGAAGTTTTCCAAACAGAAGGCGGCAAGACGTCTATTTGGTCTGTCGGAGAATGCCACTTTAGATGAGGTGCGTTCCGCCTACCGTACTCTGTGCAAGCAGCATCACCCCGACAACGGTGGTTCGCAGGAGGAGTTTATCCGCGTACGCGAGTCATACGATATTTTGGCGGCTTCTGCCATATAGCGACTGTCAAGTCGCTGTTGATATCTCAGCTGTCCAGCCCTCTGATTGGGCAAAAGCCCTGCTATTCTGGCTGAGATTCCAACAGCTTTATGTTGGTACGAACTCACTACAATTGAGCCAAACGAGTGACTGTAACGCGTGAACCACATCCCTTCATATCCCCTAGTGACAATAGGCTAATCCTGCCGTTTGCAAAGGCTGAAGGGAAAGTTCAGATGGCCCACGATCGGGAACTGTGCGATCGGGTTTTTCACAATCAACAGTCAGCTCCGATCGTCAGGTTTTACCAGTGGGCACGACCGACGCTTTCTCTGGGATACCACCAGAAACGCGATTCCTTAGGTCATATGCCAGACACCATAGATGTTGTCCGCAGACCCACCGGAGGGCGAGCGGTTCTGCATCAAGCAAGCGGTCCTCATGCGGATCTAACCTATTGCATCGTGGCTCGAGATCTTGGACTGAACCGCCGCCAAGCCTACGAGTTTCTCTGTCAGTTTTTGATCGATGGTCTCCATCGGCTAGGGATACCCGTGCAATTTGGGCAGGGGGAACGAGGATATATCGGAGAGGCAAGTTGTTTTCGCACCTCCACAGCCGCCGATTTATGCGTTCGAGGGAAAAAGATCGTCGGTAGTGCCCAGTTGTGGCGTAAGCATGTCGTACTGCAACATGGCACGATTTTGCTCAAACCCGATCGCCTTTTGTGGGAGAACGTTATCCCTGGCTCTAGCGAGAGTGTGGTTGGGATTAACGAAGTGCTAGACAGTCCCGTTACCGTCGAAGAAACGATCGCGAGCTTCAGCTATGCCGCTGAGGCTCAATTTGGTAGTAAGACTGAAACTCTGATGAGGTAAGCTGCTGATTTTGAAAAATGCCAATGGCGCATACAGGTAAAGGTAATTGAGCGCAAGCTAGGGCCAACTAAGGGGTAAATCCTAAAAGATCTCTCAGGTCAAGCGAGCTTAAGTGCAGGCAGTTCATTCTGATACTAGCGGAATACGCATGGAGTTGGGAACAAAATGCATTAGCTTATAGCTGCTGGCCGTGGAATGACGATTGTGAACGGAAAACTATGGATTCAAAGAGCTGCGCTCCTTCTCACGGTGTCTTGCTTGGGATGGAGCCAGAGGGCGATCGCGGCTGAAGATCTTGTCATTCTGGTTTCAGGTGGCAGCCGCACCATCCCTGTGGAGGATTTGGAAACCTTTGCCGATCGGGGCCAGATGAGTCGCCAACTGGAAATCTACATCAACGACTACCTGGATGCCACCGATGCGGAGGAATATCGCAACGGGCTGAACTTTGAGATTGAGGTGGATTTTGTTCAATATGCCAAATTTCTTGAATCCGATGCAGGCCAATGCGTTCTGAACGTCCTCGCACGCGGTATCAAGCCAACTCCCACGGACACCAGTGGAGTGCAATCGGTCAAAGCAGGACTGGTCAACGGCGCAGCTCCAGATGGCCGCCTTACCATCATTGATTTGGTGCGGAGCTACCCCAACAAAAAATTGCATATTGACACCAATGAAGTCACAGGATCCAGCGGCATTTTAGAAGGAGCTTGGGAAGATTTACGCGCCAGTATCGAGCAAGCAGGGGTGCCGGTGGAGGCCGATGCATGGGCGGGACAAACCTCCCTCGACCTCAAAGAAGTTGATTACGACATCCTGGAAACAGCTGCTCAAGATTTGTTTTGCGAACGGTTAGCGGATCCTGTCAGTAATTCCACGAATTAGCCACTTGAATCTCCCTAACGATCGCCAAGACAGTAGGATTTGGCGTCTTCAGCCTTTCATGACAATCAACATCAGCATCAAGCTGTATTTGTGTTCTCAACCATCCTCTTGAAGGTGTTAAAGGTTTCATCTCGATAAGTAGTTTCCTATGGATGTGCGCGCATGTTTGAGCCAAACCCAACTTCAGTGCGTTGGCGATGGCGAACTATCCCCCTTTCTGCCTTCCTTTCCCACCTCCACTCCTTTGCTGTTGTTGATTTGGCCGCAGTTGGGAGACTTCGACAGTCTGGAATATGCCTGGTGGATTCATAAGGAGCGAGAATTTTTGGATGCCCGAAATCTGTCCATTCGAGCAGTAGGGATTGGCGATCGCGCCTCGGGAGAACGATTTTGCGCATTCACCAGATTTCCAACCTCCGATCTGTGGGTGGACCCAACAGCAAACCTCCATCGCCTACTGGGGCTGTACGCAGGATTATCCTTCAAACTACCAGGGGGATCCCCGTCCACCAATGCCTATCTCAATCTGCTGTTGATGTGCGCTGGCATTGGCAGTCCCGGTACGCTCAAAGAGGTATTTCGGGGATATCGGGGCGATCAGCAAGCCCCACAGCTCATCGAAGATGACGAAGTTGTTAAAGCCACGCCACTTCTTCCCATCAAAGGCTCGTTTTTCCGGTTTGCTGGTGGCAAAGGCTTCCAGCGTCCCTTTGAACTGGCTACATTGCGGCTCAGAAATATGGCTGAGGTGCTGGGTCATTGGTCTGCCTATATCCCCAACGCTGCCTACCTCACACAGCGAGGGGCAACCTTCCTGTTCGATCCTCAGGGAACGCTGCTTTACGAATATCGAGCTCGCAACTTGCTCGGCTTTGCTCCCAATATGAACCAACCCCTATCGTTTCTTGCCGATCGACTAGAGCAACAAACCAAGCAACCAGAGCAGAAATCCACATCCGACAAGACCGTCACTTTGGGGTAACCCATTTCTGGTTCTGCGCACGATGAAGATGTGATAGCAAACGGCTGGCTTGCGCAGGAGAGTTTCAGCTGTTGCCCACCAGCTTGTACAGTACTAAAGCTGTAACGGTGAGTTGGGCAGCAGTTATAGCTCTGCGGCCTTTTCAGTTTGGACCGCCGGATCTAAGTTCTGTACGGGTCTCTGCCACTGAGATGTCCTAAGCGACGTAAAAGTCGCTATATCTGCCAGTCAATCGAGGATGAGAGGAAAAACGATGACCACTGCTTGGGTATTTCCGGGACAAGGCTCGCAGGCGGAAGGAATGGGGAGAACCCTGGTAGACCTGCCAGGAGCATCCGAAAAACTAGCACAAGCTGAAGAGATTTTGGGGTGGTCGCTGCTGGATATAACTGCCGAAGATCTCAAGCAAACCACTTGCACCCAACCGGCCCTCTACCTGGTCGGGGCCCTCCTATCTGATGCTCTCAAGGCAAACCACCAGCCCGATGCAGTAGCGGGACACAGCTTGGGGGAATATAGTGCTCTGTATTGCGCGGGTGTTTTTGACTTCAAAACAGGGGTCGAGCTGGTGAAGCAACGCTCGAAATTGATGGCTACCGCAGAAGCGGGCACCATGGCCGCTGTCATGGGCTTCGATCGCCCTCAACTTGAGCAACTATGTCAGCAAACCCCCGATGTCGTAATCGCCAACGACAACAGCGACGACCAAGTGGTGCTTTCGGGAAGCAAAGCCGCCATTGAAAGCGCGATCGCTGCAGCCAGACCCAAGCGCAGCATCTTCTTGCCCGTTGCCGGTGCGTTCCACTCCCCCTTCATGGCCGACGCTGCCGAGAAATTTGCCTCTGTTCTGGAACAAGTCATCTTTAATTCTGCCAGTATCCCCGTCTACAGCAACGTCACAGCTAGCCCTACCCAAGACCCAGCAAAGCTAAAAGAGAATCTCTGCAACCAAGTCACGGGCTCTGTTCGCTGGCGAGAAACTGTCAACGCTATGAGCGCCAGTGGCATAGACACCATTTGGGAGGTGGGACCGGGGAAAGTGCTAACGGGCTTGGTCCGCCGCATCGATCGCTCCCTGACCCGCGTCAATATCTCAGATGCTGCCTCCATCACCAAGTTGAATGTCGGAGAGTAGGGAAAACCCTCCGTTCCCCCTCACCTACGATCGTTCTGAGTGGTTCTACTTAACGTTTCGTAAAACTGTACTATGGGAAAGACTTCCCTTGAGGGGATATCAAGGTCCAGAGCTGGTACTGAGCGGCTGAACTGGGGTTACTCTCCTTAGCTGAAGGTTGCGCTTGAGGAATGTGCAATGCCAAACTTGGTTGACGATTTATTTCCGGAACCCGAATCATTGCATCCGGTGCCGGAAGAACAACAACCCATCCGCGAGTACGAGGCACTGAGGGACTCTGGATTATTCCGGTGGGCAACCCTAGATTCCACCGTCTATTTCCGCCGATTGGGGTGGGTGGGGTTTTGGGCCGCACTGATCGCTTTTCCCATTGCTGCATCTTGCTTTCCCACCGATAGCCAGCTGGGGCACACTATCCTCTCCATATTTGAATTCAGCTTATTTTGCGTGGCATTAGCCACCGTGCGTCAGGTACTAGGCTGGTCTTATGTTCAGCGGCGCCTCTCCCAAGCCGCCATCGTCTACGAAGAGAGCGGTTGGTATGATGGCCAGATTTGGGAAAAACCTGATGATGAATTAGCCAAGGATCGTCTGGTGGTGGACTATCAGGTGAAGCCAGTTATGGCCAGGCTTTACCGCACGTTTGCGGCGATCGCCGTCATTGCTGTCTGCGGGGCATTACTCTGGCCATTTGTTTAGCGTTTGGCCTCTAGCTTCTTATTTCACGTTGACATGAACTCCCCGCATTAAAGGATTTTGCCTAGTGCATGTGGTTCGAACTCTAGCTGAAGTCCGCTGTCCGGCTGCCGTTGCGCTGGGAAACTTTGACGGTGTGCATCGGGGGCACCAACAGGTGATTGCCCCCGTTGTGGCTAGTCATCGCGGCATTAGCACCATTCTCACCTTTGACCCTCATCCCCGCGAGATCCTGACGGGTCAGACACTGGCCACCCTCACCCCCCTGCCCGAGCGCCTGCAGCTGTTTGAAGCGTACGGTGTTCAGCAGGTGGTCATGCTGCCCTTCACCCCAAAATTTGCTATCCAATCTCCAGTGGACTTTATCGAGACTGTATTAGTCGCGGGGCTCAGGAGTTGTGCCGTCAGCATCGGCGGAGACTTCTGCTTTGGTCATCATCGTTCGGGGACAGCCAAGACATTGCAGGAGTGGGGTAAGCGGGTTGGAGTGCCAGTTAATGCCGTCAATGCCGTGGAGTTTAACGGACAGCGGGTAAGTAGTTCCCGTATTCGTGAGGCATTAGCCGAGGGAGATGTCGAACTGGCCAAAGCCTTACTCGGTCGAGCCTATCGCTTGGTCGGAAAAGTCGTGAAGGGGGATCGACGGGGCCGACTGTTGGGGTTCCCAACAGCCAATATCGAGGTGGCTGACAGTAAGGTTCTTCCCCGCTTCGGTGTCTATTGTGGCTGGGCTTGTTGGAGCGATCGCGGTCAGGAGTTCCGACAAGCTGCAGTCTTAAATGTCGGGATGCGCCCCACGTTTGATGGGCAGCGGCGGTCGGTGGAGGTGCATTTACTCGATTGGACTGGAGATTTATACGGTCAAACCTTGACAGTGGAGTTGCATCACTTTTTGCGACCCGAAATCAAATTCGACTCCGTCGATCGCCTCCAGAAACAGCTTGCCCTGGACTGCCAGCAAGCCCGCGAGGAATTGCTGGGAGCCATGACCCTCTAGCTAGTAACCTTCTGTGGATCGGGGTAGGGGGCAAAGTGCAGCGGTTTTCCGCGCACAGTGTCATCAATTTCTCCATCCCGCGCAGTCAACATTAGAGGGAGAGAGGTTTCGACTCCAGGCACCCCTGATGGGGAATGGGGGTAGGGTTTTGACTTCTCCTCCAGGGTATGGGGGGCGCGAGAAGAACTATGCAAACAATTGCGGGGGGTCAGGGTAAGGGCACTCCAGAAACCCGCAACCACATTTTCTGGCTGGGGTAATCAGGCAGACTAATGGAAACACTGCTGGAGCCCTGCAAGAAGATTTCTGGGATTCGGACTACACCACTGTAAACAGGGCTGTAAGGTGGTAATTCCCCAGGCAAACCCGAGGCGCTGCCACTGAGAACACGACCGTTGTTATCTCGTATATCCATAAAACTGTACAGAAAACGCACGGTTTGTCCGCTATTGTTCTGCATCGTCACATTCAGCACGACCGATCCCCCTTGGCGGCTAGCAGACAATACATTCATGACGACACTGCCCGCTGGGGGCACCGCTTGAACGGGAGGTGGTGTTGGCTGGGTAGGTGGAGGCAGGGTTGGGGTTGAAATGGGTGCTGGAGTGGAATCTGAGTTTGGGGAGGGGGAGGGGGCTGGGGTGGGAGTGGGGGCTACAGGTATAGATGCCGAATTAGGATTACTGCTCACTAACAAGCGATTGGGAGGGGCGAGCTTCGGAACCGTTTCGCCCACACTATCGACTTCCAAGATTAAGGGGATGGTGCCTCTAGCATTAGGATTTCGAGGCTTTCCATCGGGGTTGCCGGTCTCAAATAGCGGGGTTACTCCCTCCAGAGCCTGTTCTCCAAAACCATATCCAAACACAAAGGCGATCGCGCCGACAATCACTGTCACGATGACGGCACCCAGCCCTGTAAATATCAAAATTGAATAGTTGCGGGCCTTGGGCACAGCAATAACCCTCCTCAAACCTCAACCAAGTCCCACTTGGCTTTGCCCACAATATCTCATGTCGAGGTTATTGGGAGGGGCAAATTTGCACTGTTAACCGCCATAACAAACGCTGACAAACATTAGATCCCATGGGTGCCCCAAAGTTTAGGCGCGGTTTTATAGTCAAACCTAAATTCCATGGGAAGGAACTCTTGCGCTGAAGATCTAGATGCGATCTCCAAAAGCTGTAAGTCTTGAAACTCTTTGCATGAGAGTTAAACCTCACCCCAAATGAAATCCGTAGTTCTTATTCGTTGCGTAAAAACACCAAGCTACAATTTTGACGCGAGTTAGCATTCCCAAAGAGCTTGTTTTATCAACCCTAATTGTTGTAATCTGAGCCGAAGTGTGAAGATTCGTTGTGAATCGTCACATTGATTTGGTGTGTATGTCCTAGCCTAACAAGCTCGGAGGCTAACTATTGGGACGAGGCGATCGGCCAGCGCAAGAGACTTTCAAGCAAAGCTCTTCAAGGCTTGAGGGATTAAGCCGCAATTTAACCCGAACTTGGGGAGGCGCAGGTCGCCTACCCAAAGGTTTATTGCAATCTCCTTTCCCCAAGTCCAGCCGCAAGTCTTCACACTTGCACAATATGGATGCAAGCCACGATTCCGTCTTTGGTGGAAAGAAAAAAGGGGGCTCGCGAAATTCCCTGATAAGCAGTTATAGAGGTCGCGATCGCCCCTCTTTGACCGCCCAAGCCTCTTCCACCCGTTTGCGGAGGTTTGTCACCGTAGCTACCGCCGAATACGGGGTTACGAAATTAGTCCTTCATTTCATTAAACGTAGGCCCCGTCTCAGCACTGGCCTTACTCTGTGGGTAGGCATGGCTGTAATGGTTCTACTTCGTAGCCAACAGCATCCTTTTCCGTTAGAGTTTCCCCCTGAAGAAGCTCTGACAGCATCAGACAATACCATTCAGGGTGTTCTGCAGCAGAATTACGATCGCAAACTTGATTTGGCAAATCAAGCGCTGGTGGACAACGAGCTTGTGCCGGCAGCACCCAATTTTGGAATTATTAGTCACGAGGTGAACGAGGGGGAAACCCTCTGGCATCTGACTAAGATGTATCAGCTTGATGCAGCGGCGATCGCCACATCCAATGGAATTAATGCCCGTACGGATCTAGAACCCGGTCAGATCCTCTATATCCCTCGGATCGAAGGCTTAGTTTACACCGTCGATGAAGGCGACACATTAGCCAGCATTGCCGCGAATTATCAAGTTAGCCAGGCGGATATTGTTTCCGCCACTCCTCTCGATGATGGCAGTAACTTAGACACTGGACAGCGGGTGTTGATTCCCGGAAAGGTGGAAGAAATATTAGCAGTGCGTCGCAAGCGTTTGGATGCGATTGCTGCGGGTGTAGACGAACGACCTACGGATTTGGCCTATACCGTTTCTGATGGGGACACTCTGCCTGCAATTTCCCAGCAGTTTGATACCTCTGTGCGGGCTTTAATGAATGCCAATCCGGATGTCCGTTCAACTCGCCTGCAATCTGGCCAGCAGCTCTCTATTCCTAAAAGGCCTGCCCAAACCTATCAAGTGCAGTTGGGGGACACGCTTGAGAGCCTTGCCCAGCGGCACGACATGACTGTGAATGGTTTATTGCGGGCTAACCCCACCATTCGAGCCAATCAGTTACAGGTGGGTCAGACCATCAAGATACCGGCATCCAATTCCATCGTGGCAGCTTCGCCGCCTATCATCAGCAGCAGTGGGTTCCATTGGCCGGTGGCAGGACGAGTGAACTCTGGGTATGGCTGGCGTTGGGGGAGGATGCATAATGGTGTTGATATCCCTGGTGCCTACGGTTCTCCAATTGTTGCAGCACGCGCGGGCACAGTGATTTCTGCCGGGTGGAACGGAGGATATGGCAACGCAGTAAAAATTCAACATCCTAACGGCCTAGTGACCTTTTATGCCCATGGGACAGCCGTATACGTCAGACCCGGTCAAACGGTAGAACGAGGACAGGCAATCATGACTCGGGGAAGTACCGGTTTGAGCACCGGTCCACACCTGCATTTTGAGGTGCACGTGGACGGTGTCCCCGTAAACCCGATGATCTATTTGCGATAGCCATCTCCATCGCGCGCTTTCGAGTATAAAGACCGTGAATCGCATGAGACTTGACAGCCGTTCATACCCCTTACGGGACGTAGAGCTTTCAATGTAACAATCGTTAAGCCGTCGATTCTTGGTCAGAAACGGCAGCAGTTCTTGTCCCTGATTGAGCAAGTAGGCCAGGGCAAGATTCAAAAATCGCCCCTGTAAAGTCTTTAGCGTTTGCTAAGGCTACCTTCCATTGCCCAGCGAGCTAACTCGGTACGGTTGTGAAGTCCCGTTTTGCTAAGCATGTTACTAACGTGGCTTTCAATCGTCCGCTGACTAACACTCAGGGTGGCGGCAATCTCGCGGTTGGACATGCCTTTTGACACCAACTGGATCACGCGCGTCTCGGTGGGGGTCAGCTCTACCTCGCGATCGAGGGTCAAGGTGGGCTGTAACATACCCCCCTGCATGTGGAGTAAGCGTTCTGTATGCTTGAGGGATGATTCCACCTGTGCAACCAATTCTTCAGGTTCAAAGGGTTTCACCATATAGACATCAGCCCCGGTGGTGAGTCCGCGTACGCGATCGGCGCTTTGCCCTTTGGCCGATAGAAACATAATTGGAATCCAACTAGTGTCGGACTCCTCGCGAACTTTCTCCACGAAGCTATAGCCATCCATTTCCGGCATCATGACATCGCAGATGATCAAATCCGGACGGAAATCCTCCATAGCAGTGAGAGCTTCTTGGCCGTTACCGGCAGTAATAACTTCGTAACCACGAAACTCTAAGTAATCTTTAACCAGCAAAATCAGGTTTGGATCGTCATCAACTAACAATAATTTTTTGGGAACATCCACGCCATTCACCCTAATGGTATTACAAGTCCAGTTCGTAGTTTTACGGTCACAAGCATCAATTGATAACAGAATACGCCGCAATCAAGTATCCTTAAGCACTTCGGAGTCTGTTTGGGAGTCTATTTGGCAATTTAACGCTTGCCTCATGCAATATTTCACCGTGAAATAGAGGAAAGCTTGTTCAAAAGGAAACATGCTCTCAACTTAAGACAGTCTGGTGCTTTCGCAGCAGCAATCTGTCGAAAGTAGGGAGATCGCACACCATTCATCTACACACCATCTGAGACACCGATCCTTTTCGATTTAAATCTACTCTAATTCTATACTTACTGCATACTGACTTTGGAGGTTTATCCGGGAAAGATAAGTTAACTTCCTATCTCAATCCACGAGTATATTCGGAGATTGTGCTCAATAAGAACCGTGTAAATGCGGTTTTAGTTCTTCTTCTCAAGCAGGTAAATCATTATCTCCGGCTCTTATATATTTGCAAAGGATCGTTGTTTCTTGTTCGAATTCACTTCCAATCCATTCACTGTGGAGGTCTCTTTCATCTTTCATGCATCTTCTAGATTGTTGTAGCTGCAGGGTTCCGGTGGTCGCTGTTATCTGTCCCGAAGCTGTAGGAGGAGACGCATTCAGTAAATGGATCGATAAGAGGGGCTGAATGCTTGGAGGGGGCGGATGTTGGGGCTGATGGATCGACAGATAGTGACCGCAATCCTGCTTGCTGCGTCTCTCCTGCAAGGGGGAGCAGCTCATTCAGGAGAGTATGTTGTCAATTGGGAACCGCGCTATTCATCTGCAGGGCAATTGTTCGCAGGGGAGTGGCAGGCCGACGAGGCGCAAGTTCTCCTAACAGAATCCTTTATACAACTGCAACAGCATCTGGAGAGGAAAGGGTTTGAAGTGCGCCTGCAGCGGCCACCCTTGAATGGAGCCTATGGTTTGTTAGAAGCTAGTTCAAGGACCATTTGGATTCATCCCGTTGTATTTGATTTAGGCATCGCCCAACCGGTCCTCGTCCACGAGGCGGTGCATGCAGCCCAGGTTTGCGCGGGTAACGGAACTGTGGCGGCGTTAAATCTTGGTCTAGATCCCCCCAATAACACCCGCCCATTTTTTCTCAGGTATCACAGCTATCGTCGTCAAATTGAATCTGAGGCCTATGCCATTCAGGTGCTGCCCGATAGGTACGAACGAGTCTTGGGGCTGTTGGAGCAACATTGTGGTGCTGAGCTTCCATAACCTTGGGTCAGAACAATAACCGACTGGATGGGAGGGGCCATCGCTCGAAGTTTGTCTCGAGATGACAGCCAAGGGGGAGGGAATGTTTCAAACCGGCTAGCTGTCCCAGCCGTCGGATAATTTGTACAGATAAGTCCAATTCAGACTGCAGTTAGAGATATCGAATGCTGGTAGTTGTCCAGGGATTATTGTTAGTGGCGATCGCCGCTTCTATGGCGTTTTACTGCTTTTGCGCCTATTGCACCTTAGTGTTTAAGCCGGCAAGGCTGAAGCTGGATCGGAGGCTGGCGAATTCTCCGGAAACACTGCCCTCTCCGCCAGACCCCGTCTCCATCCTGATCCCGGTGAGGGGTTTAGATCCTGGGGCTTTGGCCAATTGGCGCTCCTTTTGTCAGCAAATCTATGGGGAATACGAGGTGCTGTTTGGAGTGATGGATAGCACCGATCCGGCTATCCCCATTTTGAAAACGTTAAGGGCTGAGTTTCCCGAGCGGGTGCGGCTACTGACCGATTTGACTCCACGCGGTATCAACTATCAGATCAGCAACTTAACTTACCTCTACGAAGCGGCTCGCCACAAGACGATTATCTTGGCGGATAGTGACATTCGAGTGGGGCCAAATTATCTGAAGACTGTCACCGCTCCATTACAAATGGAAGGAGTGGGTTTAGTCACCTGCCCCTACGTAGAACGGCGACCCCGCTATGCTGGTGCAGCCATTCACGCCCTCAACCGCTGCACGGAATTTATCCCCAGTTTATTAATTGCTCGTCTGCTGGATGGGGGATTGCGCTGTGCTTTGGGGCCAACGATTGTGACACGAAAGTCAGTGATGGATTCTTTTGGGGGGTTGAATTACGTCCTCAACCGCATTGGGTCTGATTTTCACATCGGTAAGATGACGGCCAATTCAGGATATCGTGTGGAACTGTGCGGATATGTCTTAGATAACGAGGGAGATGAGTACCTGAGTCAGGTATTCAAGCGGGAGTTGCGCTGGGCCCGCACGATCCGCATTAATCGGGGAGGAGAGTACTACGGCATGGTGTTTACCTTCGGCACCGTCTACGCTCTGCTGCTGATGCTGTTGTCCGGCTTCGCTTACTGGAGTATTGCGGTGTTTTTCGCCACTTGGGGGATGAGGTTGCTGCAGGCTGCAATCGCCATCGTGCAGCTGGAACGGCCAGGATTATTCCGCTGGATATGGCTATTGCCTTTTCGGGACGCCATGAGTTTTGTCATTTGGGTGGGGGGATCTTTTGGCAGTCGAGTCTATTGGCGTGGCCGCTGGCTTAAGATTGGTCAAGAGGGATTGCTCAAAGAAGGGTAGTCCACACAGAAGTAACATTCGCCTCAACAACACCCCTAACAACACTATGTTGAGCAAACAAAATTTCCCTCTTACCCCATATCCCACCTGGGAGAAATGGCAAGATGAGGGCTATTCTGACCAGCGAAGCTTAACACTGGTGGGAGTTTAATGGTAGCTAGACAACTGCTCGGGTAGTCTAAACACAGCCAAACAGTATGGCGCAATGAGGAAGCAATTCGGATGAGCGATGACGGTCTAGATAAGGTAGCAGC
Organism: Synechococcus sp.; assembly: GCA_051439605.1. GTDB lineage: Bacteria > Cyanobacteriota > Cyanobacteriia > Thermostichales > PCC-7336 > PCC-7336. The sequence continues at coordinate 116,734 of JBFRWN010000032.1, forward strand.
AACGCTAAGGGCGTTGAGCTTGCCAGACAATCGCACGGGCCTAGAGGGAACTACCAAGGCCCACTTGGATTTTTTGTTGCTTTCCCTAGAAACGTTAAGCGACGAAGGTTCGGAGGTCATGCTCGCGGCGGCGGCGGCTCTGGGGTTAGAGTCCACCATCGGCGATCGCATCACCCTATGGCGGCTCAGGAATGCCAATCCCTTGCGCCAAAGCAGGGGGGGTCGAAAGAAGATCGATGTGGACGAAGTGCGAGCCCTGGTGATGGTCACTTGCTATCTGGCCCGTCAACATCATTCACATATCCGCACGGTCATCACTCGGTTGGAGGAATGCTTTGCTCAAGAGGTTTCTCCCCTAAAAGAGCCTTTAGTTGCCGACTATTTAGACGCCTTTCACACGACCTATCGCGAGCGAATGGTGGATGGAGATCGCAAGCCCCAACGGGACATTAGCGAGCTTGCCCTCAGCCTGCTCGTAGAGCTTTTGTTCTACGGCAGCCAGTTTGGCCCCATGCGCCTGTGGAATTCGCTGGTCACGCGCCCGAAAATGCAGTTGCCCCCCCAAGACGAGGGTAAGCCTCCGGAATCTGTAGACCCTGAAGCCGATCGGTCAGGAATCAGCCCGCCAGAGGTCGTATCAGAATTGGCCGCCAGTAGCGAACTCCCCATACAGCGATCAGATGGCTAATATTGCGATCGCGTCGAAGAGTCCCAGAATACTATTTGTTGCTGAAAGCGGTTCGTTTCAGAAAATGGAATCGACGGCACTTTGCTCGCCATTCCCCCCACGATTAACCGTAGGACCTTTGCTCTAGAGATTCCTGCGATCTCGCGAATTCCGATATCGAGTCAAGTTCGACCCAAACCATCAGTATTAGAGCCTCTAGCCAGACCCAAACCTGTCATGCCTACCACCCAACTGTCTAAAAGCTACTCACACACCAGCTGTACCATCTCTGTCGAGGGGCAGACACTAACCCCTGACGATGTTGCTAAGCTAACTGCTCCGGTCAACTGCACCATCCAACTGCAAATAGGTGGAAAAAGCCACGAGTTTTCTGGGGATGGGGAACTTCTCAACGACCTAGTCACCACCGTCGATCGCTATCTCAAGTATCAGTTATCTGCTCAATCGCAGGGCACATTCAGCGGTAGCGTGGCTATCCGCCCCCTCAACGCCGTCCGCCATCGCATCACCCTCCGACAGGGAAACGGGATCGGACAAGCAGACCTGACAACAACGGAACTTTACGATTTAGCAGAGTCCTTGGGGGAAGTCGGGCAGGCCATTCCCCACCTAGCCCGCCTCAAGACTGCGACCCGAACCGTCGTTTGGTATCGCCAGCCAGTAGCGGCTGTGGCGGCATTGGCAGTGGTTGGAGTAGGAGTACTTGGGGCTAGCTTGATCCTCACCCGTCCTCCAACGGAAGAACTGGCAGAAAATACCGCTCGACAGGAGGTCACCGGGCTAGTAGAAAGTCAATCGCCCACAGCTGCTGCAGATTCACCCCCCGCTGACTCGGCCCCTTCCGTACGCCGCTCTCTAGCAGAACCAGATATCCCAGAATCTGAAGTGGCAGATTCTTTAATTACAGAGCCCTCAGCCCCAGCCCCTGTAATACCTGCACCTGAAGCCACAGAATCCAGCGTGACGGATACCCTACAGTCAGCCCCTTTACCCTCTACTGCTGATGGTGACGATTTATCCTCTGAACCTTCACAGGCTGAACCAGACGATGCAGGGAAGGCGGTTGAGGATGCCGATCTCGGAGACTTAGCTGCACTGTCCCAGTCAGATGTTCCAGCACCTCAGGAGCAACCGTCTCAATTGAGCGAGCAACAATTTGCAGACCCAGTAGCAAAGCTGGCGATATCCCAACAGCAGTTACAGGCAGCGTTGGCTACTGACTGGCAAGCCCCAGAGTCTTTGACAGGTCCCATTGAGTACAATCTCACCCTTGCCCCTGATGGCACCATTTTGACAGCGGTCCCGGTTGATGAGCGGGCAAGGGAGCTACAACCTCAAACCCCTTTTGCTGATATTCCGGCAACCTCCGACTCGGAGGGTGTTCCAGCTAGAGCAACGTTAGGAGCAGACAGCACTGTTTCGGTTACCTTATCCCCGCAGCCGTAACTGAAAGTTCTGTAACTGCAACCGCCACAACCCATACCGCCATAATCTTGTTCGATGGTAGGAACTATTGCACTGTTGCGATCGTCCCTGGACTGATACCATTCGGGATCCCATGCCAAACCGTTTAGGAAAACAAGCCGCATGAAGCCCTATCTTGCTGCTGCGATTCAAATGACCAGTAAGCCCGATCTGGAGGAAAATCTGGAACAGGCTGAGGAATTAATCGATTTTGCGGTCCGACAGGGGTGCAAGCTCATCGTATTGCCGGAAAACTTTGCGTATATGGGGGACGAGCAAAAAAAGCTCGAGCTGGCAGAGGAAATTTCCACCCGCACCGAAGAGTTTTTGCGCACGATGGCCCTGCGCTACCAAGTGTACGTGTTGGGGGGAGGGTATCCCGTACCAACCCCAGAGCAGAAAACAGGTCAGGAAAAGCAACCTGATGGGAAAAAAGTCTACAATACCGCAACATTGCTCAGCCCCAATGGAGCCGAACTGGCCCGCTATCAAAAAATCCATCTATTTGACGTCAACCTGCCGGATGGCAACACCTATCGCGAATCCAATACGGTAATGCCAGGGTCAGGGCAAATGCAGTCCTGTTATATCGAGACCCTCGGCACCCTTGGGTTGTCCGTCTGCTATGACGTGCGTTTTCCCGAACTTTATCGCACACTGGCATCTCAGGGTGCTGATGTACTGCTGATTCCGGCTGCCTTTACCGAGTTCACGGGGAAGGATCACTGGCAAATTTTGATTCAAGCTCGGGCGATCGAAAATACCTGTTACGTGATTGCTCCGGCTCAAGTGGGGGTGCATTATGCCCGTCGCCAAACCCACGGACATGCCATGATTGTTGACCCCTGGGGGACGATATTAGCGGATGCCGGAGGCATGAAGCCTGGGGTGGCGATCGCCGAGATTAATCCAGAACGCCTGCAGCAGGTGCGCCGCCAGATGCCCAGCTTGCAGCACCGCCGCCTATCGGCGTTTTAAGTTGTCGGAACATAAGCTGTCAGTACCTGCGCCAGTCCGCCTATTTTCTAGCTCGTGGCTCAATATCCTGCCGTCCAGAGAAATTGACAGGAACACCAGATTTCACTCACTAGGAGAACTGCAGAGTTGGCCGGTAATGGCGGGCCAACCGGAGGTCCAACTGGCCACCTCTGCCTCCAGTTCAGCGTCGCTTACCTCCCGCTCTAGATCGACGCTAGCTGAAATGGCCATCCAATCAGGGGGAGGGATATCGGGTTTCACCTGCACTTCCCGATCTCCAATGGCAATTACTTGAGGCAGGTCGAGGAAGTCGCTGACTGCAAACAGCACGCGATCGTTACTAGAACTGTCCCAGCCCAACAACACGGTAGCTGGGAATTGAGGATCGGGGGTTCTGGTGGTGAGTTGGGCCGGCTTCCCTCCCTCCTCAGGAGACCACAGCACTGCCCGATTGAGGATAGCTTGAGACCGAAATAGGCCGGAATATTCCCGCACGAGGACCTGACCGTTACGCCACTCCATCGGCAGAAGGAACAAAAAATCTAGTCCCAATTCATCCCCTTCGCGAAAGACAGAACTGGGATTGTAGATGGTCTGTAACTGTTGGGTTTGATTGTCTTGGGCAAACAGGACGCTACTGAGGCGACCCAAGCCCACCGGGGTGATTTCGTAGGTAATACGGCTGTATACCTGCCAGCGACCATCACCCGAAATCAAAGGCTGGCTGCGCAGCAGTCCCACCAGCCTGCAGTTGCGCTCGAAAGATTGCTGCTGCAAATCCTGAAGCCACAGTCGGGGAATCGGAGTGCCCTGAGCGTGGGCATGGGGGCTGTGGGGATGGAGCACTAAGCTCAGCAGCGACGAACTCAACATGGCTAGTAATGCGGTCCTTGGCTGGACGTTCATACCAATGACACAACCTCTCTATGCCAGCGATCGAAGGGAGACCTTATTATGAAAGCTCTCTCCATCAATCAATCATTCATCCCCGCTTTGTCAATGCGCAACTGTACCGAAGCACCGTGCGAGGGCAGTCCCTCTGCCTCGGTCAATGCTGCAATCGCCCCAGAGACCTCTTGGAGGGCATTAGCGCTGTACTGAATGACGCTGGAATGCTTCATAAAGGTTTCCACCCCCAGGGCGGACGTGTAGCGGGCGGCTCCGCAGGTGGGTAGCGTGTGGTTTGGACCCGCGATATAGTCTCCCACCGCCTCAGGGGTGTTGTGACCCATAAAGATGGCCCCCGCATGGCGAACCCCTTCGATGACTTCCCAGGGACTTTCTACTTCTAGCTCAAGGTGCTCTGGGGCGAATAGGTTTGAGAGAGCAACGGCCACATCCAAATTTTCCACAACGACTATTACGCCGTAGTGGGCGATCGCTTTTTCAGTTAAGGTGCGGCGGGGGTGGTTTTCCAGCTGTTTTTTGACTTCAAGGGTGACCTGTTTCGCTTGGTCATAATCGGTGGTGAGCAAAATGGCAGCAGCTAGAGGGTCGTGCTCTGCCTGTGCCAGAAGGTCTGCGGCTAGGTAGGTGGGATTGGCACTGCTATCGGCGATGATGAGCACTTCAGAGGGTCCCGCCAAGGAATCAATGCCGACGGTGCCGTACACCTGCTTTTTGGCCAAAGTGACGTAGATGTTGCCGGGGCCAGAAATGACATCAACTTTGGGGATAGATTCGGTGCCGTAGGCTAAGGCCGCAATGGCTTGAGCCCCTCCGACGCGGAAGATTTTGTCGATGCCCGCCTCTTGGGCTGCCACTAGGACGGCGGGGCTGATGCTGCTGCTTTTTTGGCCGTTATCAGGGCCAAAACCAGCGGACCCTGGTGGGGTAACCATGATAACTTCTTTCACCCCAGCCACTTTGGCGGGTACTGCATTCATCAGCACCGTACTGGGATAGGCAGCCCGGCCACCGGGAACGTACAAACCAGCGCGATCGACGGCGGTGTAACGCTTACCCAAGACAATATCGGGCTCTGAGAAGGTAACCCATCCTTTGGGAACTCTCTGGCGGTGGAAGGCTTCGATACGCTGTTGGGCCATACGAATGGCGTCTACCAACTGGGGGGACACCGCCTGGTAGGCGGTATCTAATTCGGCACCAGAAACCTGCAGGGTATCGACCGTGAGTGTCACCCCATCAAATTCAGCGGTGTAGTTCAGTAATGCTCGATCTTTTTTTCGTTGGACGGTTTGTAAAATCTCTTGAACTGTTGCTTCGCGATGCACCTGTTGGTCGGCCTGGATGCGATCGCTAATCCGCTTTAATTCGGCCTCGGCTTCGGTGCGCTGGGTGACAATTCTCAACATGGCGATGGTGACTCAACATGGCGATCGTGAAACGATGCAGGGCTGTCTGGGGCGTTGCTGCTAACCCCAAAGGGGTCTCGTGCAATAGCTTAGCTTGATTTTCTCTACTGAACGGTGGGGTGAGGACCGATGGAGGCTATCTTATGCAGGAAAGAATGTCTATTATGCCTTGCTAGTCGGGGAGGATTGGCAGAGCAATCGCTTCGGGGATGGGTATATAGACGGCAGATTTTCCACCAATGGGAATGTTGAGGGGATTTCGTCCGGGGTAAACTGCGACCCTACGCAATCTTCAGTCTGTGGGGTTAGTCAGTATCTGTCGAGATTAGTCTTAGGGAAAAGCCAATTTCCGAGAAAAATTTAGTTGGCAGCGATCGCTTCAAGGTGGTACCTTAGAACCCGACTTGAACACATTGTGAAGATTCAGTCGCAATGGCACAGTAGCTCAGTGGTAGAGCAGGGGACTCATAAGCCCTTGGTCACGTGTTCAAATCACGTCTGTGCCATCTAATATTAGAAAGAGTATTCGCGTCTTAGCTATTGCTATGCAAGGGGTTCAGTATTGAATGAACTCGCTGCAGCATTGGTGAAGAGTGGCTACAAAGTTGCCATCTTCAGCCAGAAAAACGAGTCCATTTTCAAATCCGCCGCGTTAACCCCCGGCGACATTCGCAAAGCTAACGATCGCATCAAACTGCAGCGAGTCTCGCTTAAGGTCAAAAATAATCAGATTTGGATGCAGGGTACCCTTCCTCTGCGACCTGGGAGCGATGACGGTTTGCTCTGAATCCGCTACTGCGTGAGGAGCCATCCAAGTTTGAGAAAAGATTTCACCCTTGGGATAGCGATTGGCTTCATCGATCGGTCAGTTCCTTTGCTGGAGAGTCTCTCCACTAGAGACTTGCAGAACATACCCTGAAAAGAGAACAATGCCCAAAATTATGTCCCGATTGATGGGGCCGAAACGAATGGCCCATTGCTGAGTTCGACATCCTGCAGCACAGCAGAAATATTAGGCAATACACTGGGCAAATATTCTAGTAGCCATAACTGAGATCGGGCCACAGTGGGGGATATTATCTTAGCCACTGGGAGCGATCGCACCATTTGCAGCCTTAGCTCCATCTCTAATGCCAAGATATCCAGCTCGAGCTCAAGCAGGTTCTGTTGTAGGTCGGTATTCATCACTCTCTAGCCAAACAGAATAAATGCAACGCGATTCAGAATGCGCCTTAGTTCAGCAATGAGGCCCTAATCGACTGGGGATTAAATCCGGAAGGGAAAACCGTAGTGTTGTCATGCTGGGCTCCATCCAAAATGCTGCCTTCTAAGTTTGCCCCCATCAAGTTTGCCCCCCGCAGATTGGCGTCCATCAAAATAGCCCCGGCCAAATTGGCATTGCTCAGATCGCTATTCTGAAAACTAGCCCCTTGCATGACAGCCCCCTGCAGCAGCGCCATTTGCAAGTTGGCATTGCTGAAATTGGTTTCAATCAAGTAGGAGTGCTGCAGATCGGCCCCCTGCAAATTGGCCCCACTTAAATTGCTGCCAATCAGGCGACTCTCCTGCAAAATGGCCCCTTGGAGGCAGGAATTGGTCAAAATGGCTTTACCCAGGTTGGCTTTGCGAAAATCAGCATCGCTACAATTCGAATCGGTCATTTGGGTAGCGATTAAATAGGCTTCCGAAAGCTCTGCCTTATTGAGACGAGATTGAGCAAGGTTGGCTTCCACTAATTTGGCTCCTGCCAAATCTATCCCCGTCAGATCGGCATCCTCAAGATTAGCTCGACTGAGGTTCGCCTCCCGCAAATCAGCATGGCAGAGCTGGATTCCCGCAAGTTCCAAACCAATGAGGCGCAAGTTACGAAAATCTCGTTCCCCTGCGGCATACCGATCCAGCAATTGTTTCACTGCTGTCGTATCTCGGAAAAAGGAATGAATAGAGGCCCCTTCGGAGTCCTCTTGAAAGCATAGACTTGCCCTAGGAATAGGGCTGGGCTCATTGAGTTGGCCATTCTCAGGCAATTGCTGGAGTTCAGTAAATTGCTCGAGATCGGATCGTTGCTCAATAGAAATGGCATCAGTATCCGAGATCTTCTCTGGGCTAGAAACGTTCAACACCACTCATCCCCTTAACCAGATTTGCGTTGACCCTCCAAGGTGGTTAGCCCCGCAAAAGATTGGGTATGAGTGTATCCGCGTTCCCTAAACTTGTCCTGCACCTTTAAGCAATTCACGATCGCTGACCAATGACTTATGACCACCGACCTCCTCAGCAAAAAGAGCAAGTTGGTCACGCAAATTTAAGAGGGAAGCCCCGTTAAGTGCACCTCAGCCCCTAACCCAGCAGCCATTTCTGCCGGGGTGATACGACCATCACCATCGGTATCTAGAGCATCGAAGACGGCGTCGGTACCAGCCCACTCCTCTCGAGCGATCGAGCCATCGCCATCCAGGTCATACACCTTAAAAATATCGGTGGCTGCGTGGGTAAGGGTTTCTTCCCCCTCCATTTGAGCCAAGCGTCGGGCCAGCATTGCTTCAAGAGCTTCCAACGCCTTCGAGAATTTATCAATTCCTTCCGATAGCTTCTCAGATGCCATTCGATCGGACTCGTGGATGCGGTTGAAGGTGACCCAATCCATCGGAATTTTTGAAATATTTTGGCTGGCTGCAGTGGCCGGATCGAGCTTGCGGGGGAGCTCCTCCAATTTGGTATTTAACTCATCCAAAAGCTTGGGAGAAATGGTCAGCAGGTCGCATCCTGCTAGCTCGCAAATTTCACCAATGTTGCGGAAGCTGGCCCCCATTACCTCAGTTTTATAGCCAAATTTTTTATAGTAGTTATAGATTTGGGTTACCGAGACCACTCCGGGGTCTTCTTGCGCAGGATAGCTCTCTCGTCCCGTATCTTTTTTGTACCAATCTAGAATACGACCCACAAAGGGAGAAATCAGGGTGGCCTCCGCCTCGGCACAGGCGATCGCTTGGTGCAGACCAAACAGCAGCGTCAGATTGCAATGAATGCCCTCTTCCTCCAGGATCTCTGCAGCTTTAATGCCTTCCCAGGTGGAGGCAATCTTGATCAAAATACGTTCGCGAGAAATTCCGGCTGCCTCGTATTGGGCAATAATGTCGCGGGCTTTTTCAAGGGTAGCTTCCGTGTCGTAGGAGAGACGGGCGTCTACCTCTGTGGATACCCGACCGGGAATGATGTTGAGAATTTTGAGGCCAAAAGAAACCGCTAAGCGATCGATCGCGCGGCTAGCCACCTTAGTCGCCGTCGCCGTGGTTCCTAGCTCTTGGCGAGATTGCTTGAGGGTGTCGTCCACAATATCCTTGTATGCAGGCATTTGGGCTGCAGCAGCGATCAAAGAGGGGTTAGTTGTCGCATCGCGAGGGGTAAAGTCTTCGATGGCATTAATATCTCCCGTATCAGCCACCACGATGGTGTACTGTCGCAATTGCTCGAGCAGGCTGGGCATGGCGCTCTCCCTGTTTGCTAGTGGCGTTTCTATTCTGACTTGGTTTAAGACGATAACCGCCTGCGATCGTTCTATCTTCGGATGTGTAATTCTAAACAAAAATAGCTCTGTATCTTAAGCTTATTTGACCTCTTAATTTGCTTGTCAGTAAATTATTTTGTATTTATTGTTTGACCTATGATAGTGTTTTTCTTCAGTAGAAACCTCGTGCTAAGAACTGTAGATTGACGAAGAAAATAACAAAACTCTACAGTTCTTAGTTAAATGTGCGAGCCTTAATGAGGCTGCCATCTTAGACTTGAATTATGGCGACCATAGGCAATTGCTGGAGAGAACGCTATGTCCCCGATGCGCTCCGAAGAGTTAGCAAGCCGTTCTGGTCGATCGTTCGATCTGGTGCGATTTTTGGGTGCTAAATTGTGGCGGGAAGCCGAGCAAGAAGCGCTCTCGAATGCATCCGCTTCGACGAACTGGATCGACAAACGGTATTGGGAAGATCGCTTTAAGGAAGCATTTTCCAAATGCGAACAATACGACATCCCGGAAGAAGATTTAAAGATTTGCACTCCCGATCGGTTTTGGATGAACGTAGAACATTTAGCCCACAACAAGCTACACGAGAACCTGTCGAACGACGAATGGGGCTATTGGGCTTCCATTTTGGCAAAGGCCGCTGTGGCTATCTCGGAAGTCGAGAGTTCTCGTGCCAGTCAGACCTTCCATTAGAAATTGCTGCGGTCATATTACCTGGGGAGGCTCAGTCGTGGTGGAAGACTGATTGCTGTACTGCTGACGTTCTTGGCTGGATAGTACTTGATTGAGCTTGCCGCTGCGATACCCTTCAAGATCTAATGAAACGTAAGTAAAACCAGCCTCCTGAAACGCATTGACTAATGCCGCAAGGTCGGTGGAAGAGGTAAATTCTGCAATGCGATCGGGGGCTAATTCGATGCGGGCAGTGTCCTGTTCGGAGCGGACTCGCACCTGCCGCCAGCCCAGATTACGCAGGTAGCGTTCCCCAGCGGCCACCCGAGCTAACTTCTCGACCGTAATCGATTCTCCATAGGGGAACCGGGAGCTGAGGCAGGGCTGCGCTGGCTTATCCCACCAGGGCAATCCCAATGCTCGGGAAAGCTGTCTTACCTCTAACTTCGTAATCCCCACCTCAGCCAGCGGCGATCGCGCCCCTCGCTCTTTGGCCGCCTGCACCCCCGGGCGATAATCCAATAAATCGTCGGCATTGACTCCATCGACCACATAGGGATAGCCCCGCTCTTTGCCCAATGGCTTTAAAGTGTCGTGTAATTCGCTTTTGCAAAAGTAGCAACGATTGACGGGATTACTCGCATAGTTCGGATTCTCCATCTCGTGGGTTTGCACCATTTCATGATCGAACCCAATATGAGCTGCCTGTGCGATCGCCTCATCCAAATCTTCTGGCATCAGGGATGGGGAAACCGCCGTCACAGCTAGCAACTTAGTCCCCAGAACATCCCACGCCACCTTGGCTACCAACGTGCTGTCAATACCACCGGAGTAGGCCACCAATCCGCAGTCCATCTCCGCAATAATCTGCCGCAGGCGATCGTATTTCTGTTGCAGCTGCGGCTCTATTGAAATCTCGAATTGAGCAGCAACATGTCCTGGGACAGAAGAAGCAGTCATGAAACCGTTGGGGGCTAGAGGGAACAAGAAAGAGGTGGGAGTGAAGGATGTGGGAAAAATGGGGACCGAAAGAGAGGATGTTATCCCCAGGAAGTAACAATAAACTCACTGTAACTGCTTTGAATATGTCAATTGGGTAGCAAATTTGATGGCATACGTAAATTCTCTGCTGGCGATCGCCGAGCCGGAACTATTGGAATCCAGTGCCCGTATAGCAGTGGAAAACGGGATTGAACGGTTTGTATTGGTGTTGACGGTGTCGCTGGCGGTGGCGACGATTTCAAGATTTAGTAGTTGGTTGCGTCAAGTACCCTACACCTTGCTGTTAGTAGTTGTTGGCTTAGGGCTGGCTTTTTTAGATGTCCGCTTGATCGATCTGTCTCCTGAGTTAATTTTGCTCATTTTTTTGCCCCCGCTGCTGTTCGAGGCCGCCTGGAATTTGGAATGGAAACGACTTCAGCAGGATTGGGTGCCCATTGTCCTCTATGCCATTTTAGGAGTTGCGATCTCGGTGGTGGGGATCGGATACGGCCTCAATCGCTGGGGGGGGCTATCGCTGCCGATTGCTCTATTGATTGGGGCTAGCTTATCGGCCACCGACCCAGTATCGGTAATTGCGCTGTTTCGAGAATTAGGGGCTAGCAAGCGGTTGACGTTGCTGATGGAAGGAGAGAGTTTATTCAATGACGGTGTGGCAGTAGTGGCCTTTGGACTGTTGGTGGGGTTACCGATGGGGGCGATGCCTTCGACTCCTTCCCACACGATCGCCAATTTTTTAGTCGTCGTGGGAGTCGGAGTTGGGCTGGGTTGCTTGGTGGGATTTGGAGTGTCTTACCTCACCCAGCAATTTGACCTGCCGTTGGTGGAGCAATCCCTGACGCTGGCGGTAGCCTACGGCACCTATTTGTTGGTGGAGGAGTTTGGTGGCTCGGGGGTTATTGGGGTGGTGACCGCCGGGATTATTTTGGGGAACTTTGGCTCGCGAATTGGCATGAGCCCGCGTACCCGCCTCGTGGTTACGGAATTTTGGGAGTTTTTGGCGTTCTTCGTCAACTCCATCGTGTTTCTGCTAATTGGGGACCAAATTAGCTTTAGTGGCATTGCCGAGAATGCGGTACCGATCGCGGTGGCGATCGCAGCAGCAACGGTAGCTCGTGCTATCAGCTCCTTCGGTCTGGGCAGCGTCAGTAACTGGATTGCCCATTCTAAGATTCCTTTGGGCGATCGCACGGTGCTGTGGTGGGGGGGCTTGCGCGGATCGGTGTCGATTGCGCTGGTGCTCAGCGTACCTACATCATTGCCGGAACGGGACAGCACGATTTCGATCGTGTTTGGGGTGGTGCTGTTCACTCTTTTAGTGCAAGGGCTAACCACCAAACCATTACTCGCCTCGCTGAACCTACTGGGTGAGGGGCCACTGCAAGCACAATATACCGAAGTGACTGCCAGACAGGTTGCATTGCGCCGAGTGCTAGAGCATCTAGAAGAATCTAAGAATCGCGAAGATATTGACCCCGAATATTTCCGCTACCAGCGTAAGCTCGTGGAAGGTCAGCTAAAGGCTCAAGAGGATGAGCTCGCGCAGCTGCAGCAGAACCATCCACAATTAAGATCCCTTGCCTCTCAACGATTCCAAACTGAATTACTCGATATCGAAGAAGAGACCTATGCAGAGCTAGTGCGGTCAGGACGCCTCAACGTAGAACTGTCGCCAATCTTGGAATTTGAAGAGGGTGAACCGTCAGCCCATCAAGGATAGAGGGCAAGGATGAGTCAGCGAATCGCCCATTCTGGATTGTCAGGCTTGCTAATCCAGACCCCGTCCCGTTAACTTCATGAAGATATCTTCCAGGTTAGCGGGGCGCACCATCAGGCCGGTTTTATCCGTTTGGCCATCCATATATGCCGTAGCTTCTTCAATGTTGGCAAAGAAATGATGCTGGGTGGCTTCTACTTCAGATGAGGCAATTCCCCCTACTACCCTACGCTCAACCATCACTTCTCCATACTGCTGCAGCAACTCAGCTGGGGTCCCGGTGACGATCAGTCGCCCGCCATCCATAATGCCGATACGATCGCAAAGACTTTCCGCTTCCTCCATGTAGTGGGTGGTGAGCAGAATGGTCATGCCCTGAGCGTTGAGATTGCGGATGATATCCCACAGTAGGCGACGGGCTTGGGGATCCAACCCCACGGTGGGCTCATCCAGAAATAAAACCTGTGGGTTGTGCAGCAGGGCACGGGCAATTTGCAAGCGACGTTTCATCCCCCCTGATAGGGTTTTCACCAAATCGTCCCGGCGCTCGGAAAGTTCCACATAGCCCAACCAGCGATCGATCCGTTCCGCCCGCTCCGCCTTCGCAATGTGATGCAAGCGCCCGTGAAATTCGAGGTTCTCCCAGACCGTGCGATCGCTATTCAGGCTGGTTTGCTGCACTACTACCCCAATGGTTTCTCGCACCTGCAGCTGTTGCTTAACCACATCCAATCCTAAAATTAGCGCTTCCCCCTGGCTCGGCTTAGTGAGGGTGGTCAGCATTCTGACGGTGGTAGATTTTCCAGCCCCATTGGGTCCCAGCAAGCCAAACATCTCTCCGGTTCGAATGGTCAAATTTAACTCTTGCACCACTGGGCGATTGCCGAATCGCTTCCATATATGCGTAAGGACGACAGCAGGGGGAACTCCGGCCTGTGAGGCGGGCACCGAGGGCAAATACGGCAAAGCGACTGACACGGGTATACTTGAACGCTTCTGCAGGCTCGACCTGGCGTAGCAAGCTCGGGGCCAAAGTCCACGTTCGACTAACTTAAACCAATTTGGGAGACGGTCGCACGTCCAACCACTGGCCACTGGGAACCCCAGGCAATCAGCGACCCCTAACCCTCTTCACTCTCTTCAAGTTCTTCGGTTCTCCCATCCAGCGATAGAGCTAGCTGAGTATCGCTGAAATCCTCCAGCTCGTAATATTGATGAAACTTATCGGTGACCTTTAGCACTGAAGATCGGCTGGCGGCTTGGCGGTGCTTGCTAATAAATCCTTTACGAACCAGCTCAACGACATGTTGGTAGGCTCCGCCGCCCCGTAATTCCACAAGCTCCGATTGCAGTAGCGGTCCGCGCAGGGCGATCGCCGCTAGAGTGCGGGTGGCGGCTAGACCAATCTCTGGAGGCAAAATCTCGGAGGCCATGCTGGAAAATGGCTCACGCAACTGTAGGGCAAACCCGTTTTCTACCTCTAGCACCTCCAAGGCAGAGTCTCGATGGGCATAATCCTCCATCAACTCCAGCAAAGCATCGTAGGCATCTTCGCGATCGCATCCCGCCATGTCCGATATTTCCGTCAATGTCAACGGACGTCCTTTGAGGTAGAGAATTGCCTCAATCTGGTTTTTGATTGCCATTGCACTCGTCGGCCTCGATCCGGTCCCTGACTACCTTGCGACTTCAATGTTCAAGATGTTATTGCCCCGCACTCACCAACAGCATTTTGGCTGAGCCCGAAGTTCAAACGTTTCAACAACTAGCGAGTCTCAACCATTAGTGAATCCAACGGTTGGGCAATCCTGAAAATCGCAAGTTCAATAATTTACCCTTTGCACTCCCTGATGAAATATCCTGATTAGCCGTAACAAACAACTTTACTGGCAATTCCAAGTCAAAACATAGCCACAAAGTAGCGAACAGGACAAACCCATTGACTAAAGTTTGAACTTATCGGTCGTCGCTTACAAAGCATGAGGCCTCGAATAAAAAATAGAGCGCTTGAAAAACGGATCGATCTGCGATCCTCATTGAATTCATATCGCTAAACAGATTTCAACCTTGCCCTCCATCCAGTTGCCTTGTGCAACACATGCGGAACTCTTGGCATCATCCACAATGCAGCAGCGCTAAGCTGCAATAGCATTTCAGACAATCAATCGAGGAAATACCGGGCAGAGGAAAATTACGACTGGTAAATAACCACTGATATATATAAGCTGCAAAATATTTAACCAGCGTCCCTTGCGTCATTTTGACGGGCACTTTTGCTGGCTCAACATCGACTACTGCCTCAAGAAGTTGATGATACTTCACAAGTTACCTGTGTTTTTTCAGTAGTTGTTTAAATCCTGATGAAATTTTGTCCATTTCATAGCTGCTGGCTATATGGATATATCAAAGAACACCAGGAAACGGGGGCTTATTTGTATCGCTAGTTACAATTACAATTGCCCGTTATGTTGATTCACAACTTGCCAACGACGGTCACTAGCAAAAACCGGAGAACAACTGGAGGGTTAAAAGTGGAAAATTACGCTATGAGGCACTGAGTTCTTCTTTCAAGAATTTTGACATTCATTGTTATGTTACGAATTCTTTGCAATTCCACCGACATTCATCATTTTACCGACCTATGGCTGTGAGGTCCGAGCCGTGCGGGTACCCCTGGATTACTATCAAATCCTGATGTTGAGCATCCATGCAGACAGCGAGGGTGTTGAGCGAGCCTACCACTCTCGCCAACTGCAGGAGCTGTGGCCTGGGTACTCAGCGGAGACGATTACGTCCAGGCAACGATTGATGGAGCAAGCCCATCACGTATTGAGCGATCCTTATGCTCGACACGAATACGACAGCCAACTCACCGTTGCTGACCCAGTACTGGAGGTTGCTCCTCAGGATTTGGCAGCAGCATTGGCTATTCAGTGTGAAAACGGCGAGTACCAAGAAGCCCTTGCGGGCGCCCAATTAGCCTTACGGCAAACCCACCCTGCCCCTGACTTACTGCTGACTCAGGCGATCGCCCGGCTGCATTTAGGGCGAGAGGAGTGGGCGAACGGCGATTACGAAGCTGCCGCTAGCATGCTGCAGCAGGCGCTGGCCGAACTTGTTAACCACCGCGTATTTTCAGAGGTACAGGCCGAGGTGATATCAGATCTAAGTAAACTGCGACCCTACCGCATTCTCAAGCTGTTGAGCCACCCCAACATTTCTGCCCCAGAGCGGCAGGAAGGGTTTTCGTTGTTACGCAGCATGCTAGACGACAGAGCAGGTATCGAAGGGACGGGCCAAGATGGTTCGGAACTCAGTACTGAGGACTTTCTGCGATTTGTGCAAAAAGCCCGCAGTCAAATGACGATTAGCGAGCAGCAGGATTTTTTCGAGGCAGAAGCGAAGCGACCCTCTGTTGTGGCCACTTATCTGGCGGTTTATGCCCTTATTGCCCGTGGCTACGTCGAAAATCGCCCAGCATTAATCCGTCGGGCACGCGGATATTTGGTCCGATTGACACAACGTCACGACGTGAACCTCGAACAATCGATATGTGCTTTATTCCTGGGGCAACCGGAGGAGGCAACTCGACTCCTCGAATGTAGCCAAGATAGCGAGACCATCGCTAGCATCCGCAAAGAAGCGTCTATCACTGGTGGCGGTGAAACCGACCTGCTATTGGGGTTATGTCGCTACATCGAAACCTGGCTTCAACAGGAAGTCTTTCCCGAATATCGAGATCTAGATACCAGTAACGCCTCCCTGCGTAACTACTTCGATAACCCTCAAGTTCAGCAGTACTTAGATGAAATGCCGGCCTCCAGTTCAGATACGGAATGGTTTGCCCGACAAATTGAGCATGTTGCCCTGCCTAACGCTTTGGCGGTGCCAACAAGCGACCGCGTAGCAACTTCCCCCCATCCTGCGATCGGCCAGAAGCTATCATCGGCAGGAAGCCTTGGGGAAACCTCAGAGCTATCTTCTATTCCGCTCAGGTCTAGAGTCCCACAAAGCTCCCCCGCCACAAACAACTCCGATGTTCCGGCACCGCCCCCACTCCCCTATCGCGCCTATCCCCCCAGTAACCCATCTCTCGATAATGGCAATGGTGCGTCTAATCTGCCAGGCTCAAAAAATCCCTATCCCCCTGAGAACCGCTCGCTGTCAAGCTCGTCAGCAGCATCAATGGCGCCCGATAGAAATCTTGCCCCCTCCAGCGGCTACGAATATGGTGATTTCCCCAATCCGGATCGCAGGCATTATGGTGACGATCGCCTATCCATATGGCTGTGGCGGTTGGGGGCACTGGTCGTTGTTATCCTTCTGTTGGTTTTCGGAATTCGTGCCCTTTCCGGTCTGTTCCGCAGAGAGCCAGAAGAGCCAGAGGCGCAGGAACAGGTTGAGCCAGAAACGCTTCCAGCCGATATTCCCGAAGCAGTGGTTCTGCCAGAACCGGCAATCGACATCAGCGTGTTGACCCCAGAGTTAGCAAAAACGACGATCGAATCTTGGCAGACCAGCAAGCAAAGTGCGTTGGGGGCCACAAGGGATATCGAGTCTCTCAACGGGATTCTCGTGGAACCGATGCTTTCTCAGTGGCGCGGAAGAGCCGAGGCACTGCGGCAAGCCAATGCCCATTACGAGTACACTCTGCGCGGTGTCGAAGTGGAGGATGTTACTCAAGAGGACGGTGCTGAAAAAGGGAGCGTCATAGTGAGCATCAGCGAAGGAGCCAAATACTTTGTAAATGGCGCTCTCCAAGGAGCACCAGCATCCTATGACAGTACCTATCGCGTGCGTTATAACCTGGTTCGAACTGGTGATAGCTGGGCAGTTGAGAGCTATACGGCGCTGTAATTCTTAGCGACAGGGAAAGCTTTTTGCCATTAGATAAGTGCCCAAGCGTCGCCTCATCATTGATAGCTTTCTCCCCCTCAGTGAGGGCAGAAATATCAATGACTATTATAGGTTCTGGATAGCCGAGCTGTCTTTAGCGACTGGACGGACGCTGTTTGATAGAACCATTTAGCATAAGCTCGACAGTATGCTGTGTTCAGTGAGACTGGCCAGAAGCAGGCTGATAGTTCGGCATGAATGCTGATAGCGCGATCCTGTTTGTCCTGGGCTATTTTGTTGAGTCACTATGGTCGACCTTCTCCGTAACGTCCCCCTGGGAACCTATCTGGAATCCCCCGAAACCTGGCTACATCGCCTGGATCCCCGGGTGAAATTTATTTGGCTGGTCACTATTTTGGTTTCTCCAATTTTGGCCAATGGCTGGTGGCGTCTGGCAGTGGTCGCCTTTACGGTGATTCTCACTTGGACTGCCCCACTCCCCTGGCGCGTTTGGCGACGACAGCTGCTGCTGGTGGCGGCATTGGCATTATTTGCCACTACGCTCACAGCCTTTGCCCCCGATGCACTGGGTGTCCGTTCTGTCCCTATTCGACCAGACAACCAATTACCAGCCTACGGTTTGCTATCGACGGAGGGCACCGATGGAGATCGCTCAAACGTAGTTGCTATCGACGAGGATGTCCTCGATCCTGCAGCAACAAATGTAGCGGATGACCTGTCGATGTTTGACTGGGATAGCCTTACGTCACCCACAGGTTATCGCTACGAACTGCTCACAACCCCCTCTATTTTGGGGCGCAAATTTCAGGTGACGCGTCGTTCCTTATCAGTGGCAGTGCGCTTGGGTACGTTAATTTTTACTCTCCTCTACAGCACCACTTTGTTCCTGCTGACAACAGCCCCAGAAGAAATTGCAGAGACGATCGCTTATTTCGCCAGCCCGTTACGCTGGGCCAAAGTGCCGGTGACTGAGGTGGTACTGGCGTTAACCCTGTCTCTTCGCTTTCTGCCCCTAGTGCTTGAGGAGGTGCAAAATATCATTCGAGCTGTCAATACGCGGGATATTCACTGGCAAGCCTTGGGATTTAAGGGGGCAGCCAAGCTGGGTCTGTCTCTGGTAGAACGAATTCTGCAGAATTTGATGCTGCGGGCGGAGCAGACGGCATCGGCAATGCAGGTGCGAGGGTATATCGGTCCAGAGCATGCTGTACCGTGGCATGTCTTAAAGATGTCCGGACTGGACTGGCTGGTGCTCGTAGGAGTGCCGCTTTTTTGGGCCTGTAGATTTGTGTTGTTTTAAAGCTTAGTCAGGAGGCTGGGTCGCTGAGATGTCTTCAGCGATTTGAGGGTTTCTATTGCCGTAGTAGCTACGGTACCACTTCACAAAGCGATCGATCCCCGCCTGAAGCGGCGTAGCGGGACGAAAGCCAACATCGGCCATCAGGTCATTGACATCAGCATAAGTTGCCAGAACATCTCCTGGCTGCACGGGCATCATGTTCTTGTGGGCCGTTTTGCCCAGCGCCCGTTCGATCGCCGCGATGAAATCCCCCAGTTCAACCGGCTGATTGTTACCGATGTTGTAAATCTTGTAGCGCGCTCGAGTGGGCAATCCTCCTGCCAAGACTGGGGTTGGCGGGGGGAGCCGTTGCATCACCCGCACGATCCCTTCAACCACATCGTCGATGTAGGTGAAATCCCGTTTCATCTTGCCGTAGTTGTAAACGTCGATCGCCTCCCCAGCTTCAATCGCCTTCACAAACTTGAAATAGGCCATATCGGGGCGGCCCCATGGACCGTACACCGTGAAAAATCTCAGACCAGTAACGGGAATACCGTACAGGTGGCTGTAGCTATGGGCCATCAGTTCGTTCGCTTTCTTGCTCGCCGCATACAGAGATACGGGGCGATCGACCGAGTCGCTGGTGGAAAACGGAATCTTGGTATTCCCCCCATAGACAGAACTGGAGGAGGCAAAGACTAGATGACTGACTGTGCCCTGACGACACCCTTCCAAAATATTGGCGAACCCAACAAAATTACTATCCACGTAGGCCGCAGGATTTTCCAGGGAATATCGCACTCCAGCTTGGGCCGCCAAGTTCACGACCACATCAAACGAGTGGGCTTGAAACAGTGCCTCTACTCCAGGTCGATCGCTGAGATCCAACCGCTGAAATTGGAACGAAGAAAACCGGGTTAATTCATCCAGACGAGCTTGTTTGAGGGATAGGTCGTAGTAAGCGTTCAGGTTATCGATGCCTAGTACCTGATGACCGTCTGTCAGCAAGCGGTGGCTGAGGTGATACCCAATAAAACCAGCAGCACCTGTGATGAGTACCTTCACGTTCCTTTGCCTTCACCTTTGCCAATCAATGCAATCTTCCCTTGAGCCCCACTGCCTAATTTAATGCTTAGCCAGCAGCCTTTGATTATAGAGGATAGGTGCATGCCACCTCCTCTCCATTTCTTAGTGGCAACGTCACTTCCACAACACCCAAGGGCATCGCAAGTCGGCGAAGCATAGGACAAGCGGTTTAGGGCAAATCCTCTCCGACGCCATTCCCCGCTTTGCGGTCACGATCGGAATCGGGCTCCATCCAGGCATAAACAAAGTGGCTGATGCATTCCAAGCTAGGCAGACTATCTTCCAGCAGAGTCATTTGAGTTTCTAACGCCAGATGACCGGCGAAGGGTTGTCCCCAAGTGCCCGCCAGAATAGGGCAGACCTGCGATTGTGACGATTGCAGCACCACCTCCTCCACCTGTTGGGTTACGCATACGCCATCGGGACATGTGGCATACGACATGGGATGTCGCTGTAAATCTTGGGGAAATCGATCCCAAGGCTGCATGCGGGCATCGAATGCACCGTCTTGGGATAAATTGCCCTGGGGAAAAAAGACGGTTGCCACCGGCAGATTCCGCTCGCGCACAGGGGATGCCGCAAATTCGGCAAACTCAATCACCCCCCGGTAGGCATGATTGGTGGCTAGCTGCCAGAAGTATTGGCGGTATTGTTCCAACGTTTCTTCAGTGAAATCATCAGGACTGACCGAGGTCAAATGAGAGGTTTCTGGCTTGAGAGTTTCGGGATGCCGGTTCGAGGTATGGACCCCCGAAGTCGTAATTTTTAGCTCGAAGGGGAGTGGGCTATTGGGATAGTCGTCAATGGTTTGCTGAATCTGTTCTCGGCTGAGTTCGCCACTGTCGAGGTAAGCATTCATCAGAGTGCGTTCGCGATCGTTGGCAAGACTCTCTAACAGCGCCTGGCGGGAGGCAGGACTGTAAACCCACAACTGCTGGGGCTGCGTAATCAAAGTGTCCTGAAGATAGACCGTTGGATAGCGGATGTAATCGAACAACATGCCATCGGGATTGCGAGCTAGCAAAGCATCTAGGGCAACCGCAAAATCTGCGCGAGCAACTTCGCTGAAGGGATCGACAAACAAGTGTTCTAATTCGGAGGGATCTTCGTAAAACGCCCGCCCATCCGCTACCTCTGAGGGGTCCCAAGTAGCGTTGGCAATGCTAGTGTCTCCCAGCCCGTTGCGCGCCAGTGTCATTTGGCGATTGGGCACTTCTCCATAGGCCCAGCCAAAGTTAAGAGCGAACATCCAGCCATGGACTTCTACCCCTCGCTCCTGCCCCCGACGAATTGTTTCCGCCCACAGGTCGAAATCGGCACTCACTTCCCCCGCTGCTACCGATTCATGCAGTATTGAGCGCCATACCGTAGGGTTATCCGAGACGGGCAACATCACCCGTCCTTCGTAAAAGACCTCCACAAACACTTGGTTATAGCCCCGGTTAACAATGCGATCGAGCACGTCTTCTAGTACCCCAGGCTGGGCATCGTAGGGGTACAGCCGCAACCACACGGCCTGTCTCTGAGGCCAGGTTCGGGATCGACAATCGTTTAACCGAGCTGCATGGGCATCGACCATTGCCCTATAAGCGATTTTTGCCGCAGGGTCATCTAAACTTGCTTGCCACAGGACTGACTTTTCGAGCCGTTCTGCCTCCGGAACAGCACAGGTGGGGACTCCCCAGCGGCGTTCAGGTAGCCCATCTGCAGTAGCTCCCGATAGGCCGCAGACAACCAAAATAGATAGGACAATCCCACCCACAACGTTCTGAGTCCGCAAAACCCTCATTCCTTTCCTCCCCACAGTGATTACATTAGGTTGTCGCCATTAAAACCGCAGTCCCCGAGAGTGTCGCCCCTTTCACGGTTTCCCTGACGCAACGCGCACTTGCGACAGTTCACAACAGACCCATTTTTGGAGGTAGCCCAGCGGAGCGGAGCTCCCAATCGCCTAGTCACTGAGGGCTCCTCAGAAATAGTGGCCTCTGCCTGGATATAGAGCCTGCCGTTCCAACTGAGATAGGAACTGCAATATTTGTAACGGGATGCGCGAATGCAAGCCCTTCGCTCAACATCCAAAAAAGAAAGGAGCCGGATTGTAACGGCTCCTTTCTAGAAACTCAGTGAATTCTCACCAATCGAATCGACAGATTAGGCATTAATCTTCATCGTCATCAACCGCTTTACCGTCGGAGAGTTGTTTGAGATGAATGTGTTTGTAGCCCAACTGAATTTCAAATTCGTCACCAGGCTTAAGGTTCATCTTCTGGGTATAGGCAGCACCGATAATTATCTGCCCATTACGATGAACGCTGACGCGGTACGTAGGTTCGCGACCGCGACGATCGCGGGCCATACCGGGTGTCAGTTCAATGCCTTTCGCAGCTAAAACAGCGTCGTAAAAATCGGTTAAATTTACGCGAGGCTTCTCGTCCTTAGTAAAGGAGACGTAACCACAACGTTTTGCTGTTTCCCGCTTATTCAAGTGGCCAAGTGATTCCACTTTCTGTAGTAAAGCTTTACCGGTCAACGGAGATTCTGGGATATCGGACATGTCTGTTTACACTACCAAGCTATTTCTACAATAGTCGATCTAAGTTCCATTTAGGCCATCTTTTTAAAACATATTGGAATTTATTCGTTTTATTTAGATTATTTCGACATTCCCAGAGGTGAACTTGGGATAAGAATGAAATTCTTCTCCATCAGATCCACTCAAACAGACCTCGTTTTCATGCGCTTTCCGGCAGTAGATTGGATCGACTCCATTCACAAAGAATGGCCAATGCTAGAGCTCAGTCGCAAGTCACAGAAGGGATCGCAGCAATTCTAGGCATATATCCTTGTTCGTGGAGGTAAAAAAAATCGAAATCATTCACGTGAGTATAGATTCCATCTATATGAGGGATTGCCCCCATCAGATACAATGATCCAGTTGTTTTACTGGCCCTCAACCTTGATCGAGCGTTATACCCTCCCCGAAATGGGGCAGCTTTGGACAGACACTTACAAGTTTCAAACCTGGCTACAGGTTGAAATTGCTGTTTGCGAAGCTCAGGCCCAGCTTCAGTTGATTCCAGGAGAGGCGGTTGAGGAAATCAAGCAGAAGGCAACATTTTCCACTGAGCGCATTCTAGACATCGAAGCTGAGGTTCAGCACGATATGATTGCGTTCTTAACCAACGTAAATGAATCTGTTGGGGATGCTGGTCGCTATATACACTTAGGGTTAACCAGCTCCGACGTTCTCGATACTGCTTTATCTCTCCAGCTGGTAGCCTCTCTCGATATTTTGCTGGCTCGTTTAGAGGACACCATTCAAGCAATTCGTTACCAGGCACAGCAGCATCGCTATACCTTAATGGTGGGTCGCACCCACGGCATTCACGCTGAACCCATGACCTTTGGTTTTAAGCTGGCGGGCTGGCTCTCTGAATGTTTGCGCCATCGCGATCGCCTCGTACGCTTGCGCCAATCCGTCGCCGTCGGAAAAATCTCCGGTGCGGTGGGCACCTATGCCAACGTTTCCCCCGAAATCGAAAAACTCACTTGCGAGCGGTTAGGACTGACAGGGGATTTAGCCTCTACCCAAGTTATTTCTCGCGATCGCCATGCCGAGTACGTACAAGCACTAGCGCTTTTGGGGGCTTCTATCGAGCGCTTTGCAGTAGAGATCCGCAACCTGCAGCGGACGGACGTCTTGGAAGTAGAGGAATTCTTCGCTAAGGGTCAGAAGGGATCCTCTGCAATGCCTCACAAGCGCAACCCCATCAAGTCAGAACAGCTCACCGGACTGGCTCGTCTGCTGCGGGGGTACACGGTGGCGGCCTTAGATAACGTAGCCCTCTGGCACGAGCGGGACATCTCTCACAGTTCGGTAGAGCGCACCATACTGCCGGATTCGTCCATCTTGGCCCACTACATGTTGGTGAAGTTCACCAATGTAATTAGCAAGCTGCAGGTACATTCTGACAACATGCTGCGGAACCTCAATATTTACGGTGGTGCCATTTTCAGCCAACAGGTGCTGTTGGCACTGGTCAAGAAGGGGCTAACCCGCGAAGCGGCCTACGCACTCGTACAGCGCAATGCCCACACTGCGTGGAATCAACCGGAGGGGAATTTCAAGCAAAATCTGCTAGAGGATACTGAAGTTGGCCAGTATCTCTCGGCAAAAGACTTAGAAGAATGCTTTAATCCCAACCACTGTCTAACCCACATCGATACGATCTTCGATCGCTTAGACATATAGCAAACTGTCAGTCGATTGATTTAAAGTCGATTGATTTAAAGTCGATAATTTCAAGCCGATGGCGTATGAGCCCGTTTAAGTCGCTTGGTTCATTTCAGTGTTAGCGGCTTTAATCCTTGTGCAATCATCGGGGGCGTCAACTATCTTCAGGGTCTCACATCCGCCACACCCTCAAATTTTGTAATAACAGTTACAGTTTGCATCAAGTTGCAACTGTTTATGTCTATTAATAATAGGCTCGTGTGATAATGATTTTGTAGCGTGAGATACGATAATGAAAGTCGACTATAACTCCGATACTTCTGGTGAGCTGACTGCGATCGGGTATGGCGTGTTCATGGTGCTGCTGATTTTAGTCGTGTTGCTGTAATCCCCTTGTCAGTCTGACCAGCACTCTCCGCTCTGTGCTAATAAACTGTAGATCGACGTTATCTACAGTTTTTTTATTGTCCATTCACCGGATATCCATTCACTAACTCTTTGTAGTTCGCGAAAACCTTATTGTATGAATCGTTCGATTTCTTCCATTACTTACAGCTAAACAGCAACCCTGCTTAGAATAAGGTTCCGAAATCATAGCGTAAGCTGAAAAGAGACTTGTTGATTTCCTCAGATGACACAATCTCCTGTTTCCTCCGAATCCTCCGATCGCCCCAGAGAGCTGCGCCGCTCCCTGCGCCGTTCCGAAACCTACTACGCCAAAGGATTTCCCGAATTGCAGGATGAAATCCGCGACGAGCTGCAGACGGAATATAAAAGCGAGTTAGTGGAAACCATCCGTAACAACGGCAACACCTATACTGTGGGAGACGTCACCATCAAGCTGGCAAGTTCCTTTGGTTTTTGCTGGGGGGTGGAACGCGCGGTGGAATACGCCTACGAAGCCCGCCGGCGATTCCCCGATCGTAAACTGTGGATCACGAACGAAATCATCCACAATCCCCAGGTGAACGAACAGCTCAGCAACATGGGGATTCAATTTGTGTCACACCAGGACGGTAGCAAAGACTTTTCCAAGATTTCATCTGAGGATGTGGTGCTGTGGCCCGCATTTGGTGCCAGCCTGCAGGAGATGGAATTTTTCCAAAACAACGGCAATGAAATTGTCGATACTACCTGTCCTTGGGTCTCCCGGGTTTGGAACCAATTGGATAAGCACCGCCAGCGGGATTTCACCTCCATCATTCACGGCAAATACACCCACGAGGAAACCATTGCTACCAGCTCTTTTGCCGAAACCTATCTGGTGGTTCTAGATATGGAACAGGCTCGCTACGTAGCCAACTACATCTTGCATGCCCAGGACGACCCCGACAGTCACGGGCAGAAACGGGTGGAGTTTATCGGCAAATTTGAGCGCGCGATGTCCCCTGGCTTTGACCCAGACCGAGATTTGCTGCGCATCGGCATCGCCAACCAGACCACCATGTTGGAAGGGGAAACCAAAGCGATCGCCAAGCTGTTTGAAACCACCATGCTGCGCAAGTACGGCCCGCAAACTGTAGACGAGCATTTCATCAGCTTCAACACCATCTGTAACGCTACTCAAGAGCGTCAGGATGCCATGTTCGAGCTGATTGAAGAGAAGCTGGATGTCATGGTGGTGATTGGTGGTTTCAATTCCTCCAATACCACCCACCTGCAGGAAATTGCCATCGACAGAGGGCACAGATCGTTTCACATCGATGGTCCCGCCTGCATCCGCGACGACAATAGCATTCGCCACCAAGCTTTGCATGCCGGTATCGAAGTTACCGAAAACTGGCTGCCCTCCGGCCCTATCACGGTCGGTATCACCTCCGGGGCCTCTACGCCCGATCGCATGGTGTCAGACGCGATCGAGCGAATTTTTTCCCTCAAGTCCTAGCCATCTTCAATCTCCAAAGCTGTAATCGCCGTTAAACAATACTGGGATGAAGAGAGGGGACCTGGGCTGAATTCTTTACCACTCTAGAAGCTGCTGTGGCTCATGGCATAGGCCTTCAGCTTATCAGCCACAGATCGCACGGAAATTTTGTCGATCGCCTCCGCCGCAAACGCATAGGTCAGTAGTTGCTTCGCTTGTGCCAGACCCAACCCGCGACTTTGCAAGTAAAACACTTCATCCGGCATCAGCTGACTCACCGTTGCACCGTGGGCGCATTTGACGTCATCCGCAAAAATCTCTAGCTGAGGCTTGGTATCTACCCGAGCTTTATCGGAAAGCAGTAGATTGCGGCTGGACTGACTGCTATCAATTTTTTGGGCATCCGGTCGAACGATCACCTTGCCGTTAAAGACGCTGTGGGCGCGATCGCCCACGATACATTTGTGAACTTGGTTGCTGGTGCCGTAGGGATTAGCGTGGTCAATTGCCGTATGAGTATCCGATAGTTGAGAGTCGGTGGCGATGGTTAAACCATTCAGGATGGAGTGAACGTTGACCCCCTGTTGCACCGTTTCTAGCGTGTGGCGGGACAGCTTTCCACCGATGCTAATGGTGTGGCCAGTGTAGCGGCTGTCTCTCGCTTGGTCGATCGCTGTACGAGCAACGTGGAAGCTAGCCTCCGCCTCCGCTTGCCACATGCAATGCTCTAAGTGAGCGTTATCTGCTAGCGCAATCTCAGTGACAGCGTTAGTCAAGTAGGCAGCATCTCCCGCCCCCACAAACTGTTCTACCACCCTGGCGCTACTACCTTGCTCCATCACGATCGTGCAGCGAGGATAAGAGATGCTGGGAGTGAATCCCGACACCGAGACAAACGAGATCTGAATGGGAACATCCACCACACAATTTTTCGCCACGTGCAGTACGGCAATGTCCTGCAAACAGGCAGAGTTCAGCAGCGTAAATGCATCCTTTCCACCGGCAGCATCAATGGTGAAATGCGATCGCATCCGTTCCTGCTGTTCTGCGTTTAGCGCAGACAGGCTACCAGCAGTTACTCCAGCAGGTAACCCAGACAAGTTAGATAAGGCAGCTGAAAAATAACCGTTGACAAAGACCAAGCGAGTTTGATGGGCTTCGGGAATATCGAGTGCAACCAAGCTATTGGTGGAAACTCCTGTCTCGGCTGGCCCAAACCGGACCGCCTTCAGGGCTGCCAGGTTGGTGAAGCGCCAATCTTCGTCCCGCAGTGTGGGCCAAGTCATGAGGCGGACGCGATTGGCGGCAGCTTGTCGTAAAGGCTCCAGCCAGTTAGCGATCCCGTCGGCACAAACAGCTTTCTGTGCAAGCAAATCGGCGATCGCCAATTGAGAGTCTTGAACCGTAGCATGTGTAGCTGCGATTCCATCTGCGTTAGAGAGTGGGGTGCTAGAAGTTGTTGTGTTGGAGGGTGCCATCATTAGTGTGCCGCTACAGCCTCCATCTCATCGGTTTTCAACTGACCGTGTATCTCATCAATCCAGTCATAACCCTTCTCTTCCAGTTCCAGCGCCAGTTCCTTGCCACCGGTTCGGATGATTTTCCCCGCATGCATGACGTGAACGAAGTCCGGCACGATGTAATCCAGTAACCGCTGGTAGTGGGTAATCAAGATATTGGCGTTGGTCTCGTTGGCAAGCTGATTCACACCGTTAGACACAATGCGCAGTGCGTCGATATCCAAGCCAGAGTCCGTCTCGTCCAAAATCGACAGCGTGGGCTCCAGCACAGCCATCTGCAGAATCTCGTTACGTTTCTTCTCGCCACCGGAAAATCCGCTGTTGACGCTGCGCTCCAAGAAGCTGGGGTTCATCTCCACCACAGACAGCTTCTCTTCTAGCAAATCGCTAAAGTCAAACGGATCCAGTTCCTCAAGTCCGCGATAGGTACGCACGGCATTGCAAGACAGACGCAGAAACTCTTCGTTGCTGACCCCAGGTACCTCAATCGGATATTGAAAGGCCAGAAATACCCCCGCCCGCGCGCGATCTTCGGGCTCCATCTCCAGCAGATTTTCACCTTTGTAAATCACCTCACCACCGGTGACTTCGTAATCGGGGTGGCCGGCTAGCACCTTGGAGAAGGTGCTCTTGCCCGAGCCGTTGCGTCCCATAATGGCGTGAATTTCGCCTTCTTTGACCTCTACATTAATGCCCTTCAGCACTGGCGTACCGTCCACTGAGGCGGTCAAGTTCTTGACCGATAAAATCACCTTGCTTTTGTCCCGAATCATGGATGGTACTTGTCCTTAACGTTCTGCCATTACTAGGAGTGCAATCAACCAGAGAACCATGTAGAGCCGATATAAAGCGAACCCAGAGGCTCAATGCTCCAAGACCTCTGCTCTTGGATAGAGAATTAACCCACCGAGTTTTCTAGCTTGAGGCTCAAAAGCTTATCGGCTTCCGAGGCAAATTCCATCGGCAACTGGTTGAACACGTCTTTACAGAATCCGTTCACGATCATCGAAACTGCATCCTCGGCGGAAATGCCACGCTGCAAGAAGTAGAAGATCTGGTCTTCGCTGATTTTTGAGGTTGATGCTTCGTGTTCGATGGTGGCGCTGGAATTCTGTGACTGGATGTAGGGAAAGGTGCTGGCTTCGCAACGATCGCCAATCAGCATCGAGTCACATTGGGTGTAGTTGCGCGCTCCGAAGGCTTTAGGACCCACTTTCACCAAACCGCGATAGCTGTTGTTGGATTTCCCGGCAGAAATGCCTTTGGAAATAATCGTACTGGAGGTGTTCTTGCCGATGTGCACCATCTTGGTGCCGGTGTCCGCCTCTTGCCGGTTGTTGGTCAGGGCAACGGAATAAAATTCGCCAACGGAGTTATCCCCCACCAATACGCAGCTGGGATATTTCCAGGTAATGGCAGAGCCGGTTTCCACCTGCGTCCAGGAAATCTTGGAATTTACCCCTTTGCAAAGGCCGCGCTTGGTCACAAAGTTGTAGATGCCCCCTTTGCCGTTCTCGTCCCCTGCATACCAGTTCTGTACGGTGGAATACTTGATTTCAGCATCGTCTAAGGCAACCAGCTCGACAACGGCTGCATGCAGCTGGTTGGTGTCGAACATCGGAGCTGTGCAGCCTTCCAGATAGGTAACCGAGCTGCGCTCTTCTGCCACAATCAGCGTCCGTTCGAATTGTCCTGACTCACCGTTGTTAATCCGGAAGTAGGTAGACAGATCCATGGGACATTTGACGCCCTTGGGGATGTAAACAAACGACCCGTCGCTGAAGACAGCGGAGTTGAGGGCAGCGAAAAAGTTATCGCCAACGGGTACGACGCTGCCGAGATATTTCCGAACCAGTTCGGGATGTTCTTCGACTGCCTCAGAAATCGAGCAGAAAATAATGCCGTGCTTGGCTAGATCCTCCTTGAACGTAGTTGCGATCGATACGCTGTCGAAGACTGCATCGACGGCAACGTTGCCCAATCGCTTTTGCTCTGATAGCGGAATTCCCAACTTGTCGAAGGTTGCCAGCAGTTCGGGGTCTAGCTCGTCTAGGCTGCTAACCTTTTTGCCCGCTTGCTTGGGGGCAGAGTAGTAAACAATATCCTGGTAGTCGAGCGCCGGATAGTCGAGGTTGGGCCAGTGGGGCTCTTCCATCTCCAGCCACTTGCGATAGGCCTTGAGGCGGAACTCTAAGAGAAATTCAGGCTCGTTTTTTTTGGCCGAAATTAGCCGCACAACATCTTCACTCAGTCCTTTGGGGATTGAGTCGGATTCGACACGGGAGACGAACCCGTACTTGTAAGGTTGGTTAACGAGGGTTGTAACTGAGGCTGTCACCTAGAGAAACCTCCGGCAATTGTGCTGTGGGACATCGGGGTCTGCGCCCCCAAAGTTGGATAGAGGCAAGCCCCGCTGAGGTGGGGAAGCAACTGAAACGATAATCGTCAGCAATTGTATACTTAAACAACATACCCATTGCTAAACTCATGCTAGATCACTTTAGCAACATTCGTGTTGTTTAACTCGCAAAATCAGTCTGTAGAGCGTTACCGTGAGTTCATCCCCCCACCACTTGCCCAATGCCGAGGACTCTAAATCTTCGGCGACTGTGGCCATGAATCGGCATCACCCCGGACATGCCAAGCAGGTGATGTTGCAGCTATTGCGCAAGCATCCCTCTCTATCTGCTCAGCAGCTGGCAGACCTGTTGGATATCAGCGTGCAGGCGGTGCGGCGCCACTTAAAAGATTTAGAGGCAGATGGAAGTGTTGCCCGAGAAACAGTATCTAAGGGGATGGGACGCCCTCAATACGTTTACGTTCTGACGCAAGCGGGCCTGGACCAATTTCCGAAACACTACGATGAATTTGCGGTCACGTTTTTAAGTGCAATGGCTGACCGGGTGGGGCCAGACCAAATGGAAGAGGTCTTGCACGATCAGTGGCAGCAAAAGGCGTCGCAATATAAGGCCAAGATAGGTCGCGGGCCACTGCGCGATCGCATTGCGTCTCTTGCGGCATTACGGACTCAAGAAGGGTACATGGTGGATTGGTACCCCCTAGAGACCGAAGGACAAGGGGAGCAATATATGTTTTCTGAGTACAACTGTGCAATCAGTCAAGTGGCCGAGACTTTTCCCAGCGTGTGTGGCCACGAATTAGAAATGTTGCAGGAGGTCTTCTCCGATAGCTCCGTAGAACGCACCCATTGGATGGTAGGGGATTCCCATCAATGCGGTTATGTGATTGCCGTCAAATAGCCCTATCTATTGATGAATGAACTACCTAAGCAGACAAGGGATTTGCTAGAGGGCCTTCTATTCACCTACATCATATCTACTAGGGAGAATCCAGCGAGCTTCCTGTTTTTTCAGCCTGTTTGAGACAGGCCAGTAAGTATTTACAGCTATTGACGAAATACCTCTTATCTAAGCGTGTCATCCCTACTGTTTTCGAAATATTTCTAAACAATTTGCGGGCTAGAATCTCAATTTGTTAGCAGGTTCTCATCCCCACGCAGCAAGCTTCCGAAGCTGTGTTACGATGCCCGCGTAATTCGGCAATCGGCTCCCGCTAAGCGCGGTGATTAGCCGGAGTTTTTTTTAAGAAACTTTGCAAAACGGGAGAACTCACCTTGAGTCTGAGAGTAGCTGTAGTGGGCGGAGGCCCCGCGGGATCTTGCGCAGCCGAAGTGCTAGCGAAAGCTGGTATAGAGACCTATTTATTTGAGCGCAAGCTTGATAACGCCAAGCCTTGTGGCGGTGCAATTCCCCTTTGCATGGTGGATGAGTTCCAATTGCCGGAAGAGATCATCGATCGCAAAGTGCGCCGCATGAAGATGATCTCCCCCTCTAACCATGAGGTCAACATCGCAGTTGAACGCGATCACGAATACATCGGCATGACCCGCCGCGAGATTTTGGATGGCTTCCTGCGCAAGCGTGCTGAAGAATTGGGCGCCAAGGTCATCAACGCCGTTGTCATCGATATCGAAGTTCCTAAAAATCCTGACGATACCAGCCAGCCCTACGCGATCAACTACAGCCTTAAGGGCAAGGGCACCGACACTCCCGATCGCCTCGGTTCACTCGAAGTTGACCTCGTGATCGGTGCCGGTGGTTTCTACTGCAAAGTGGCCGAAGCCATTGATGCGGGGGATTACAACTACGCGATCGCCTTCCAAGAGCGCATCCGTATCCCCGACGACAAAATGGCCTACTACGAAGATTTGGCTGAAATGTATGTCGGTAACGATGTGTCCAGCGACTTCTATGCCTGGGTGTTCCCCAAGAGCGACCACGTTTCTGTGGGCACTGGCACCATGAAGGTCAACAAGGCCGATATCAAAAAGCTGCAGCAGGGTATTCGCGAGCGCGCCGCCGAGAAAATCCGCGGCGGCGAAGTCATCAAGGTTGAAGCTCACCCAATTCCCGAGCATCCCCGCCCCCGTCGAGTTGTGGGTCGCGCTGCTCTCGTAGGTGACTCTGCTGGCTACGTGACCAAGTCCTCCGGCGAAGGGATTTACTTTGCAGCGAAGTCCGGTCGCATGTGCGCTGAGACTATTGTGGAGTTGTCCAAGAACGGCGAGCGCATCCCCACTGAGAAGGACCTGAAGGTTTATCTCAAGCGTTGGGATCGCCAGTACGGCCTCACCTACAAGGTGCTGGATATTCTGCAGCGGGTGTTCTATGCCTCTGACGCCACTCGCGAAGCATTTGTCGAGATGTGCGATGACCCCGACGTACAAAAGTTGACCTTTGACTCTTACCTGTACAAGACCGTAGTGCCCGCCAACCCCATCAAGCAACTCAAGATTACTGCTAAAACTATTGGCAGCCTTCTGCGCGGGAACGCATTGGCCCCTTAGGCTAACCTGGGGCCACAATTGAGATGAGTTCCTGCTCGACGAAAGTGCTGGTTCCTAAAGACCGCCTCATCCTCGCGGATTTTGCACCGGTCGAACCTGACCATTTGAACCTAGCTAAATGGGGGCGCCAGAGATGCGCCCCTGTTTTACGATCGGAAAGCTCGCTGGCGATCGCCGCGAATTTCATGACTTCACTCCCCCCTATCCCCAGAGCTAATGGCCGAGTTTGACGTTCCTTTTACACTCGATCAACTGCGTATTGTCCGAGCGATCGCCGAGCAAGGCAGTTTCCGCAAAGCCGCTGATAAATTATTTATTTCCCAACCTGCGGTTAGCCTGCAGGTTCAAAGTCTTGAACGAGCACTAGAAGTGACCTTGTTTGACCGAGGGGGTCGCAAGGTGGTCCTTACAGAGCCAGGCAAGCTGTTGGTGGAATACAGTGCCCGCATCCTGAATTTGAGCGAAGAAGCCTGCCGTGCTCTAGTCGACTTGCAGGACTTACGGCGAGGCACCCTCGTGTTGGGAGCCAGCCAAACGGTTGGAACGTACATGATGCCCCGCATTATTGGGGAGTTCCGCAAGGTCTATCCGCAGATTTCCGTACAGCTTCAGGTGCAGTCCACCCGCCGTATTGCTAGTGGAGTGGCCGAGGGCCAGCTGGATCTGGCGATTGTGGGCGGAGCAATTCCCCCACAACTCAAGGATCAGTTGCAGGTGGCCCCCTTTGCCAGTGATGAGTTTGTGTTGGTGCGGGCCCACCCCAACCAGTTGTCCCCCGTCCAGGCTTCAGCGGTAGATAGTTCCGCCCAACTGCAGAGCGAAGACCTTTACAAGCTCAGGTTTATCTCCCTCAATCCGCAGTCCACCACCCGAAAAGCGATCGATTCCACTCTTGAGGCCTATGGCATCAATCCTTCCAAGTTCCAAGTGGAAATGGAGTTGACCTCCCTCGAAGCCATCAAGAATGCCGTCAAGGCGGGCTTAGGCATAGCATTTTTATCGCAAACAGCAGTGTCTGCAGACCTGGAAGCCGGGATGTTAGAGCAACTGCACGTACAAGGGATGGAAGTGAAGCGAACGTTACATATGATTCATAGTCCAACCCGCTATCAATCTCAGGCGGCTTTGAGCTTTCGGGAATATTTGGAAGCCCATAATCCACAGCCCATTTTGGCCAATTCCTAGAGAATTTTTGGATCGCAGTGTCGATCTAAGCATCTTGACAGTTGCCATATCTCTGAAGGCGATCCTCTGCAGCCCGTTCCTTGGCTTTAATGATTTGTGCTTTCCTCGGTCGCTATTGCCATTGACTGCCAATAATGTATTGCTGCCAGTATTTGTGGAGGTGTCCATGAAGTTTTGGCGGGCTAGTCTACTCACCAAATGTCCTAGGATTTTCAGCTTTGTCGACCATCACGGTTGTGTTAGCTTCCATTGGGGCTTTGTTGCGGGCAGAAGAATCTCTGCTTGAATCCATCCTCGAGCGCCTGCAAATGGAAGCTTCCTGGAAAGAACTGCAATTGAGCGAATGGGTGCAGGACCAGAAAAGCGATGTCCTGCTGCTCAGTCAACTGCAAGAGATGCGGCTAGCAGTAGAGATTTTGGCTGATGCCTCCGGTTTGATGACCACAGATGGGGTCAGGTTTAGCGCCGAACGGTTCAGCTTGCTCAATGGTGCCGATCGCAATGCAATAGCAGCACTCAACGAGCAATTTTCAAAAATTGTGGTGGCTGCAATCGTCACAAACTGTGGAGAACCTGAGATCGAAAAGCCAGCCAGTCAAGAGATCAATGTGGTTCAGTCATCAGACAACTGACTTACAAGAGGAGGTGTCGCCTGCAACTCTTAGTCGCGCCGCTCGAAACAAAAAAAAGCCGACCGCATATAGCGAATCGGCGGAGTTAATCACCTCAAAACTTTCTTGTACGTTGCCTTGAACAGAATTTGAATTGGTATTCAAGCAACCATCACTGCCGTATCCATTGCAGATGACACTGCGGAGACTTGAGCGGCGCCTCCCGATACTACTGACTTGACCCGTCGGAAAGAAGCAGGTCTGGCATATCGCGACATCTGCTCATCTGTCAAGGCAGCACAGTGGTAAGACACCTCAATGTCAGCTGAAAATCGAATCCTATCTCCCGGCCGCAGGTCGTGGGAGGAGCAAGTCATGCCGTTGACCGTGATAGCAGCAGTCCCCTCAAACCCGCTATCGTTGCCACACAAGATTCGGTAACGATAGCCATCTGGCGCATTCGGATCGGGCACTCGCACAAACAGGGCATGACGCGGGGCCACTGAGTCCGATGCCAGCACAATCGCATTACTGGATGCACTACCCACGCTGTATAGGG
Source organism: Synechococcus sp. (assembly GCA_051439605.1). Taxonomy (GTDB): domain Bacteria; phylum Cyanobacteriota; class Cyanobacteriia; order Thermostichales; family PCC-7336; genus PCC-7336. The sequence continues at coordinate 151,152 of JBFRWN010000032.1, forward strand.
CCGCATTCATCGAAATTGCCCGTCGCCCCCGTTGGTCAGATAGGAGCAGAATGTGACGGAGCTTGCGTGCTTGAGGTTTTGCTTGAGCTTTTACACCGGGGCGAGGGGGAACATCAATCACGACTGCGATATCTCCTGGGTACAGAACGCGAAATCTTGAACTTTATCAAAACTTCATCTTATGTTCTTCATATTAAGCTTGACCTTCTCAAGAGCCTTGCGTAAATTTACGCGTTTGTGAATTCAAGATAAAGCCGCGCGGGTAAACATACTGGCGCGGCTTGTTAGGTTAATAGCGTTCTTGGGGATGGGTTTCCTAATTTTAATCAGAAAGGCTTGACCCGAATTAGAAGTTAGATCCGGGGAGAGATCGCCTTATGCAGATTGAGCAAACAGACTAAGGATTTAGTCCTCTGTCTCCGGGGGGCCGTAATAGTTGCTCGGGGAGGGAACCGCTTGGCGGTTGATGGCTGACATTTCCGTTTGCAGTCGTCTGAGCTTACGTAAAGCTCTGCGCTCAATTTGTCGCACCCGCTCGCGAGATAGACCAATCCGTTCACCAATTTCTCGGAGTGTGAGTCCGTTACTGCCATCCAATCCATAGCGGGCCACGATGACCTCTTTTTCGCGATCGCTCAGATGCTGGACTAACATGTGAACTTCTTCACAATGGGCTACCTGGTTGAGGTAATCCACCGGGTCGCTATCTTCATCCTGAATAAAATGTTGGAGTTCGGTACCGTCTTCATCCCCCACGACGAGGTTCAGCGATCGCATTTCTGACATGTGTCGGGTGATCAAATCGCGATAGTTATCGCCAATTTCTAGGGAGTCGAAGACGTCATTGACGGGGGGACGGATGCCGGAGGTCGCCGATAGCTCGCGATACTTGCGCTTCACCTTCGAGACTTTTTCGTACATATGGGCGGGAAGACGAATCATCCGGCCCTTGTTCTGGATTCCACGGTTAACGCTTTGGCGAATCCACCAAGTGGCATAGGTCGAAAACTTGTATCCCCGGGTGGGGTCAAATTTTTCAACGGCACGGGTCAATCCGATGGTGCCCTCTTGAATTAGGTCAAGGAACGGTAACCCACGATTGCGATAGCGTTTGGCGATGGAGACGACGAGGCGGAGATTGCATTCCACCATGCGCTTCTTGGCGGTTTTGCCTTCCTGTAGCACGCGCTCAAGTTCGGTGAGTTCTACTCCAGCGTCTCCTGCCCACTGAACCTTATTGGTATTGGGCTTGCGGATTTCTTCGAGGGCGATCGCCCGCTGCACTTGATGGGCCAGCTGCAACTCTTCATCGGGGGCAAGCAAGGAGTACCGTCCGATAGTTTTGAGAAATCGGCCGACTGCGTCTTGATGCTGAACGCTGCTTTCCATGTCACCACCTACCTGTTGGAAGAGCATCTTATTAATAACAATGTTTGGCTTTTTCGTAAAGCTTTTTTCGGGCTTTTTGCTAATACTTTTGCAGAGTTTTATGTAAGAAAAGTTAATTTCCGGGTTTGAGATAGGACGCTATCAGTAGCGTGATGTTCCAAAAAGGACGTATTTGGGACGCTGTATAGGTAGATACACGGGTTTTCCCGCTGTAAGGCAAATACAACTGCCAAAGAAGATTACGAGCGAATCAATAATTCTAAAAATAATGTTAAATTGCCCTGTCTTGGGCATGATTCTTGAGGTTTCTGCTCTGAAGGGAATATAAAGAAAGTCCTTCCCGACCGGGAAGGACTGTTGGGGTTATATACACTATTTCAATAAAATCTAAAGCTTAGAAGGTATAGAAATCTTCTGTGGTCGGTCGGCAATTGACGGTGGCAAAAGGTTCTTAACCCTATCGGGGCGGGGCTCCTGCGGTTTTTCAAGAGTAGTTATTTCGCTGCTGTCAGGTGATGGTTGCTGTTTGGTTTGATTAAAGATTGTTGAAGAAACTTGGGTTTTCCTTGGGGAGTTAGGGCGATCTCCATCGTCGGCAGTGGGAGTAGCGGGTTGCTCCCCACTCTCTAACTGGCCCGCCTGATTGTCTGTTGCTTCAGGCTGAGGGATTGAGGACGAGGGCGGTGGTTGACTGACGGGTGGCTTGGTGACAAATGGTTTGTTGTTGGATCGTGATGGAAAGACTGGTTCTGCTCGGTCGCTAGTGCGGGAGGAGGGGGCTGTTGGAGGGACGACGGCTGGGGGTTCTGTGGGGGGTGCATCTGAATCGGTTGTGGGAGCTGAGAGGGAAGAGGGGATAGGGCTGGAGTCCTCAAGCTTAGAGGTGGAGGATGGCTGGGGGGTAACGGGTGCTCGATCGCGCTGGAATCGCCGTAACAATCTGCGCGATCGCCCCATTGGAGAAGGAGTCGCAGCCTCGGTTTTTTCGATCGCCTCTTCCTGGGCTCTTGTCTCTGGTTCACTGGGTTCTTGAACCTCTTCGAACTGTTGAAGCAGGCTATCTCGATCCTCACCCTCAGCCGCTTCTTGCTTGACAGGAAGACCTCCAGAGTCTGCCGGGTCTCCTTCAGGACTCACGATGGTTTCCTGCTTGGGTGCTTCCAACTGGCTTGGAACAGGACTGGGGACAGAGTCCGTCATCTCTGTACCTGTGCCCAGTTCGAGGGGATTGATGTCAGTTTCTTCGGTTAGGTTAGTGTCTTCGGTAAGGACAGGAACACTAGGTTCGCGGGCCGGTACCTTGAAGCGGTTGCGGAACCTTTGCAGAAATCCCTGAGGAGACTTGGGTTTGGCCGGTGTAGCGATCTCCGGCTGCTCGTTAGAGTCATCTCGATCGAATGTTTCGATTGCATCGATATCTCTTGATTCTTCCGTAGAGAGGGTCTTCTCTCTGCTTGCTTCTTCAGAAAGAGAGGATTCCTTGGGCTCCTGAACTGTTGTCTCTGCCGGAGACTCAACCGATTCTTCGCGTTCCAGCATGAGTTCTCCCCCCGGTTGGCTGCTGTCTGCTGGCTCTGCTGTGGGGAGGTTATCTGCTGGTAATTGGGTTTCAGGACGTTCGACAGTGCGAACCTCCGGTTCTTTGGGGGCTGCGTCGGATTCAGTAAGGCTCTGGGGGATGCTACCAGAGGGTTCTTTCTCCGGAGTCGATCGGGGGGATGCAGCGGGTTTGGGGCTGGTGCGATCTCCACGCACCTTTTGCCACCATTCTTGCAATCCAGACTTGCTAGCGGGCTCGGGAACAGTCTCAGTTAAGGGCTCTGCAAGCGGCTGGCGATCGCCGACTTCTTCGGCATCAGCTTCTTCTGTGGAAAGCTGCGGAGACAGAACGGGTTCTTGCTCGTCACCTGTCTTGAGTTTGTCCGTGGTTAACGCCTCGGGCTCTGTCGTTCGCTCTATATCTTCTGTTTCCTCAGATGCTTCAGACTCAACGGTTGTGTCTGCGGGAAAATTGGTATCCCGAATCGCGTCTTCAGCAGGCTTCTCCTCCATCAATTCGCCTGCAGGCTTTTCCTCCGATATCTCTTCTTCCAATGCATCCGATTCCTCTAACTCTAGAGCCGCCGGCTCTTCAGGCTCAGGAAGAGTAGTTTCAGCTGCTTCCTCCGGAGCTTTCTCCTCTTCGGTGAGGACAGGAGGTTGCTCGATCTCTTCAGGTGCAAGAGAGGGGCGTTCGGGGGAAATTTCGGTACCCTCCTCCTTTACATCTTCTGGGGTGGGCTTGCCGGTTAGTTCGGATTCTGGTTCTGGAGTCGGTTCGGGCTGCTCGGGTTCGGGGATAGCTCCCACAATTGCGAGCGCCTCCTCCGCCGAAAGCGATCCGGCGATCAGGCGAGACAGCGTATCCGTTCCACCGGGGCGATAGGTGACGGTGCGTGCGGCACTATTGAACACGTTGCGAATGGGATTGCCCTGCCCATCTACTAGTTCGACGGAGATAATATTGCGCCCTGGCTTGAGCCCCTTTAGGTAGATAGACTGCCAGCGATCGAGGAAACTGCTTTCACCGTTTAAGGTATAGCGAATGCGCCAGTCTTTGGGGACATCTGGCAACAGCGATTCGCGGATCGGGGCGTTGGCCAACCAATAATCGAGCAGAATCGGTTCTGCTCCGTAGGTTTCGCTGGGGGTGCTGTAGGTCAGCACCGGCAGTTGGGATTGGGGGGCGTATTCGGGGGTTTTTGTAAAGACGTGGAAGGTGGTTTGGGCGTAGGCTTCTGAGTTTTTATAGCTTTCGTGCCAGGGTCGGGCAGCAAATACCCGCAGGGTGTGGGTACCGGGTTCTAGATCGTTGAGGACGAGAGGCTGGTTGGAGTCGTAGAGGGGGATGTAGGGCTGGTTGTCTAGGATGACGTGCAGGTTGGGGCCTAAACCCAGTTCTTCATCTTGAAAGAGGGGAAAGTCCTCGACCTCAAAACGGACGGAAACTTGAGTGTCTTGTATCACTTGGTCGGCTTTGGGGCTGGCGATCGCCACTTTAGGCCGATACCCATCCATGTAGCGATCGAGCTTAGCGATCTCTGATGGAGTGTCGACCACTGAGATGCCCCGGCCAATGGAAGTGGAAGCGGGTCGGTTACTCTCGGAGGAGGGTCCGCAGCCGGTGAGGGCGATCGCGCAAACCAGCAACAGTCCCAGCCATGTTTGCCAACCTTTCCGTTGACTGCTCTCAGACTTAGCTCGCCATTGCAGCATTGCCATAGCCCACCAAAACCTCTACGAAACCCTATCTCAATTGGGTCAGTGCACTATTAGCGATTGCCATTGCAGCTAGGACAAATAGTCTCTGCCGAGTCAGGGGACTGGTCGCTGACATGTCCTCAGCGATTTGATGGTCGCTTTAAGTCACCGGAATTGAGCCAATAAACCAATTGGAACACTTAAAAGGGTAAAGCGACGCGGCCCCATTCCATGCCGGATACCTGCCTATCTGCCGTGACTCGATACAATTTTTCACCTGAACTCGGTTTCTCAAGGGGGACAAGATCTACGAATGCTATGGGTGTGCAAGCGTCATCATGGCTGTTTGCTTTTGCTGCTGTCTGTAGGGAACGGGGGGATGGGTTGCTGTTGCGAGGAACTCTCAGGGGGATGGAGATTGCTAACCCATTTGAAAAATCGTCTACAGTGGAATCCGTAATCTCGATTGTTACTCCGTTTGCATGGCTGAGACCTGGCTTGAACACACCTGCCAGATTCAAGTTCCCGACAGCATCGATCGCGTCTGGGATCTGTGGGTGAATTTAGAATTGTTGCCCAACTGGATGAAGTGGATTCGCTCGGTCAAACAGTTGGAGGGGGACCTGTCTGAATGGGAATTAGACAGTCGAGGATTTAAGTTTACTTGGACGTCCAAAACCCATACGACGATCGAGCACCAGCGGATTGAATGGGAATCGGTGAGCGGTCTGGCCAATCGAGGTGCCTTGCGCTTTTACGATCGCAAGGAGGAGGGCACGATTGTCCGGTTGTCGGTGGCCTATGGAATGCCAGGCTGGTTGGCCGCAATTATGAGTAGTTTGTTTGTGGGCCAGGTAGTAGAGTCCACAATTCAAGCGGATTTAGAACGATTTAAAGCTTACTTGGCGGCGCACCCTTAGCCTTGTTTGTATTGATAGAGCTGCAGTTAATGGAGCTGTACTTTTACTGGGTCTGTATTTGTCTTGCGGCACCTGGTGCTCGAATAAGAGACAGAACGGGGTGCATTTGAATCAAGCAAACGCATCGATTTACTGCATTTCATTCATCCAACATCTACACAAATGCTTGAGACCTGTTAACCTATAGTGCCAACCGTTGTTTTGGCCATTGGGTTAATTGGATCGGGTTTCTCGTTGGCGAAGGCTGTGGTTGGTGGCAAACCCTAGAACGCTGAAGACGTAAGTAGGCAACGCGTGGCGCACGATTTTGAACTCAGTTTGAAGATGGTGCAAGCGAGTGCGGGCAATCGCTCCCAGCCCGACAACCGCCGTATTCGCTTTTCTGTGAACGCTGGGGATGTTGATTACGACCAACTGCTAGAGTTATTTCGCCGCAATGCATTTTGGGCCAGCGATCGCTGTCGAGAAGATTTAGAGGTTGCTGTGGCCCACAGCCATCCGGTGGTCACGGTTTGGGATGGCGATCGCCTGATTGGGTTTGCCCGCGCCACCTCTGACGGGATTTACCGTGCGGTGTTGTGGGATGTGGTGGTTGATGGGGATTATCGCAAGCAGGGGTTAGGTCGCAAGTTAGTTGAAACCCTGATTGCGCATCCGGATATGCAGAGGGTGGAGCGAGTGTATCTGTTTTCCACCTATCAACAGGATTTTTATCGTCGGATTGGATTTGAGGAAAATACCAGCAGCACGATGGTGTTGATGGGACAAACATTGGAGTTTATTCCCCCTGAGGGAATGGAGATGCCTCAAGAACGGTAATTATGGCGATCGTCAAATCGCTCAATGTATTAAAGCTGTTTTTTTAGGGTTACATGGCTGTTGAGGGCAGCATGTTTGCTCTGCTTTTGTGCCCTTTCGCATCTAATACTTTGATTTGCTGTTGGGAAAATCAATATCTTGACCCATAGCCTCCAAGCTTCAGTCATTCTTCAACCACAGCTATAAAGGATTTTGGCTAGCAATTGGTAAACTCCAGACAACTGGTGAATGACTTCATCCCCTTCTTTACGGCTTGAAACCCTTGGTACGGCTCTGGGTCCAACAGATGGGGTATCACTTTGAATCGTTTCCTATGACTAAGATTCTTGGTGTGCAAACGTGAACCCTGTTGCTCCTCCAACCCTGTTACCTAAAGCGTTAAACGCTCCCCAGATTTTAACCTTTTGCTTGTAACAAGAGTGGCCCTTCAAATGATCTGGAGAATATTTTTATATGTTCTGATTGGCTATGTAGCTTTGTTCTCGATCGCTTTTATATTTCAGCGAAAATTGCTCTATCTGCCTAGCGAGTTTCGATTGTCAGAAGAGCGTTTACTTGATGGGGGCTTGCGTTATTGGCCTTCGTTTGAACAGTATCGTGGATTTATCGGTTCTGAGAGATCGGCTGAAGCGAAGGGAACCGTCATTGTCTTTCATGGCAATGCCGGCACAGCTTATCATCGTGAGTTCTATGTCAAAGCGCTATCACCCCTCGGTTTACGGGTTATTTTGGCTGAGTATCCTGGCTATGGAGGTCGAGCTGGACACCCCAGTGAAGACCTGTTGGTAAAGGATGCGCTCGAAACTATTCGGCTTGCCTATCAGGCGTTTGGAGAGCCGCTTTACGTTTGGGGTGAGTCACTGGGCGGTGGCGTCGTTTCCGGTGCGGTTAGTAAAATGGATATCCCTTTAAGAGGGATGGTTCTGCTTCTGCCGTGGGATTCATTACCGAGTTTGGCACAAACGCACTACTGGTATTTTCCGGCTCGCTGGTTAGTACTGGATAAGTACAACAATATTGATAATCTTCGACAATTTGAAGGGAATATCGCTGTCATATTGGCAGAAGACGATGAGGTTATTCCGGTACAGCACGGTAAGAAGCTTTATGATTCCCTGACTGCAAAAAAGAAGCTCTGGCTGTTTGAGAATGCAAGACACAATGAGATTCCGATCGCAGCAGAATTACAGTGGTGGAAAGAAGTCATAGAATTCATTTCGGAGTAATCAAACAGCGAGCATTTCACAATGATAGGGGTTCGGCAGTTTCAAGCGTAGCAAGCTATGCCAGAGCCGGACGACATCGACGTGCAAGATATTGACCATCTCTGAATCATCGCTGGCAGTTTGGATGAGATGGAGCTGATGGAAATCGTCAATGAACAGTGGGGAACTCACAAGCAAGAGAGCAACAGTGCTGGACACGTTTTCAAAGCCTCGAACCTCAATTGTCTGGGCTTTCTGACGGCCCCGTTATATCGGTTCAGCTCATTCTTTGAGGGCAAACAACGGGACGGTTTTTGCCCGGTTGAGGCTCCACAATCGCTAAAGAGACAAAAATCCCACCCGTACTCGGGTGGGATGGGAGATTTCATTGACGCATCAAACCACGGGGAGGGTGCTTGCCGGATATCTAGCTCAGCGCAGATTGACTGCGAGCGTAGTCATGCCGAAAAGTAGGTTGAACCTTGCCCTGAATGTGGCCCCAGTAATCAATTTGATTAGGAGACAGACCAACATTTGTAGCTGACCGGCTGAGCAAAGATTGCTGACGATTTTTGGCGCGGGCGCGACCAAGCATCATCAATCGACGGGTGTTTGCGGAAACAGTCATCGGGAAAACCTCAAATTACGAAGTATTGATGCGACGTCCTTACGGTTTAGATCTTACCCCGTTCAGAAAAAAAGTAGCAAGTGTTACAAAACACATTATTCTTTCTTGTCTTAATCTTGATTGTTTTCGCTTTTTCGCCGTGTGCCAAAGGACCTTTGTCTTCCCAGGTAAGGGCTCTAATCGGTCCAGGCTCTTTTTTATTAGGCGTTTGAGCGATCCTGTAAGGACTGTTGTGAAGAATTCGACATCGAGTTCAATTAAAAATCGGTTAGGGCACGCTGACATATGGAGGCTGTCAAGCCGCCGAGGTTATTGTGCGAGCTTGTCCCCATGACGAAACACGATCCACTGTCCCCCAGTCAAAAATTCACAACAATCGAGGTTGTTAATGGATCGAGACGATTAACGTACAGGAGATAGCGATCGCGATCGCTCCGATTGAAAGGACGGTTGGCCAAAATTTTAGTTGGCCAGAAGGATACAGAGGGAATTTCTTCTTGCTCTTTTTGGCCGAGCGATCTTCGTTTAAGGGGTTGGCTGCTACATAAACCGTCGAAAAGCCGCTGTCGATTTGGCTGAAATCCGCCATGTTGACTTTCCACTCTTTAGGGCGATTCAGGCTGGGTGCACTCCAAATTTGAGCTAGGTAGCGAGCTTTTTGACGGGTTTCGAGGTCTCCGCTAATTTTTAGGGGAGTGACCATTGAAATGGCCTCCTCTGTTTGGCCGACTGCGTTGGTGGCGATCGCCTGCCACAGTAGAAGATCGGGGTTGTCGGGATGCTGTTCGAGGGCAGTTGAGATTGTTGCTAGCGCATCTCTGTAGCGACCCCCCTCAAACAGTGTCTCAACGGCTGCAATGTAGGCATCTAAGCTGGTGGGCTCGGGACTTTCTGGCAATGTTAAGCTCCTCGGACCTGATTGAAGTTCGCCAACAAAGCGGGTACTGAATACCGTTTTAGCATTGGAAAACGTCCTTCTGGGCGCTGGAAGGGGTTGACTGCGTACGCCCGCCCCAAATTCATTGACATGAGTAGACCGAGTCCTTGAATTGAATGGACTGCATTGTCCTCAGTCAGGTATTCAGGACAAATCGGATTTTGGCCTACATGGCAATCAATGTAGGAGGTTATTCTGAGAACATCTAAAAAATCCGCTCCCTCAGCACATGTGTCGCATCTTTGGCTATCTCGGACAGCCCATCCAACTGGAACATCTATTGGTTAAGCCCGAGCATTCCCTCATCGTTCAAAGTTATCAACCCAAAGAATTGCGTACCGCCCTGCTGAATGCAGATGGATTTGGTATGGGTTGGTATCATGCAGACCAGCCGCAGGCATTGCCCTATATCTATAGGAATGTCTTGCCCATCTGGAACGACACTAACTTCCCTCACCTGTGTCGGTATATCGAAACCCACTGCACGATCGCCAACGTGCGCAGCGCCACCCCTGGTTTGGCGGTGAATCTGGGCAATACCCATCCGTTTACCAGCGATCGCCTCCTGTTTGTCCATAATGGATTCATTGAGGATTTCCGCAATACCCTTTATCGTCCGATCCGCAATCTGCTCAGCGATCGGGCTTATCAATCGATTCAGGGGACGACCGACTCGGAACATCTGTTTGCCCTCCTGTGCGATCGCCTCGACCAAAATCCTGCGCTCTCGCTGACGGAAGCGGTGGCAGAAACCTTGCAGGTGGTGACAGAACTCGCTGCCCCCCAGTCGATCCCCATCTATCTCAACCTGATGGTGACCGATGGCTCTCAGCTGGTAACTTGTCGCTATGCACGCCAAGGTCCAGCCCCCTCGCTCTATTGGTTGCGTGACGATCCCCTCTGGCCAAACTCGGTGGCGATTGCTTCAGAGCCCATGTTTGCGGGCAATTGGTTAACATGCAACGAAGCAAGCATCCTCACTGTAGGAAAAGACTTTGAGATCGACATTCAATACCTCTGAAGCCCCGAGGGACGACGATCGCAATGAGTTACTGAAAAGTGGATTTGTGAATAGTGCATTATCGAATTGCGATTTGCGATCGTTTTTTCGCCAGCAGTTTCAGCATGCTCGCCAGTTAACGCTACAGATTTTTGGAGATCTCGATCGCTCCACCCTCTGTTATCAACCTCATCCGGACTTTAGTCCCATTGGCTGGCACTTGGGACATATCGCCATGACCGAGTCAATGTGGTTGTTGGAAACCTGTGACGGTCAGCCGGATAGCCACCCAAACTACCGTCAGTTGCTACTGGCAGATGGGTTGCCGAAACAAGAGCGCTGCCTACTGCCACCCTTGACCGATCTGCTTGCCTACCTGCAAGAGGTGCGGCAGCGCACGTTTGAGTATTTGGAAAAAGCCAAACTTCTCGAGCAACAGCGGCTGTGGTATTTCATCCTGCAGCACGAATGCCAACATGCCGAGACCGCGGCGCTAGTCTTAGCGCTGCAACAGTATCCCGATATTCCCTCCCAGCCGGTCAGCACAAGCCGAGTACAGAGCGAGATGGTGGAGATTCCAGCGGGAGAGTTTGTCATGGGATGCGATCGCCCCTTTGCCCTGGACAACGAGCAAGGTCGTCATCGTCGCAATTTGCCAACATTCTGGCTCGATCGCTATCCCGTTACTCAAGCGCATTTTGGGAGTTTCATTGAGGCTGGAGGGTACCAACACTCCGACTGGTGGTCGCCGGAAGGCTGGAGCTGGCTGCAGTCATCCTCAGAATTTGGTACCTCCATTAAAGGGCCACGCTATTGGAGAGAGGGGCAAGAGTTTGGGACCCATCCGGTTTGCGGAGTGAGTTATTACGAGGCAGAGGCGTATGCCAGATACGTCGGTAAACGATTGCCCACCGAAGCCGAATGGGAAAAGGCCGCCAGTTGGGATAACGGTTTGAGGACGAAGCGTCTTTATCCATGGGGAGACTCGAGTGATTTGACTGGGAGCGATCGCCACTGCAATCTTTCCCATTGCCACAGGGGTACGACATCCGTAACAGCGTCCTTAGCTGGAACTAGTGCCTACGGTTGCCAAGACATGTTGGGCAACGTGTGGGAATGGACCAACAGTTGGTTTGATGGTTTTCCCAGCTTCCAGTACTACCCCTATCGAGGCTATTCACAAGCCTACTTCGATCGCCAGCATCGCGTATTGAAGGGGGGCAGTTGGGCCACCTATCCCTGGTCTATTCGCACCTCATTCCGCAATTGGTATCACCCTTGGGTACGGCAAATCTTTGCCGGGTTTCGCTGCGCCAGCGATCGACCTTCTGAATGACCATACTGCCTGTTGGATAGATATCAGACTCATTTGTTCGAGATTAATAATCGGCCTTGCCTGCGCGATCGCTTAAGCCAGATCGGGAAATACGTCGCAAACGGCGGGATGCACTAGCTTTCCTGCATGGACGTTTAGCCCCGTTTGTAGACCGGGATCCTGCTCGATCGCCTCCAGCCCCCCATCCGCCAGCTTCAGAGTGTAGGGTAGCGTGCTGTTATTCAGTGCCTGGGTTGCCGTCCGAGGCACCGAACCAGGCATGTTGGGCACGCCGTAATGAATCACCCCCGATTCGACGTAGGTGGGGTTGGTGTGGGAGGTGGGACGAGTGGTTTCGATACAGCCCCCTTGATCCACCGCTACATCGACGATCGCCGAGCCAGCCGCCATCTTGGCCACCGTTTCCCCCTTCACCAGATGGGGGGCTTTTTTCCCAGGAATCAACACGGCCCCCACCAACAGGTCTGCTTGGGGGACCACATCCTCAATCTGAGCTACGGTGCTGTACAGCAGCTCTACCCGCGACCCAAATAGCGATTCCAGTTCCCCCAAACGGTTCACGTTAATATCCAGTATTTGTACCCGCGCCCCCATGCCAATCGCCATCCGAGCCGCCTCGGTGCCCACCACACCTCCCCCCAAAATGACCACTTGCCCCGGCGGCACCCCTGGAATTCCTCCTAACAAAATTCCCCGTCCCCCCTCCTGGCGTTCTAGATATCGCACCCCGATTTGGATGGAAAGACGACCCGCAATAATGCTCATGGGGATCAGCAGTGGTAGGCTGCCCCTATCTTCTACAGACTCGTAGGCTACGGCGGTCACGCCGCTACTCATGAGCTTCTCCGTCAGCGATCGAGAGGCAGCCAAATGCAGGTAGGTAAATAACAGTTGCCCCGATTTCATCAGAGGATACTCGGCGGGCAACGGCTCTTTGACTTTAACCACTAACTCGCGATCCCAGGCGTCAGCGGCAGCCGTTGCGATTTGGGCTCCGGCTGCTTTGTAGTCGCGATCGCTAAACCCCGATCCCAGACCAGCGTCGGTTTCCACCAGAACAGAATGACCGGAATGGCTTAATGCCCTTACGCTGGCAGGACTCAGCCCCACCCGAAACTCTCGATCCTTAATTTCTTTGGGAACACCAATGTCCATAGTTCTGTCCCTAGTCAATCCAGTGGCACAAATGCTGCAGCATTGGCCTATACATTTCACTGTGCCAGCAAACGATCGGTTCTAACCCACTAATTCAAGTCTGGAGCGGTTATTCTTTAGTGACCGTTCGATTCCTTCAGTTTGTCAGCAGCCTCTTGGCGCAGTCTTTGGGCAATGCGGAATAATTCTTGGCCGGTGTGCAGGTGGCGATCGTCAAAGTTGAGGGAGAAATACTTTAATTCGTCTAAAGCATCTCCTAACTGACTCATGCAGTAGTAAAGGCTGGATGCCACCCCTGCCAGGGTGCTGGGGTTGGGTTGCTTGCGAAACAGCTTCTCGGCTTTGGCAAATTTAGTTTGGCAAGTTCCAACGTATGCCGCAAAGTTCCCCACCAGTTCGTCGTCGTAGGGATCGGCGGATAGGGCCACAATCTCTGATTTAAGCGATCGCAATATTCCACCCAATTGGCGATTGACAGGAGTGTACACCTGTTTCAACCAAGCCTGTCGGGCCAACTCTTCATCGCTGGCGGTGGGTTGATGTTGCATTTCCATCGCCGACTGCATGCGGGAGGCAAGATCGGGGGCCGGCTTCAGTTGAGCGTCGTAGTCTTTGCGGGAGTCGTGATGTTTGAGAACTTCGTAGGCCGCATTGATTTTGCGAATTTTTTCCGCACTGGCAGCCACATCAAGAGGACTCGCTTGAGCGTCTGGATGATGCCGTTTCACCAGCCGCCGATATGACAGCTTGATCTCGACGAAGGACGCATTAGCCGAGACTTCTAGCACTTGGTAGTGGGTCTGTTTGCGACGGCGAACCATAGGGAGCAGGGGTGATAGTTTCGGAGATTGCTTATTCTAATTCCAACCTAAAATTGAGGGGCATGCTTGGAAATATTATGGTTGGACATTGCATTTCTTCAATCAGTTGCCCGATCGCGCGAATTCCCAGACTCTATCTGTATGAACTCTATTCTGTGCCATGACTAACCCAACCCCCTCTCCTTCTGCTCAGTCAGACCCTGGATTTTTCAAGGTGGTCACGGGGACAGCCATTTCAGGGGGGATGGCATACCTCTTCATTCGCCTGCTGCAGTCGATTGTTAAAAATCTCCCCCCCATCGCGGTGGATGGGTCACCTCTTGCCCGCAGTATTTCCATTGGGGTGCGTTACATGCTGGTGGGCTCGATCGGGTTAATGGCTTTCATGTTTTCGATGGTTACGATCGGACTGTTTGCATACAGCGCTCAGCTGATGTGGCTTTCGCTAACAGGACACAACAAACGAGCTAGCCAGGACAAAAAAAAGGACGACATCGCTGCGATTGTTGAGGAGGAAAAACAGGCGGGCGAACAAGCTGAAAGGGAAGGTTGCCTTGAGGACAATAGGAGTGATGGCGATGCAGCTGAGACTGCGTAATCGCTTGTCACTTAAGCGCAAGATGGAGCTTAAGCTGGCTTGCAATAGCGATACAAATCTAAGGCTAGGATTAATTCTTGTAACCTTTACCCCTCAAAAGCAGTAGCTCCCTTGTCATAAGGGGAAAGCAGGAAAAATCCCTGTGATATTATGGCAGCCGAATAGATTGACATTTGATAGGAGTTTGCCGTCTATGTCGGGAGCCGTTGACGTAAAAGATGACAGCTTTGAAACAGAAGTAATTGGTAGCGACCTACCTGTCCTCGTAGATTTTTGGGCTCCCTGGTGCGGCCCCTGCCGCATGGTTGCACCTGTTGTGCAAGAAATTGCCGAGCAATATGACGGCAAAGTAAAAGTCGTCAAAATGAACACTGACGAGAACCCCAAAGTGGCCAGCGAGTACGGTATTCGCAGCATCCCCACCCTGATGGTGTTCAAGGGCGGTCAAAAAGTTGACGTGGTGGTCGGTGCTGTACCCAAGGCAACCTTGGCCAGTACTCTAGAGAAGCACATCGACGCATAGCGATCGCGCTAGCCTTCCTTGAGCGAATTTACCTCTGAAACGTTACTCGCCTGCGATCAGTTGCTCCAGCAAATGGAGGACAGGTCCAACAACGATGTTTGGATCGGGATTTTGCAGGCCCTCGTACAAATCGGTCATCTCGACCTGACCCGTCTAGATGTCAAGATTCTGCTGTCAACTTTGCGAGACATGGAATCGGGTTATCGGTCCTTCGAAGCCCACCGCCACACTCGCAAAGTTGCAATTTTTGGTTCGGCTAGATCCCCCGAAAGCTCTCCAGAATTCCAACACGCTTATGCCTTTGCCCAGTGCATTACCCGTCAGGGTTTTGCAGTGATGACTGGTGGGGGGGGAGGCATCATGGAGGCGGGAAACAAGGGGGCGGGGTTAGAAAAATCCTTTGGTCTCAACATTCAACTACCGTTCGAACAGGAATCGAATCCCATCATCGCAGCCAGCGATCGCGAGATTAATTTCAAATATTTCTTTATCCGCAAGCTATTTTTCCTCAAAGAATCTGACGCTGTGGTGCTCTTCCCAGGCGGCTTTGGCACGCAGGATGAAGGATTCGAAACCCTAACGTTGATGCAAACGGGGAAAGCCCAGCTCATGCCGCTGGTGCTAGTCGATCGCCCTGGAGGCCGCTACTGGCACGATTGGGATGCTTACATTCGTTCCAACCTGCTGGCCAGAGGGTTGGTCAGTCCTGAAGATATCGAGATCTACACGATTACGGATGACATCTCCACTGCCTGCGAGGCCATCACCGACTTTTACCGCACCTTCCACAGCGATCGCTACGTCGGCGAGTTGTTGGTGTTGCGCCTCAATAACGAGCTGACGGATGCATCTGTAACGGAGTTGAACGAAAAGTTTGGTGATATTCTCCTTTCTGGGAAGATTGAAAAATCTGGACCGCTGCCTCCAGAGTTTGGCGATGAAACCGAGTCTTTACCCCGTCTGGTGATGCACTTTAATCAGCGGAATTTCGGTCGCCTTTGGCAGATGGTACGGGCCATTAACCGCCTAGACTGCATCGATCACCGGGTCAACCTGCATCCCGAACGGAAATAGACCGGATGTTTGTCAAAATTTGCGGTATTACCCAGGTGGAACAGGGACGCGCGATCGCCCAAGCATTCCTGCAACACGGTCTGGAGGGGAAATGTGCCATTGGTTTCATTTGTACTTCCCGATCCAAGCGATTCCTCCCTCCAGAGCGGATTCGGGAGATTGTTGCCTCGCTACCCGCAGGGGTAGAAACCATCGGGGTGTTTGTGGATGAGGCATCGGAGCAAGTAGCCGCCACCGTCCAGTACGCGGGGCTCAGTGGAGTGCAATTGCATGGCAATGAATCGGTGGAATACTGTCGCAACTTGCGGGGAGTGCTTGTAAAGCAAAAGATTGTAAAAGCGTTGCGTCTCAAACAGGCGATCGAACTCGAGCATTTGTTACGGTATCGAAATGTTGTCGATGCCTATCTGATTGATGCCTATCATCCCCAACAGGCAGGAGGAACGGGCCTCAAGGCGGATTGGACATTATTGCGAGGCTTTGCCCCCGATCGTCCTTGGTTACTAGCGGGGGGACTAACCCCTGAGAATGTGAAAGAGGCGATCGCGGCCCTTAACCCCAATGGAATTGATGTGTCCAGCGGAGTGGAGATAACACCGGGGATCAAAGATTTGCAAAAAGTAGCGCTGCTGCTGGAGAGTATTTCCGAGCTGGCGACGGCTTAGCCTACATCCTTTTTCTGCAGGGCCCTATTTATTGATGCTTCTCTCGGGCAATCTCAAATTTAATGGCCGAATTGACTTAGGATGAGCTGCAGATTCTCCCCAGCAACCACGTGAATTCTCGGACCCAGCTCTCTGCCTACCCCTTTACTCTTTCTGCCAGCGCTCAAGCATTAACTGAAGCCACTTCCATCGCAGTAGCTGAGTCGATTCGGCAGACTAAAATTATGACCCCCTTTAGCAGCGATCCCATCGCGACAACGTTTGTGCAGCAGGGGCAAGGAACTCCCGTGCTATTGCTACATGGGTTCGATAGCTCTGTCTTCGAGTACCGTCGCCTGCTCCCCTTTTTGGCGTGCCATCACGAAACTTGGGCGGTGGATCTGCTGGGATTTGGGTTTACGCAACGACCGGAGGATCTCTCCTTTTCCCCCACCGAAATTCGTTCCCACCTGCATGCATTTTGGCAGCAGGCGATCGCCCGTCCTGTCGTCCTAGCGGGAGCCTCGATGGGGGGGGCAGCGGCAATTGATTTTGCACTAGCCTACCCAGAAGCAGTCGATCTCCTGATCCTATTAGATAGTGCGGGGTTTGCCAAAGGGGGACCGGAAACTAAGCTGATGGTACCTCCGCTGGATTGGATTGCTACAGAGGTACTGCGCAACTCTTGGGTGCGCAATCGCATTAGCCGATTGGCCTATGAGAATTGCAGCTTTGCCTCTCAAGATGCGGCCACTTGTGCAGCATTGCACCTGGAATGCGAAGGATGGCGGCGGGCGACGATTGCCTTCACGAAAAGCGGCGGATACACATTTTTATCGGAGCAGATAAAGCATGTGAAGGTTCCTACCCTGGTGCTTTGGGGAGAACAAGATCGGATTCTAGGTATAGATGATGCGAAGAAATTTGAACGAGCAATTGAAAAGAGCCAATTAGTTTGGATTGAGGACTGCGGTCACGTGCCCCATTTAGAAAAAACTTCGCAGACAGCAGAAACGATCTTGCGATGGCTTGATAGATAGTTATAGTACTGGCCATCTCAGATAATATAAATAAATCTATGCTGACTGAGAGTCCTTGTGAAATGAGATGTTGCGAGCAACTTGAGAAGTAATAATCGGTACTGAGACAAGAAGCTAAATCATTCCGAGGATGACATTTATAACAAAGGCGAATGCTGCAATAGCTGCTCCAGCCAGAAAGGCGATATAACTCCAACGCAAGTAGAAGTATTTCTTTTGGGCTAGAACCTGTCCATGGGAGTAAATATCTTTTGCGATTGTAGAATAGAGTTTCGAGTCTGATTGTGTCATTTTCTCTAGTTCTTGCTCGAACACTTGCTGAGGTAATCGAGAGAAATGGCCAAAGTAAAGCAAGTTAAAAAAGGGTGAGTGTCTATTTGGTTTACCCTGCTTGTCTTTGGGGTAGGACATGGTGGGTAAAACCGCCAAAATTGCTAACATCAGCGCTACTAGAGAAGACACGCAAATAATAAGCAGAGGTAATTTGTAGACTAAATTATCTGCTTGACTAATGGAGATTGACAACACGATCGAGGAGGCTGCGATCATGATATTGGCTTTGTTATCAGCCATGAGACTGTACTCCACCAAGCTCTGTTGAGTGGTGCGAAACAGATAGTCAATCGAACTATCCCCTCTGGTCCCCGTGAATGGCTGTTTCTCCCAATCCAATAACTCAACTCCAGTAGATTGATTCAGGCCAGATTTTTTTGACAAGCGAATCGTAACGTTATCTGGATGACTCAACTAAAGTTGTCAACTACACCTAAGCACTTCGCCGAAATAGCCGACCAAACACATTGCGAAACCGTTGGGCATCTTCTTCCTCAATCGAGGATTCGGAGGGCATGTCATTCAGCAAATCGTTGAGTTCCCCCAAAATATAGCCCTCTTCAATGGAAACTGTATTGTCCGCATATATCACTCGGGTAAGGATTTCGAGTAGAAATTGGCGTTCCTCGCGGGTGGGATGACTGACCAAGTACTCTTGCAGGTAACGACGGTAGGTCAAGGCTGGCACCGGAGTCTCCAACAACAGAC
This sequence comes from Synechococcus sp., assembly GCA_051439605.1. Lineage (GTDB taxonomy): Bacteria > Cyanobacteriota > Cyanobacteriia > Thermostichales > PCC-7336 > PCC-7336. Next base: position 169,522 of record JBFRWN010000032.1, read on the forward strand.
GTACATCGGGGTGGGAAGCCAGCCCCAGCTCATCTACGATGTTATGGAGGGGGGAAAGTTCCTCCGGCTGTAATTCCCCATCCGCCCACGCGGCTCCGAGGGCGACTTTCAGTGCTTGCAGTGCCTTTAGCGCCGATTCTTTCATTGTCTTTGACTCACCTGGTTAGACCCAACTGTTAAGCAATTCAAATGCGCGCAATCTTGTCTCTCAACCAACAGGTACACCTGTTTGCGGACTAGCATAGCCAACTCAAGTGGCATCGCATCCTACTGCTTCAGCAATAGTTGCAAACCCAGTAGCCTCCAACTTGGCCAACAGTCCCTTCACAATTTGACTAGGTAATCCAGGCCCTTTGTACACTAACCCCGTATAGAGCTGAATCAGGCTGGCCCCTGCTGCGATTTTCTCCCAGGCGGTCTCTGTAGAATCGATTCCCCCTACCCCAATAATGGGCAGCTTCCCCTGAGTTTGCTGATAGATGTAGCGCACTATTTCTGTGGATTTAGAGCGTACTGGAGGACCGCTTAATCCCCCTGCCTCTTGCGCGATCGCCGCTGTCTTTAACCCCTCTCTTCCCAGAGTAGTGTTGGTGGCAATGATGCCATCAACAGGTTTGTTTAGCGCAAATTCCAACACTTCATCCAGTTGGGACCAATCTAAATCTGGGGCGATTTTTATCAATAGGGGTTTATTGTCGCGGTTATGCTTTTGCAGCAACGTCATAATGCGGTCCAGATTGTCCTGCGACTGCAGCTGTCTCAAACCAGGGGTGTTGGGGGAACTTACGTTGATCGCAAAATAATCCCCGAAGGGATACAGCTTTTGAAAGCTAGTGAGATAGTCTGTGGCAGCTTCTTCTAGAGGCGTAACTTTCGATTTGCCCAAATTGATCCCCACCGGGATTTCAGCGGGGCTGGGAGGATCGGTGGCTAAGCGCTCCGCAACTGCTGCCGCCCCTTGGTTATTGAATCCGTAACGGTTAATCACAGCCTCGTCAGCCGGCAACCGAAATAATCGCGGTCGGGGGTTCCCGGATTGGGGATGGGCGGTGATGGTGCCCACCTCCGCAAAGGCAAAGCCAATCTCGGGCCAGGTGGCGATTGCTTCTGCGTTCTTATCGAAGCCCGCCGCCAGTCCCACGGGGTGTTCGAACGTTAGGCCCCACAATGTTTGCCTGAGTCTGTCATCTGTGGGAGCCGCCAGCCCCCCAAGAAGAGGTCGCATCCCAGGATTGAGGGCAAACCAGCGAGCTCGACCGATTGCCCAACGGTGCAGGGTTTCCGGATCGATGCGAAATAACAGCGGACGAATTGTGCGGGAATACATGCAGGCGTTACGGGGGGGCTTGAGCTACGATTGGACAAACTTTGAAAACTTAGGATTGAGCGACAGTCTCAGAAGCGATCGGTATAGCGGCCGGGCAAAACTCATCCAAGTTTGCACCGTCCAGTGTATAGGCTCCTTCTCTAGACTCCACAACCAGAATTATCACTCCTCTATACCCTTTGGGAGGCAGGTCTAATGGCCCTCCATGCCGAATTGCATCGCCACCTAGGGGGGTCTGTTGTCCCCCGAATACTGTGGCGTTATCTCAGGCGCAACAAATTTTCCCTGGCCGACACTTACCCCGAATATCCCCCTTTTGAGGCGTTTTACACCCGCCCCCGCAGCACCCTAGACGAATACCTAGAACTCCACTCGCTGGTGGAGAGCGTTCAAACCTTAGACGCTCTCCCCTATTTCATTTATCGGCTGCTGCGCGGGGCTTATGTCTTTGAAGATCTGGCCTACCTAGAAATTCGCTATACCCCCTATCTACGTACTGACCCTAGTTTGGATGAAACAGACCGCCTGCTGCAGATGCACCAGGTGATTGAGGTGGTGTCAAAGGCGATCGCCCAAACCGATTACCCGATTGTGACCCGTCAAATCCTTTGTCTCCATTCTCGGCTATCAGAGACCGTTAATCGGGCCATCGTAGAGGCTGCCATCCAATATCCTTCGGTGTGCGCCATCGATCTGGCTGGCGGGGATAAAGCCTATCGCGATCGAATGCATGAATGGGTGGAGCTTTATCGCTATGCTCTAGCCAGCGGGCTAAAGACCACCGCCCATTTGTACGAAACTCCTGATGGCTGCTACCCCGATCTGCTTCCCTACGTCTCCCGAATCGGCCACGGGATTCAGATCCCTTTGTTACACCCCGATCTGCTGCCGGAGGTTGCCCGCCGCAATCAATGCTTAGAGGTTTGTCCCACCACCTATCTCAAAACGGGTACGCTCCACTCCCTTGCCCCCCTCAAAGAGGTGTTTCAGCGCTGTTTTGATGCGGGTGTGGACATTTCCATTTGCACGGATAATGCTGGTTTGCATAACGTGCGCCTTCCTTTCGAGTACGAAAACCTGCTGACGCTGGATATTATCGATTTCGAACAGTTGCAATATTGCCAAGCGGCTGCTTTCCGCCATGCGTTTGCCTGGCCCCATACCAAATCTCCGGCGGAAGCCCTCAGAGACGCCTCTGTTTCCATGGGGGTGGGGGCCGCTATGGCTGCTAACCCGCAGATAGATTCCAACCCGGCGATCGCTCCCTAATCTTCCCCCTCAGCTGTAGAGGCATCCAGCATGGTCAGTTACCTCCTTCTGTCGGGTCTTTATGAGAGTAATTTTTCCTTGCTAGACTTCCCACTGCGATTGCAGCCTCTCATCTGCCAACAGGACAATCTTTCAACCAGACTGTATGGACTCACCTTCCCCTAGTCAAAGGGCTCCCAAGGCAAATCGCCCTTGGACTCCATTTATAGGGCTAAACTCCGATCGCGCTGCTCGACTAGTCGCCCTGTTTCCCTGGATAAAACATGGGGCTAGCTATGCAATTGCGGTCTTGCTGCTGACGGCTGCCCACGGCATTAGATTTTATAACGAGCCACGCTTAACGGTGGGACGAGTTGCCTCTGAGGAAATTGTGGCCCCTTTCGGTGCCAACATCGAAGACACGCAAGCGACAGCTGAAAAACGTGCCCGCGTGCGGGACTCCACCCAGCAATTCGTGCGCATCGATTCGAAAGCAAATGCCGCTATGAATTCTGAATTGCAGCAGCGTGTCGCCCAAGCCAACAGACTGAGGAGCAATAGAGAACCATCCACTTTTGTTGCCACCACAATTCTGTCCGCTGATACCCAAACCTTTTTGCAGCAGCTCTCCCCCGCTGAGTGGGCCAGTATGCAAGCTGCTCTTCGAGGGGACTCCTCAACTGCTTCCTCAGACTTTGCAACCCTGCAAGCTATTGGGGAACTGCAGCAACTTCTCAAGCAGCTCCCAGACTCCACAACGGTTGAAACTGGGGCAGTTGCTCTTACCCTCGCTCAAATTGAAGCGGCTCAACAGCGTTACCGCAGACGCCAAGCAGAACTTTCCCCTTGGTCCAAGCAGCTATATACATGGTCAGAGGCAGAGTGGAACTCTGTGCAACAGGCATTGCCGATTATATTAAGGCGCATTCAGGCGATGGGTATTGCGGAAGGGTTACCCGAAGATGTCAGGCGTCAAGGAGTATTGGCCCAGCTTGAAACCTTGCCCTCCGAGATTTCGACAGGTTTAGGTCCCGTGTTACTTAATGTGATGCAACCCAACTTAGAGCTCGATCTCCAAAAAATAGAAGCACAGGTGCAAAGCAGGTTGGCAAATGTTGAACCGGAGCTCATTCATATGAAGGCCGGTCAGACCATTGTTTTGCCAGGGGAACACATTACCCAATCTACCTTTGATGTCTTAGATCATTACAAACTTGCCCAACGGCGCGTCAACCTCTGGGGACTGCTCAAAGTCAGTGGTGTCATGGTGGGTGTGCTTGTCCTATTGGTTCCCCTCCAGTCATTGATTCGTCCCAACCTACGCACCCGCGATCGCTGCCTGTTGCTGTTACTCCTCAGTACTGTAGCTCCCACAGCCATCGGTTTAGGACTGCCTTCTACATCGCTACCGGCTGTGGGGTTACTTGGGGGGAGCTATTACGGCGGTTGGATGGGACTCTTACTGGTGGGGGCTGCCTCGGCGCTTTTGCCCTTGGCCACTGGCATGGGTTACACGGCTCTAGTTCCCGGCCTATTTCCAATTTTGGCGGGTAGTATGCTTGCCTGTGTCGTAGCTCCGAGATTGCGATCGCGGGAAGAGTTAGCGCTCTTGGGGGGAGGGGCCGCTTTCACGCAGGCATTTGCCTATGCCATTGTCCCTTTGGCCTTGGGCAATCCTATCAGCTGGACCGCAGCGGCCATAGCAGGTGGTTCTGGGCTGCTATGGAGCATAGCAGCCCTAGGGGCAAGCCCTAATCTCGAACCCCTCTTCGATCTGGTGACCCCCATTCGGCTAGCAGAACTAGCTAACCCCAACCGACCGCTATTGCGGCGTCTAGCGGAGGAGGCTCCAGGTACTTATCAGCACACGCTATTTGTCGCCTCTTTAGCGGAGCGAGCTGCCCAAAAACTCAAACTTAATGCAGAGTTAGTCCGCACAGGAACCCTATATCACGACATCGGCAAAATGCCCCAGGCACAATACTTTATCGAGAATCAAATGGGGGGGCCGAATCTCCACGATGAAATTAACGATCCTTACAAAAGTGCAGAAATTATCATCGATCATGTCAGGGATGGTCTCAAGCTGGCTCGTCAATATCGTTTGCCCACGGCTATCCGCGCCTTTATTCCAGAACATCAAGGTACCATTCGAGTAGCCTTCTTTCTCCATCAGGCCAAACTCCAAGCATCCCAAGATGTGCCTTTTGATGAGTCGCCGTTTCGGTATGAAGGTCCCATTCCCCAAACCCGCGAAACTGGGGTGGTAATGCTGGCCGATGCCTGCGAGGCTGCCCTGCGCAGCTTGCGCAAAACCCTATCAGGAGATTTAGATAGGCCTACTTTGGAGGAGGCCCGTAAAACCATCCTCAGCATTTTTCGCAGTCGGTGGCAGGATGGCCAATTGGCGGAGTCGGGTCTGCTGCGCGAAGACATGGATACCATCGCCGATGTTTTCCTGCAGGTATGGAGGGAGTCCTATCACGACCGCATCCCTTATCCCTCGGCCAACTCCCCCTCGGCCACCCCTCTGTAAGTCCCATCGGAGAGATTTCTATACTTAGAACCTATGTGGAAGCTCGGGAATTATTGCTAGAGAAGGTAACATTTGGACAGGTCAGTCTAGCTCGATCGATTACAATAGCTACCATCCCTATTTGTTAACAATGCTACCTCAACTGCCCAGTCGATGCTTAACCTCACAGGAGGCTGTATATGACTCTTTGTCGACAGCAGGATCGACCGAGCCGGTTTCGCAACTCATCGAACCACGACCGATTTACCAGCTGAATGCTGATTGCTGGGTCTTGTTTGCGGAACTCGTGCAGTCTACCCAACAGCCGGGAGGAAGAGAGATGGTATGGGTGCGACCCCTTCTTCTGGTGAATCTCTGTGAGAAGGATGCCCCAGCTAGCGATCTCAGCCATGCTGCCGATCTTCTATGGCCAGCGGCACACTTTTCCCCAACCTATGCAGAAGATATGTTGCCACACTTGGTTGACGTACGTTTGCTGACTTTGGAGGATGCTCGTCAGCAGCTGCAGGACTTCATGCGGCTAGCATGGGATAGCCACAATAATGATGCTGCCACAGACGTTGCCGTTACCCGATCTCAATAACTGTTGCTAGACTTCTGTTCAACTCCGGTTTCCTGAACGTCCTTTGCCCATATTTAGGCAGAAAGTCCCAAACCTTTGGTGCTCCTCAACAATATGAACCCCAAAAACATCATTGGCGCTTACCCAGTTCGGACAAAAGATTCTACCTCTGAAAGTTCTTTGAGAAGGGCAGGATAGACGTCACTTATTTGCTTGCCACGAGCATGTCGCTCCATCTCTATACATAATTGCTCCATATGTACAGCCCCCACATTCCCACTGGCCCCTTTTAATTGATGAGCTAATGCTGCCAGGACTTCCCAATTGACATCGACGATCGCCAGTTTAATTTTGGCTAGACATTCTCGACTGTCGTTGATGTAAGCCTTGAGTAATTCTTGCTCGAACTCTTTGTCACCTTCAGAGATGCTTTTCAATCGTTCGAGATCGATTGTAGTCGCCAACAGAAATCCCTCGCTTTATTATCATGAGTTTTGGCTAATCTACAGTGGAAAGCCATTGTTCTAGAGTACGCAATAAAGTCTGACGGGAAACCGGCTTATTCAGATAATCATTCATACCTGCAGCTAAGCAGCGATCTCGATGTTCGGGTTCTGTATTGGCAGTCATTGCCACCACCACGGTTTGCAGCTCTTGTCCCTCCCGTTGGCGCAGCAAGCGTGTGGCTTCGTAGCCATCCATTTCAGGCATTTGGCAATCCATGAAGACCAGATCGACTTGTGAACCGGATAGTTGTTCGAGTGCATCCTTTCCACTTCTAGCCACCTGTACCTGATATCCCATCGGTTCGAGCTGCCGCTTGAGGATGGTGCGATTGATGTGGCAGTCATCCACAACTAAAACCGTGCCGTTTTCAGCTCGGTCCGAGTGACCTCGTAATTCTGCTGAGTTGATACAACGAAGTGAGGAACTGTCTTTGCCCATAACACTTTTCGAACACCGAACTATCTAAGTTTCCCCAACATCTTCATGCTCGTTAACAAATTGACAGATATGACATGTCAGCTAGCTCGGCTAGATCTGTGACCAATGTAAGGTTGTGGCGAATGACAACTCTCAGCAACCGTGCGATAGCTAGCTTCGCAAATTGGGGCATGTACCTGTATGAGTCGCTTTTCCCTGCATCACGAAGATGAGAGCGGCTTGCAAGCCGCTCCATCGCGAAGAGTTGCTGGGATGGTTTTATCCTGCTAACAAGATGTGAACAGATTGTGAAATCTGACTGTAATGTTGGTACTTCTTTAGTGATGCCTATTACATCTGAGCTATAGCTGTAGCTTTCTCAGTTAAATCAGGCAGGCTATGCCTGTTGAAGACTTCCGGGTAGATAGATGTCCAAAGCGACTTGACGACCCGCTCTGTCTGCTAGTGCCAGTCTTGTATAGACATTAGCCCCAAGGATTGTCGTTGAACGGCGAAGGAGTAAAGGCTTCAGGACCTTTCCGATCGTCACCATCAGGGCTAATCTCCGAGTTCTCTGCTGGGCGGTCTGTCCAAGGATCGTCCTCAGAAAGTGGGGGGAAGGGGGAATCCTCTGAAGGGTTACCATCATCCATCTGGCCCAGGTTTGAGAAGCTGGCTTGGACTGGCATGTCCCGAGCGGGGATTTGGCTTTCTGAATATCCGCCATCAGCGTAGGCTGGGTTGTCATAGCCTCGATTGCTGTAGGTCTGGTTGAAGTTTGGTTGATTTTCGTAATTCTGATTCTCGTAGTTTTGATTCTCGTAGGTTTGGGTTCCAGAAGTATTCTCTGCATTCCAAGTACCGTAGCCTGGTTCTTCGTAGGCACTTGGAGGGTAGCCCCCCGCATTCCCCTCACCATAAGGGGGGGGAGGTGGTGGATTGTTGTATCCGTCGTTGTAACCTTGTGAACCACCATTGTTGGGGTAGGCATAGGCAGCCGGATCGTACACTCCATTATCATAAGGAGCCTGCTCGTTATAGGGAGCGGGAGCACCGTATGGTTCGGGAGTGTTGTACGGAACCCGGTTGTTATAAGGGGCCTGATTGTTATATGGGTCGTAGCCAGTGTCTCCGTAACCAGGAGTTCCATAGCTTGGCTCGTTATAGCCGCGGTTGTAAGTGTCTTCCGGAGGATAAGTGCTGTTGGAGTATTCGGGGTGTGGAGTAGGGGCCTGGGTGCTTTCAACTTCTCGCAGAAGCTCCTTGGCCTCCTGTAGTTTTTCTCGCAGCAACTCGTCAGGGTCTACTCCCATTGCCTTTAGCTCAGCCCGCTTTTCTTCCACTTGCCCCACTAATTCATCTAGGGAGACAGTGAAATGAGACACCGTCTGCATCATCTGTGTGGCTTGTTCTTCACGAGTTTCGATCGCCTGCGAGAGCTCTTGGGTACGTACGATAAAATCTGCTTCTTGGTTGGTTAGATTCTCTATCGTTTGATTCAAAACAGCCCTGCGACGCTCCAGTTGAGCAACGATGTCAGTGAGTTGTCGCTCGCGATCGCTCAAGCTACGCTCGCGGGTCTGAACTTCCTCCAATCTGCCTTGGGCCTGAGTCAGTTCGTCCCGAAAGTACATCACCTGCGGTTCAATTTCATTGCGTTCCTGATGCAAGTCAAGAACGAAAGATTCCAAATTGCTTTTTTCCATCCGCAAAGATTCGCACTCGTTCACTAGCGAATTATGTAGCTGGCTGAGGACTTCAGCCTCGGCTACCACTTGACTGAGCTGGGTAATGCGATCGCCAGCTTCGGCCAGTTGACGGGCAATGCCTTGGCTTTCACTGACTTCTGGCTCGTTGAAGATTTCTTTGATTTGCGTTTGATCCAGCAGGCGTTGTGTTAGCTGGCGAAAACGAACGGAAAAATCTGCCATGGGTGACGCGCTCTGTCCCTAAGGTGAGAGATGCTCTCGATTATGTATTCACTCTATCATTTGCTCCTTTTCCCCTCTTCATGCAAGCCCTACTTGCAAGCAATGCTGAAAGGTGCCCTTCTTCCCCTAAGCTGTCGGTCACAACCCCACGTAGTACGCTAACTTGATGTGAGTATTTATTGTGCGAGTGTTTAGCATGGGTCGGGCCAAAAAGGTTGTACTGGCTTATTCCGGTGGTGTCGATACGACAGTCTGCATTCCCTACCTCAAGCATGAATGGGGTGTGGAATCTGTCGTCACCCTGGCCGTGGATTTGGGTCAAGGGGCCGAGCTTGAACCCATTCAAGCAAAGGCTCTAACAGCCGGTGCAGACCAATCCCTAATTAAAGATGCCACCCAAGAGCTAATCAAAACCTACGCTTTTCCCGCCATCCAGGCTAACGCTGTTTACGAATCCCGCTACCCCCTCTCCACGGCACTAGCCCGCCCTCTGATTGCCAAAATGTTGGTGGAAGTAGCGAAAGAAGTCGGCGCTGATGCAGTAGCCCACGGTTGTACGGGCAAAGGCAACGACCAAGTGCGTTTCGATGTGGCAATTACCGCCCTCGATCCCTCCCTCAAAGTTCTTGCTCCTGCCCGCGAATGGGGCATGAGTCGTGAGGAAGCGATGGCTTACGGTGAAAAATATGGCCTCACCTTTCCTGTTAAAAAGTCTAGCCCCTACAGCATTGACTTGAATATTCTGGGACGCAGCGCCGAAGCCGGTATTTTAGAAGACCCCTGGGCGGAACCACCAGCGGATGTCTATGCCCTAACCAAGGAGATCGCCGATACCCCCAATGAACCGACTTACATTGAAATTGACTTCGAACAGGGGATTCCGGTTGGCTTGGATGGCTCCGTAATGTCTCCCGTCCTGCTGTTCGAACGCCTGAATTCTTTGGCTGGCGAACACGGAATTGGTCGCATTGACATGATCGAAAACCGCCTAGTGGGTATTAAATCCCGAGAGATATACGAAACCCCTGCATTAGAGGTACTCATCACTGCCCACCGAGATTTGGAAAGCCTTGTCCTGACTAAGGATGTGACTCAGTACAAAACGGGTATCGAACAAACCTACAGTCAACTGGTCTACAACGGCTTGTGGTACTCTCCGCTACGGGATGCACTGAATGGGTTTGTGGCCCAAACTCAAGAACGCGTCACTGGAACAGTGCGCATGTGTTTGCAGAAGGGCAAAGCAGTATGTGTTGGGCGCAAATCTGCTTACTCTCTCTACGATGAATCTTTGTCCACCTACAGCGAGGGGGATGCATTCGATCACAAGGCTGCGGAAGGCTTTATTTACGTGTGGGGGTTACCTACCCGTGTATGGTCTCAAGGACAGGGCTAGTATCAAGCACTTATTGTGTAGGACAATCCCCTCTCAACTCATCTGTGCTGTCTTCAACTTCGAGTGGTTGATGCGGTCTAGGACTGATCGTCCATAGCTCCTTGACCGTCATCGATCCTGAAGCGAATTGATAAAACGTTGAAGAACTTCATTGAAATGTAGTCTCTGACACCCTTCGTCCTTGGGAATAGAGGTAGTCGTGACTACAATTAATTATCGCGAATGGCTGCAAACGCCATCGGTAGAGGTTGACAGCGTGGAGACGTTTGACTGGTTTGAGGGGACAGCGGAATGAACGCATCGGAAAAAGCGACATCCTTAGAGGTTGCATCTAAGATCGCGACTGTAGTGAATTTATTCCAGCGGGAGTTTCCCGGTGTCAAGGCAAATTTACATCCTTGGGCAAACGATCGCGAAACACTCGAACAAACCGATCCGGATTCCATCGATTTAGGGTTTAACTTTCCCCCCGGAAAAACTCTTGTTCAGCTTAGGTTTGCGGGAGATCGGTTGATTGGTATCGATGCCGTCTGCTTTGGGCTGTTTAACAACCAGCGCTGGAAGTTTTCAACCATCGCAAATTGGGAATTTATGGGTTCAACTCCGCCCCTAAAGGGCTTTTGTGACAAGTTTAGGCGGGTATGTCGACAAATGTTTGAGGTATTTAACGGCTCGGCCGAACTTGCGAGTTAACAGTCTTCTATCGCCAAAGGGTGCAATGCTCCGATATTTACAGAGATTTACGCAAGTACTGCAGGAGGGTTGAAAGCTGCAAAATCCCCCAGTTTGCTATTGTCAAAAATAGATGTATTGCAATTGGCAGGGCCACAGACAACAGCCATTTCAGCAATTTGAAAGAGCCTTTCCACCCTCTGGTTGCGACTGTTTGCAAAAAATGCCAGGTAATCGGCCAAAGCTCTTGAAAGAGAGCAATGCTCAGTTCTGCACTCGCAGTCGCGATCGCCTGCGATCGGTGGGTGCTGGCAACTAACCACTCCCGCCCTTCATGGGGGGCACCCAGCAAGTTTATGGGTTTCGGTGCCCCTTCCGGCTCTACCAAGTCACACCACCATTGCCATGCTTTAAGCGCACCTTCCTCAATTGCAAATACTCCGCGATCGAGCCAATCAACTCCCTTGGATATTGGCGTTTGCTCGTATCCCAAATCGGTGGCTTCCACATCAATGTAAGTATTTGTGGGAGCTTGGCGCTGCCGAGTGGTATTGCGCAGCGTCGAGGATGGATGTTGCCGATGTTGGTTGTTGTTAGGTTTGAGCTTGTTGTTAGGTTTAGGCCTGTTGCATTGATTTTGATTGTTAACTGTGACTGAGTTGGCAGTTGCCTTCTCAACTGTGTCAATCCTCTTGGTCTTGGCCCCTGAGACAGCCACCTCGGGAGTAGCCATAGCGATGGGGATAGCAGTGACACTTGCTCGCTTTTGAGGCACGGCAGGGGACCGTCGCAATACAACCGAACCTCTGGCTGCAGGTCTCAGGAAACCGATCGTTGCTGGTTGCAAAAGTTTCAGCGGGGGGCTTGGGGGGAGGAGGGGGCTGCCTTCGACCTCACTGGTTGGTAGCGGTTGGGCAGCATTGGGGCGCGAAAGTTTGAGGAAGTTTTTCACCCAATGGGTTCTCCCAAATGGCAGCGCTCCCAAGTCGTTGCTGGTGGGCAGTGCCGACGATGAACCATTCGACTCAGCGCTATCCTCTCGGTTCCAAACGACTTGAAATTGCTGCTGTAAGGTCCTCCAAGCTAAAGCGGTGCCCAATGGGGGTAAGGGCATCCCCTCTTCCGAAACAGAATGCGTGGGTAGGGCGGCTACCATCCTTGACCGCAGTTCCTGCAACGGTGGCTGAACCCATTCAGCCAACAACTGCCGAGCGGGAGGCAAGGCCAGACGAGCAGGCGCCTCGATGACCTTAGCCGCATGAGTTGGGATAGTGGAGATCGCCGCCTCTTGAATAACCCCCATCCAAGGGTGCTGAACCGCAGTTCGGGACAGATTGTAGATGGCATCCACCGACGACCGCACGAGCTTCTCTGTCGCGGCGGGCAACTGACGCAATCGGCGGGCAGGAAAGGCCAATTGCTCAATGGATTGCTGCCAACTATGTGGCTGGGGGGGCAGTTGCAGCGGTTGGGGAACGCTGAGTTGAACCAATTCTGCATCGATGTGTCGCAGGATTTCAGTCTGCTGTTGGTCCGTCAGACAATCCAAAATATCGTTATGCCGACTCACCAACACCAATTGGCGATGCTCGATTTGAGAGGCGATCGCACGGATCGCAACCTTGACGGGGCCTGTCTCAACCTGTTGGGTTCGGCAAAGGGCTGTTGGTGCTGTTGATTTTGCTAGCTTAGCTTCCGCCTTTGTAGACTGAGTCAAAGAAGGAGCCTGCAAGGAGAGTATCTGCGGACCGTCACCTAAATATGGGGCGGTACGCGCGTAGGTGAGAATTCGGGCGATCGCTTTGCTGGAACGTTTACTTGCAGCCTGCTTGCCATGCGGATTAGCAGCTTGGCCTAGCCGGTGAGTTTTGGATGAGGGAGCTACCTGTAAATGAGAGGCTTGCACCCTTTGCCACATCTGGT
>JBFRWN010000033.1:0-31476 GCA_051439605.1 Synechococcus sp.
GCTTGCCGTTATGGATACGACCATTCTTGACAATATCTTCGGAGTCACAGCTCGGGCAAGTCGGTTTTAACATTACTGGCTCACGATAGCTAAATGATCCCTATCCTTACATTCGGTGGACTACCCCCCAATGATTTGGAGGTTATAGACAACGGCATCGAAAGTACGGTCATCTGACACGAGACTCTGCCTAGTCATAGATGCGGTATATCGTTGGATTTTGGCTATGCTGCTGAGGATGTCTTCGAGGTAGAGAGCGGTTACGTGACATCTATCGCTTCCTCTAGGACATTGGCGCGGATTTCGGGTTTGAGCGATCGCCGAGTCACGAGATCGACCGGTTTGTTGAAGAGGTCTTCGAGGAACAATTTCAGATCCATATAGCGATCGAAGGTAGCTGTGCCTTCGAACTCCACCAAGAAATCTAAATCGCTGGATTCATTAGTTTCGTTGCGAGCTGCAGAACCGAAGAGTGCAAGTGAGCATACACCGTAGCTGCGGATCGTGTCGATACGATCCCGCAGCAGCGCTAGAACTTCTTGCTGATTAGTGACCTTAGAACCCATATCTAACTCTACTGAGTCGTTTGGCGTAGTGACAGTTCTCGCACCGGAAATTCAGCCGCTGCCGCACTTGTTCGTAGAGCGATTTAGACAGGGGCATTCGATTTAGTAGCGCTCGCGGCGTTGATGTAGCTGAAAATGTCGTCCAGCTCCCCAATAGTCTCCAACTCGATCGTCTCATCAGCCGTGAGATCGTCGGCTTTCTTTTTGTCCAGTAGTATTTGCATCCGTTCTCCTAGCTCGTAAGTGAACTTGAACAGAGTAAGATTGTCGATCTGCTGGAGGTAGAGACTGTCAGGTAGGATGCTAGAAGGCTTGATGACAGTAGCAGTCATAGGAGAACAACCCTCAGTTTCTCCAATCCTAGCGTCAATCCTTTTAATCCTCAGCTTGGGAAGTTCCAGAAGGGATGAATTGCTCCCAAATTAATGACTGCTTGAATCAATTCAGTTAAAGGCCAAAAACGTACAAAACTAAGTACAGTTGGGTTGAGATCCTTTACTAATCAACATCAATAGCTGATTTGTAATCAGCCGGTCGCAGGTTCAAGTCCTGTCACCAGCTTCTGCGGTCTCACTCATATAAGGCATCACACAATCAGGCCGTTCGACCTAGGAGGTCATCGTAAAGCTTCTGAATAGCCTTGATTTAGCTGACAGTCCAAGTGACGGTGTCTTGGAGAGTTGCGCCGTCTTTCCGACCGATCGCTTCAACAGCGTTACTTCCGGGAGCAAGCCTAACATCTTGCCAGATAAAGAGGCGATCGCTATTGGTTTTCGTCCCTAAAGAACTGCCATTCAGCCTTAGTTCCACCTCGTCGGCATTAGAATAAACCTTGATGTCGATGGTAGCGTTGGGCCGCGGGTTGAAGCGCCGACTGGTGATGTAGACCACTTTGCCATCGGGCTCGGACCAACTGCGCCAATTGGCTTTGTACCAGAAGAAGGCGTCCTTCTTCACTAGGCGATCGATGGTGACTACTCCCTTGTCATTCCTACCCGCCGTATCCCCTTCGTTGCGGGAATCAGAGGCAAAGTCAAACATGACCCAAATGAACTTCCCCCACAAAAACTGCCTCGTCTTCATGGCCAGCCAGTGGGCTTCGTGGAAGACGCTCAGATACTCTTCTGGGTGATTGGGGCCGAAGGGAACCAAAGGTTTGCGGGGATTGTCCGTATGCTGGTTGATACTGCCTCCCGCACCAAACTCACTCACGCCAATCTTACGCAGGGGCTCCAAATCATGTAGGCTATCGGCCCACTCTGCAAAGTCATCCCGCTGAAAGTAATACCAACCAAAATATTTGTTGTAACCAATGATATCGGTGTGATTGGTTAACTCTCCCGTATCGCTGGAGCAACAATGGGCGTAAGTGGACAGCCGGTTTGGGTCTTCGCTAGCGACCAATTGGGCTAGTTCTTCTAGCAAATCATTCGTCTCGTCATTGTTCAGCCGTTGCTCGTTCCCAATCCCCCAGAAGGCGATTGAGGGGTGATTGTAGTTTTGGCGAATCAGCTCGGTCAGCTGCTGCTTGGCATTATTGGCGAATGCTTCCGAACTCAGCACCCATTCCAGCAGTGAAATCCGGTTAATAAGGGGAATTTCAGCCCAGACGATCGTGCCATTGCGATCGCAAATGGAGTAGTTGTAATCGGCATGCTGATAGTGAGCAAGTCGGACAGCTGTAGCCCCTAGTTCCTCAATCAGTTGGAAATCTTCGTCGCGATCGGCATTCGATATTGCTCGCCCTTTGTCGAGCCGATCCTCGTGCAAGTTCACCCCGTAGAGATCGAGGTATTGCCCGTTCAGATGAAAACCGGTATCGGGATCGATAGTAAAGGAGCGGAAACCCAGGGGCTGAACCACTAGATCTTTGGTCGATCCCCCCGTGGATAGTTCTACATAAACCTTGTAGAGGTAGGGATTTTGTTTCCCATTCCACAAATGAGGATTGGCAATAGTGCTGGTTTGCACGACCTCATCGGATGAGTTTGCTGCAATGGTTAGATTGTCTTCCAGAACTTGGACCATGGTGTTGTCGCGATCGACGATGGAGGTGCGAATCGTCGCATTTTGGACTGATGAATAATTGTTCTGGACCTTCGTCAAAATGCTTAGATCGGCAGAAGCAGAGCTGACATTGGTCTGGGTAAGGTAGACCCCTGGCCCGCCAAAATCGAGAGTCTGAATATGGAGCGGATCGGTAACCAAAAGTCGCACGTCGCGATATAACCCGCCGCAGAAGGTAAAGTCTCCTGACAAAGGCGCGATGAACGGGTTGTAGGAGTTTTTCACTTTTACGGCGATGATATTTTCCTCGCCCACATTGATATGGGGAGTAGCATCAAATCGAAAAGTCCCGTACCCCCCTTGGTGCTGGCCTAAATAGCGTCCGTTCACCCAAACGTAAGTAACTAAATTCCCCCCCGAAAATTCTAGATAGAACTTCCGACCAACATAGTCATCCGGTAAGCTGTAGTGCTTGCGATACCATCCAACTCCCCGGTAATAATCGTTACCCCCATCTTGTCCATCCAGATTGTTCCAGGTATGCGGTAAGTCTAGAGAGGTCCAGCCGGATTCGTCAAAGTCAACTTTGTAGGCTTTTTTCGCGCGACCTTTAAAAAACTTCCAATCTGGATTGAGCTCTAACCATACGCGGTTGGATAAAGGTTCCGTATAGGTTGCAGTGGTTGCTGTGGAGGCTGCAACAGAAGTAGCCGTCGAAGGATGAGTCACAGTCATCTTAAGAACGCCGTTTTCGACGTAAATTCCATACACATTCTTTCTAGCTAATGCAATAAAGGATGTGCGGAGTTTGTCTCAAGAGTTATATTAATTTTTTCAATTCGAGAATTCTTTTAAACATGTTTGATGGGCTATCAAATAGGATGTCGGATCTTATTTCTGTACAAATTTCGCCGGGAAAGCTATCCTCGTCGGCCTGACGTTTTGGAATAAATCTATTTGACATGTATGTGCAACTGAAGAGAGGTTTTGGGAAATTCTATTGACTGCAAAGTTGGAGCGAAAACGTTTAAATGGGAATGGAGATTTCGTGAACACAATGTAAAAACTATGGGGTTTTGACCGAATCATCCTACCCGTAATCGCCCGCTGCTTGGGGGACGCGTCTTAGTTGGGAATTATTTCGCCAGGAGAGCCTACTCAGAGGATTGGTCGGTGGGTCCTACTGCACTATCCAACTGCTGTAATAGCTCTCCCAATGCCTCTTGCATGCGTCCGTAACTGGCCCAATCCCCCTCCCGCTGGGCCTCGATCGCCTGCTCGTAGGTCTCTAAGGCTTCGCGGATCGTTTGGCGCACTTCGCCTTCTACATCCTGAAGATCGAGTAACGGTGGCCTGCCTTCCACCACGACACTCTCCTCCTCCGGTACGATTTCTGGACCGAAGACAGTGGTTAGCGCTTCCGGCAGTCGCTTTGCCATCACAATCCGATCGCCATAGGCCACAATCACCCGCTGCAGCTCCGGCAACGCCCCTTCTTCAGCGCTGAGAAAAACCGGTTCCACATAGAGCAGCGATCGCTCGATGGGAATGACCAACAAATCCCCCCGAATCACCCGCGATCCCTGCTGACTCCACAGCGTCAGTTGCTCCGAAATTTCGGGGGTTTGGTCGATGCGCGCTTCAATTTGGCGCGGCCCGAAGATCAGCTCTTGACGCGGGAATTCGTACAGCAACAACTTGCCGTAGTTCTCCCCATCCGAGCGGGCCGCAAACCAAGCCACCATGTTGCTTTTATCCCGTGGGGTAAACGGCCAAATCAGCACAAATTCCTCCGACTCCTCCTCCGGCAGCCGCATGATGACAAAATAAGGCTGCATCAGCTGCTCCCTCGACTGGAATACCTCCTTCGGAAAGCTCCACAGATCTTCGCCGTTGTAAAACACCCTCGGGTCGCTGACGTGGTAGCTCAGATAGAGCTGGGACTGAATTTTAAATAAGTCAACCGGGTAGCGAAAGTGGGCTTTAAGTCCGTCAGGTACATCCGCGCCATTAGCAAATAACGTGGGGAAAATCTTGCGGTAGGTAGCCAGCAGGGGATCGTCGTCGTCGATCGCCCAAAAGGTCATGGTGCCGTCGTAGGCATCCACCACCACCTTGACCGAGTTGCGAATGTAATTGCCCCGCTCGCGAAACATGCGATCGATGGTCCCCCCTCCGGCGCGATCGATCGTTCGCGAACCTTCATTGCGCCACAGCGGTTCGGAGTAGGGATAGCGATTGCTGATGGTGTAGGCATCCACAATCCATTTCAAACCACCGTCGATCGCCACAATATACGGATCGCTATCGAAGAACAGAAACGGAGCCACCTGGCTTACACGCTCGCGAACGTTGCGGTGGTAGTGAATGCGGGAATCGGCCGTCAGGGCGTTGGAGATTAGCGTATTCCAACTACTGAGGTCTAGGGCGTAGGCTAGCCGACGGTACCAAGGGGAAAGAGGGACCCCACCCAGACCGTCGTATCGATTTTTGGCAGTTTCGGCCCCCAGCGGATAGTCAAATTCGTCGGAGGTGGCACCGGTAAAGATGTAATGGTTGGTGGCTTCGCCGTAGTAAATGCGGGGTTGATCGATATCCAGTTCACCATTCGCAAGATCGGGATGAACCACGGGCGGAATATCTTTCACGATTAATTCCGGTAACCCATTGGGGGTCACTCGGGTCACCGGGCTCATCGCCAGCCCAAAACCGTGGGTATAGTTCAACCGCTCGTTCACCCAAGTCTGAGCCTTAGGAGCCAACTTTGCAGTAGTGATCTCGCGGGCAGCCAACATCACCTGCTGGTAAGTGCCGTCCAACGTATAGCGATCGACATCTACATCGGAGAATTGGTAGTACAGCCGAATTTCTTGCAACTGCTGATAGGTACTCAGCAAAGGTCGATAGTCCCACAAGCGAATATTACCGACGGTGGGTTGATTGCGATCGATAACGGCTCGAGTTAACTCCGTTTCTACGGGATAAGCCTGAGAGTCTACCTCCGCCAGACCGTAGGCCTCTTGGGTAAAGGCAATGTTGTGGGCAACGTAGGGCTGTTCTCTAGCTAGCTCGTTGGGTTCCACCACAAACCGCTGCAAGAGGGGCGGATAGAAATTGGCGACGATCAGCAATGCGAGATAGACAGCCACGCCTCCCACCGGCGGCAGCAGCGAGCGCTGCCATAGTGACACCAGCAAGATGGCGGAGAGTACCGCAGTCAGAATGCTGGCCATCGTATCCAGGGGCAAGCGTGCATTCACATCGGTGAACCCAGCCCCAAACACTACCCCTTCGGGGGAATACAGCAGGTCGTAGCGCTGCAACCAAAAAAAGATTGACAGCAAAATGGCGAGCGCCGCCAGCAGCAAGCTGATGTGAAATCGGGCCGGACGACTGACCATCGAGTCCCAACTGCGCTTTAGATCGATATCCCCCTCTAGCGCGTATATCAGCAGTACGAGCAGCAGAGAGCATATCAAAAGAGCTGCCAACCATTGCACGAGTCCCTCGTAAAACGGCAGTAGGAAGACGTAAAAGCTAATGTCCAACCCAAAGATGGGATCGGTTTGTTGGAAAGGGGTAGCATTTAGCGCTTTCAGAATTGTTTCCCAACTCTGCACCGAGAGTGTTGCGGCTACGAGTGCCACTACTCCCATCCAAACCGCCATTGCCAATTGAACCAGTCCGTATTCGGTTCTGCTCAACCGTCGCCCCAACGGCGGAGGAATATCTCGCATGGGTGTCAAGGATTTAGCAAGCCGGTAATTGACCCCTAAGCCAAAAAAATAAAGGATAAAGGCCAGACACCACAGTCCCACCTGCCATCCGGCCCGCGTCCAGAACACCGGAGCAAAGCCCACGGTCTCGAACCACCACAATTGGGTGAGTAAATGTAAGAGGGGACGACCGAACAAGGCGATCGCCAAGAATATGAAAACGACAGAAAAAAGGAATAATCGCCAGCGACGGGACATTGCAAATGCAACCTCTTGGGACCGAGCATTACGCTCACCTATCCCCCATTGTCCCTGTCAGCTCGGAGGCTACCTGGGAATGTAGTGACTTCTTAACGAGCAATGCCCCTCCAAACAGACGGCATCGCTATCTGTCTGGATTCGCTCCAGCCTACCTCCAATGCTTATCTGCCAGGCATTTCACCTCATTCAAACCATTCCTCCCTCAACAGAGGGGGCCAACCCAGAGTGGTAGCGCAACTCCCCATTCAAGTACAACCATGCCGGAAGATTGCGGACAATCTCGCGATCGCCTCGCAACTTAGCGGTGCAACAGGCTCGAAAACGTCGCGATAACGAGCCTGTGTGTTTCGGGGTTGGGAGCCTAGAGACTGACCTGACTGCCGCTCAAATTGCTTTGAACCCCATGATTACCCCCTCCGAGCGGAGCCAGCCCAGCTTTGAGACCAGCAATCAAATTATGATGGGGCGCGCGTTAGTCGAGAAGGCTGTATTAAACGTAGTTGACCGTGCAATGGATATCGCTGGGGGACGGGCCTTTCGCCGCCCGTTTGGGCTTGAGAAATTGTTCAGAGATGCCCAAGGGGTCCGCTATCATCCCATTCGCGAGGAAGAACAGCGCAAACTTGCCGGTCGTTTTGCCCTTTGTTATCCCGCAGTCAACCTCTAAACCCGCAAGGCTGCAAATACTTCTGGCAACCGACAGTCAATCAGTGCGCGCGGATGTGGCCGTCGTCGAGGGATGACTCTATTGTCGTAATAGGCCGAGTCACTCTTGCCGGTTGCCACTTTTTTTGGGTTACTCCATGCTGCAGTTCGCCCGTCGCATTCAACCCCTGCGAACAAATGTGTTTGCCGATATGGACGCCGCCAAAGCAGAGGCCCAGAAGGCAGGACAAACGCTCATCGATCTGTCGCTGGGGTCTAGCGATTTAGCCCCTGCTTCAGAAGCAATCGCAGCCCTGCACGAAGCGGTGGACGATCCGTCCACCTACGGATACTGCCTGTTTCAGAGCACTCGCTCTTTCCGCGAGAGCTGCGCCCGCTGGTACGAACGCAAATTTGACATCCCGGTCGATCCAGAAACAGAGGTGTTGCCTCTGATTGGTTCGCAGGAAGGGACGGCCCACTTACCCCTTGTACTGATGAATCCTGGGGATGTGGCCCTGCTCGCAGATCCGGGATACCCCTCATATGCGGGTGGGGTACATCTAGCGGGGGGAGAGATTTACCTCATGCCCCTGACTGCTGCCAACCACTTCTTACCCGTATTAGAAGACATTCCGGCGGAGATTTGCGATCGCGCTCGGATGATGGTGTTGAGCTATCCCAACAATCCGACAACGGGGGTTGCGTCCCTCGAATTTTGGCTGCAGGTGGTGAAGTTCTGCCAACGTCATTCCATCGCTCTCGTTCACGATTTTCCCTATGTAGACATGGCGCTAGATGGGCCCCCCGCTCCGTCGGTACTGCTGGTCGATCGGCAAAAGTCCATCTCGATCGAACTGTTCTCCATGTCCAAATCCTTCCACATGGGGGGCTTTCGGGTGGGGTTTGCTATCGGCAATCCCGAGATTCTGTTAGCCCTCAGGCAAATTAAAGCGATTGTGGATTTCAACCAATATCGCGGCATCTATCGGGCAGCGGCAGCAGTCCTCGATAACCCTGACGAGTTTGTGCACAAATCCCGTGAAATTTATCGAGATCGACGCGATCGCTGTATTGCCGCCTTAGCAAGCATTGGGTGGGAGATCGAGACACCTAAGATGGGCATGTATCTGTGGGCTCCGTTGCCCCCCCATTACCCCCACAATTCGCAGCAGTTTTGCCTCGATCTCGTCAAAGCGACTGGAGTGGCTTTGGCCCCAGGTTCGGGGTTTGGAGAGGCCGGAGAGGGTTACGTCAGGTTTGCGTTGATGCACGATATGCCCTTATTGGGGGCGGCAATTGTAAAAATCGCTCAGTTTTTGGAACAGTATGCACCGGCCCAAACGTAATCAATCATAATAAAAGCCTCCCTGATGGAAGGCGCAGTCCGTTATTGCTGAGGCTGGAGACATGCCTTTGCTTAGACAGAGACAGAGGTTTTATCGTTTTTTGCAAACGTTTTGTTGCTGTCACTGTCCAGAAAATGTTCGCTAGAGATCGCTTCTTTGTTGTCCACCAAGGTGCCGAGCTCGTCCATAAAGTCGCGCACCCCTTTGAATTGGCGATAGACCGAGGCGAATCGGACGTAGGCTACTTCGCTCAACCCCTGCAACCGCTGCAGCACAAGATCTCCAAGTTCTCGCGTGCTAATTTCTTGCTTGTCAGCCAGCTGCAATGACTCTTCTAAACCTTCGACCAGCTCTTCCATTTCCTTAACGCTGACGTCAGTCTTCTCGCAAGCGCGCATCACCCCTTTCAAAATTTTGTTGCGATCGAAGGACTCGCGAGACCCATCCCGCTTGATCACCATGATGGGGACAAATTCGATGCGCTCGTAGGTTGTGAAGCGGAACTTGCACTCCATACATTCGCGGCGGCGTCGAACACTTTGGCCTGCCTCTGCCGAGCGAGACTCTAAAACACGAATATTTTGGGTGCTGCATTTGGGGCACTTCATGGCGAATTCAATCCTAACGAGCGAGTGGATAGGGCGTTACAACATCTGATTCTGTGCAACTCAAGCAGTTGGGGAAAATGGCAAGCTGTCTTGCGCAAAAGCGGAATTTCTACAACCATTTTGCCCAAATTTGTCAAGAATGGGGGGAAAGACTTTAGAAAATATCCCAATTCGCTCATCAGCCTTAAGGGTGTCAGAGTTATGGCAAACCGGCGAAGGTATATTGGACAACCCAAAGCAATTGTTGGAAAGTTAGGCCCAGTTGGAGGAATAGCTGAAAAACCCGGTGGTAAAATTGTGTGACGTCTGATGCGAAATCTGTCTGCTTGCTATGCTCAAATGCACCACTCGCCACATTCACATCTTTGCTGGCGAAGTGAACGACAACGTACTCGTTCCCAGTGAAGATCGGCTTACCTTGGATGTCGATCCGGATAACGAGTTGAATTGGAACGAATCATCGTTACAAAAGGTCTATCGGAAGTTTGACGAGTTGGTGACTGCCTACAAGGGGCGCGATTTGACCGACTACAACCTGCGCCGCATCGGTTCAGACTTGGAGCATTTCATTCGAGCTTTGTTGCAGCTGGGGGAACTCAGCTACAACCTGGACGGGCGTGCCCTTAACTACAGCATGGGCTTCCCGCAGGTTCCCGCAGAATCAGTCACCGATGAATTCATTCCCCCTGACCACTAAGGCTAATCAGGACTGATAAGGTCGATGACAACCACAGGGACATAGAAGCAGGCTAGTTAGAAATAACTGTGGTCCGACCTGCCTATGAGCCCCCTCTCTGGAAACATTGCTCGCTACAGCTCATCTCATTTCGTTCACCCCATTCTGGTGAGGAGTTTAAACAATGGCCGAGGAGTCTAAGCAACCGCCCGCTGAGAAAAAGCCAGCCGCTGCAAAGCCAACCGCTGCTGGTAAGAAGCCTGCTACTGGCCGCGCGAAGAAGGAGAAGAAACCCGAAAAGCCCTTTGCTCAGGCGATCGCCGAAGACGTGATTCCCGGCACGATCGCAGCCTTCAAATCTCGCGGTATTGACGATCTGGAACTGGTATTCGAAGACAATACCCTTGCGGGCAAGTTCAAAGGGGGGCAGCGAAAATTCAACATTCTGTTCAGCGACGCCGATCTGAATGCCTCTAAAGGCTTCACCTGCACCACTGGCGATGCCCCCGTCAGCACCATCGAGTCCTTCATGATCGACGAACGCAAGGTAACCCCCGAGTTACTTGTCCTGTATATTTCTCAACGACTCTACGCACAGCAATGGGTATAGGGATAGGACTATCCTGTATCTTGCGAGAGCAATGGCAATGGCAGAGCGAAGTATTGACTGGATGCTTTTGGCATGAACGATATCGACCTTTCACATCCTGAGTTGCTGGCCTTCCAAGAGTGGGTTATGCAAGAAATTCAGCAGTTAAGCGTCTCTACCCTCAGGTCTGAGGCCATCACCTGCACTGCCTGTGGAGAAACACAGGGGACCTATATTATTGAGTACCGAGGACAAACCTTTCGACTTCCGGCTGCAGATGCCTATGCCTTTCTTAAGTTTGTAGATGAAACCGCCTAAGTGATTCGCTCAAATCTTTGCAAGTATCATCTTTTTGGCAATATTCCTGCACCTGAGGTGAGCTGATGCCCTCGCTAAGGGTTGCGGTTATTGGCGGAGGTGCTGCCGGTTTTTTTGGGGCGATCGCCGCTGCATCTTCCCAAACCCAGGTGACCCTCTTTGAAACAGGGCGGCAGGTGCTTTCAAAGGTGCGCATCTCCGGCGGAGGTCGCTGTAACGTCACCCATGCCTGTTTCGAACCCTCCTTACTCGTGAAAAACTATCCGCGCGGCAACAAGGCCTTGCTCGGTCCGTTGACCCAGTTTCAACCCCGCGACACCGTGGAATGGTTTCGACAGCGCAGGGTCAAGTTCAAGACCGAAGCAGACGGACGCATGTTTCCGGTCACTGATGACTCTGCGACGATCGTAGATTGTTTGACACGCACCGCCATCAAATCGGGGGTGGTGGTCAAGACGGGATCGCCTGTCTTGCGAGTGGAGCGTAACAACTCCCAGTTCACCCTCCAGCTGAAGTCTGGGGAACAGTGGGAATGCAATCGCATTTTATTAGCCAGCGGAAGCAGCCCTCAGGGCTATCGTCTAGCCCAGCAGCTAGGCCATCGGATTATTTCCCCAGTGCCATCGTTATTTACCTTCAGGATGGAGGACGATCGCCTGCAAGGGCTAGCAGGAGTCTCGGTTCCCGAAGTGGCACTGAAACTCGAAACCTCTGACAAAGTAAAGCTGGAGCAAACGGGACCGCTGTTAGTCACCCACTGGGGACTGAGTGGACCGGCAGTGCTTAAGCTGTCCGCTTGGGGAGCGAGATCGCTGCATGACAGCCATTACCAAGCAACTCTCACCATAAATTGGACACCGAACATCAAAGCGGATGAGGTACGTCAGCTTTTGCTAGATCTAAAACTAACGGCGTCTAAACGTACGATTGCCTCCCGCCCAGCGATGCAGTTGCCCAAGCGCCTGTGGCAATCCCTGACCCAAGCCTCGGGTATTCCCCCCGCGTTTCGCTGGGCGGATTTGTCCAAGAAAAGTCTCAATCGACTGGTGCAAGAACTCACTCAGGGTCGCTACGAAGTGCGGGGGAAAGGGCAGTTCAAAGAGGAGTTTGTCACCTGTGGGGGTGTGGACTTGAAACAGGTGAATTTCAAGACGATGGAAAGCCGTTGCTGTCCGGGTCTGTACTTGGCGGGAGAAGTACTGGACATCGATGGGGTGACGGGGGGATTTAATTTTCAGAGTGCCTGGACTACCAGTTGGATTGCTGGAAAGGCGATCGCTCACAGCACTTCGACAAACTGCTAGTGTGAAACCAACTTCACTCGCCCGTTGCCATGTCCGTTACCCCCCAAATGCGCCCTCAGTCTTCTGTCGATCGCCAAATTAGCCCAGAAACCATTGAGACTATTCGCCAGCATTATTGGGTACGCATGCCCGAACCCGCTAACCACCTGTTTGAGGTAGAGCTGCGGTTAACAGACATTGCCCCCACAGAACCTATCGTCCTCAGGTTTCCAGCCTGGACTCCAGGTTCTTACCTGCTGCGGGAATATTCCCGCCATCTGCAAGAGTTCAGCGTGGTTGACGCTAGCGATCGCCCCGTGCCCTTCATCCGTTTAGACAAAAATACCTGGCAGATTGCCCCCACCCATACCCCCCATCTACGCATTTATTACCGCATCTACGCCAACGACCTAACAGTACGCACCAACCATCTGGATACCACCCACGGCTATTTCAACGGTGCCTCTACCTTTCTCTATTGCAAGGGGCGCGAGCAGGAGGCGATCGCCCTGACAATCTGTCCCCCCGAGCCCAGTTGGAACATTGCCACCTCTCTGATAGCAAGTCGTGAGGCCGCTGAGGTTGGACAACCGCAAACCTTTTACGCCCAAAACTTTGACGAGCTAATTGATAGCCCCGTGGAAGTGGGCCAACACCGCATTAAGTCGTTCGAGGTGCAGGGCAAGCCCCATCGGTTCGTGGTCTGGGGGGAGGGCAACGAGGATTTAAATGCGATCGTCACAGCGACCCAATCGATTGTAGCCACAGAAGCAGACCTGTTTGGCGGACTTCCCTACGACAGCTACATGTTTTTGCTGCACCTAACGGGTAAGGGAGGAGGAGGCTTAGAACATAAAAATTGCACCTCACTGCTTTATCCTCGATTCGGGTTCCAAAACCAAGAGCGCTACGATCGCTTTCTCTCCTTGGTAGCCCACGAGTTTTTCCACCTGTGGAACGTCAAGCGCCTGCGTCCCAAAGCGATTGAGACGTTTGATTACACCCAAGAAAACTACTTCCGCTGTTTGTGGTTCTGCGAGGGCACCACCAGCTATTACGACACCCTCATTTTGCGGCGAGCCAATCTGATCACCGTTGAGACCTACCTCAAGTTGTTGGGAGATCGGATTGGAAAGCTGCAAAACACTCCCGGTCGCCAGGTGCAGTCTTTGGTGGATTCCAGCTATGACACCTGGATTAAGCTCTATCGTCCGACAGAGAACAGCTCCAACAGTCAAATCTCCTATTACCTGAAAGGGGAAATTGTGACTGCACTGCTAGATTTAACCATCCGCACCCAGTCTGAAGGCAACAATTCCCTCGACACCGTTATGCGCGATATGTGGCAGCGGTTCGGACAATTCGAGCAAGGTTACAGTGACGAAGAGTTGAAGCAAGTGTTTGAATCTGCCGCAACGAATTCTTTGGATGAGTTTTTTGCTAGCTATATCGAGGGCACCCGAGAGCTTGATTACAATCACTATCTCGAACCCTTCGGCCTGCAGCTTAACGCCATAGTCCCCCCCGAAACGCCTCCCTACTTGGGTATCGCGACCGCCACAGACAATGGCACAAACACCATTAAATCGGTGACAATGGGTTCCCCCGCCCAACAAGCGGGGATTTGGGCAGGGGATGAGTTGGTGGCGATCGCGGGTTATAAAGTCACAGCAGACAGTTGGTCGGAACGACTCAAAAGCTACAAGCCAGGTCAAACCATTTCGGTTACGGTGTTTCAACGAGAGGAACTCAAAACCTTTCCGGTAAAACTCGTTGAGCCCTCACCCAGCAAGTACTCCATTGTGCCCCTCCCCGAGATCTCGTCCGATCAACGCGAACGGTGCCTGCAATGGTTGGGAGATTTCCCACAAATTGCCCAACCGTAGTTTATAAAAGGGCTAGCCTTTAGTTCCTCACTGAGTCTGATTACTGTTGTGGGAAATCGTTTCAATGTCTTCGCCGCCAGAAATTCACTGGCTTTGGACATTATCTGCAAAATTTACTTGCTCTGAGAGCTCCCTTAACCTGCCGTTAACCAATTGGCACACAATACCGCGCTAGTGTATCGATGACTGTTCGTTTAAAGCAAACATCACCCGGCCGTTAGTTGAATCCACTGAGATCGACTTTGCACTCGTTGGTTTAATCTCTACCGCCCTACCGATTACCTTGCTTATCTTCTATGCCAACTACCGATAGCCAGACCGGCCTGTCGATGCGTCAGGCCTTAAGCCGAGACCCCAAAAGGGATCTGCGCGGGCAGCTAATTGCACTTTCAATGTTGTTGTGTGCTGTCTTTTGTATTGTTGTCACCCTCGGTATCGTTTTCGTGCTGATGGAGACCTCGATAGAGTTTTTTAGCAACGAGCTGTTCGAGTCCATTGGTTTTTTGCAGAAAACCACCCGTCAGTTTGCAGTTGATGCAGGACTCAGCGGAACGGAGCTCAATGAGGTTCTCCGCATTGCAGTCGACAGCCGAGAGCGGACCCTAAACAAAATTGCCGAAGCTATTCCCAACCTCGACCCCGAGCAGTTCAAAATTGCTCTCGAACAAAACATCGCTGCGGCCAGCAACTTCGAGAGGCTCTGGACTACTGTTAGCACCGCCTTTTCCCGCTTCTTCCTAGACAATCGCTGGACTCCGTTATTTGCGAGCAAGCGATTTGGCATCTGGCCGCTGGTTAACGGCACCTTGTTGGTCACAGCTGTCGCCATGTTGGTGGCCACTCCGCTGGGGTTAATGACAGCCATTTATCTGGGCATGTATGCTCCCAAGCGATTGACGGCGGTCCTAAGACCGATGGTAGAATTGCTGGCCGGCGTCCCCACCGTGGTGTACGGCTTTTTCGCGTTAGTTTACGTCACTCCCATAATTCAGGGCATATTGCCCGACACTGCAATTTTTAATGCAGCCAGTGCGGGCATCATGATGGGTCTGATGATTTTGCCGACCGTGGGCTCCATCAGCCTAGATGCAATCACGTCTGTTCCCCAGGCGTTGCACAACGGCGCTTACGGGGTGGGGGCAACTAAGATGGAGGTGATCACTAAGATTGTACTGCCTGCAGCCATCTCTGGCATTGCCGCTTCAGTCATTCTGGGTATTTCTCGCGCGGTTGGAGAAACCATGATTGTGACCATTGCCGCAGGTCAGAAACCTTTGCTGTACAGCGGTGACACAGTCCTAGAGAATCTCGGCATCATTGCCAATCCTTTCCAATCGATCGCCACCATGACCGCCTACATTGCGCAGGTAAGTCTCGGAGATGCTCCCTACGGCAGCGTTGAGTACGAAACCCTGTTTGCTGTGGGGTTGGTTTTGTTCGTCATGACCCTAAGCATGAACGTGATTAGCCGCATGATTGCCAGCCGCATTCGAGAGGAGTACGAGTAAGCTATGGCGGGATCTTTTAATAGCCTGGAAAGTGAAGATACGAGAGAAGGGTTATTTTCCCCTAACCTAGAACGTCGTCATCTGGCTGGGAACATCTTTTCAGTTATGTGCCTGCTAGGGACGCTGGTCGGGCTAGTGATTCTGACCGTTCTTCTGGCTTTGACCTTCGTGCAGGCCACAAAGTTCCTGAATTGGAACTTCATCACCTCTTATCCTTCTCAAATCAACCCCGAGAGCGCTGGTATTCGGTCACCGCTGTTGGGCAGCATCTACATCTTGGTCTACACCATCTTGTTTTCGGTACCCATCGGGGTTGGGGCGGCCATCTACCTGGAAGAGTATGCTCCCAAAAACCGCTTTACCGAACTGCTGGAGCTCAACATTGCCAATCTGGCGGGTGTACCCTCAGTCGTCTACGGTATCCTCGGCCTCGGACTGTTTGTCCGCTTGCTGGGCTTGGGTCGGGTTGTTTTTGCAGGTTCCCTCACGATGGCGTTGGTGATTTTACCCGTCATTATTGTGGCTGCTCGCGAAGCAATTCGGGCTGTACCGAGATCGCTGCGGGAGGCTTCCTACGGACTGGGGGCAACGAAATGGCAAACCATTTGGA
This sequence comes from Synechococcus sp., assembly GCA_051439605.1. Classification (GTDB taxonomy): domain Bacteria; phylum Cyanobacteriota; class Cyanobacteriia; order Thermostichales; family PCC-7336; genus PCC-7336. The sequence continues at coordinate 16,023 of JBFRWN010000033.1, forward strand.
ATCATGTCCTTCCCAATGCCATTCCGGGGATCTTGACCGGTGTCATTATTGCGGTTTCTAGAGCGATCGGAGACTCGGCTTCGCTACTGATTATCGGAGCTTTAACCTTCATCACCTTCGACCCCAAGTTTTTAGAATTGGGGGGCTTAACCTCGCAATTCACGGTGCTGCCCCTACAAATATTCTTCTGGACCGGCTTACCCCAAGAGGCCTTTAAAGAGTTGGCTGCAGCCGGAATTATCGTGTTGATGATTCTGCTGCTGTCCCTCAACTCTCTGGCGATCGTGATTCGCAACAAATACAGCAGCAAACACTAGTCCCGTCCAAGATTTAGCACAGCCTTCTTTGACTCTTACTTTTTTCGGAGATTTGCTCGATGATGTCTTCCACTTACCAGGCACCTCCCGAGACAAAAAAACAGTCGGTACTAGAAGCTCAATCCGTCAACATCTATTACGGCAGCTATCTAGCAGTTGAAGGGGTGAATATGTCCATCCCCAAGAACCAAGTCACCGCCCTGATTGGTCCCTCAGGGTGCGGCAAAAGCACGATGCTGCGCTGCTTTAACCGCATGAATGACTTGGTTGCCAGCGCTCGCGTCAAGGGGGCTATTCTCTATCACGGTCAGAATCTCTACGAAGATGGCATCGATCCAGTAGAGGTGCGCCGCCGCATCGGAATGGTATTCCAGAAACCGAACCCCTTCCCCAAATCTGTATTTGAGAATATTGCTTTTGGCCCCCGCATCAATGGCTTTAAAGGGGATAAAACCGATATGGCCGAGCTGGTGGAGCAGTCTTTACGTCAGGCGGCCTTGTGGGATGAGGTGAAGGATAAATTACAGGATAGCGGCTTGGCGCTTTCGGGTGGACAGCAGCAGCGGCTGTGCATCGCCCGCACATTAGCGGTTAAACCCGATGTGGTTCTGATGGACGAACCTTGTTCGGCTTTGGACCCCATTTCCACCCGTCGGATTGAGGAGCTCATCGAACAACTCAAGCAGAAGTACACCATCGTCATTGTGACCCACAACATGCAGCAGGCCGCTCGCGTGTCCGACATGACGGCCTTCTTCAATGCGGAGGTGGACGAAACAGGAGAACGGGTTGGTAAGTTAGTGGAACTCAATCGCACCGAGCTGATTTTCAATCACCCTTCCCAAGATGCAACCCGCGCATACGTCAGCGGCCACTTTGGATAGGTGAAACAGCAAATCTTTGTGAGGAATTCAGGGATGTGTCTTGCCACACATCCCTTTTTGGTTGGTAAAAGGGGAGCCTACTAGAGCATGCTCGTACATTCCAATAGCAGGCGCTTGTTCTCCAGGGAATGGGGCTGAATTTCCAGCGCTTGTCGGAAGGCTGCGATCGCTTCGCTATATTCCGATAGGGCCATGTGACATAGCCCCAATCCGTTAAGAGCACCGAAGTGAACCGGATTGAGTTCCAAGACCTGCTTGCAGTCGGCGATCGCCTGGCGGTAATTATTGGTGATGAAGTTCAGAACCGCTCGTCGGTTCCAGGCTTCGGCAAAGTCAGGTAGCGTCTCTGTCAGTTCTGTGAGATGCTGTTCGGCCTCTTTAAACTGTTGTGCTTCGACTAGGTGTTGTGCACGGCCAAGCTCCTCAAGCCCCGCTGCCCCCTTTTGGTTAAACCACAGCTCCCACAGCCTGCGGGTGGCCTGCTCTCGAACTTTTGGATTGTTGTGCTTGAGATCTTCAAGTAGGGGAGAAATGCGAGGGTCGTTCATAGGGCCAATTAGCGCACTCCAACAGCCTAGACCACAATGCCAGCTTTCTCGTTGAGAAATAAGATATGCCAACACGGCTAGTGTATTAAACGTCTTCGGACCCCTTCATTCCAGCCTAGGCAACATAAGTAAGTTTGGGTTGCCCCCTTGCATTTAAATGAACTATAGCAATCGTATGAGACTGATCCCCTTTGATACGAGACAGGTATTTTTATCTTGCTGAACTGACAATATGCATTGATTGCTAAGTTCAAAATTTAGTATGCAATTCTTAATCTTAAGTTCTAGACTGTTTGAATTGAGAATCGACAAGATGGGCAACCATAACTATCAGCGAATACCCTGTCAGTAGTTATAGTGTTTGTAAAATAAATTCCATAAATTACTTAAGTATTCTCGGCAGAAGAGTTGATGGCATGGAAACACGACTTGGTTCTAAAACGTTCTCCTGGACACCGTGAAATTACTGGCTACAGTCCGTTTTCATTGGTAGAAATTAGCATTGGATCCCCGTCAGGCAAATTTCTGCATCCTTTGTAGGAACTGAGATAGAGTAGGTCCTATCGGTATGCCCTGCCTGTTATAGAAGCGAGCGTAAGCATACTGATGGACGACTATATCGGGTCCTGTGTTAGAGGTTTCACGCAGACGCTAGAGTAGATTTACTAACAGTAGAATTGCTTTGTTTCTGAACTTTAAAAGTAGTCTGAATTGAGTCTTCTATCTAAGATTGTACGTGGAAATACAGGTGCATGTGTCGAGCGCCAATCCGATTCATTGATGTATAAACTGATATTCTTTTCAGAATGAAAGCTGAAAACTATCCCGAAAGGAATTATTGATTTTAGATTTGGGTATGAATACATCAGTTACAACTCTGCATTGCAAAGCTCAGTGACGACGTCAACAGAATTGTTGAATTGCGATTACTGTGCCGATCTATTCAATGTTGAGTTTGAGGCTAATTCATGTCCAAAAGTCTGGAACACGACTTGAATGGTGGCAGAGAGGTCTGAATGGTTGCCAATAGTGTTATGGCTAAGGCCCGTGCTAGATCTTCCCCAGGGAAAATCTTGAGACGGATTATTGATAACAATGTTTCCGGGCGCCTGGTGTTTCAAGATACTCAGGGTCGTGGCATTTTCTGGGAAGTCTTTGTTGGAGAAGGCAAGTTGCATTTTGCCTCTTCCACTCAAAACGCGTTAGATCGTCTGCAGTATTGCGCTAATACTGGTTCCCATCAGTTTGATTGGACTGATGTGCCTGACATGGGAACCTACGACCTGATGTGCCACTTTTGGAAATCGGGGTATCTCAGCCTGAAGCAGGTGAGGAAACTGGTCTTGGAGGTAACCCAAGATGCATTGACTCAGGTATTGGCGAGTTCCGAAACCGACGTTCAATTTGAGCGAGCAATGGGGTTGGACCCCATTTTGTTAGATGTGCCCATTCAATTGGCCGTGTCTAGCTGCAAACAGGAGATTTTGGGCTGGCGCAGCCTACGCCCCGTTATCTCCTCCCCTCTGCAACGCCTGTCTGCCATCAATCTTGAAAAATTCGCTGCATGTATGGGTGATCGCATTGCGCAACTTTCCAATCCTTCAGTTATGGAAGCTCTGTTAGCAGATGCTCCGACATTCTATCGAATAGCAGATCGTTTCAACGTGAACGTACTCGAACTTGCAACACTGCTCAAACCGCTGGTGGAGAGTGGCGATATTACTTTGGATAGTGAGGATACTGATGACTCACCACCCATGACCATCGCCTGTATCGATGACAGCAGAGCAGTACAGCGAAAAGTGCGCTTAACTCTCGAAGCTGCGGGCTACGAGGTCTTGGAATTGATGGAACCTGCCCGAGCCCTGACCGCTCTGGTACGGGCGAAGCCAAGTGCCATTTTGTTGGACATCACGATGCCAGAGCTGAGTGGCTACGAGCTCTGTCGCATGCTCAGGCAGTCAGCAGCGTTGAAGGATGTCCCGATTGTTATGCTTACCGGTCGCGATGGAGCGATCGATCGCTTACGGGCTCGCATGGCGGGTTCGACCGATTACATGACAAAGCCGTTCAATTCGCAAGTTTTACTCTCTCGCATTCAACAACTCACATCATCACAAGGTGTTCAAGCATGAAGTCTATTTTGGTTGTCGAAGATTCCCGGACCGAGCGCCAGCTAATCGTAGCGCTGCTTCAAGGGGCAGGTCATCTGGTTCAATTTGTGAATACCGCCGAGGAGGCCTGGGATTGGTTGCAGAAAGCTCCTGCTGCCCCCGATCTAATCGTGCTCGATATCGTCATGCCTGGGGCAACAGGCCTGGATTTCTGCCGCGATCTCCGTCAGGATCCTAAATTTGAGAACGTTCCGGTGGTCTTCTGCTCCTCCAAGGATAAAGAATTCGATCGCTTCTGGGCCCTCCGCCAGGGAGGCAACGCCTACATCACCAAGCCCTTTGCCCCCAACGAATTTATGGCCACGGTCGAGCAATATCTGAACTAGCTCGATTGCCTCGACCGTCAGCGAGACGAATCGATACCGCACAAGAACGCAGCTTGCGCTCTCAATTTCCCATGGCCAGATTGAGCTGGATAGACGAACGATTGCCTGTCTTTTCTGCTCGAACGGATGACTTTTTAGCTTGAGTGCTAGCCCTTTGTTTTTTTGAATTCACTGTTAACCATGCTGAAGGAATATTTCCACATTCGACTCGGACCGGCGGCACAAATAGCGGTGCCGTTGGAGTTCACCACCGAAGCCCTTTCAGAACTGCGACGGAACGTATGTCCGATTCCAGGGGTCCCTTCCCACCTGTTAGGGGTGATGAATCAACGGGGGCGCCTGCTCTGGATTGCAGATCTGGCCTCGCTGCTGGGGATTGACGCTCGAAAGCGCTGGGGCGAGTTCGAAACGCTGACGATTCTTTCCCTGAAGGGGATTGGTCAACCCGCCTCGGATTTGGCTCAGTTGCCGCAAGTAGGATGCGTCGTATCGGAGCTGAAAGGAACGATTTCCATCGATTCCAGCCAAATCAAGCCAATCCCCCCTAAGACTTCCGCCCAAATGCGTCCGTATCTCAGCGGAATTGCCACGATTGGCGGAGCCGGGATATCCATTCTTAACCCCGCCCCTCTCTTTGAAACCCTCAAGTCCTCTACTTCCTCTCAACCGTTGGTAATCAAATGAGCATTCAAAATCCCCGTTCCCCCATTTCCGCATCTGCTGCCCCCCAGCAACAGGCTGCATCGGCCCCCGATATGGCACAGTTGATTGCCGATTTGTCGAAAGCCAGTTCGTTCGAACAAGCTGGCAACATCGAAGAGGCCAGGCAACTGTACCAATACGTATTAGATAGCGATCCAGATGGCAGTTTGGGGATTAGTGCTCGCAAAGCACTGGAATCCCTGGAAATGGCTCATCCTTTCAGCGATGGGGCCAGTGCTACCGAGGCATCGATTGTCGAGCAAGCCTTTGCTGAAGAATCTCAAGAGGTGGTTCAATCCAGCTGGCTGGCAAACTTATCCGTTCGCGGCAAGCAGTATCTCGCTCTGTTTGGTTCGGAATTCGTGACTGTGGCCGGTGTAGCCGGTTTGAGTTTAGCGCTGCTGGTGTCTACCGGTCGCACCCAGCTAAAACAGCAAACGGAGTCAGAACTCGCCGTAAACGACATTGAATACAACATTAAAATCAACCAAATGGGCTTCGGTTTCCGGGGTCAGTCGGATAACGCGGCGGTGATCGCAGCTGCATCAGCCCACCAGAAGGGGGAAGCCATCTCTCCAGAGTTGCAGGCCCAGGTGGAAGCCATTCTGGACAATGAAATTAGCGCTCGTGTCATTGAGTACGCCACTCTGGTGGGTACCGACCGGCGCATTATTGCCAGCGCCAATGCCGACCGCAAAGGGGAAGAGTTCGACCCCAATGGTTTGGTAAGCGAAGTCCTGGCCAATCCCGCTCAGATTAAAACCAGCGAGTTGGTCACCTGGGAGGAACTCTCGCGGGAGGCTCCTCCATTACCGGAAGGGTTTGAAGCAGGGGAAGATGCTCTGATTCGCTATACCGTCACTCCCGTTCAGTCTAACGGGGAAGTTATTGGTGCTCTGGTCTCGGGGGATATTGTCAACGGCAAACTGCCGATCGCGGCCAAGACCGTCGAGGCATTCGATGGCGGCTACAGCGCGGTTTATCTAGTGGATGAAACCGGCCAATTTGAGCTAGCTACTGCGTTTGCCAGCAATAGCGGAGCATCCGATACGATGGCCGCTGCCCAAACTGGCGAAAGTCTGGATTTACCGAATCAGTCCATTCTCCAAGAAGCCGTCGCAGCGGATGGAGACATCGTGACTGCTAGTGCCCAAAAAGTTGGGGAGGTAAAATATACTCTGGCAGCCAATTCCCTCAGCGACTTTGGGGGCAATCCGGTGGCAGTGATCGTGCGTGGCCATAATGAAGCTGAAGCTGGAGCGCTGGTGCGACGCAATTTGGGCCTGCAAATGGGAGTTGCGGGGGCCGCCGTGGGCTTGAACGTCCTGCTGGGTTCCTGGCTGACCCGGTCGTTCGTGGGACCGATTAAACGAATGATGAAGGCCACTCAGGACTTTGCCAAGGGAGACCGGTCTGCCCGCGCCGAAGTCATAGCCACCGACGAAATTGGCGCTTTGGCGCAAAACTTTAACCAGATGGCTGCCAGCATCAGTCAGCAGGAAGCTGCTATGGAGGCTCAATCCCTCGAACGAAAAGCGGATGCAGAATTCCAGCGGCAGGAGAAGGAGAAACTGCAGCAGGAAGTTGTGAAACTCTTGCTGGACATTGAAGGGGCCAGAGACGGAGACCTTACGGTGCGGGCCAACGTGGATGATGGGGAAATGGGCTCGGTGGCTGACGCCTTTAACAACACCATCCGTAACCTGAAAGAACTGGTGTACCAGGTGAAGTCCACCTCCGAGCAGGTACAAACCTCTGCGAACCAAAACGAACAGTCGGTTCAGAAACTGTCGCAGGAGGCCACAGCCCAAGCCGAGACCATTATGGAAGCTCTGACGTCGGTCGAAGACATGAGTCAATCCATTCAGTTGGTGGCCGAGTCAGCCCAAGAGGCAGCTGGAATTGCTCGCTTGACCCTGGAGGCCAGCAAAGAGGGTGAGACCAGCATGGACTTGACGGTGGACAGCATTGATAACATCCGTAACAGCTCGGCAGAAACTTCCAAGAAGGTGAAGCGACTGGCGGAATCCTCCCAAGAGATTTCCAAGATTGTGGGTATTATCTCCAGCATTTCGGAAAAAACTAACTTGCTGGCATTTAACGCATCGATTGAGGCGGCTCGTGCGGGTGAAAACGGTCAGGGCTTCCGGATTGTTGCGGACGAGGTTCGTCGCCTAGCGGAAAGGGTGACCGAATCCACTAAGGAAATCGAACAGCTGGTCACCACAATTCAGGCGGAAACCGGAGATGTGCTGCAACAGATTGAGGAAAGTACCAGTCAGGTTGTGGAAGGTACGCAGTTGGTGAATCGCACCAAAAACACCTTGCAGCAGCTGGCAACGATTAGTCAGAAGACGGACGAACTCCTGCAATCCATCTCCAACAGTACGGAATCTCAGGCCAAAACCTCCGAGACCGTGACCCAAACCATGAAAGAAGTTGTGCAGGTGGCTCAAAACACCTCCAGCGAATCTCAGGAGATGTCTAGCAGCCTGCGTGAATTGGTGGGCGTGGCATCCTCTCTAGAAAATTCGGTTGCCAAGTTCCGAGTTGAAGATAAATAGATTGCGATCGCGGGTCAGAGGTCGGGAGTTTCCCCCTCTGGCCCCTGTCTTAATTGGTGGAAAGAAAAGATCTTATCTCTCATGCAGCCTCTCGGCACAGCTGAAGTTTTCAGGAGATCCCTCCACCATCCCCTCTCTAGCATTGTTTCCTATTCCGTTCCCCCTTTAGCGCCCGACCTCCAGGAGGCCCCCACCCGTGCTCGACGCCGCTAGTCTTGACTCTATTACGCAGGAAGCCCGATCCTGTTTCCTTTACGAAGATGCTCCCGAGTATTTGGCGGCATTCGAGAGTGGCCTGCAGCAGTTGACCCTCGAGTCCTCCGAAGCGCACCCGGATGTAGGGGTCTATAACGGGCTGATGCGAACGGCCCACTCCCTCAAAGGTGGAGCTGGTATTGCCCAACTCCCCCACCTACAGCGTTTATCCCACCAGCTTGAAGATCTATTAGAGGCCTTGAATGGGGGACGAGTGGAGGATAGCGGGCAAGCCCATCAGTTGCTGTTTGAAGGGTTAGAACGAACCAATCAACTGATTGCTGCGGCCATTCGTTCTGGAGAAGAGGGAGAGGCTGAAGCGGCGAATAATTTAGAAATCTTCCAACTGCTCGATTTCTTTTTGGGAACGTTACCCGAGGAGTTCGAAGAATTTGAAGAAAGTTCCGACATCACCCCCAATTCTTTTCTGGTAGAAACGGCACTGACCGTCGATCTCGAGGACTGTATCCAGCGCGTGGAAGGAGCACTTGAGGGTGGTCATGAAACTCTAGAAGAAATCGTTCCGGGGTTTGTGGAAGAATGCATTTTGCTCGGCGAGGCCCTAAACCTCCCTTGGCTCTCGGAAGTGGGGAAATCATTGCGGGGGTTTGTCGGCAGCGATACCGAACGATTAGCAGAGTTCACCCAAACTGCGCTCTCCACAATTCGCGAGCAGAGGGAACGATTGCTCAATCCCTCTAACAACAACTCGTCAGCGGTCTCCGAACCCCTTCTTGATGAGCACGATTTCCCGCAAACTGATGAACTCAACCTGCTTGATGAAACTATTCCGGACATATCGGATTTAGACGAGCTACTGGGGGATTCTTCCGCCAAGCCTTCCAATGAACCGGAACTAGACGTTCGAGTAGAAGACGAATTGCTCGATGAGTTCGTGAGCAATTCTGTCAGCTTACCGCTGGTTGCGGAGGCTACCTCCGACGAACTCCCGTCCGAAAGAGTTGCGGCCCCATCATCAGTCCCTGCAAAATCGGCCGAGGCGGCGGCTCCGGGGATTAACCTCCGCATGCCAGTGACCCGACTGGATAAAATCAACAACATTCTAGGGGAACTGCTAATTGCCCACGAACGTTTGGGATCGCAACACTTACAGCTCAAGCAGGCCAATCGCACCCTCAGCCAACGGGCTCAGCAGCTCACTCCCCTGAACGAGCGCATCTCCGATATTTACGATCGCCTATCCTCTCCGGTTGCTAGCACCTCTGCAGCAGTCTCCTCCAGCACTGTATTGGGAGCTTTCTCTCATCGGCTAGCTAGCCACCCCAATGCCTTATCAAACCATCTAACAGAGGGTAATGAGTTTGATTCCCTGGAGATGGATCGGTACACCGATTTGCACAGTACCTTGCAGGACTTTCAGGAGCTGATGGTACGGGTCCAGGAAACTCGGTCCGACATTGATGTGATTCAGATGGATTTGGGGGAATCTCTGGAAGGTTTGCGTCAGGACCTGGACGGATTGCGTTCGGAACTCACTCAGTCTCGTCTTTCCCCATTCCGCACCCTATCCGATCGCTTTTTTGCACCCCTACGCTCTCTCAGCAGCCAACACAACAAGTCTGTGTCCCTCGAAGTTAAAGGAGCAGACGCGCTGGTTGACCTGGCTGTACTGGAGCAATTGCAAGCGCCCCTAACGCAGCTATTCCGCAATGCCTTTGCCCACGGAATTGAGCCCCCTGAGGAGCGCGTGGCTGCTGGCAAATCCCCCGAAGCAACAATCACATTGTCTGCGAGGGTGCAAAGCAACCGGGCATTGCTGTCTATCTCGGATGATGGACGAGGGATCGATCTCCAGGCGGTGCTCGACAAAGCGATCCAACTGGGGCTCTGCGCCCCAGAAGAAGCTTCTAGCCTGCCCTCGCAGCAAATCTACGGCTTCTTATTTGCCCCAGGCTTTTCCACGGCTGAGAAAACCACTGCTCTGGCGGGTCGCGGTGTGGGTCTCGACATCGTACAAATGCAGGTGGAACGCCTGCGGGGGACTGTTCAAGTGGAATCCCATTTGGGGAAAGGGACAACCTTCACCCTGTCGATTCCTCTGTCCTCCAACATCCTGCCCTTGTTGATTTTCCGCTGTCAGCAACGACTGATGGCAATGCCTTCGATCGAAGTGTTAGAGGCTATTGGCCTACAGGAATATAAAGAACTGGGTCTCATGGACGGGGATCGCATTCTGTGGAAGGAGCGATCGCTGCGGGTGAAACCTTTGCTGCAATTGCTGCCCTACGCCGAGAAACCGGTGGTAGATAGCTGTCCCGTTGCCTTGATTGTTAATGTCGGTGGTACTGCGATGGCATTGGGGGTAGATGCCCTAGAAAGTGAGCGCGAGCTAGTGCTAAAGCCGTTTGACTCCACAGTTCCCATGCCTGCATATCTATCCGGTTGTACGGTACTGGGTGATGGTCAGGTGGTTCCGGTGCTAGATACCGATCGCTTAGCTCTGCTGTTGGAAGAGTCCCTTGCGTTATCTACTGTTCGACCTGGAACTCAACAATCAGACTCCGCGACACCTGCTGAGGGTAGCGAGGACGAAAAGCTTACTATCTTGATCGTGGATGACTCGATCGCCGTGCGTCGGGCATTGAATCGACTGCTCACCCAAGCGGGTTACCGAGTGATTGAGGGGCGTGACGGCAAAGAGGCTCTAGAAATCTTCTCAAGCAGCGATCGACTGTTTGAAATGGTGATTACTGATATAGAGATGCCTCGCCTAGATGGATTTGGATTGCTGCAGGCAATCCGAGAAAGCAATGCCACAATTCCGGTGGCGATGTTGACCTCGCGGGAGAACGAGCGTCACCGACGCAAAGCCTTTAGCTTAGGGGCAACTGAATATTTTAGTAAACCATTTCAACCCCGCGCGATGCTGCAGACCCTAGAAAAACTATTGCACGTTCAGCAGATTGAGGCTTAGGTGGGTTGGACCTTATGTATCTGATGCAGGCATGTGCATCCTTCATCCAAGCATGACTTTTCCTAGGTCATCCAGCCCTTAAGATACGAAGCTATAAAGCTTGGGGCTCAGCATCCAGCTAAAGTTACTCCAACAACATCAATAGGCTATAGAAAGGAGTCAGCTAGTTACGGTCAGATTTTTAGAAGCTGACCACTGGGAGATCGAGGCTTAATAAGCTGTATCCTAAGTTGTCGCTTAATGAGGCCCACGTTCTAAATTACTGCCGGAATGGCTCGCTTGCCTGGTGCAAGAATTGCTTCAACGACAAACAGTGGGGCATAACCTCAGACTCTGGCAGAAAATACGTTCAAGATCGGAGCAGAAACCTCGCTAGTCTGGCAGGCAGATTCAATAAATATCACTGGAGGAGAAACTCCCGAAGGGATGTTCGTTCAGCTCTCCAGATGCGCTTTCCTTGGGAAATTGCTCAGAAGCCGCAGTGTCCTTGGTGGTCGTCGGTGGATAGAGACATCCAAGTAGTGCAAAAGTTTATAGTGCAGATTTGGCAAGGGTTATCAGGAATTCCTGAAGAATAGCAGTTGTCGCATAATTTGTTGGTTGAGTCTACCTTAGAGTCTAGAGATGCATGGCTTTAGTGCAGCTATGGAGCTTCTTAGATATCAAGCGATAATCTTCACGCTTGGAGCGACCAGGGAGGTGTTATATTACACAGATACCATTGATTGCACGTCAAAAGTCACTCTCCCCCCAAGAGGACCACCTTGTACTGAGCGAGGAACATAGCCTATTGACATAAAGAAGGTTGATTAAATTAAAGACCACCCCTAGTTCGATGTTGTGACTCGGATCAAAGGTACTTCTCGAATATGCCAGCACGAAGCGATGAAGTTCTTACGGTAATAGGAAGCTTTGAGAAAACCATTTACGAGAATTGATCGCATAAAATTTGTCTCATAATCAATATAAATGGTTTATATTGAGCTTTTGAAATAAGATTTTTGCGCAAAATCAACTAGTCAACCAGCAAAAAGCAAATTCCCATAATGCAGGGGAAGCATTGCTTGGTGCTCTGTATCTCGGTATACGAGAAAAAAGTGTGACCATCCAGATGCATTACCTTTAAGGCTTGCGCCTATTTCTTTTTTATACTATATTTACTTACGTGCATTCACGGTACAACGTTGTTTCTTGTTTTTATTGATTAGTATAAGTTATCACTGCGAACAGTTTATCTTCCCAGAGGATATAACATAGTATGGTGGGATGTGGCATCAGTCATAATATTATGAAAAGTCCATCTGAAAAGACTATTCGTCTTGAAGATGATATCTAGTCTAATATTTGACTTTTACTATCTAAATTGATCGAAGTCGATAGCTTCTTCCTCATTAACCTTCAAGTTAGGCGGTTGCTCATCAAGTTCACTAAGAGAATAGAAAGTAAGAATCCTCTTTGGAGGAGATTCTTTTTTAGGCACATTTGCTGAATTCAAACAAGGAACATGTTATTTAATTCCTTTATTTTTATATTTCTATTCTTGCCCCTTACTTTAATCACCTATTATTTTTTGTCTAGAAAAGGCTACTTTAAGGCTTCTTTAGTTTGCTTGGTTGTTGCTTCTTTTATCTTTTATGGGTATTGGAATCAGAATTATCTATTACTGCTATTATTTTCAATCTTATCAAATTATTCCATCAGTCTAGCCCTTGACAGAATAGATTCTAGTAAAGCTGTTGAAAGGAAGATTTTACTTATCTCAGGCATAACTTTTAATCTAGGGCTCATCGCATATTACAAATATGCTGGTTTTTTGGTTCAGACTATTAACGATGTCGTAGGGACTAATTTTAATCTAGTCAATATCATACTTCCTCTTGCGATATCATTTTTCACATTTCAGCAAATTGCTTACCTTGTAGATGTTTATCAAGGTAAAGTTGAAGACCATAATTTATTAAAGTATTGTCTATTTGTTGTATTTTTCCCCCAGCTAATTGCAGGGCCAATTATACATCATAACGATGTGATGAAACAATTTAATAAAAATCTTTGCAAGCAATCTTTGAGCAGAAATTTAGCAATTGGCTCGACAATATTTTTTATTGGCTTGTTTAAAAAAGTCTGCTTGGCTGATACGATCGCATCCTATGCTAATCCGGTGTTTAATGCCGCAGAATTAGGAGGGGAAATTGGATTTCTAGATGGTTGGGAAGGTGCCCTGGCTTACACTTTTCAACTTTACTTTGATTTCTCTGGATATTCTGATATGGCTATTGGGGCGGCAGGAATGTTCGGAATCTTGCTTCCACTAAACTTTAATTCACCTTACAAGTCAGTTGATATCTCAGATTTCTGGCGACGCTGGCATATGACGCTATCCAGATTCTTAAGAGATTATATATACATACCTCTTGGAGGAAATCGAAAAGGAGAGCAGAGGCGAAAAATCAACCTCATGTCCACCATGTTACTCGGGGGGCTCTGGCATGGAGCTGGATGGACATTTGTTCTATGGGGTGGTTTGCATGGTCTCTATCTTACAGTTCACAGGCAGTGGCAAGCTTATCAATCTAGATTAAATCATCGGTTTGTAATGGATGACAGAGTTGTCCGGATTACATGCACATTGCTGACATTTATCTCAGTATCGGTTGCATGGGTTTTCTTCAGGGCTAATACGCTTGCCGGTGCGACTAATATATTGAAAGGAATGTTTGGTCTGTATGGGTTAGGTGATACACAACCAGGAGCTTTCATCTGCATATGCCTTCTAGCTTTCATTGTTTTTCTTGCACCGAATACCCAGGAATGGATGACAACACAATTCGCACGTGAAGAAAGATATTTGTTAAGTGATTCAAAGTCCCAAATTGGAGAGAATCCTTTTCAATTCTTGGATAGACTTAGGTGGTTTCCCGATAGAAAGTGGGCAACACTAGTCTCTCTCATGTCATTGGTATCACTTTTGCTATTTAATAGAGAAAGTGAGTTTATCTACTTTCAGTTCTGAATTTTATTTTGCTGAACATAGATATTGAGACAAACATCATGCTAACACAAGCTTCTCAAGTAAATAATGATTCTCAGAAACAGGTTAATAGCTGGTCGTCTACTTACAAGAATTATATTAAGACGCAACTATTCCTGCTGTTTTTTGGTATCTTCTCAGTCTGTGGAATAAATTTCCTAGTAGATCCACATGCTATTTTTAATGTATTAAGTGTAGAAGGCTTCAATCTTGATAAGCCTTTAGCCAGGGAGGGAGGTCAGCGCAGGGCTAAATCTGTAGAGTTGTTGATGGATGACTACGACACTCTTATTTTAGGGAACTCACGAGCTGGTTTATTCAATCCTGGACACGAAGTTTTTGATGAGGCTAAGACATATAATCTTTCTTTGCCTGGCTCGAATATTTATGAAATCAATAAAGCCTTCGAGTACGCTGTAAATAATCTTGATATTGATACAGTTTACTTGTCTCTGAACTTTGATATGTTCTATGGAAATCGGAAAGTCCATGCTGATTATGGTGTTTCTAGGTTCAAGAACAGCAATAACGTTTCTTTTGTCTTGTCAAATCTTCCGAGCCTTTTCTCTCTCTATGCTCTAAATCATAGCTTGGATACATTGCTCTATAATTTTAAGGGAGAATCTGCTGAATTTCCTTCAAATGGATTTAGACGGAGGACGTTACCAGCAGGATACGAACAATACAATGTATTCAAAGAAAAGTTTGAGTCCGCTCTTTCAGGTAGTCAATTCAAAAACTACGAACCTGCAAGACTCAACCAACTGCAACAACTAATTGAGTACTGCAAACATCATGATATTCAACTTCATTTATTTATAGCTCCAGTTCATGCTCAGCATTTAGAAGTCTTATCTGTTATGGGAAAATATTCAAGTCGGGAGGACTGGATACGAGATTTAGTCAGACTAACTGATCCCTACGATGTTACCTTATGGGACTTTAGTGGTTACAACTACATAACAACTGAGCGTGTTCCTGGTCCTGGCGAGAAGGGCCGTATGAGATGGTATCTTGAGTCATCTCACTTCAATGAAAATGCTGCCAACTTGATTTTGGATACGCTCTCTCAGACTATTGGGAGCAGTGAACCTACTGATTTTGACTTTGGTAGGGTTCTGACCTTAGCTAATGTTGACGATCATTTATCACTCATGAATGAAAGGAGAGCAGAATATCAGTTGAGAATTCCTACACAGTTGGATGTTATTGAGAATATCTATACTGCAACAAATCAATCCTCTAACTAGCTATGGATGACTCATACTTCCCTTCCTGATCTCCTAGAGGGAGTAATTCCAATCACAAAAGTCTTGATTGGAGAACATTTCTGCTAGCCTGAACCGGCTTTCAAATAGGTCAATAGACATATTCAAAGTGTTTTCCTCAGTCTGGGAGTAACAGACTCGTACTTATTTATCAATCAGGCTGAGTGATGAAAAGGATCGGTTAAAGCCTGACATTTTTCCGAGAGCAGAGGTGGCCAGTTTGCTTCCATCTGAGCGTGGCTATGTTTCCATGGAGTCAGGTTGGTATTGATAGTCTTCTCCACTCTGGCATCGTCGATATCCCCCATGCATGCATACAAATTCTAGTTCTAACGGTTTCTGTGGTAGCGGCGTATATTGAAGCACTAATGAATGTTTGATAGATCGTAGCTTGTCCCCAACTGGTCAACCAGAATGGCTTCAGCTCAACGAGGCGACAAGAGTATCTGT
>JBFRWN010000034.1:0-8837 GCA_051439605.1 Synechococcus sp.
GAAGCGATCGCGGGTTCGGAGAATTTGATTCACCTGGACGGACGGGTCACCACCGAGCAAGCGGTGCATCGGGAATTGAACACGATCCGGCTAATGCAAGAGGGTCGGGGGCAGGTACAGGCGATCGCCGGTAAGGAAGAGGCAGATCGCTACTTGGAAAAAGTAAAGGGGGAGTTGGCGTTAGCAGGCCTCTCTATGACAGCGGGGCAGCTGCGGGCGATCGCGGCGACGGTAACGTCCTGCGATGCGGTGATGGGATGGCAGGGAGTGGCAGGGGCTGGTAAGACGTTTGCACTGGCTCGGGTGAAGGAATGGTTTGAGCGCAGCAGCGTATCGGTGCGCGGGTTTGCCCCCAGTGCCGAGGCGGCCAAGGTGTTGGGGGACGATCTGGGCATCGAGACCCGGACGGTGGATGGGTTGTTGCTGTCCGAGTCGGGTCGGGAATCTAACCAGCCTCAGCTTTGGGTTGTGGACGAGGCGGGGTTGTTGAGTGCGAAAAATGCTCTCAAGCTTTTGCAGCGAGCAAAGGACGAGGGGGCCAGGGTGCTGTTAGTCGGGGATACGCGCCAGCTGTCGGCGGTGGAGGCGGGCAATCCCTTCAAGTCCCTACAGCAGGCGGGCATGTTTACCGTTCAGCTCGATCGCTCCATCCGGCAGCAGGGGGTGGCGGATTTAGATCGAGCAATTACCTTATTTTCTCAAGGAAAAGTGGTCGCCAGCATCAAACATCTGCAGCAATATGAGCATATTGCCATTCTTCCCAAGGCAGCAGAGCGGCGAGCCCAGCTCGTCGCCGATTATTTATCCCTCACTCCAGCCCAGCGGGAAGCAACCTTAATCCTCACCGGCACTCACCGCGAACGATACGAAATTGTGGAAGGCATCCGGGCGGGTCTGCAGGCGGAAGGGCTGTTGGGTCAAGGTCGGGAAGTGGAGCGATTGGAGCGGCGCAATCTGACGGAGGTGCAGCAGCGTTACGTGCACCACTTCGAGGTGGGGGATGTGGTGGTGCCCCTCAGACAGCAGAAGCGACGGGGGTTGGAGAAAGGGCAGCCCTACGAAGTCGTGGGTAAGGAGGACGACCGGCTGCTGTTGCAAGGACCGGGCGGAGCCATTCGTCGGGTGGATGCTAGCTTTCGCAAGGGGGTTTTCCGGCGGCAGGCGATGGAGATTGCTCCGGGGGAGATGCTGCGCTGGACGAAGAACGACCGCGAGTTGGGGCGGCGCAACGGACAGCAGTTTTGGGTGGAGTCGATAGAGGGGGCGATCGCGCGGGTGCAGTATACCGACGGGCGGTTTGAAGAGGTGGATTTTTCCGTTCCCCAACCGGTGGATTATGCCTGGGTGTCCACCACCTACAGCAGCCAGGGGAAGACGGCCAAGCGGGTGCTGGTGGCGGCGGACGCATCGGTGGACAAGGAAAGTTTCTACGTTGCCATTTCCAGAGTGAAGCACGATCTGCGCATCTACACCCCCGATTTGGAGGAGCTGGTGAAGCTGGCTCAAACCAGTCGGGCCAACGAAAACCCCATCGAACTGCTTCGTCAGCAAATCCGCACCGAAATCGATCGGGAGGTTTCGCCCATCCCCCATTCCTCCCCCGTTCCAAGTCACCATCAGCCCCTCGAGCGATCGCCACAGCCTCGGACTGCCGACGCAATAGAAAGTGCAGGTTTCGATATCCAATCTCCACAGGAGACCGGTCCGATGAATCGTCCACCCCAACCAACACAAACTCGAACAAAAAAGAAAGCTGCCGCTCAGACAGAAAGCCGGACAGCTCCTCGCAGCCGGTCGAGGCTGATTCAGTTGGCAGACAAAGTCCGCGATCTGCCTCTGGAACGGGTGGCGGAATTCCTGGAGATGGAGCCCGACCTGAAGGACAAGTACAAGTGGCGTTCGGATGGGGCGATCGTTTCCATCAACGGCAGCAAGTTCTTCGACCATCTCCACCAGAAAGGGGGCGGAGGGGCGATCGATCTGGTCATGCACGTCCGCCGCACCTCGTTTTGCAATGCAGCGATTTGGTTGACGGAACAGGTATCGGCATCGGCCGAAACAAGCCCCCAACCTCCCAAACGTCGAACGGCCGCTCCCAAACGGCGACAAGCCTTTATCCCTCCCTCGCCAGAACCCAAGCGCTGGACGCAGGTGCGGGACTATCTGGTGCACGAGCGTGGGCTGCCGGTGGGACTGGTCGATCGCCTGCGCGAGAAGGGGAATGTTTACGGGGTGGGGCTTTCAGAAGCGGCCAAGGAGAAGATAAACGGTTCAGGCAAAGACTTGGCTGAGGAGATAACGAATGCGGTCTTCCTGCGCAGGGATTTGCAGGGTAATGCCGTAGGGGCGGCGTTGCGCGGAGTCAGCCGGGGCAGCCAATACAAGGGATTGGCTGCTGGGACGGTGCGGGAACGAGGATGGTTCCAGTTGGATGTGGGCGAAGGGAAGCTGCAGAGGGTGGTGCTGACGGAATCGGCGATCGATGCGATGTCGGCGGCGGCTTTAGCTCGCGAATCGGATGGGGTGACTCGTTTCATTGCGATTGATGGGGCTGGTGCAGTGCCGGTGGATTGGTTGCGCCAGCAGTCCGAGCGGGAGGTAGAGGTTTGGGTGGGCTTCGATGCTGACGGGGACGGCGATCTGTTGGCGGCTCGCGTTCTGGAGGCTTTGCCAAAGGCTCGCAGGGTGAAGCCGACGGCGGGGAAAGATTGGAACGAGCTGCTGACACTGCATTTTCGTAAACTGAGTTCGCTGCAACAGTGGCGGATAGCCAGCGAGGGGATTGGGGAGCGGGTACCGGCCAAATTGACCCTCAAGGTGGCTCGTAATTTGTTGGATAGAGGGATAGAAGATGTCGAGGAGGCTCTGGCGGTGCTGGCCCACGATCCGGAATATCTCAGAGTTAAAGCAGAACACGGGAAGGAAAGGGCGATCGCCTACGCTAAATTAGCGTTCGAAGCCGCTTGCAGGGAAAGCGATTTAGCCACTGCGGAACGAACGCAAACGAGAGAAGTAAAACTGAAGCAGGAACTTGAAGCAGAGCCTTAATTGTAAGGGCTAGAAATCAATATCGTCCTGACCAGCAATCAAGGGCATTTTGGGCCAGGATTATCTGCAACTAAAACCGAGTTGGGCCAGGATTATTGGCAACCAGCCAGCAATCAAGCAGTTGGGCCAGGATTATTGGCAACCAATAGTAAAGAAAAGGTACGTTTTCTTTACTGCATGATGCTTCTTCGAAATCGGCTGAAGACGGTTCGTAATTCGGTAAAGAAACTCGTCTAAAGAATCAACGTAAAGAAACTGAACGACGTTGATGAGTTGTCTTACTACTCACCTTATAGGAGAGCTCGGAACTCACTAAGTTTTAATCCCCTACTATTAATAGTTAGTGAAGTAAAATCTCACCTTTCAGTCAAAATAGGCCCAAAATCGCATTTAACCAGTTGATTTTACTAGCTTTATTGACCCGGGAAAACTCACTAACTTTTCCCCTAAAGTTAGTGAGATGTAAAAATAGGGGAAGTGTAGTTCCTGTGGAAATCACAACAGGTACGGAATCCATTAGGCTCCCATACTAAAGTTGGACACTTCCAGAGATAATCCCCTCTCTTAAGTCACTTAGGAGGAGTCAATCAACTGTTCAGCTATCGCCTACCAAGCTGATTGACCCCAAGGGATATTTGGATGCTGTTGCCGACATCGCGGGAGCGGGTCTGGACTCTCCTTCACTCTCCCAACGAATTCCCATCCGCTAGTTCTGGCCTTGGAGAGCTCACGCCGAGGAACACACCACACGAAAACCGATGTTGTTGCTCCTGTAGTCCGATGCGTTCCAGTGACGGAAAGCCGAGAAACAGGTTCGGCAAGTGACGTGCCAAGAGCCACCGCGCAGAATCCGTGAACTACCATCTCCTCCTTCTATCCAGGGGGTTCCCCCTGAAGGCGCGCCGTCATAATTTTTGTGCCAGTGGTCGGCACACCATTCCCACACATTACCGTGCATGTCATAGAGGCCAAATGGATTTGACTGGAATTTTCCTACTTTCGTCGTCCCGTCAAACTCCCAAGCACAATTGGCAAATCCAGATGGAATCTCTTGACCAAAATGAGAGGGCGTAGTTGTTCCCGCTCGACAAGCATATTCCCATTCTGCTTCGCTCGGGAGACGGTAATATTTATTTGTTCTCTGGGATAGACGCTCGCAAAACTCGACAGCCTCATGCCAAGAAATACTTTCTACAGGGCGATCTTCACCGAGAAATTCTGAGGGTTGCGGCTTAAGATCCATTCCTATTTTTGGATAAGATGCCACCTTCATCCACTGCTTTTGGGTAACTGTGAATTTTCCCATCCAAAATGGAGATACAGTAACACCATGTTGTGGCCCCGAGAATCTGAGCAAAACATCCTTGTCACTATCTGGCGATCCCATCCAAAAGCTGTCTCCAGGGACAGCTATCATCTCCAGCTCTACCCCGATGCCAAGCGGCTCAGTATAGTTGTCATGGGCTTCTACTCTTTTGTCAGGCTTTATCTGATTGAGGGCAAAATCAATCTTTTCAATCAAACTTTTCCATTGCCTATCGTGCTCATTGATAGGAAAATCACTGAGTGGTTTATCGGGGCTATTTACAGCTTGGTAGTCAGCCAGCGGGGTAGGTTCATAGTAGCAATGCGACAAAAAGAATGGGAGGATAATTAGTCCATTATTCTCTGATGCCGATAGTAGTTTTGGCAGCTCTTCTTCGTGAATAAAATCAGAGGCCAAGAAATTAGCACTTACCAGAAAAACAGCGACCTTGGCTTCATCTAAAGCCCGCTCAATTTCTCCCTTCCATTTAGAGCCCGTTGGTATTTTAGTGTCATCCCATAAATCTACTACCCCCTTTCTTTCAAGCGGCTTGATAAATTTCTGAAGTTCCTCTAAAGCGTTCTTGTCGGCATGGCTGTAACTAACAAAAACTTTAGTGCGCTCGGATTTGTTCCCAGGAATAGGCATCGCCTAGAATACCGGTAGACATTGATTGTTTGTGGCGGTCGCGTTTCTTGGCGGATAGGCGACCGCTTCTTATTTTACGGAATGGATCGACCCGAGACTGTTCGGGGAACTCCTAGCTAGTAGCGGAGCTGACGCCTAAAACTCGCCTGTCAACTTTGGATAACTTCTCCGAGCTGTGGATACCTCAGTCGAAGGCGGTTTGTAAGTCGATTTTTTGTATGACATAACTCCGCTTTATGTCATGCGGCTTATGTGAATTCTAGAGGGCGGAGTTGATGGGTTTGCTCAAAGGTGAGTACATCAATCCCAAACCGCTGACGCAGTAAAATTCTCAGGGTGTGACTGGCCATGTTTGCAGCTACATGAGTACAGAGTCCTGAAACCTTTTTCCTCAGCAAGCGCTCCAAATTGCGGCCAGTGTTTTGGACTTCATTAAATACCCCCTCAATCCGCTCGCGAAAGTGACTCAACAACCGGTCAAAGGCCACCGGATTTTGCTGATGCTGGTTCTTCCGCTTGGCGGTGAACACTCGATTACCTGATGTTCGACTGACTTCTTCTTGCCAGTCTTCACCAATAAAGCCCTTGTCTGAGAGGATGGTACAACCGCTCACAGAATACAGCACTGCTTCAGCAGCCTCTCGCTCGTCAGTGTGAGCTGGAACCAGCGCATACGCCAACGGCATACCAGACAGAGTACTGATGAGTACCAGCTTGTAGCCAAAGTACTTCATCTTACGACTGGCACAATGGCCATAGGTGGCACTCCCGAGAAAATCGCTGTGAGCTTTACTGCGCCTGTAGCCGACCACAGGAATCGGTTTAGTATCCATCACCAGTGTTCGCTCAAAGTGATACCCCATCTGTCGAACCCAATAGCGTCGTAACTCTTCCAGAAGCCCTTCTAACCGGCGGGCACGACGATTGAACTGACTTTGGTCCAGCAGTTTGGGAAACAAGCTCAAGTAGTTGGCCCGGATGAATCCGAGAAACTGATTCTCCCCTGGAAAGGGGAAGTAATCCATGGCCAGCAGTAAGCTCAACATCTCGCTATCACTGAAGCTAGGTTTGGGGCCAGGCATCGCTGGAACCAACTGATAGCCAAACTCTTGATACCAGTCATCCACTAGAACAAAGATGATGGTCAGAAGGGTTGGAGAATCTACCATATTCATGGGGGAACCTCCAGATTAGGTGGCTACCTTTATTGTGAGGTTCCCTCCCGATAGTTACCTGGCACTACTGCAACTCACATAAGCCGTGTCATACAAAAGGGATGGCCGTTGGGGCCGTCGGAGAACACCAATGGAAGATACGAGTATTGTAAAAATTGATACTGGGAAGGATCTCCCGGTCATGCCTCGGAGTGGCATCGTTCTCCCGGCGCTTATTGAGTCGGCTGGCGAAGATGCCTCGAGGCGATTTGTCGAATTCTTTCTAGTCAGCATTCGCAATAAAAACACTCGAGCGGCATACGCTCGAGCCGTCGGACAGTTTCTTTGTTGGTGCGACGAGCGCGGCCTCGAGTTCTTCTCGATCTCGCCGATTGCGATTGCAGCTTACATCGAGCAGCATCCAGGCTCCGATCCGACCGTGAAACAACATCTGGCAGCAATCAGATCCATGTTCTCGTGGATGGTGACCGGACAGATTCTTCAACAGAATCCGGCTCACGAAGTGCGGGGGCCGAAGCACAGAGTCAAGACAGGAAAGACACCGGTACTGACCGATGACGAAATGCGGGAGCTGCTCGACTCTATCGACACCTCTCATGTGGTGGGGCTTAGAGATAGAGCTCTGATCGCGACGATGTTTTTTAGTTTCGCCAGAATTGGTGCGGTGCTTGGGCTCAAGGTTGGAGACTATTTCCCGAAGGGAAAACGGTATTGGCTAAAGCTTCATGAGAAAGGCGGCAAGTATCACGAAGTACCCTGTCACCATACGGTCGAGCAATTTCTCGACATATATATAGGTGAGGGCGGCTTGGGTGACGAGAAAGAGACTCCCCTCTTCCGCACGAGTCCTGCGCGAACTCGGAAGCTGACGGATAGAGGGCTTCAGCGTCAAGAGGCGTGGGCAATGATCAAGCGCCGAGCTCTGGCGGCCGGTGTGAATACAGAAACATGCAACCATACCTTCCGAGCATCAGGAATTACGAATTTTCTCCGTAATGGTGGGTCTCGTGACAATGCTCAGAAAATTGCAGCCCATGAGGATATTCGGACAACAGCACTCTACGACAGGCGCGACGATACTATCTCTCTTGATGAAATAGAACGGATACGTCTGTAACCGTAGTTTCTCCGTGTTGGCAGACCTATTAACCAGTTGATAAAACTATGTTTTCCTTCCCGGGAAATCATCCTAATTCTTATCTCAAAGTTAGGGTAACCACTTATTTTGAATTGCAAGAGGGTATATCAAATCGTGGTGTAGGCTACGGGCAAAGATCACCCTATTTTGAATTGCAAGGGGGTATATCAAACCCTGATATCGGCTGCTATGCAACTGTAGATTGATTTCCAGGAGAACAGATCTCACTTGATTTGCATCAAATAACTGTCCATAATATTTTTTGTTCACTGCCGTACAGGCAGCTTAGAAATTAGTAGGCTACTTTGCCTTTAACTGCCGCGCAGGCAGCTAAGAAAAAGTAATTATGTCAACTGCCGTACAGGCAGATTCTCCACGCTAGTGGAGGTGTACCTGAGAAAGCTTCGAGAGTGTCGAAAAGATGGACCAGCGGGGGCTTATTCAAAACCGTAGGTTTCTGTTCAAATGCCCCCGCTGGTCCTAGATGTAAACAAACTCTGTTTTGGGTAATCTAGCTGTTTATCCCTTAATCACAATTCAGCCCTTTACGCTGTCCTCGAACTCTTTTACGGCAGATTCAATTTCCATTTCTATTTGTTCAATGGAAGGCAAGCTCTCTTGGATTGCTTTGGGCAAGGAGTTACCTAATTCATATGTAGAGATGCCAACGAGTGTCGAATCTCACTAAATCGCGATCCCATGGGATAACAGGGCAAAAATCAGAGTAGTCTTCGCCGTTCAGGACACGCTGCCATAGACTCTGAGCAAAATCGACACGAATTGGATTTCCCTCATCCCCCCAAACTGTCCTTTAAGAATTCCCGCGCCCCTAATATCTTCCGGATTTGTCAACCATGTTGACAGATCAACATGGTTGACAAATCCACTATGGCCATTGATGGCAAACTGCACGGAGTGCGACCACAGCTTTAGTGGTTGTTTCTTCATCAATATACCGAGACAAATGAGAAGCAAGCTCAGCATAATCGTAGAAAAATTCTTTTCTATCTCGGAAAGAGATTATTTTTAATAACGAAGTCCAATCAGAGAGCGAAACAATTTTAAAATTCGGATTCCTAATCGCTCCAGATATAGCGACTGCATAGTCGTAAGGGACATTAAACTGACTCGATTTAAGGACTTTATTTATCATTCCCGGCGGTAGATTTTCCGCCAACGCACTCAGAACACTTGCACGAGTGGACTCTTCAGTTATCTCGCGCGCTGCGGATAACGCCTCTCCCATTAGCTCTGGTTGACGCTTCGCCAACGCAATCAGAACATCTGCACGAGTGGATTCATCAGTTATCTCGCGCGCTGCGGATAACGCCTTTCCTATTAACTCCGGCGGTAGATTTTCTGCCAACGCACTCAGAACACTTGCACGAGAGGATTCATCAGTTATCTCGCGCGCTGCGGATAACGCCTCTCCTATTAACTCCGGCGGTAGATTCTCTGCCAACGCAATCAGAACACTTGCACGAGAGGATTCATTGCTTATCTCGCGCGCTGCGGATAACGC
>JBFRWN010000035.1:0-4373 GCA_051439605.1 Synechococcus sp.
GCGCCAGCGAGTTTCACGCTTGGTACGCAAAACCCTCTCCTTTTCCAAAAAGCTCGAGAATCATATCGGAGCTATCTGGATGTTTGTCCACAACTACAACGCATCCTTACTTGTCTAGGACTACCAAAACTTGGTTTGGGGGCGATTTGCTGAGCGCAACTCGACAGGTTACGGCGTTGGTTTAGCTAATTCTGTAATCTCAAAAGCAAGGTATTCAGTTAAAGGCAGTTGGCTTAAAAGCTCTTCAACTCGCTGCCGATTGGAGGCTCTGAACGTGAGAAACCCTTTCCAGTTAGGAGAGTCCGCCTGTGTTGCCTGAAATTGCAATAATTTCCCTTGTCGTTTCCAGCGCTCTAGCAGTGCTAGTTCGGCTGTAACGAGGTTTCTGTATACATCATCAGGTTGTCGCTGCCGCCGCACCTCAACCACATAGCGATTTTGCACATCATGGCCCCAGTTTGGGAAGTCTGCCATTTTAGGCAGATGTAGCGGTTCTTCCTCAAATAAAGACTTGAGTTTGCGATCGAGTTGTGCAAGATATTCGGCCCGGCGCTCTTCAGAGGCGCGCGCGGGCGACCAAGCCACAAATGGTTCTAGCGGTAGGAAGCCATTGAACCAGAAAATACCGTGCTGAATGGGGATGAGAATGTCCTCCATCGACGGATTCAATCCCCACCCGTCATAGGCAACCATCCCACCTCCTGTGGTGATAATGGCTAGTCCTCGCTTTATACTCTGCCCTAAACCGGTTTCGTATAGCTTTGCTCCTCCGTAGATGCGACCCATCGCCAACACTCGATCGCACCAGCCCTTCAACATGGCAGGCATCCCAAACCACCACAGGGGAAAATTGAAAATCACCGCATCGCACTGTTCGAGCTTTTGCATCTCTATCTCAATATCTGAGGCAAATCCATTCACCTCGGTTGCATATATTTCTTCCCGCTGCTGCTTGAGGTAATCCGCAGTATGAGTCGACCTAAAATTGCGGCGATCGGACACTGGATCGAACTCCATGGCATAGAGATCTGAGACCACAACCCTGTGTCCAGACCCTTCAAGAGCTGTTTGGGCCTGACGGCAAAGGGCGGACGAAAAACTTTGAGGTTCGTGATGGGCATGAACAATCAAGACATTCATGGATGCAAGTCTCCGTAGTCAGGATGCGTGCCTTATTGTGCGGGCAGTCAGTCAGAAAACCCAAAAGGTGTACAACCAATAAGTCCACAAGCTTGAGAGAGAGCAGATTGTGGCGGATGAACTGCGAACCTTCGTAGAAAGAGAAAAAATCAGCAGTCCCCGAAGTCTAGCTCTTTGGGGACTGCTGGTTTTTGGAGAGTTTAATCAAACGGAGTGGATCGATCGTCACTGCCCAATTTGGCAAGCATACCAATGAGTTTCTCGCTGAATTAGTGGCGAATACGGAAGGAAAAACTGACCGCAAGCTTTGGTATACGGATGATTGGGGTGAGTACGAGCAAGCCTTGCCCCTCAAATGGGTTCACACCACCGACTTTATGCTCCTCGGGTTTGTTACCAATCGGACTGGCTAATGATCTTTACAGAATACCGATACTAGACAGGCCTAAAATCACCCCAAAGCCAAGGATATGTCCCAGACTGCAGGTAGCCAACAATGCCGGATACCCCATGCCTCCAAAGAACTCGGAGTTAGGCAGAGCAGGACCGGTGCTGGGCTCGGGAATGACTTGCTTCCCAAGCGCGATAGCCAAAACATTACATAGAATCATGACGATGCCGGTCAATGGGCTCCAAGCAGAAGTGTGAGGAATGTTTGCAGAAGCAAACAGCAAAAAGTCATGCATCATATCACCCTAAAAGAAGTCAGTATCGTTGGTTTATCTTTTGTTGCAATTTATGAGTGAATACTACGCGATTAGCCTGAGAAATATCATAAAGATATGTAAACCGACTCGCCTCGCCATCAGCAAAATACAGAGATCTTCTTAGGGGTCAGCGTCTTCAGTCGGCTTCTTAAGAGATATCCATCACTTTTCCGCTCTCATTTGCGATCGCCCTAAACTTTGCGTGCGGCAGAATTTGGAACGCAAATATGACTGTATGGGGTCCTTTGGCTAAACGTTACGAAGGCAAAGCAGACCAACCCCACAAACTTCTAGCCCTTGATGGAGGTGGCATTCGCGGAATCATTCCCCTGAAGGTCTTGGTGCGGATGGAGTCGATGCTCAAAGAAGCATTGGGGGCAGACAACAGCTTTCGCCTTTGCCAATTCTTTGATTACATTGCTGGCACCAGTACCGGAGCCATTATTGCGGCGGGGCTGTCGCTAGGGAAAAGCGCTCAGGAATTGCTGGAATTTTACATTGAAGTGGGCCCCCAAATGTTTGAGGAGCGGTTCATTCTTCAACGAGTTAACTCCCTCTATAAAGCTGACCCGCTGCGCAACAAGCTAGAGGAAACCTTTGGCGCCGAAACGACCTTGGAACCTAAATACCTGAAATGCCTGATGCTGGCGGTGACGCGCAACCACACTACCGATTCCCCCTGGCCCATTACCAGTAATCCGCTGGCGAAATACAACGACACCAGTCGCCCAGACTGCAACCTGAAAATCCCCATCTGGAATATCGTGCGGGCCAGCACGGCAGCCCCCGTCTTCTTTCCCCCTGAGAAAATTGTCTGGGACGAGCACGATCCATCCACGGCATTTTTATTCGTGGATGGGGGCATGACTCCGTACAATAATCCGGCGTTCGTGCTGTATCGCATGGCAACGGATCCTGCCTATAAGCTCAAATGGGCCACAGGTGAGGACAAGCTTCTGCTGATGTCGATTGGAACTGGGCTAATCCCCAGCACTGACAGCAACGTCCGCACCATCGATCGCAGTATCGTGCAAAATCTACCCAGCGTGATTAGCGCCCTCATGAATAGTGCAGCAGTAGAGCAGGACATTAGCTGCCGACAGATTGGACGCTGCGTGCATGGAGATGCGATCGATCGCGAGTTGGGAGATATGATTCCTCGGGACGATAAAGGGGAGATGTTGCCATTGAGTGAAAATCAGGGTAAAAAATTTCTCTATGCCCGCTACAACATCGATATTTCTCAGGCTGGATTGGATGCGGCAGGATTATCAAACATTCAGGCCAAAAGTATTTCCAAACTGGACTCTGTAACCGCTATCCCTCAGCTAAAGATAGTAGGGGAAAAAGTTTCCCAGCAGTTGAAACCGGAGCATTTCGGTAGCTTTGTCCCCAGCTAGATTGCTCCAGCCATTTGGCCTTTAATAGCAGCCATCAAGTCGCCGAGGACATCTCAGCAATCCATTCCCTAACTGGGTGAAGAGCTTGCTGCCTTAACTGAGATGGCAACAGCTATCAGCGAGGTGTTCCTCCCCATTTTTTTGCCAGTCCCTGAAACCTGTTGTAGGACTACCTGAATTTGGGGGCTGACCGTTCAATCTACTGGCAAGAGCAATTACTGAGCATGAGAGTTTTTATCGTTCGTCCGTTCGGAACCAAAGAAGGGATTGATTTCGATCACGTTCAAAAGGAATCGATCGAGCCCGCACTATTGCAACTGGGGATTGCGGGGGGCACAACGGGGGAAATTGTGGGGCAGGGGAACATCCGTATGGATATGTTCGAGCAATTGTTAGTTGCTGACTTAGTGATTGCAGATATCTCCATCCACAACGCCAATGTCTTTTATGAATTGGGGATTTGCCACGCTTTGCAAGATCGGCCACATAGATCACAAATTGGTGCCAATCCCCTCAAAGCGTTACTGAGCCTATACTTCACTCTCCAGATTGGAAGTGGTTACCGTGACTCAGACTACCCAGCGAAAGGATCAAAACCGTACTGCTAGCGTGTACTTTGGCGCAACCCGAGAAGATTACTTGAAACGCGTTGAAGCTGATGATCCCCGAGAATTTCTCGACTTCATTCAGCAACCTTTGCGCGTTCAACCGGGAGCAGAAAAACATCGAGATACACGACTTGGAAGGTTAAGCGATCAAGCGGAGAATAGACCCAGTGACATCGAAGAGTGGAGAGCAGTACAACAGTGCTACCCATCGTCGAAATCCCAGCAAGCATAGCGTCCGGGCTCCGTCCATATCGAAAAGTGTTTGCGCGCGAGGCAGGCTTTGAGCATGTATTGACCTTAATTGATATGTTTTAAGGTTTTCAATTACCCGTCATTCGAGGATCACCAAAACGCACATTCCGCAGGTTGATCAGCAAACCAGATAATATTCTTGGCAAGGTGCACCGAGGAATCGCAGTATTTTGAGACGTGCGGGCGTCAAGTTGGAAATGTGAGCCTTGCTGTTGAGCCAAACCAGATGAATGGCCTGAAAGCACTGAAAAATCCAACGCATGGTT
>JBFRWN010000036.1:0-12949 GCA_051439605.1 Synechococcus sp.
TGCTTGCCGTTATGGATACGACCATTCTTGACAATATCTTCGGAGTCACAGCTCGGGCAAGTCGGTTTTAACATTACTGGCTCACGATAGCTAAATGATCCCTATCCTTACATTCGGTGGACTACCAAGTATCGTTCAGTCGGAGCGATATTTCTCTATTTTGGATTTCAGTGAGTTTCATTCATGGGATGGTAATTCCACTGGAGTGGAGGAGAATGCCTTTTCAGTGCGGTTTTTTATCCTTCAGAGTCGCTTTCAGGACTGATGAGCTTGGGGCTAAACACTGAACTTTCTCAAGGTATTGCTCGCAAATGCTTTTGATTGTTTTGCGCTAGCTCAGGGAACGATGAAAGATGATTCCGAAAAGTGAATTATGGTATACAAACAGTAACAAGACACCGCAACTGCTGGGGTAGTACAGGCTACGCCCGTTCCCTTGCAAATAGCAATACATCTCCCACACGGACGGTAGGGATTATGGTTGACCTCAGCGACGCATGCCAATTTAGATCGCTGTTGATTGTGGATGATTGCGGGGATGATAGGGCTGCTTATCAGCATTACCTGGCAAAAGATTCCCTTCAGTCCTACCAAATTCTGGAGGTAGATTCAGCAGAAGAAGGATTGCTGCTGCTGAGAGATCGTTCGTTCGACCTCGTGCTGCTGGATTTCAAATTACCGGGCATGAGCGGCATTGAAATGCTGGAAATAATGGGGAAGGACTATCCCCACGTTCCCGTCATATTTTTATCTGCTTACGGGAATGAAGAGCTAGCTGTTCGAGCCATGAAGCAGGGGGTGTCGGACTATTTGCCCAAAAACTCTCTCACGGCAAAGATATTGCAGATGGCAGTCCGCAATGCCATCGAACAGGCTCGCCTGCAAACTGCCCTCGAACGCGCCCGCGATCGCCAACGGCTACTGGGGGCTACAGCACTGCGCATTCGCCAGTCCCTCGATCGCGAAGATATCTTGTCCGCTGCAGTAGGTGGTGTTAAGCAGTTGCTTGGCAGCGACCGAGCCCTGGTTTGTGAATTTGACGAAGAGAACAGCATCAATGTGGTCGCTGAATCAGTGGGCCCCGATTGGCGGCCGATGCTTGGGCACCAGCAGATTCATTTCAGCTTACCGATTGGCAATGGGATAGATCGTTGGCAGTTTTATCGCCAGTCAATTGCCAATGCCAAAACGGCCGCACTTCCCTCCCGTGACCGTGACTTCCTGCGCCGGTATGCTGTGGAAGCCAGCATGTCCGTGCCTATTGTCTTGAGCAGAGTGGACGATGATGCCATCACGCAACACCCATGGGGGGTGTTGATCGTTCATCAATGTTCAGGTCCTAGACAGTGGAATCCAGAGGATTTCGATACCCTCAACGAGCTTTCGGTGCAATTGGCAATTGCCATTCAGCAGTCTGAATTACTGAATGGAACTCGGCAGGCGTTGGAAGAACAGAAATGTTTAAATGCCTTCAAATCCAAAATCATCGATACGGTTTCTCACGAGTATCGCACCCCCCTAACGGGTATTTTGACAGCGGCTTCCACCCTCAAACAGCACGGCGATCGCCTAGAGTTGTCCATGCGCGAACGATGTCTTCAAATTATTGAGCAGCGGGCGCGGCATTTAGCCTGCCTCGTCGATGACATGCTCTTTGCCAGCCAAACGCAGCATCAGCTGGAGTCTTTCCAGCCTTGCCTGCTTGACCCCGAACATTTCTTTGCCGAGATTCTGGAAGAGCGCAAAGTGGCTGCCAGTACTAACCACCGCATTGTTCTCAACGTTCGCGACGATTCCGCAGGTTTTTGGGGCGATCGCAACATTCTGCGTCAGCTATTCGGTAATCTGGTGTCGAATGCCATTAAATATTCGCCGAACGGTGGGGCGATCGATATTCAGGTGCAAGGGGCTGGCGAGTGGATCGAGGTATCCGTCACGGACAGCGGTATAGGCATTCCTGAACAGGATTTAGAGACGCTATATCAGGCTTTCAGCCGCGGTAGCAATGTTGGCACCATTTCAGGGACTGGCTTGGGAATGGCCACCGTCAAAGCTTGTGTCGAGATGCATGACGGGTGGGTCTCTATCCAGAGCCAAGAGGGTCAAGGGACTACCGTGGCGATCGGCTTACCCCGTCAGAAAACCACAATGCTGGAAACTCCCGAGGACTCGCAGACAAACATCGAACTAGCGTCCTAACTGTCTTTCGACGCTAATTCCGTTGAAGCTGTTTGGGGAAGTCGATTAACGGGAGGAGCTGAGGGATTGCACCGCAGCTTGAATGGGGCGGCTGCGCTTGCCAAAAATACCAACGAACACAACTGCACAGCAGATGCCGGCGACCAATGCCCCCATCAAGACCAACCCCAAGGGCAGTCGAACCGAACTGAACCGGAACAATTGGAGAGTAACCGTTGTGGTGTTTTGAGCGGCAAAAATGGTTACGACAAGGAGAGCTAAACACCCCAATAGCATTTGTAGAAAACGCACGATTATCCTCCAAAGCCGTTCTATCGCTGTTTTAACAACAGAGAGGACAGCAAGAACTGGGCAACTTCATCACTTTATTTTGAGGGTTTCCTTTCTTATACAGAAGCATACATTCAGATCGCAATCATCAAGACCTGTGGCTGAATATTTGGCCGAATAATTTGATGGAAATGGCTTTCCTGATAATCTGCAAGTAGATTCAAGATTTGAGTGGCTCCTGTTATCTCCTTGAGAAAAACAAGCAAGAGTTAGGGCGCCTCAAATCTTTTGCACAATAGTCCCAAGACAACGAGATTCTTTGAAATTTGAAATCATCCAACTCAGGTGCTACTTGTTCGGCGGCTGACAATCTCCCCCCAGGCCATTGACGATTATGCAGGTGTTGTACTGCAACATGCCCTGATAGCTGCCTTCAGGGGAGCCTTGCCGACCAATACCGTCGGCAATTAAGACATCTTCAGAAATCTCTACACCTGCCTCATTGGCCACTGCCTGCAAAACGCGATCGTTGGTGGTCAATTCCGCAAACAGAGTGGGCACTCCAATCGTGCGAATATTTTTGACGAGATCGCGTACCCGTGATGCCGTAGGTTCTTCTTCGGGGGATAGCCCCAACAACGTCCCTGCCACGGTTAAGCCGTAGGCGCGGGAGTAGTAGCTCATGGCGTCATGGGTGGTCACCAGCTGCCGCTGCGGCTCGGGAATCGTTTGAATTTGGGCTGCGATCCATGCATCAAGCTCGGCCAAATCCGCCAGCAGCGCTCCAGCCCTTTCGTCGTAGATTTCTTTGTTCTCAGGCAGCAGTTCAGACAGACTGTCATTTAACAGGTCCACCATGCGCATGCCATTTTCCACATCGTGCCAAATGTGCGGATCGGGCACCGGCTCATTCTCGGAATTGTACTCAATCAAGTTCTGAACAGATTGTTCGTGCACAGGCACTTTGAGGGAGGAATTTGAGGTGGCTTGCACCATGCGAATAATGGAAGGCTCAAAGTTCATTCCGGCATACAGCACCGCATCTGCTTGTTCGATGGCGCGGCGATCGGAAGGGGTGCCCTCATAGGTGTGGGGATCTTGGTCGTGGGAAATTAAGCAATTGAGATTAACGGAATCCGCCGCTATTTGTTCCACTAGATCGCACAGCACGCTATAGGAGGCAACCACCAGCGGCGTATCTGACTTAGCATCAAACGTGGTTTCAGAGGTGCTGCTACACCCTACTGCCAGAGCCAAAGACAGGCCTGCAGCGATCGCTGCAGATAGGGATTTCCAGCGGGTTGGAATTGAGTTCATAAACCTACTCTCTAGCAGTGCAGCCTTGTAAAAGACAGTCTTGAGTTTGAAGCCTCGCAGCATCGTAACCACCCTGAGTTCGATGACCCTCTCCCCTAGCCCCTCTCCCGGCTCGGGAAAGGGGAACAAGAGCCTCGAATACCTATGTTTTCGTTCTAGACATTGTTTATTTTGCATGAGTGGCCAATACTATCGAACTGACGTCAACCATGAGTTCAATCGGTTTGCCTTATCGGAGACTCTAAGGGGTCAAATTGCGTTAACGATTGACCGCTATTGCAAATTTTCGATCTCCTCAGCACCCTGAATCGAGCTTGTCTGCAAGATTGCTTAACAAACCGAGCGAGCCCTCTGCCGGTCTACTGTACGGACATTCAGGTGCTTTTCACAATCCTTTCATTTTTATTCTCCATGATGGAGATAGTTCTGATATGCTGTCATCAACAGCGTTTCACAATCCTTTCATTTTTGAGGCATTGCCGTGCTGAAGGTCGATCATCTATCCGTGCAATACCGTGGCATCCAGGCCCTCGAGGATGTCAACTTTGCGACGGATGCCGGTCAGGTGGTGGGGGTACTAGGCCCCAACGGGGCCGGGAAAAGCACCATGCTCAAAGCCATGCTTGGGCTGATCGAGTCTAGCCAAGGCTCAATCTTGCTGGACGATCGCCCTTTAACTCGCCAACGGTCTCGCGTGGCCTACGTCCCCCAACAGTCCCAAATTGATTGGGACTATCCCATCTCCGTTTGGAACTTTGTTATGACCGCCCAAACGGTGGATACTGGGCTATTTCGACGTCCGGGCAAGGCGGCCCGCATGTTGGCGGCCGAGGCATTAGAGCGGGTGGATGTGGCCGACCTCCGCGATCGCCCCATCAGCGATTTATCTGGTGGACAGCGGCAGCGGGTGTTTTTGGCGCGGGCACTGGCCAAGCAAGCCGATGTATTCTTCTTGGACGAACCCTTTACCGGCGTGGATCGCAAAACCGAAAACATCATTTTCGCTATTTTTCGCGAGTTAAAGCAGAAGGCTAAAACCCTGTTAGTGGTCCATCATGACTTAGGGGAAAGCCTCAATAATTACGATCGCCTAGTGCTGCTTAACAAGCAGCTAGTAGCCATCGGTTCAAAGTCAGAAGTCATGACAGTAGACAATCTGGCCCGCGCCTACGGACAGCCGTTGCAATTGGCTGCCGCCTAATTTGAGCAGACCGACTTTCGTCAGGGACTATCCTCATCATTTCTTTTAAAGGCCGGGGCTAGCGAAGTCCCGGTCTCAATCTTTGATGTTGCATGGAAACACCGTTCACATGGACTGGATAGTAGCCCCCCTTCAATTGGAATTTATGCGCACGGCGATCGCCATCGGGGTGATGCTCGGCATTCTTTGCTCGGTGGTGGGCAGCTTTATGTTGGTGCGGCAAATGGGTATGTTGGGGGACGCTATTTCCCACTCTGTCCTGGCCGGATTGCCAGTGGCTTATGTCCTGGGACTACCGCTTTCTGTTGGGGCAGTGGTGGCGGGGGTGCTCAGTGCCCTGATGCTGGCTTGGATTGAATCCAACTCTAAGCTCAAAATCGACACCGTCATGGCGCTGATTCTGTCGACGTTTTTGGCCATTGGGGTCACGTTGGTCAGCGTGCTACCGGGGGCCAATCGGATTGACCTAATTCACGTCCTGTTTGGCAATATTTTGGGGGTGACCCGGGGGGAACTGTGGTTGACGGTGGCGATCGCCGTTTCCATTTGCCTCGTTACCGCGCTGTTTTACAAAGAGCTGCTGATCTATAGTCTTGACCCTGTGGGGGCACAGGCCGCCGGTTTACCAGTGCGCTGGTACTATGCTGGAAGCATTACTGCGATTACCTTGACTGTGGTAGCAAGCTTGCAAACGGTGGGGATCCTGCTGGTCATAGCCATGTTGGTGGGACCAGCCATGACCGCCTATCTGCTGGTTAAAGAGTTGCATGAAATGATGCTGTGGGGGGCGGCGATCGGTGCCTCTGCCAGCGTGACGGGCATGTATGCCAGTTACTATCTGGACGTGCCTTCTGGGGCGGCAATTGTACTGATGGTGTTTGCCTTTTTCTTCCTCGCATTCTTGTTCAGTCCTTCGCAAGGACTGCTCACCCAACCCAGCAGCCGTCAACGGGCGATAAGAATGCTGCAGGGATTTGCTATTTGGTTCAATCGCTAGCCTGCTCCACCACGGTTTGTCGCACCAATTATCGATCGATCTCTACGGGCAAACAGCTAGAATTTTGACATTGTTCCCATCAACCCATGACCCGTCGGCTCAGCTATCGACGATCGCGAATGTCCCTTTGCATCTCCAGATTTACTCGACTCTCTCCCCTGTTAATTTTGGTTGCGATCGCTGCTTGTGCTGGCCCAACAGCTGAACAGTCCGGGACCGAACCTCCTCTTGGGGAAACTAGGGAACCCGAGTCCAACGAGGAGCTAAGGGCAGATCGCAGCGATCCGGTGTTCGATCTTGATGACGCAGACCCTGAAACCTTACCCAACCGAACCTACAGCCAAAACTTCATTGCGGATGCTGCTCAGATAGTGGCACCGGCTGTAGTACAAATCGAGCCGATCGCGGCGGATGAGCCAAGCTCAGATAGCTCTGACTCTCTGCGGCGATTTTTCGAAGACTTTATCCCCGATCCCGAGCGAAGAGATAACAATCCCTTCAATCCCCGACGCGAAGGAGGGGGCTCGGGTTCTGGCTTCATCATCGACAAAAGCGGCACTCTCGTGACGAACGCCCACGTGGTGGGGGAATCTCAGAAGGTTAACGCAATGTTGCCGGATGGTCGCGAATTAGAGGGGATCGTTCTTGGACAAGATGAATTGACGGATCTCGCAGTCATCCAACTAGTGACTGATGAGGAACTACCCACCGTTCAGTTTGGCAATTCCAGCCTGCTGCGTCCTGGGGAATGGGTGATTGCCCTTGGGAGTCCACTGGGACTCAGCAATAGTCTGACCGCCGGTATTATTAGTGCTCTGGGGCGAACCAGCCAGGAGATTCGCGTCGGCGATCGCCGAATTGACTTTATCCAAACGGATGCAGCCATCAACCCTGGCAACTCTGGTGGCCCGCTGATCGACATCGACGGCAAAGTGGTGGGCATCAACACGGCCATCATTCGCGGTGCAGAGGGCATTGGATTTGCCATCCCCGTTAACGAAGCGCAAATTGTTATCGATCAGCTGATTTCCTCTGGTAAAGTGGTGCGCTCGTTTGTAGGCATTCGCATGAATACTCTAGATGAGGATCTGCTGGAATCACTGGCCGAGGTCCCTTCGGCCGAGCGGCTCGAAATTGACCCCGCTGTGGGAACTGGGGTCTTGATTCTGGACGTGTTGGAGCCCTCTCCCGCCCAACAGGCCGGACTGCAGTCGGGGGATGTGATTTTAGCGCTGGACGGAGATCCGGTCACCACCGCAGATGAAGTCCAAAACCATATTTCCGGGCGTCCGGTGGGTGCTAGCGTCGATTTCCGCATCAACAGAAACGGTGAGGAATTAACCCTTACCGTCACCACTCAGGAATTGCAGAAGCAGTTTGGCTAAATCAAGTTTGTACTTCTGCCCTTCAGGATGGGGGGCTGAATTTTCCAGCCCTTCCTATCTTGTTAGAACAGCAAACGTTAGTCTAAGTCAGAGATTTGGATAGCTGAAATAAACCAAGCAACTTTAACGATCGCTATATAGCAGCCACCCATAGCAAGCTACACGCTAGTGATTTCTTGCTGTTTAGTCTTCGTAATCTCGTCAATTTTTTTGACGAACTTGTCTGTCAACTTCTGTACATCATCCTGAAGATCTTTGGATTCGTCTTCAGAAATGTCAGAGTTTTTCTCCTGTTTGCGGATGCTGTCGATGGCATCGCGGCGGACGTTGCGCACCGACACTTTGCCCTCTTCCGCCAATTTGCCCACCATCTTGACCAAATCCTTGCGGCGTTCTTCGGTCAGGGGGGGGATATTGAGGCGAATCATCTTGCCATCGTTGTTGGGGGTGAGCCCGATATCCGACATGGCGATCGCCCGCTCGATATCGCTCATGACAGAGGCGTCGAAGGGCTGAATGGAGATAGTGCTGCTGTCGGGGGTACTGATGTTAGCCAAAGACTTCAAAGGGGTTGGGGCACCGTAATAGTCCACCTGTACCCGGTCCAGCAGACTGGTACTAGCTCGACCCGTGCGAATGGTGTTGAAGTTCCGTTGCGTGGCCTGAATGGCCTTTTGCATATTTTCTTCGACGACCGATAGTTCCACGGGACACCTCTGGATTCAGCAAGTAGTTCAGCAATTCGAGCAATTGGAAGTGGGGCACCGCCTCCAGTCCCATATTGTACGCGTGCTTGTGCCACTAGCTCTAGGCTGCAAAGCGGATGTTGAGGCGATCGTTTTCCATCTTGGCCCCGGCTGGACGCATTCCCGCCAGAGTTTGGGGTAAGACCAGATTGCGGCGATGGTTGCCAATCCGAATATTGAGTTCGTCCCCCGTTTTGCTCAACTCCACCTGTTGTTTTTCGATACCAGGCAGATAGAGCTCAAGACGGTACTGACCGTTGTCGCTGTGGACTGACATTGTCGTTTCCTTGTACTGAACTGCCGCTGGATCGGCATCCGCCCACAGAGTTTTGGCCAACCGTTCCAGCGCTTCGAAACCCACTAGTTCCTCAGCGTACAAAGGAACTTCTTTCACGGGTAGAGGGGTGAAGTCCTCGTGGATTTGCTTGCGGTATACCTCTTGGTTTTCCTTCCAGCGAGCAAAGTAAGGGTCTTTCACCTCTTGAGGAATAATCCGGTTGGCAATCACCATGTCGGTGGCAACGTTATAGAGGCTGAGGTAGGCATGGGCACGCTGCGACTCTTTCAGCACCATCTTTTCGGGGTTGGTCACCAATCGAACGCTGGTTATGGTGTTGTCGGTCAAGATGGTCTCTAGCCGTTCGATCTTTTCGTAGAACTCGTAGGGGGCATCCATGACTTCGTTGGTAGGCAGCGGGATGCCGGATAGCTGCTTAACAATCGGGGCAAAGACGGGGCGAAGGGCAGCGGCCATCCCCTGCAATGGCTTGTAGAATTTGCGCATGTACCAGCCGGAGACCTCGGGTAGGCTGAGCAGGCGGAGAGCAGTGCCGGTGGGGGCAGAGTCGATAATCAGGACTTCAAAATCTTGTTCGTCATAGTGACGATTGACCCGCACCAGCGAGAAAATCTCGTCCATACCGGGCAAGACGGCCAGTTCTTCTGCCTGGATACCATCTAGACCGCGCGCCTGCAGAACTTCGGTGATGTAGCTCTTGACCGCTCCCCAGTTTTGCTCCAGTTCGATCAGGGCATCGAGCTCGGCTCCCCACAGGTTAGGGCGCACTTCTTTGGGGTCGTGACCCAGAGGGGTTTCAAAACTATCTGCGAGGGAGTGGGCGGGATCGGTACTCAGCACCAAGGTTTTGTATCCCAGTTCGGCACAGCGAAGGCCAGACGCTGCAGCCATAGAGGTTTTTCCTACACCTCCTTTACCGGTCATCAAAATGATGCGTGTCATACCCACCGATCGCTTTTGCAAAAGTTTAAAGTACTCATAGCCTAACCTAACGAGCCTCCGGGCTTGCGCCATTCTGGTCGATGCAGGCGAAAGCTCAGTTTGAGCCAGGTTCGCTGGGGGCCTCTACGGTGTCTGGAATCGGGATAAATAGCCAGTCAATAAAAGAAACGGGGATAGGTTCTTCGGGGCTAGCGGCTGAGTTGTCGGTATTGGGCTCTAAGGTCTCGGTGTCGGAGGCGTTTTCTGAGAGGTCGGGAGTAGTCGGTGTGGGGCTTTGGGCCGGTAAATCTTCTGTAGCTGTGCTGCTGGTCTCCGCACTGCCGGTTTCCGACTCCGCAAGAGATGACCCCTCTAGCAGCTGCTCTGCAGGGGTGGGGGTGTCAGAGTCCCGATCTTCAGAATTGAGTTGCTCTAGAGAAGGGCTGATGAAACCACTAAACGACACGCTGGACAGCGCCAACATCGCCATGACAGGACCCAATAACTTAGTACGCGATTCCATTGCCGCAGAGAACACATCTCTATCATCCTATCCCGATGCTTCGGACGATCTCCTATTTCCCGTTCTAAGCAGCGAGATCGGCCGCTATTGACTAATAAGCAAGCTATCATCGCAGATGCTTACTGACGGGGTGGTGGCTTGCTAAAACTGTTCGCGCCAGAGGGAAACGAACCAGAACGGAATGGGATTGCCCCTACTCAATGGGTGGAAGTCACGATCGATCGCCCTGGAAACCTGGAATCTTACACCTATCGATTACCGCAAGAGCTGGAGAATGTTCAACCTGGAGATATTCTGGCGGTTCCTTTTGGCTCGCAGGTGGTAGCTGCATTGGCGCTCTCTCTCTTGCAAGAGCTACCCAAGGGGCTGAATGCTGCCAAGGTAAAGCCGGTGGAAGAGGTCATGGCCTCCGGTTTGATCCCTCCACATCTGCAGGTGTTGCTGAAGCAAGTATCGGACTATTACGTCACCCCATTGGCGCAGGTGGTACGAACGGTGTTGCCGCCCGGGATTTTGGCGCGGGCACAGCGGCGTATTCGCTTGCAGGGCGATCGCCAGCAACTACTCCCTAGCGAACTGTCCCCTCAGGCCAAGGCCCTGTTAGAGCTACTGGAAAGCCGGCAGGGGGATTTGTCCTGGCGATATTTACGACAGCGGGTCAAGCATGCCTCCAAAGGGCTGCAGGAGCTGCAGCGCAAAAAGCTGGTAAGCAGCTATTTGAAACAGGGACAGACTATTGCCCCCAAAACGCAGCAGGCGGTGACTCTATGTCATCTCGGGGGTCGGGGAGACATCAGGTTGACCGATCGCCAGTCGGAGGTGTTAGCAATCCTGCAACGGCTGGGTGGGGAAGCTTGGTTGTCGGAGTTGGTGACTGCAGCCCAAACGACGCGGACAACCATCAAGGGGCTGGAGAAAAAAGGATTGGTGGCGATCGCCGCGCGGGAAATACTGCGATCGCCAAGCGCCCCAGACATTGTTCGCGATGCCGCTAAAAATTTAACCACAGCCCAGGCCGCAGCAGTGGAACTGATCTGTGCCACAGATAGCGGCAGAATCCTGCTGCAAGGGGTGACGGGGTCCGGCAAAACTGAAGTGTACCTGCAGGCGATCTCGCGCGTTCTAGAGCATCAGCAATCAGCAATGGTGCTGGTGCCAGAAATTGGTTTGACCCCGCAGTTGGCCGATCGCTTTCGAGCCCGCTTTGGGGAGCGGGTGCTGGTTTACCACAGTAATTTGTCGGCGGGGGAACGGTTCGACGCCTGGCGGCTGATGCTGGATGGCGGTCCTTACGTAGTAGTGGGGACGCGTTCGGCGGTGTTTGCCCCTCTGTCGAATGTGGGGTTGATCGTGCTGGATGAGGAGCACGACGACAGTTTTAAGCAGGATCGGGCTCAGCCCTGCTACCACGCTCGCACGGTGGCTGACTGGCGCTCGCAGCAGGAACACTGCCCTCTACTGCTGGGCAGCGCCACTCCAGCGTTGGAAACGTTTACGTCTGTGGTGGGGGACCCACAGCGTCATTTAGTCTTGCCGGAACGCATTGGGGCTAAACCCCTGCCCCCTGTAGAAATAGTCGATTTGCGAGCGGAGCTGGAAAAAGGCAATCGGTCGGTGTTGAGCGGAGTATTGCGCTCCGCCCTCGAAGAGGCAGTTGGGGCAGGCCAGCAGGCCATCTTTTTCCTCCCCCGCAGGGGCTACAGCACGTTCGTTCAATGTCGTAGTTGCGGCACGGCCATGGCTTGTCCCCATTGCGATGTCTCTCTGACGTACCACAAGGTTGGCTACGAGCTGCGCTGTCACTATTGCGGCTATCGCATCCGCAAGCCCAATGCCTGCCCCGAATGCCACTCGATGTATTTCAAGGAATTTGGCACCGGCACCCAGCGGGTGTGTGACAAATTGCAGCAGGAGTTTCCCGAGCTCCGCATCCTGAGGTTCGATCGCGACACCACCCGCCAAAAAGATGGCCACCGCCAACTCCTAGAACAATTTAGGAAAGGCGAAGCTGACATTCTTGTGGGTACGCAGATGCTAACCAAAGGGATTGACGTGCCCGACGTGACGCTGGTGGGGGTGCTGGCGGCGGACGGACTACTCAATATGGCTGACTTTCGGGCGGGAGAGCGGGCTTTTCAGCTGCTCACGCAGGTGGCGGGGCGGGCAGGGCGCGGAGACAAGCCGGGGCGGGCCATTTTTCAGACTTATTTGCCCGAACATCCCACCATTGCACACGTCAAGTCTTACAGTTATGACACTTTTGCCACGGCAGAACTGGAACAGCGACAGGTGTTGGGCTATCCCCCATTCAAGCGCCTGATTTGTTGTCGCATCAGCAGCGAGGAGGGAAAGGAGGCAGAACAGTTTGCTGAAAAGCTAGCGCAGTATGTAGGAGATCGCGTTCCTGGAGAACTGCTAGGTCCCTGTCCGGCTCAGGTGGAGCGGGTGGCGGGTCGGTGGCGCTGGCAAGTGCTGCTGAAGGAACCTTCCGAAACGGTCTGGGAGGCGGCTCAATTAGCCAAGGTTTTGTTGCCTCTTCCTCAACGAACTCCCAAAAACGTTCGTCTGAGTATAGATGTGGATCCCCTGCGCTTGCTGTGAGAAATGAACTGTACGAAGCGAAATAGGTTCTCTGCCAGTCTAACTGAATAATTAAAGACAATGTCAAAACAGTTTGCGTTAAGAACCCGTTAAATGAATAACGCATTCTGTTTAAAGTTACTCGCATGAAACTTGCCTAAAAAATCGAAACAAATTTTCACATATGCATTCATTTTAATCTTTTTAAAGTACGTTTATTGCTTTCCCTAAATTGCTTCTGGCGTGGTTCAGCCATGTGGATTGTCAAGAGCAAATGGTACTGCTAGTTTCAAATCTGAAACATGATTCATATCCTCCTGGAATTTCCCCAGCCACTCGCTTGAGAAGTCTCCTCGACTATCAGCCATTCGTAGTCACTGTCGTGACAGTGTCTCTATGATGAGTTCAGAGTAGAAAGATCTCTGCTCGAAAGAGTTGGAAAGACTGCAAGTAGTCACCCTAAAGGAGATTGCTATGAACAGCTCATCAAAACAATGTTCGTACTCAGGTCA
>JBFRWN010000037.1:0-14998 GCA_051439605.1 Synechococcus sp.
ATTTCCCAGCGGCGATCGCGGAGAAGTTGCAGACTCGGAAGTTTGGCTTTGGCATGCTGGGTAAACACCATCAGGTTGTGCATCACCTGCTCAGGGGCAGCAAAAACCTGTGAGTTGATTCGCTGCAACACGAAACTGGGATAGGGAGCCAGCAAGCGAACTAAATAAGTATCGTTGATGCGTCCGTTACCTAACGGTTCGAAGCCATCGATACTGGCATTGAGGGGACAAAACTGGCTAGCAATCTCGATGGGCTGCAATTCCATAGGGACAAAAGAGAATTTTGGAGAGTCAACTTAATATGGCAACGGTCAAACTGCTGAGAACATCTCTCTGTTGAGTACTTTGACTGGGTTTCATCCCTCTTAGCAGCCTGCGAAATATCAAATCTAACTGTCCTCCATTGGAAATGCACCATGGTAAAGGATAATGAGTTCTCGCGAGATGACCGATTGACCCGCCTGATTTTTTTATGACTCCCGATCGCTAATGAGTGGAAATAACCGATGAGTAGAAATCCCCTATGACTGGCTATCAAAAAGGAGCGATCGCTGCTGGGCATCCCCTCACCGTTGAAGCGGGATTGGAGATGTTTCGGCTGGGTGGCAATGCCTTTGACGCGGCGATCGCGGCCATGATGGCCTCATGGGTAACGGAACCGGCGTTAACTTCACCTGGTGGGGGCGGCTTCTGCTTGGCCCATACCAGTACGAGGGAGAATATCCTATTTGATTTCTTTACTCAAACTCCTCGAATCAAGAGACCCGTCACCGAGTTAGATTTTTATCCAATCGTTGTAGATTTTGGTGGGGTAGAGCAGGAGTTTCACGTGGGGATGGGATCGATCGCCGTTCCCGGTAACTTAGAGGGTGCGTTTCACATTCACCAACGACTGGGTCAGCTCCCTCTGAAGGCGATCGCCGAACCCGCTATCGACTATGCCAGGAACGGCGTGGTGGTGAGTGATTTCCAGCAGTACGTCCTGTCGCTCCTGCAACCGATTTTGACCGCCTCCCCCGAAATGCGACAGGTGTATGCCCCTAAAGGGTACTTGCTAGAGGTGGGGGAGAGCTGGCAAATGGGGGACTTGGCCAATTCCCTAGAGTTTTTGGTGGAGGAAGGGGCGATTGCCATCAGGGAGGGGGATCTCGCCCGCCAAATCGTTCGGGATTGCCAGGAAGGGGGTGGTCATCTCACTTTGGAGGATCTTGCGCAGTACCGCACCATAGAGCGGCAACCGCTGTCGGTCAACTACCGGGGACATACCCTTCTGAGCAATCCACCCCCAAGCTTTGGGGGAACATTGATTGCCTTTTGCCTCAAATTGCTGGAGCGAACCGATCTCGGACAGTCCACCGAGTTTGGATCTCAGCAGCACCTAGAACTACTGGCTCGGGCCATGTGTCAAACCCATATGGCCCGCAGAGATCGCCTCAACGGTTATATCTACAGCGATGGTGTTGCCACGCACTTCCTCTCTCCCGAAACGATCGCCACCTACAGTGCAGCTCTGGCCGTCCCCCCTAGCAAGTTGGGCAGCACCACCCATATCAGTACCATTGATGGAGAAGGAAACGCCGCAAGCATTACTGCTTCCAACGGCGAAGGCTCTAGCTACGCCATTCCTGGCACGGGGATTATGCTCAACAACATGCTGGGAGAAGATGACCTCAATCCCGATGGATTTCATCGCTGGCCAGCGAACCAACGAATGTCTTCCATGATGGCACCAACAATGGTAATAAACGGTAGCAAGCCCGAAATTGTCTTGGGTTCGGGGGGATCGAAGCGTATCCGCACAGCGATCGCGCAAGTCATTTCCAATTTGTTGGATTTTGGCATGTCGGTATCGCAAGCGGTGGATAGTCCTCGAATCCATTGGGATGACAACAAACTGAATTTGGAACCAGGGTTTGCGGAGCTGGATATCCCTCGTCTTGGAAAAGTGTTAGGAAATGAGATGGTGCCTTGGTCGCAGCAGAACATGTATTTTGGGGGGGTCCACACGGTGGCTCGCAGGCCAGATGGTTCATTTATAGGGGCAGGCGATCGCCGTAGGGATGGCTCAGCCAATTGGGTGTGAGAGATGGCTAGTACTTATCTGCTCAAATGAATCGCCAGATAGAAAGGGTAGGACCTAGGAAGAACTAGCCGGGTAGAGAGAGACAAAGGTCTGGTATGTCAGTGACAGCCATTCTCCTGAGCGAAGAGGATCGAGAGCAGCTGGAGCAATTGGAAACAAGAGACGCTAAGCTCTCAAGCTTTGAACTGCTTGACAATCCACTCATCCGATGACCACTGCCCTGGGCCATTCACCAAAAAGAATGCGTAAAGTGCCGCATAAAGCGAGGCAGTTTCAAGTGGAGCGATCTGAAGACCATCGCTTTTGAGATGGAAGAAAATGGCAACTGCCATCGCGAACAATAGAGCACCTGCACTCAGTCGGGTCATTAGCCCAAAGATTATAAAAACAGCCCCAATCAACTCTACATAAGCCGCACAGTAGGTAAAAAAGACTGGATAGGGAAACCCGATAAAGCTAACAACGTTGTCAGCAAAACCTTGCACGTCTGCAAGCTTATCTAAACCGTTGTGAATCATTAAACCACCAGCAATCACCCTGATTATTAGCCAAAGTAGCTGAAACAAATAATCTCTTGTTGTTTTTGATTCCAGCAGTGCTTGGACAAAAGACTTTTTGGCTAGAGTGCCTGTCTGAGTGTTTTCCATAAGTATGATTAATGGGAGAGGAATGGACTATCTAATGAATTATGGCAAGAGTATAGACCAGAGGAGACATTCCGATAACTGTCC
This sequence comes from Synechococcus sp., assembly GCA_051439605.1. Lineage (GTDB taxonomy): Bacteria > Cyanobacteriota > Cyanobacteriia > Thermostichales > PCC-7336 > PCC-7336. The sequence continues at coordinate 2,815 of JBFRWN010000037.1, forward strand.
TCTATGCCAAATATCCCGAACTATCTCCCAAATCTTCCGGGGCAATGAGCCAAGGAAGTCAGGCAACGCAACGCTATGGTACCTAAATTAATTTTACACACAAGAATTCGCTAACATCTACGTAATACTAGGCATCTCAGGTGGCATGCAATCCTAAATGCCACTCGTTTAAGCACTCAGCTCTTGCGTGTTGCCACCACTCTTGGACTCAGGCTTCATAGAAAAAGCAGATGAATCGGTCTTACCCGTCAAACAAGAGCTCTTATTTGACGCCTTTTTTAACTCGAATGTGTATTCTTCTTCCGCAAAGACACTTAGTTAACATAGTTTTAGAGAAAATCTATAACCCTACGAGTCCAAGAGGTTACAAGCTTGCGCAAAAAAGTGAGATATGCACCAGGAAAGGTGTTACAAAACTAGTGTAAATATGTGAACTTGCTGATAAAAACATGCATAGTCTGAATAAAATTAAGTATTCTCTGCATTGACTAAGTTCACTCAGAGTTAGGTTAACCAGTCGGTCATACCTGTTTGCTTGCGCATCGATCTACCCGGCCGAGATGATTTCTCCGTCACAAGTAGGCAGCGCGTTTATGTCCACCTTCACAGGAAGTAACCGACATGTCAGCGTTCCTTGGTCTTGAAAACCCACTACTCTTTGTCAGTGAAAGTGAGGGCTTGCTTGACAGCAATTTGGCGAATTTATCCTCAGCAATTTTCAATCCAAAAGACTCTCACTACCGCAGTTCTGCTCAACCTTCATTCGAGCGCTTATATCAAACCGCAGTAGATTCGTTGTTGTCAGACCTGAGACCTAGCATTTTTGATGATGATAATCTCAACTATGACAATTTTAAATATGGCAAAGATTCATCGACACCTGAACTAGATTTCAATTGGCCTCCCATAGGTTCAGCTCCCAATCCTTCCGATTTCCTGATGGGAAATTCTCAGCCCATTCCCAATCCACTACTGGATGCCGCCAGTCATCCAGAAGCTGCCAAACAATTGGAACCGTCCGCCCTTGCTGCGATCGCGAACCAATCCACCAGCCCCGGCGCTGTTACCGGACAGGCCCCCAATGTGACTCGGATTGAGGCAGAAGATTACACGGGCTCCTTTGACACAACCTCCGGAAACCGTGGTCGGGCATACCGCTCGGATAACGTTGATATTCAAGTGACCAACGATGCAGGTGGGGGATATAACGTAGGCTGGATTCGCTCCAGCGAGTGGTTATCCTACAACGTCAATCTCTCTGCGGGAATCTACGATGTTGTATTCCGTACCGCCGCCCCGAATAGCGGAGGAGAGCTGCAGCTTTCCATTGGCGATACTGTAATTGAGCAGCAAGTTGCCAGAACAGGTAGATGGCAAAGGTTTCAAAACAATACGGTCTCGGGGCTTGAACTGAGTAGCGACCAGCAGAGCTTCCGCATCGATATGCTCGCGGGGGGCTTTAATCTCAATTACATCGAGTTCATTCGCACTGGCGATGCTGCCCAACCCAGCGAAGTGAATCCCAATTCAGTTCCCGGTCCTCTCCCTTCCGGTTCGTTTAACGCCACCTACGGCTATGGCATGGTCGATGCTGCAGCAGCAGTCAGTTACGCAGTCGGCCAAGAAATACCATTGCGATCCTCCTCTAGCGGTAACGGACTGGAGTTAATCAACGCCACTGACGTTTGGAATGCCGGATATACAGGACAGGGTCAGGTGATTGCCGTGCTAGATACAGGGGTGGATATCAACCATATAGACTTGGCCAACAACATCTGGACAAATCCGGGTGAAGTTGCCAACGACAACATCGATAACGATGGAAACGGCTACGTTGACGATATTCATGGCTACAGTTTTATCGAAGACAATGGCGATGTGCTAGACGAAGGCGGGCATGGGACCCACGTGGCAGGCATCATTGCTGCAGACAATAACGGGCGGGGTATTAACGGTGTCGCCTACAATGCGGAAATTATGCCGGTCAAAGTCATGAACTCGCAGGGTCAAGGAACTCTATCCGACCTCGTCGCTGGTATTTACTATGCCGTTGATAATGGCGCAGACATTATCAACCTGAGTTTGGCAACCACTGCTGATTATTCTAGCCTCAGGCAGGCCATCAATTACGCCAACAACAATGGAGCTGTTGTGGTTTCGGCTGCAGGCAACTCGGGGAATAATATCCCCGACTATCCCGCGAGATATGCCACTAATACTGGACTAGCGGTTGGAGCCTCGGACAATAACGGTAATTTCCAGGGCTTTTCGAATCGAGCAGGTAGCGAGGCACTGGCTTACGTTGTCGGGCCGGGTCGTCAAGTCTATTCCACATTGCCCAATAACAGGTTTGGCCGTCAATCTGGCACATCAATGGCTACCCCCCACGTTGCTGGAGTCGCGGCCCTGGTCCGTAGCGCCAACCCGGATTTGTCCCCCGAAGAGGTTGTGGACCTGCTAGTTGGCTCGGCAAATCCCGACCTAGTCTTTGCCTAGAAGCGTTTCTGAATAAGCACAAGCTTTCAGCGGGTTGAAATCCGCTGAAAGACGACTGTTTGGACATTTGAAGGGGCCGAAAATACTATCGATCCAGAGCCAGTACGGTTAGGCAGATTCAGGCTTTGGTAATGAAGATGGGTGCACGATCAAATGGGCGGTAGAACTTTCTTCCACCATTTCTTTGGTAATCCTGCAGGTGGTGATATCGCTGCGGGAGGGAACTTCGTACATGATATCTAGCATCAGCTCCTCCACGATCGCCCGCAAAGCCCGAGCACCAGTCTTACGTTTGTGAGCCTCGCGCGCGATCGCCGCGATCGCCCCAGGCTCGAACTGCAACTCCACGTTATCCATCCGCAGATATTTCTGATATTGCTTAACGATGGCGTTTTTCGGCTGAGTCAAAATGGCTTCCAGTGCTTTCTCGTGCAGAGACTCCAATGTAGCCACCACCGGAATTCTGCCGATAAATTCGGGAATCATGCCGAATTTGACTAGATCTTCGGGGGACAACTGCTTCAGAGTATCGCTGGTACGGGTTTCGCGGGGAATTGAAGATTCACCCTGCTTGATAAAGCCCATTGACTTACGCCCAGTCCGCTGTTCGATAACTTTATCGAGCCCCACAAAGGCACCGCCACAAATAAACAGAATACTGCTGGTGTCGATTTGGATACAGTCCTGGTAAGGATGCTTGCGTCCCCCCTGAGGTGGAACGCTAGCCACCGTTCCCTCCAACATCTTGAGGAGAGCCTGCTGTACCCCTTCACCTGATACATCGCGGGTGATCGAGGGATTCTCGCTCTTGCGGGCAACCTTATCAATTTCGTCGATGTAGATGATGCCTCGCTGTGCCTCTTCTACATCTAGATCGGCAACCTGAAGCAGGCGCAACAAGATATTCTCAACATCCTCACCCACATAACCCGCCTCAGTCAGCGTCGTAGCATCCGCCACTGCAAAGGGCACTTCTAACATGCGGGCCAGAGTTTCCGCCAACAGAGTTTTTCCAGAGCCTGTAGGACCAATCAGTAGAATATTGGACTTTTGAATTTCCACCCCATCTTCTTCCAGAGACTGGGCAGCTTCGGTACTGAGGCGCTTGTAATGGTTGTAAACCGCAACCGACAAAACTTTCTTCGCTTGTTCTTGCCCAATTACGTATTGATCGAGATATTCACAAATCTGCTTGGGCTTTGGTAATTGGGCCAGAGAGGGCAGCTCGCGAGGGGGCCGCTTTTCAGCCTCTTTGCGGGCAGGGGCTGCCGCCGGTTGGGTCCCACCGTCGTACAGCTCCTCATCCAAAATTTCATTGCACAGATCGACGCATTCGTCACAAATGTAGACCCCAGGGCCTGCAATTAACTTCCGTACCTGCTCCTGCGATTTACCACAGAAGGAGCACTTGAGGTGGGAGTCATATTTTGCCATGAGCCCTATGGGTTACTGGTTGCGTTGAAACTGGTGCCAATCCAATCATTCACAAATGATCTGAACTTAGGACGGGGAAGTACAGCAGGGACAACACTCTAACATTAGCTTCGATTTGGTGTAGAGGGGGTGAGTCCCACAAGATTTCAAACTCCTTAGTGTCTGCTTTAGCTTCGATGACCTTCGGTCACAAGCGCATCACTAGCAATGAGTTTTATGGATTGCCACCCCAATCTTAACTGACAATGGGTTGAGGTATGGGGTTAATGCGAGCGATCGCACAAGTGCGCTTCGCGCTGCATTCCGCGTTCTACTCTTTAGTCGAGGCGTCTTCAGAAGAAACATCTTCAGTGGAGGCTTCTTCTGTGGCACTCACGTCGACAGTCGCCTCGGCAGCGGGGGCTTCGTCAGTGAATTCTGCCTCCACCACATCGGCTTCAGCCGGTTCGCTGGGGGCATCAACAGCCTTACCATCCTCATCCACCCACCTAAACGTGTTTTGCTCCTTCAACCACGCAAACACCTTTTCAGTTAAGAGCTCTTCCTTGAAATATTCGTGTACTCGGGTGGGGGAAATTTTCTCTTTCCCCTGATAATTCCTCAGGAAGTCTTCCACTTTCACCGCCAGCTCCGTTTCCCCCACTTCGATGTTTTCCTTCTCGACAATGGCTGCCAGGGTCAGGGTACGACGCAGGCGCGCTTCTGCGTCAGGACGGGTGCGCTCCTTCATTTCAGCCATCATCTTCTCGTCCACAAACTTACTGGGATCGAGGCCCTGCTGGCTGAGTTGACTTAAACTTTGCTGGATGAGGAACTGAATCTCGCGGTTAACCAGCGTCTCAGGCAATTCCACTTCAACGGTTTCCAGAATGGCATCCATCAAGGATTCATCCTGTTGCGTAAAGGACTGACTGTCTGCTTCGCGGGAGTAGGATTCCGTGAGGTGCTGTTTGAGGGCGTCGAGGGTTTCAAACTCACTGATTTCCTGCGCGAATTCGTCGTCTAAGTCGGGAAGTTCTTTGGCCTTAACTTCGTGCAGGGTGACAGAAAACTTGGCCTCTTTCCCGGCGACATCTTCGTTTGCGTAATCGTCGGGAAATGTGGCATCTACTTCGCGGCTTTCCTCAGCTTTCATACCGACCAAGCCCGTCACAAAACCAGGAATGAATTTCGACTCATCCATATCCAGCTGGAATTCGGTGGCCTTGGCCCCTTCTATCTCCTCGCCATCGGTGGTACGACCTTCAAAATCAACGATCGCCACATCCCCCATTTCCAGGGCGCGATCCTCGACGGGAACCAATGTCGCCCGCTGTTGGCGATAGCGATCGATGGTTTCATCCACCTGCTTGGGGTCAAACAGGTTGCGGGTAACGCTGACATCTAGGCCGGTGTAACTCCCTAAGGTCACTTCTGGCTGGACATCTACCGTGCCGGAGAAAGAAAATTCCGCCTTGGGATCGAACGTTTCTAACAAGCTATCCATGCCACCATCGATGGACATCTGGCCGATCGCCTCGATGTCAGCCTCTTTGATGGCATCTTCGACGGTATCGTTGACCAAATCTTCAAGGACTGCCGCTTTAACCCGTAGGGGACCGAGGTATTGCACCACCATGTGGCGAGGTGCTTTACCTCGGCGAAATCCCTGCAACTGTACGTTCCGCGTCAAGTCACGCAAGGTCTTTTCATACGTTTTTTTCACTTGCTCGGCGTCGATGGTAATCGAGATGTTCACCTGACTGCCGGGGCGTTTCTCCTGGATGACTTGCATGGAACGACTTACAGTGAATGTTTACAGTGCGACTAACTATCGTACATTACCGAACGCATACCTGTAAGGAGCAGACCTGCCCACTGCGGAATTAACCCTGAGACATTACACAGTCATGACGGTTCGGCAGCCAATTCCTCCGCAGGCCTTCCTTTGCAGGCTGGTACCAATAGATTCATTCGTTCATCCAGCGCAGGGATGCACCTACTGGTAAAACGATACTCAGCGGCAGTAACTCGATAACTGTTGGAGCGATCGCTGCACTTGACCGAGATAGCCCGAGCCAAAAATGTTGAGGTGGTTGAGCAAATGATAGAGGTTGTAGAGAATTTTGCGGCGTCCGTACCCCAAATCGAGGGGAAAAGCCGCGTTGTAGCTGCGATAAAACTGAGCCGGAAAACCTCCAAATAACTCTGTCATGGCAAGATCCGCTTCGCGATCGCCGTAGTAGAGGGCTGGGTCGAAAATCACCGGATTACCCTGAGAATCGTAGCCGTAGTTGCCAGACCACAAATCTCCATGCAGAATCGATGGCTCCGGCTCGTAACCTTCAAACAGCAAAGGAAGTTGGTCGATGACCCGCTCGGCATCGTTCATCCAGTTGCCAGAATACCCATTTCTGCGGGCTAATCGCAGTTGAAATCCCAACCGCTTGTCTTGAAAAAATTCAATCCAATTATCCGACCATCCGTTTTGTTGAGGGGAAGCTCCAATCGTATTGTTCAGCTCCCAACCAAACCGATCGCTTGTATGGCGGTGCATTGCGGCTAGCTGCTGTCCCAATAACTCTGGTCCGCCCGCAGGAGCCCCCCGCAATTCCAAAAAGTCCATGACGAGATAAGCGGTGCGATCGCAGGTTCCCCAACAAACGGGCTCCGGAACGCCGATGGTTTGGGTTTGGAATATTTCTTGCAGGGATAGCGCTTCAGTCCTAAATCGCTCTGATTCGTGCAAGCTGCCCAACTTCACGAAGAAGGCTTGATTGGCCCCTTCCATTCGATGGGATGTATTGGCAGCACCTCCCCCCAACGACTGCAGGCGATCGATATCAAAAGGCTGCCCCAGCTTCTCGGAAACTTTTGCAGCAATCTCTTCCCACACCAATCGATCCTTCATTGTCGTCCCTATCTGCTCCGCAATTATGGTAGTAATCTGTCCTTAGCCAATGGATGGGAGAACTGATGTCAATGGCGATATTGGCTACTGAAGTATGTCCTATTACCGTTCGACTTCTGCTTCGAATAAGGGCTTTCGATGGAGTGACGCACCTCAAACTGGTACAAATAAAACCCGCTCAATTATTTTGCCTCTTGGTGGGTTAGCAAGTGTACGACGCCACTAACCAAGCGATCGCGCTCCATCGGCAAAAACTCTTTGCCAGATAACACTTCCTGGAATAGGACGTAGTGGATGAGCGTGCCAATAAACAAACGGGCTGCTACTTCTGGATCTGGCAAATTGAGGGTTGGCGTCCGTTCGAAATATCGTGAGATCGCTTTTAGAGATGCACTGGGAGCAGAAGAAACAAAGGCTTTAGCTAATTCGGGAAATCGCTCTGACTCGGCAATGATCAACCGCACGAAGGACAGAGCCTGCGGATCGTCCAAGATCGAATTCAGCATTCCAGTGGCTAACTGCCTCAGCACCGTTTCGGGTTCTCCGGTCAAACTGTGGGATTCAAGCGGACCAAAAACAGTCTTGAATTTTTCATCCTTCATGTAGCGAATCAGACCATTAAACAGCCCCTGCTTATCTTTGAAGTGACTGTAGACCGTCGCTTTCGAAACCCCTGCAGCTGCTGCAACTCGATCCATGCTGGTGGCTGCATAGCCACGAGCCAAAAACTCTTGCATGGCACCATTCAAGATTGCACTCGCTTTCTCTGGGGATAACTGCCGAGTAGAGGCAATCTCGCTTCCCACAATCGAAACCTCTCGATACAACTCACTGCCAAACCAGAACGATCGACCGCCGAACGCGGCCAGCCATGCTCTTTCCCGATAGTATCAACCTCTTTCCAGGCCTACAGTTCTTAACCCTAGGATTGACTAAACTAGTCGGTTTAGTTTATTGTAGGATCGCAGAGACGAAGCTGTCCAGTTTGAATCGGTGATGTGGCTATGGTGTCTAAGCTCGGGCGCTCTTACTCGCTCCCCCGTCCAACCCTTCGTTGGGGAATGGTAGCAATCGCCATCGGTGTCGCACTTGCTGGGGGGCTAGCTATCGTGACCTCTCGCATCAGCCAGCTTGATTCACCTTCTGTAGACGTTGTTGCCATTCCAAAAATTACAACGGTCACCGCTTTAGGAAGACTGGAGCCTTTTGGGGAAACAATCCGGCTATCGGCCTCCGGCAGTGCCGATGGAAATCGCATTGCCCAGCTCTTGGTGCAGGAAGGGGAGCAAGTCGAAGCGGGGCAAACGATCGCCATTTTGGACAATCATCAACGGTTGCAGGCAGCATTATCCGAAGCTCTGGCAAAGGTGGCGATCGCCGAAGCCAATTTGGCTGTGGTGCAAGCGGGGGCAAAAGCTGGAGAAATTGAAGCTCAGCGAGCCGCCATTGCCAGATACGAAGCGGAGCTGTTAAACAATACGCTGGCTCAACAAGCGTCCGTTGCTCGACTCGAGGCGGAACTCCGTACAGCTGAAGCAGACGAGGGGCGCTTTCGACAGCTGTACGAAGAGGGAGCAATTTCTGCCTCTGAATGGGACAGCCAGCGATTGCGGGCGGAGGAGGCCAGACAGCGGCTAGAAGAAGGGGAGGCAACGTTAGCTCGCATTCAATCCAGTCAGCAGCAGCAGCTGAAAGAGGCGATCGCCACCCTCGATCGGATTGCAGAAGTGAGGCCGGTGGATGTGACGGTGGCCTCTGCAGAGGTACAAGCGGCCCGAGCGGCAGTGCAATACGCTGAAGCGGAATTGGAGCTGGCCTCCATTCGGGCCCCTCAAGCGGGTCAGATTCTTAAAATTCACACCCGTCCCGGCGAGGTCATTTCCTCCAATGGGGTCGTGGAGATGGGCCAAACCCAACAGATGGTTGCGGTTGCCGAAATTTATGAAAGCGACATTCGCAAAGTTCAGGTGGGGCAACCAGCGACTGTCACCAGTTCGGCTCTGCCTGGGGTTCAGCTCTCCGGGCAAGTGCAGCAGATCGATCTACAGGTGCAGCGCCAAACCGTCATTAACGAAGACCCTGCCGCCAATATCGATGCCAAAACTATTGAGGTCAAAGTCCTACTGGATGAACCTTCAAGTGCAGAAGTGGCTGGCCTGACCAATCTGCGCGTGACGGTCACGGTGGAAACGGATAGTTAACGGGCCCTGCTGGTATTGTTCGGCCTCAACCCGTTTCCGCGAACTCTGTAGCAACCCGAATTTTCGAAGATTTTTTCCGAGATAAAGACCCCCCGGAACATTCCCCCTAGGTCCTACCGTTCGTCTGCTATGAACCTGTTAGCTTCCCTGAAACGACGTACTCCCCTTGGCTGGCTGCAACTCAAACGCGATCGGCCCCGATTGCTGACGGCGATCGCCGGTATTGCCTTTGCCGACATCCTGATTTTTATGCAGTTCGGCTTTATGGATGCCTTGTTTCGCACCAATACTCAATACCCCCGTGCGCTGTTGGCGGACATCGTGCTCATCAGCACCCAAGCAGACAATCTGGCCAACTTGCGTACGTTCCCGCGCCGCCGGCTTTACCAGGCGTTGGATGTTCCTGGGGTGGCCTCGGTGGATTCGCTCTACGTGGGGTCGGTGGACTGGCGCAATCCTTCCACCCGCGATAAAGCATCCATGATGATTTTGGGACACGATCCCAGCCAGCCAGTATTCGATCTGCCGACAGTGAATCAGCAACTGGATCGCGTTAAGTTACCGGATACTGTCCTGTTCGATCGAGCTGCCAGGGGGGACTACCAGACTCTGATTGCCCAGTTGGAACAGGGGCAATCGGTGGAGACAGAGATTGGCCGACGCACCGTTACCATCGATGGTTTATTCCAGGTGGGCGCCTCCTTCGCAGATGACGGTGCTCTGATTGTGAGCGATACCACGTTCTTGCATCTCTTTCCCAAGCGGGATGCCGGGACTATCAGCATGGGGCTGATCGAGTTAAAGCCCGAGGTCGAACCCCTCCAAGTGCGTGCCGCTCTTGAGGCTCACCTACCGGATGACGTGCGAGTTTTTACCAATCAGGAATACGTCGACTTCGAACTGAACTACATCAAAACAGCAACCGCCATCAGCTTCGTGTTCACGTTAGGCAGTGCCATGGGATTTGTAGTGGGGGTGGTGATTGTTTACCAGGTTCTGTCTACGGATGTGAACGATCACCTAGCGGAATACGCCACCTTCAAAGCCATGGGATATCGCACCCAGTATCTGTTGGGGGTGGTGTTTGAAGAAGCTGTCATTCTTTCATTGCTGGGGTTTCTTCCCGGTGTCGCAGTGGCGCTGGGTCTCTATCAACTCACAGCGGCTGCTACAGCACTCCCCCTGGCAATGCCGGTGGGGCGGGCGCTATGGGTACTGGTTCTGACGATATTGATGTGCGGACTGTCGGGAACCATCGCCACCCGAAAACTTCAGTCCGCCGACCCCGCCGATATTTATTAGGCCAGTCTTGAATAACCCAATGTTTCTATCAGCAAACTTCCTGTCAGCCAGCTCTCAAACACCCATCACAATCAAGAGATCGATGCCATCCTTTGTGCCCCACCCTCCTCACAAGCTGGATACTTCCGAGTCTCCAGCTATCCAGATCCAACATCTCAACCATTATTTTGGGCAAGGAGACCTGCGCGAACAGGTACTTCACGATATCAATCTCTCCATCGCCTCTGGAGAAATCGTCATTCTGATGGGACCTTCTGGTTCCGGAAAAACCACCCTTTTGACCTTGATCGGTGGGCTGAGATCGGTTCAGTCAGGTAGCTTGCAGGTGCTGGGGCAAGAACTCGCGGGTGCGCCTCCGGAAGAGCTTGTCTTGGCCCGTCGCCACAATGGGTATATTTTTCAAGCCCATAACCTACATCGCAGTTTGACGGCTCTTGAGAATGTTTGCATGGGGCTAGAGGTGCACGGCAATTGCGATCGGGAACATATGAATGCTCGGGCAGCTGACATTCTCAAGCAGGTGGGGTTAGGCGATCGGCTGCACTACTATCCAGACAAGCTGTCCGTGGGGCAAAAACAGCGGGTGGCGATTGCGCGAGCGCTGGTCAGCCATCCGGCGATCGTCTTAGCGGACGAGCCTACTTCAGCTCTCGACAGTCAATCCGGTCGGGACGTGGTGACATTGATGCAAACCCTTGCCAAAGAGCAAGGGTGCACGATCTTGTTGGTCACCCACGATGGCCGCATTCTTGACGTTGCCGATCGGATTGTCACGATGGAAGACGGCGCGCTCGTCAACAATAATTCCTTGGCTGCAGTCAAGTAGGTTTTGTAAGCCCTTTACTGCCTTGGGTTTGCAATCAAAACCTGAAATTACTGGCATCTAGGGTGCTGGCATTCACATTCAGCAATCGGGCCACAGTGTAGACAGTACCCCCTCCCTGGACCGATACCAACGCGTGGCTACCCTGCTGACCTAGCAGGATGTTGCTAAACGAGGCATTGCTTCCCCCTGGCAAACTACCGAGTTGTATTTTGTCCAAGGCCACCTCAAAGTCAGTAATCACATCGCGAGTCGATTCGGATGTCGAGAGGTCATTTCCGGAGTACCGGAAAATATCTGTCTCTCCTCGTCCACCAATCAGGGTATCGGAACCGGTTCCGCCCACGAGCGTGTCTTGTCCGCTGCTGCCGAGCAATACATCGCTGCCCTGCGAGCCGGAGAGCAGGTCGTCGCCACTTCCCCCAACCAAAGTGTCATTGCCCTGGCCGCCTTCAATGGCGTCATTGCCACTACCCCCTAAGCCAATATCATTGCCCAATCCCCCCAGGATTAAGTCGTTACCGCTACCACCCGCTATGGTGTCATTCCCTCCAAGACCGTAAAGCACATCACCGGCACTTCCTCCGCTGACTAGGTCATCATCAGCTCCTCCATTCAGGGTGTCTCCACCCCCGATACTGCTGATGATGTCATTGCCTGCGAGCCCCGATAGGACATCCGGGTCGCTGAGGGGGTCGATCCCTCCTGTGTCGCGATCTCCAGTGACAATGTCATCTCCAGGCGTGCCGGTATCGAGGTTGTCAGGTTTGACTTCGATGGTGACGGTGGCGGTATCGGTGGCGCCGTAACTGTCGGAGATGGTGTAGGTAAAGGTGTCGGTGCCGCTGAAATTCGCATTGGGAGTATAGGTGAAGTCACCATTGGGTGCGAAGATCACGTCGCCATTGGAAGGGTTGGTAATACCGATCGCGGTTAGAACATCGTTAGCATCTACGTCGCTATCCGTTCCTGGTCCGGTGATGAGATTGCCACTGACTGCATTGTCCTCTTCGGTAGCGAAGTTATCATCCCGAGCAA
>JBFRWN010000038.1:0-8763 GCA_051439605.1 Synechococcus sp.
CCAGTGCTGCTTTCCACATATGCGAGATCGCCATAGCAGGGCTTCATCTCGGTTTTAAAAGCACTTTCCGGTATTTTGACTCGAATGATGTCACCAACAATTTCGACAATATTGGAGTATCGAATCAATGCTTGAGACATACAGACACTCGCGACAAACGATTGGACTCAATATTTCACGCCCTCAGGATACAGGCAGCGAACGAGAGGTCGCCCAATATATTCAGAATTTCTTTCCAATAGTGTGACGATATTCGCGAGCGATATCCAATTCTGGAAGTGTTAGTGCGATCGGATACAAACAGATCTTTTTATAGAGAAAAAAGGCAAAAGCTCCCCCTACATTTCTTGAATGATCGGTATGGTGTGGCCTGCTATATCACCTACTGTTGGTGGCGCCGTTGGCTGATGCGGTAAAGCAAGTACAGCGTGACAATTACGCCGATTGCTATTATTGGCGATTTGTGGATAGAGCTGCGCAAACTTTTGCTTTCAATTTATCCGGGATTCCAGCCGCCTGTTTCTCTGTTTCGTACATTGACGTTTTGTAGTTCGGGTACAACTAATGGGACTAAGACAGGATAGCCATACCAGATGGCGACAAATCAACCCGGACTGCAGATCGCCCCTGACTATCCACGACCGATACCGTTTCAGTCAGAGGGGGATCTTGCAGTTGCTCGTCGCTCCAATCGCTGCGATACAGCACCGTCATGGAAGAACCCACCGGATGTAACGCACTGTCCACTGTCACCATTGCCCCCCGCGGCTCGGCTCCGTGGGTGTTGAGAACCATCAACACTTCCGTCATGTACAGCACCTGTGACCAAGCGATCGCTTCTCCCGCCGGGGGGATGGCAAAGGGGCGATCGCAATAGGAGGTTTCTCGCAGGTAATGGTGTCCTCGGCGGACAGTTTTGCCGATAGTATCTTGGCGGTTGCGGATGCGGGCGATGGTGGCAATCCGCAGGTAGGTGGGATGCTGGGGATTGAAAAAGTGGCACCCTGCCGTCCCGAACGCCCCAAATTTGCCCCCAAACATGCATTCCCGAATGTAGCGATCGATAAACGCACGTTCGGGTTCGATGGCGTAGTCGTGGTAATCCTGACCGCCATCAAAGGCCTGTTCGGTGCCGTAGTAAATTGAAGGAATACCCGGCATGGTCAGCATCATTCCCACCGCATGCGCCACCTGTTCGTACCGGTGGGGAAGGCGATCGCTGTGGGCGGCAAACCGTTCTTTGCGGGGACGGGATGACATATCGTGATCGTCCAGCACCTGAACGTGGAAAGTCCCCAACTGGCGGTAGCTGCCGGGCAAGGTGCTTTCATCGTACAAACCGAAGAAATCCCCCGGATGGGCCAACCCTTTGACAACGGCGGGCAGACTGTTAGAGGCAACGATAATATCCAGAATGGCATCGAGATTGCGCCGAAAGACGTCTAAATAGCCCCCCACCATGGTGTCATCGGTTAATTCGCCCACCAACAGGAAATTGTCCTTGCCGATGGATTGGGCATATCCGTGAATGGCATCGCAGAACTTGCGCGACGTGGAGGGTGAGACGTGCTTGACGGCATCCACCCGAAACCCATCGCAGTCGCTCAGGGCAATCCAATACTGATAGGCCTTGGCCAGCGCTTCGATCGCGTCATTCCGTTCCAGGTCAAAGTCGCGCAATTCAAAAAAGTCACCCTGCCGGAACTCCACCTGCGGGTTCATCGGATCTTCCCAACTGGCTGCTTCCCAGCGGGCAATCATGCCGGCCCGATTGTACCAGCCTAAATTCTGAAATTCTTCTGGAAAGACTGCATCGTCTATCGTCTCGGGGACCGGAATGCTCTCTCCTCGAGCCGATCTCCAGCCATGCACCTCGTAAGGGGGAGAGTGACGGAAAGGCATAGTTTCTTGAGGGTTACCGTTCTCGTCTCGGTAAAACCAGTTGCTGCCGCTGTGGTTGTAAATGACATCCAGAATGACGTACATGCCGCGATCGTGGGCGGCATCCACCAAATCCCTTAAATCCTGACGGGTGCCGAAGCGGGGGTCGACGTCGAGAAAATTCTGGATACCGTAGCCGTGATAGGTCTGCAGGTCGACGCGCTGTTTCCAGGGGGGATTGATCCAAATCGCTGTCACCCCCAGGTTCTGCAAGTAGTCCAGCTTGCTTTGGATACCTCTAAGCGTGCCGCCGTTGAAGGTATTTCCTGCAGCCATCCAGGCGGCTTTATTCTGCGCTTTGAACTGTTCGGGAGCTCTGCCATCGAACATTGGCCGTTGCTCCTCCCCGCCGTCGCTGAAGCGATCGGGCAGCAGTTGGTACAAAATCTGGTCCCGCCAGTTCACGGGGCTGGGAAATACCCGTCCCCTGGGGGTCAGATCGGCTGCTGCTAGGGTTCTGGGACAGGTTGCCTCAATCTTGGTTGCCATTGTGTTGTGGGAGTCCCTGCTCGATCGATGCTTTTTTTGAAGGGCGATCGCCCCCTGAATTGTCTACAGCAACCATACCGATCTCGCTACCAAATCAACGTTAAATCCAGCCTAAATCCGTGTAAGACAGCTTCACCAGAAAGTGATTTTTGCCCGTCCAGACTCTTGGGGGACTGACCCGGGCGATAAATTTCCACCTGCCGTTGTTGATTGAATCGGAGTCCGTCTGGAGTGAAGCAATCGCTCGACCGGCTTCATTCCATTCGAGGGAGGCAAAGTAGGCCATTCAGATGAATTCCTAGCGGACTTCGCGGGTTTCGTTCTGAAATGCCTCTACCCCGTCGTGGACCAGTTCGTAATAGTTTTGGGTGCCGATTTCCCCTTCCAGTCCCGTCCGCCCCATCAAATCCCGTACGGAATCTCTCACGCTGGCAAAGGATAGGGCAATTCCTTGTTTACCCAATTCCCGTTTCAGCTTGGCAAGCATTTCCATCGCTGTGGTATCCATGAAATTGATACTCGAAGCATCCACTAACACTTGCTCGATCGGGTCTGGGAATTTTTTAATCGCTGTTTTTAATTGGCTGTCAAAGTAGGCAGCATTCGGATAAATTAAATCGCTACTGAAGCGAAAGATTAACAACCCAGGAATGATCTCGGCATCGGGCCGTCGCAGAACATTGCGATACATTTTCTGGCCGGGAAGCCGACCCAACACGGCAGTACCGGGATAACTGGCACGTTTAATGAGTAGAACGAGGGAGAGGATGACACCATAGCCAATCCCTTGCAATACCCCCAGGAACAGAACCCCAAAAAAAGCCACTAAGGCTACTGCATGTTCTAGGGGGCTAACCCGATGCAAGTTCTTGAGATAGCTGAAGCTGGCCAGCCCCAACATGGCTTCGATGACGATCGCCCCTAACGTGGCATGGGACAAATTTTGGAAAAAGGGCATCAAGAACAGCAACGTAAGAACCACCAAGCCCCCATTTACCAGAGAGGACACTTGAGTTTTTGCCCCTGCCGTCATCGCTACAGAGGTCTTGGACAGACTACCCACCACAACGAACCCCGAACAAAGGGCCGAGCCCAGGTTTGCAGGGCCGTGACTGACTAACTCTTGATTGGGGTCCAATTCTTCTCCAGTTTTTTGGGCAGCAGTTTTTGCCGCCCCTAGGGTTTCGGAATAGCCCAGCAGGACAATGGCTAATGCTCCGGGAATCAGGGTTTTGATTTGGTCAACCGTCACCGCAGGAACCTGAAGGGAGGGCAATCCCGTCTGGATTTGGCCGACCAACTCGACTCCTCTGTCCTCTAACCCCAGCGCGGTTACGGCGATGATGGACATGATCGCAGCGGTCAGAGCTCCCGGTAACTTGGGCACAAATTCCTTCAACAGAAATAGCAGGACGACGCTGGTAACACCGATGGCAGTCGTCGCACCGTGAGCCTCGGGCAGGCGTTCGATAATGGTCGCTAGCTTTTGTAAAAAATTACCGCTTCCTCCTTCAATTCCGAAGAGTTTGGGCACCTGTCCGATGATAGTTACCCATACCAACCCCTGAATGAATCCCCGCATGACGGGGGTGGGGATGAAGTTGGCCACCCAGCCCATTTTGAGCAGGCCAAATCCCAAAAACAGCACCCCCACGATGGCGGCAAGAGCGGAAGTGAACAGCAGGTAGTCTTGAGACCCGGAGGCGGCAAGGGCACCCACGGTAACGCTAGAAATTACCGCAGTGGCGGTGTCTGGCCCGACTACCATCGTTCTGGATGTCCCCAAGAAGGCATATGCGAACAAGGGAAGGGGGACGGTGTAGAGTCCGATGAGGGGAGGGACGCCCGCAATGCCGGCATAGGCCATCGCCTCTGGCACCATCACCGCCCAAATAGTCAAACCGGCGATTAGATCGGTTTTGAGCCAAGCCAATTGATATTGGGGGAGCCATTCTAATATGGGCAGGTACTGCCGCAATAGGGTTAGACCGCCTTTGCTGCTAGTAGATTTCAAATCTTGTTTTCCTCAATCGTTTCGACGGTAAGTGGCGTGGGAAAGGATGTGTTAGATAGCTATATCTATGCTTCAGAAGGATAGGAGAAAGGACCAAGCAGTTAATATAAAGCTAAGAATTGGTTAAGAATAGCTATTTTAAAAACAGCTTGAATCCTTGCTTTACCCCTTAAGTGCCTGAAGACGGCGGCCATCTAGAATTGCTGCAGGAGGAATCGTCTCGAAGGTAAGGTTCATTCGATACCTAAATATTGTTTAAAGTTATAGAAGGCAAGATTTTACACATATTTTTGTAATCGCAAAAAAATTTCCCTACATTAAAAATTCCCCAATGGTTGGCAATGCTTGAACGTTGCCCTTTTTATACTCAGCGAGTAAGAGAGAGCGTCTGACGCCGTTTAAACGCTGTATTTTGACGTAATACCCAATCCGATTTTGCATATCCCAGAAATATTAGACTCAACAAGGGTGTTCCCCCCGAAAGCCACTGGCAGCTGGCTAAAATCCAAACTTCTGACACGAATCAGCACCATCAAGAACATTCCTACGAAGCTCAGACGGGTTCTGTGCCAAGGTAAGTGGGCTCGCATCAGCTCTCGAAGCAGGTTAATCTCGTTCATGGGGTCTCGTTTGGTTGTGGTTATCCTACGAAAACCTCACCTACTTTACTTTTCAAGCTTTGTCCTGTACTCAGGGCCTAGATAATCAATTTTTTGAGCTTCCAGAAGAATTTACACGTTATTCGGCTTATCTAAAGTAATGTTTGGCCAGATAAGTTTGATGTTAGTCATCGCAAATGAGGAATTAAAAAATGGGAAAAAAGCAGGATAAACCAGAAAAATTCTCGCGCAAGCAATACGAAAAAGAGCTTGAAAAGTTGCACGGCGAGTTGGTGAAGCTCCAGCTTTGGGTGCAAGCAACCGGCCATAAAGTCATCGTAGTGTTCGAGGGACGAGATGCTGCCGGTAAAGGAGGGGTTATTAAGGCAATTACCGAACGGGTCAGCCCGCGTATTTTTCGGGTGGTGGCCTTGCCCGCCCCCACCGATCGCGAAAAAACTCAGATGTACTTGCAGCGCTACATCAATCATTTCCCCGCTGCGGGAGAAATTATCTTATTCGATCGCAGTTGGTACAACCGGACAGGTGTAGAGCGGGTGATGGGCTTTTGCTCGGATGCTGAATATGCTCGTTTCTTGCAGAACATTCCGCTGTTCGAACGGGCCATTCTGGATTCCGGCATTCAGCTGGTTAAATATTGGTTTGATGTCAGCATGGAAGAGCAGGAACGGCGATTTAAAGGGCGGATAAACGACCCCCGCAAGATTTGGAAGCTGAGCCCGATGGATTTAGAGTCCTACCAGCGGTGGTACGACTATTCTCGGGCGAGAGATGCAATGTTGCTGGCTAGCGATCTCGATTATTCCCCTTGGCATATCGTGCGCTCCAACGATAAACGGCGGGCCCGTCTCAACTGTATTTCTCACTTGCTGGGTCTGATTCCCTACGAAGAAGTCCCGCGCGAAGCAGTGAAGTTAGGCAAGCGACATAGCAAGAATGCTTACGATGACGAGGCGGCATTAGAAGGGAGAAAGTTTATTCCGGAAACATTTTGAGCGTTTTTTTGCTGCAATGTTGGTAGGCGAGGTTATCCCCTCTCCTCTTCCGAGCCAGGAAAGAGGGGATTGTTTGGATGAACCGCGAACGATTGGTAGGGCAAAACCCGAATATTGAGATCCACAGGGAGATTCATTTTACTGGCAAGCGCTTTTTGGAGAATTTCAGTTTCCTCCGCCCCGATTAAATTTTCGGGGGCGGTGATATTGGCCTTGAGAAACAACGTGTTTCCTCGCAGTCTGGATTCGATAAATAGGCCATCCACCTGGCCGTTCCAATCGGGAAAGTACTCAAATGCAGACTGGCGAATTTCGGAACTGGCGAGATTTTGGATCACCATTTCCCGCAGCGATGAGTTGAGCGGTAAAGTCACCCCCAACACGCATACCAAAGCAATTGCCATGCCGGGTGCTGCAAGCTTGAGCGTACTGTAGGAGCCCAGCAGAAAAACGATGGCTCCGCTGAAGGCGATCGCCACCAAGTTGGTAAAAAACAACAGCGCCGCACCCACAGCCAAACGAGACTCCCCCACCGATGCAATGTGAGCGCCGCTCAGTTGATCCCCCAATCCCAGTCCAATGCCCACAACGCATAAAGGGGGGACTAATGCCACTGCAATGGCTACCCCTGCCGGGGCTCCCGATATTTTGCGACGGGTGAGCGAAAAAGCTCCTGCAGCTCCCGCAGCCAGCGCCACAACTAAATCCAGCAGGTTCGGGTTTCCGCGTGCCAAAATTTCTAAACCCGCAAAGCGGGATCCAATCGCAATTGAAAAGCTATAGGCTACCAATATTGTCAGAGCTACTCCGGTCGATAGGGTTAGGAGCGATCGTCGGATCAACCGCACGTCAAACCGCACCAACCCGAAAGATAGGGTATCGATGGGGGCTTTGAGGGGGGCGATAATCATGGCACCGATAATCGTGGCGGCGCTATTGGAGACTAGCCCCATGGTGGCGATGATGGCCGAAAGAGTCAGCAAAAAGTAGAAGCTAAATGAAGGAATGGATTCCTTCAACAGTAGGTCGATCAACTCGGAGTAAGGAAGTTGTTCGCGCAGCGTGACCCGCCACTCCCCTACAAACTTGTCTCGAAGCCAGTGCATCCAAGCCAGAATTCGTTCGAACATCGCACGTCTTATGTAGCCCGTTCGCCTGAATGCATTCCAAACACTGCACTTCAGGAGATTGTGTGGATGATTTTCTCAGGTCTGCAGCAAAAATCAGGTTAAGAAAATGAGAAAGCCAAGTACTGCCAAATCGCGATCGATCGCGTCCGTAAGTCTGAATTGAACAGAGTGGATCGATCGTTCGCCAATACAACTATCTATCCGATTCGCTGACCGGAAAGACAGCAAATCTATTCCGAAAGAAATCTGAATGTTGCTTTTGAAATCGCAAAAGGCCTTTAGAGTGACCGATAAAGACCGATCGAGAACTTATGATTTTCAGGATCGATAAACTGCTGTTGAACGGTTTGGCGATCGCCTCCGTCAGCCTCGCTTTCGACATTTCGCTCAATTTCTCTTCAACGAAGGTTAATGTCGCCGACGCCCAAACAGCCAGCGATCCCCTCAACGAACACTTCGATCCCAAAGGCAACCTCCCCTCCAGATCTACCCTCGAATTCCAACAGCTCCCCTCGCTCATTGATAATCAGATGCAACTTGAATCCGTAGTGCCATCCGACAGAGTTTTTGCCCCAGCCCACCAGCCCTTCGAACACTCGATGAGACTGGGAACGACAGGGATAACAGACTTCAATCGGAGTGGAATCGGTGAAGCTAATGCCAGTGATTTCTCCCCGGCGAGTGTGCAGAAAGCTGCACAGCACCATCATGCTCCAAGGCATCAACTCCACAAATCGGGTGTAGCTGACCAGATTCGGGAAGGCTGCACGCCAGTAGGGCAGCACTTGCAGGGTGTAGAAATCCTTGAAGGTCCGACTGCCTGAGCCATGGAAGGCAATCACAATGGGGCTCTTCCGAGCTTTTGGTGAATCCGGAAAATTTGGATAACTGGACAGGGTAGTTTGCCTCAAATGCCCTCACCATGGAATTTTTGCAATGTTTCTTACCCAGCGCCCATCTGCTGCGCATCGAGAGTTACGACATGGATGCGTCCAGTCACCTTTTGAGTATTAGCGTGTCATCCACCCAAACCGTTGCTCAGTGCCCTGTTTGTGGTGCTTCCTACGATCGCATCCATAGTCGCTACGAACGAACCCTCGCCGATCTCCCCTGCTCACAATTCACCCTGATTTGGCTGGTGCAAGTGTGCAAGTTCTTTTGCTCTAATCCCAACTGCGATCGGTGTATCTTTTGCGAACGCATCTCCAAAGTGGCCGCACCATGGGCCAGGAAGACGGTCAGACTGGTGGAACAACTGTTAGCGCTTGGACTGGCCTTGGGCGGTGCTGCTGGCGCTCATTTGGGAGACCAACTCAGATTTTCCCTTTGTGGCAGCACCCTACTCAACCATCTGCGAAAGCTACCATTGCCTCAGTTTAAAATCCCCGAAGTACTGGGTGTTGATGACTTTGCCTTTCGACGGGGCCACCACTACGGCACCATCCTGGTGGATTTAGAGAGCCATCAACCCATCGCCCTGCTGCCCGATCGCAAAGCGGAAACTCTAGCCAACTGGCTCAAAGACCATCCTGGCGTGAAAATCCTCTCGCGAGACCGCTCCAAAACCTATAGAA
>JBFRWN010000039.1:0-65789 GCA_051439605.1 Synechococcus sp.
GGCATGCTGCTGGCTTCAAGAACTGTTCTTATCCTAAACCGACCTTTAAGAACTGTTGCGGGGCTGCCATGTTCTGTTGAGCGATCTGTTGTTGCAGTTTTGGATTGGTCTGGGAGTAGAGGAACACATTCAATTCCTGGAACGCGCAAACTGTTGTCAGGTTATGAAAAACGGTATGGTTCATCCCGAGGTAACACTTTCGGTCAGGCATAATAGTTTCAATTCCTTACCAAATAAGCTTTCGCACAATCAGATCTCCGATCGGACTGTTGCCCTATCTTTGAGGTAGTTGAACCATGCTGCTTCGATAGCCCATGCCATTGACAGTGTTACAGCTTGAAGTGATGTCTCTGAAATAATTTCCACCACTATCGTTGTCGCTACAGGCCTCCCGGTAACCAGTATTCCTCCAACACCTCGATCGCCTCATCCTGAAAATCAGATCGATCATCAAATGCCAAAACCTCTAAAAAGGCAACGATCGCAGCCTTTTGCGCTGCCGTTAATCCTGCAAAGCGATCGAGATTGTTACCAGTCGGTCTCAACGAAAAGAGAATGCCCTCCACAATTAATGCTGACTTCGGGGAGGATTCTGAGCTGGCATGGCGCAGGGCAAAATCAATTAGCCGGGGAAGGTAATGACGCCAGGAGAGCGGATCGAGGTGGCAGAGAGCCCAGTATGCAAATTGCTCGATATAGGTATCTGTAGGCTCGTCGATATGGACGTCGTACTCTGGAGGACTGTCGTAGCCGTCAATTGCATCCCCTGCCCGCAAGGACATTGGCGGCGGTGTATCTGCTTCATGACGAAAAGCAGCATAAGCCCGCTGGACGAGATCGGAGTTCATGACAGGAAATTCAGGATTGCGATAGAAGCCGCCAATCCTCATGATGGTTGCACCTACCGCGATCACCAATCAAAGTTCGATCTGATTCAGAATCGCTCGATCCTTGATGCGAGTGTCATCAGCCAGCAAAAAGGCTTTGCTGAGAATCACGGCCAGAGTTTTATCCCCCTCAAAGGGTAAAAACAGCTTGTTGGTGGCGCTAACACCTGCCTTGCTGACGATACAGAGGTATTGGTCGTTGGGTTCCATTAGGATATTGCTGCTGCCCAAATGGATTCTGTAGGTGCGAATGTCCCCCTTGACCACTAAAAAGCGATCTTGGAACGAGCAGCGATCGCGAATCTTCTTCAGTTTGGGAACCAACGTCTCCAGCACCTGCCGTCGAGTTTGAGCCGTAACCGATAGCTCCCCAAACGAATAGCTCTGCCAGTAGTTGACGTGTCGCCCCTCCGGTCCCCCATCCGCCCAATTGGGGTCGTTTCCCACACTGGCTACCCCAACGAACAGATCCACATCCCGCATCACTTCCGAGAACACGAGCGCCGGAATCTCCTCTAAAGGAACGGGCGAGGGCTCGCTGTTGCGATCGCCGTAGAGACTTGAAGAATAGTCTCCGCATCCAGCTTGGGCATAGTTTTCTGCAGAGTCAGTCGGGTAAAACCGTACCTGGTCTGTGGACAGATAAAGGTAAGTGCCAGTGTCGTTGGTGTCGATGCCGTATTGGTCGCCAATCCCTTCAATCCAAAATTCCGCCCGCAACCCCCAGCTAGGCAGCAGCAATCTAGCGGGTAGATAGCAGTCATCCACCATCAGTCGCAGTTGGTTCTTCCAGCCCCGCTGTCTGCAGAGGGCATTGAACTGGTGCTGCTTGAGAATGTGAGCCGCAAAGCGGTTGGAATAAACACGGGTGGTTTCTTCGGCGGGGGTCAGCAGGTAAATCTCGCGATGGGCCTGCTTGAAGGGCTGCTGAATTTCCCGTTCTAGCAACCAGTTGCGCCACGCCTGAATACTCTGGGGAGCGGCGGCGATCGGATGCCAGAGCCTGACTTGGGTACTGTTATTCAGCCAGTCAATGGGTTGGCTATTCAGATTCACCAGTTGTCCGTCCAGCCAAATGCCGACTGCATGATGCAGTGCTTCGGACTCCCCGCTCGACTCAAACTGCCACAGCATGCGCCTTGCCAGTGTCCCCACCAGCGGATGGTTCAGATATCGCTGCTGCCAAGTGGCAAAGTCCCAAGTTTTTTGCTGCAGGTAGAGGGATTCAATGCGATCGCGTTGAGCTGGCAGCATCTTCTGGATATCTTGGGCCGCTAGTTTGAGTTCCTTTAGCGCGTCGGCGTAATGGTCTTTGACGGCTTTGGGCACGGACTTTTGCAATTTTCCGTCGGGCTTGATCCAGCGCAACATAGTACTGCTGGTGCCAGTCACGACCAATTCAGCGGTAAAGTCCCCTAACGGTTCTCGGCGGATACCCACCTCCGCCAGTCCGTAACTGGGAACAGCAAGTTCTTCAATCTCTTCGCGGGGTAACTCTTCCCGTTCGGCAGCGGCGGTGAGGGCTTTTTCGATGCCCTTCTGGGCGGTGCCAAATTTCACCTTCACTTTCAGCAGTGCTAGTTGGGCGATCGCCTCGCGAGTAGGCATCTGCCCTAGCGCCCACACGCAGGCATTCCCCAGCTTGATGCAGCGGGGACCGATGCCGGGAATTTTGCGATACGAGGAGACCGCCAGCTTGTTGAGGGCGCGGGCCACATCTACCTCAGCCAGATCGGCACACAGCCACACCAGTCCTTTGAGGATGTCAGCGTTTTGGTCGTGGAGAAAATCGCGATCGCCTCTCCAGTCATTCAGAGGTTGGGTACGGGGGCGATCGACCAGGGGAAACCACTCCAACATCGATTGTTGGAAGCTGTCGAGTCCGATAGTTTGGCGGTGGGGTTTTGCTGCCTTGAGCCATTTGGCGGAGGGTTTGCCGCCGGAGGTGCCAGCGCACTCTTCCAAGAGGTGAAGCCAGGGCGATCGCTGGTCTTCAGACAATGCTTTCAACTGCGCGATCGCCCGATCGGACCAAGCTTCCCCTGGCTGAATGGCCAGTGTTTCTTGATAGGACGATATCAGCCGCCTCAGTTCGGTGATATGTTTGCGCTCGTAGTACCACCGGTCCAGGCTGTTGCAAGTTTGGGCAATTTTGTCCCGCAATTCTGGTGCGAGCGGATTGTCTTTCAGATAGTTGCGCACCAGATTTTTAATCGGAGCCACCCCCATCCACCACGATTGACGTTCCACCTGCAATGCTTCTAGAAATTCCACCACCTCCTCAGCAGTGAAGGGCAGCTTGCGCTTTAAGATTGCGAACATCGCCTCCAGCACGCGATCGGAGAGATAGCGGTTCAGTTTGGTGCTCTGAAGCCCACCCCCTCTAGACCATCGCAACATGGCGATCGCCAACGCAGCCTGCTCCGCACGGCTCAACTTCAGGATAGTGGCGCCAATCTGAGAATTTTTGAGATGGTAGGTCTGGAATGTAAGTTCCCGACATTCATCAACGATCGCCTGAATAAATTCGGCATGCGATTCGCTGTTGACCCGCTGTTCAGATGCGGTCATCTCTCTAACCTCCCACTAATGGCACTAGCTTTAAAAAGGTCACCGTTGTTTCCGGGGTTACCGCAATCTCTTCTTCCAGTTCCGTCACCTGTTCGTCATCCACCAGAATAATGAAGCCATTCCCTTGAAAGGCGGTGATTGCCTGCCCGAACTGTTTTTCCCAGTCGATTTGTCGGGGGTTGCGCAGTCGAAAGCCATTCAGTGTCTGTTCTGCCTCCGTCGGTTGCACCAACCCGTGAAAGTATTCTGTCTGCTTGGTGTTGTAGTTCTTGACTTCCTGGTATACACGGCTGCGAATCAATTCCCGCACCGTAATTCGCTCGGTCAAAAAATCCAGCACAAATATCGGCCCATCCCCCCCCAGGTTGCTGGCATCGCAAATCTTTAGGCTATTGGTCATATCTCTCGATCGCTGTTGCAGAGCCAATCAAAAGATGCCCAACTTCCTCTAGCTGTTGCCACCGCAGTTCAAGTCGATAAGGTAATGCCTAGTAAGGCTTCTGGATAGCTGAGATGTCTTTAGCGCAGTGACTGTTGTTCTGGCACTCTCACTCAGTAGCTTCTCGCCAATGCGATCGCCAGCTTGCGGAGCGCACCCATCATGCTCACACAGAACTACACCATCCAGCCCATGACCCGCCAGCAGCTCGATCTAGCCATTGAGTGGGCTGCAGTAGAAGGCTGGAATCCAGGCTGGCACGATGCAGACTGTTTTTATTCCGCCGACCCCAATGGATTTTTGGTGGGCTTATTAGATGGCGAACCCATTGCCTCCCTATCTGCTGTTCGGTATGGAACAACCTTTGGGTTTTTGGGGTTCTACATCGTCAAGCCGGACTACCGAGGTATGGGCTACGGCTTGCAAATCTGGAATGCAGGGCTCAAATACTTGCAGGGACGTACTGTTGGGCTGGATGGCGTCGTGGCTCAACAGCCTAACTACATCAAATCGGGATTCCAGTTAGCCCACCGAAATATTCGCTACGAGGGAGTTGGCGGCGGTATCGATCCAGCGCTAATTCAGCCAGAGGTTATTGCCCTCTCAACACTGTCACCAGACGCGATCGTTCGATACGATCGCGATTTTTTTCCTGACGATCGCACTCAATTCCTCCAATGCTGGCTGAAGCAACCCGACAGTTATGGAGCTGCCGTTGTCGAAAGCGATCGAGTAGCTGGTTACGGACTGGCGCGCAAATGTCGAGCGGGGTACAAGATTGGTCCACTGTTTGCCAATACCCCCCAGTTCGCCTGCAATATTTTTCTGGCTCTGGTCGCTAAGGTGGAATCAGGTATACCGTTTTATCTCGATGTTCCTGAAGTGAATCCGACCGCGATTAAACTGGCGGAACAGCACCGCATGAAGGGCATCTTTGAAACCGCCAGAATGTATATCAATTCCCAGCCCGAGCTGCCATGGGAGCGCACCTACGGCATCACCACATTCGAGCTGGGGTGACGAGGCTGATGGTTACTTATAGGAATTGCAGCCGGAGTTTCAAAACAACTACAGCAAATTAAACGAGTTCAAAAATGTCGCTGCCAAGCTATTGCTTTCAATTGATTTAAGTTGACGAACCCCCACGTAATAGACCCGATCCTCTGCCACAAAGATTCGTGCAGCAATGCTCTCTTCGCTATCCAACATCTGAAGTTCGCGCCCTGGAGTTCCCTCCACTTCCGTATCCGTTTCAAGCCTCAAGTTGAATTCAGTTTCCTCGATCGCAGCATCTCGCAACGTATCCAATAGCTGAGCATTGTCGCTATCTCCCGCAGGGCGATCGGCATAGGCCACCACAAACCGGGTAGTTGCCGAGTGCACGGCAAACACATCGAATTCCAGTTCCCCGGCCGCTGTCTCGATCCGTTCCAACTCTTCTGTCATAACCCCCATTGGGACATAAACTGAAAACCCACCTCTGCGAAATACTGCCGGTTGCCAAGCCATAAAGCCGCTGTCAAGACCAAATCCCGGAGCCGGTCGTTCCTGATTAAAACTCGCAATCTCTTCATCGAGACTGGCTTGGCTTTCTTCAAAAAAATCGGGGCGTACCTTGCGGTTGGGGTCAACGATTGTCAGTCCTCGATCCAGGGTTTCTTCGTTGATGTTGTCGATATTGCGTCCCCCTTGAGCAACGTAATTCTCTTCTGTCGGTAACGACTGGGCCACTCCCGATCGCCAAGCCACGGCACCGATCCCTGCTGCTGCCACCACAAGCGCAGCAATGGCTCCTGCTTTGAAGAATCCTGTCTGCGGCAGTAAATTTTTCATGGCTCGCACCCCGTAACAATGTTTGCTGATGTGATTGACTCTGCCATCAGTAAACAAGAATTCGCGGCGGTACACACATGAGGCCTGGTGAGAAGCGATTGCCTGCTTGGACTGCGATCGAAAGGCGTCGTTGGACATCCTCAACCTCCCTCCACGGCTATGCATTCAGGGATTTGCACCTCCGGGTTGATCGATCTGTTCATTGACAAAAGCACCAGACCTCGCGCTGTGATGTTGGACATTGAGATTAGCTGTAATTTTGCTCTGTCTGAAACCTACAACCCTTCCTAGAGGGATAACCGCAACCTCTTTCCCAGTTCAATGTGATAGATGTTAAGAATCTACAAATCTGCCCTTCGCTGACGATCTATAACTGTCCTATGGTTGCTACTCCCCCTCGCACCGAAAACCCACTGTTGATTGGCAAAGGGTTACCCCCCTTCGATCGCGTTCGACCCGAGCATGTTGTCCCCGGGATGAAGCAGCTGTTGGAAGAAGTCGAGCAGGAACTCACCGATTTGGAAGCTGCCGTTCAACCGACTTGGGAAGGGCTCGTCGAACCCCTCGATCGCCTCGCCGAACGGCTGCGCTGGAGTTGGGGCATGGTGGGTCACCTGATGGGGGTGAAAAATAGCTCGGAACTGAGAGAGGCCTATGAAACCATTCAACCCAAAGTGGTTGAGCTTTATACTCGCTTTGGCCAGAGCAAAGCCCTTTATCTGGCCTTTAAAGCCCTGCGGCAGGGGGAGGTTTGGACAGAGCTAGACGAAGCTCAGCAACGCATCGTTGAAGCGTCTCTGCGCGAAGCGGAACTGGCCGGTGTGGGGTTAGAAGGAGAAGCCCAGAAGCGCTTTAACGAAATCCAGATGGAGTTGGCCAAGCTCGCCACCGACTTCAGCAACCACGTTCTCGATGCCACTAAAGGATTTAGCCTCACCCTGACCCAACCCGAGGAAGTGGATGGGCTGCCCCCCAGCCTGCTCAGCCTCTCGGCCCAATCTGCGCGTGCAGCCGGAGAGGATAATGCCACTGCTGAAGCTGGACCCTGGCGTATTACCCTCGATTTCCCTAGTTTCGGTCCTTTCTTGAAATACAGCACCCGCCGCGATCTGCGGGAAAAAGTCTATCGAGCCTACATCACCCGTGCCTCCAGCGGAGAATTGGATAATGCTCCCCTGATCGATCGCATTTTGGAGCTGCGTCAAGAGAAAGCCAAGCTGTTAGGCTTTGATAGTTTTGCCGAGCTCAGCCTGGCCAGCAAAATGGCCCCTTCCGTAGAAGCTGTCGATCGACTGATGGAAGAGCTGCGGGTGGCCAGTTACGACGCCGCAGTCGAAGATCTCGCGAATCTTAAAGCCTTTGCTGCTGCCAAAGGTGCTGCTGAAGCTGAAGACATCAAACAGTGGGATACCAGCTTCTGGTCCGAGCGCCAACGGGAGGAGAAGTTCGCCTTCAACGCCGAAGAGCTACGCCCCTATTTCCCTTTGCCTCGCGTTCTCGATGGTCTATTTTCCCTCTGCGATCGCCTTTTCAACGTCCAAATCGAGTCAGCCAACGGCGAAGCCCCGGTGTGGCATCCCGACGTGCAGTATTTCAAGATTTCTAAGGCGGGAGAGGCGATCGCCTATTTCTACCTAGACGCCTACAGCCGACCTGGTGAAAAGCGCGGTGGGGCCTGGATGGATGAATGCATTACCCGCGCCAAGATGACGGTCGATGGTGAGTCCACAATCCGCCTACCGGTGGCCTATCTCACCTGTAACCAGACCCCGCCGGTTGACGATAAGCCCAGCTTGATGACCTTTGGGGAAGTAGAAACCCTGTTCCACGAATTTGGTCACGGCTTGCAGCACATGCTGACCACCGTTGATTATCCCGGTGCCGCTGGCATCAACAATGTCGAATGGGATGCGGTAGAGCTGCCCTCTCAATTTATGGAGAACTGGTGCTACCATCGCGACACCTTGTTCGGTATGGCCAAGCATTACGAGACGGGCGAGACTCTACCCGAGCATTACTACGAAAAGCTGTTGGCAGCCCGCACGTACATGAGCGGATCGGCCATGCTGCGACAGCTCAATTTCAGCATGCTAGATATCGACCTGCACCACCGCTACGATCCCAACGGAACCGAGACAGTGAATGACGTGCGCGATCGCCTAGCGGAGAAGACTACGGTGATGGATCCGCTGCCTGAAGATGCCTTCCTGTGTGCCTTCGGCCATATTTTTGCAGGCGGTTATGCTGCTGGCTACTACAGCTATAAGTGGGCGGAGGTGCTGAGCGCCGATGCCTTTGCCGCGTTTGAAGAGGCGGGCTTAGATGATGAAGCTGCTTTGCAGGAAACTGGGAGTCGATTCCGGGATACGGTGCTGTCTTTGGGGGGTGGTAAACATCCTGAGGCAGTTTTTGAAGCCTTCAGAGGTCGCGAACCTAGCACTGCAGCATTACTGCGTCATAGCGGTTTGCATGCTGCATAGATAGGCGAGACGTTCTCAACTGAATTAGCAATGACTCGAGTGTCATGCTGGAGGGTGCAAATCTTCAAAGAATGGCAGGCTATTGATAGGCCCACCATTCTTTGAACTGAATGATGGTGCCATCAATGTTGAGGCAATCGGAACGCAAACACAAGAGACAGGGATAGCCCCCTCGTTCAGTAGATGTAAGCATTTAATTTTCAAGGTATGAAGAGTCAATTATCAAGTTGGCAGATTTTGATGGATTGACTCTGTCAGAGTCTCTGTTTTATTAGAGAAATGTCTCAAACAATTCAAACTAGGGAATAAGATGATTCTCTATATCGAAAGGAATAAAATTGTCTGTTTAGACTATTTGAGGACGTCTGTTCCTGAAAGTATGCCAGCAACTATTGGGATATAACTTCATGAAAGCCATCAGTTCGACCCATAACTCGTTATCCTGAATTGAGGAGGAGCGATCGCCAGGCTAGTGCTGCAAGCTCTTGCACCCCGCTTGTAAAGGAACATATGACGTATTGCTTAGGGATCATCAATCGCCACGGAATTGTCATGGCAGCCGACTCTCGCACCAACGCAGGTCCTGACTATATCTCCACTTACAACAAAATGTTTGATCTATCCGTCCCGGGGGAGCGGGTCATTGTCTTGTGTGGTTCTGGCAATCTTTCTATTACGCAAGGGGTCTTGAATCGGATTCATCGAGAACTTGAAGGTGATTCAATCCATAACATTCACTCGCTAGAAAGCATGTTCGAGATTGCATCGTACGTTGGAAAGAAAAGCCGAGAGATTCAACAGTCCGATCGTCTTTGGTTAGAAAAAGATAAAATTGACTACAATTGCAATTTTCTTTTGGGCGGACAAATAAATGGGGAACAGCCACAGCTTTACATGATTTATACTCAAGGAAATTTTATTCAAGCAACCCGAGAAACCCCTTTCTTGCAAATTGGCGAAGTCAAGTACGGAAAGCCTATTTTGGATCGGACAATAACTTACGATACTCCTTTGGAGGACATAGCTAAATGTGCTCTGCTTTCAATTGATTCGACCATGAAATCAAATATTACGGTTGGGCCACCCATTAATTTAATGATGTACCGAAAAGATGATTTGAGGATACACAATAAATTAACATTGCGACTGGGCGATCCTTATTTAGCTAAAATGCGACGCCTATGGGAAAAATCGGTGCGCCAGGCATTCGAATCTATGCCCAATGTAGAGTGGGAGCAGCCTCAGAGTGCGGAGGATGACGAAATTATTATTGATTAACGACATTGAGTCGTGCTCTGTAGAGCCTTTCTTGGAGCAATTTGAACGAGAAACTCCCCCAATTATTGCTTGGGGAATGCAGAGAGAATGTTAATTCGCTGCGTGATGTAGCTAATTTTACATCCTTGCTGGTTTATATCTGCTTTCACGAGCGCCGCTTCTTTTTCTTGAGAAAGATTTCATTTCACGATTCTCTGAAATGTATTGCAGGAAACAGTTTCAAGGATTTTGGTATGACACTCTAGTTGACTAAGTCAACCCTCTGTAACGTTTAATCCCGCGCAGGCTCATGTAACACAGCATCTGCTCATCCTAGAGGTAGTCTTGCTTTTAAATAACTACGATCCAGAGAATTTTTACGATGAGCTGTTTGCTCAAAAAGGCGTAGCAAGAGAACAATCGAGATCGCTGATTCAGTGGATGCAGGAACTAGGAGTTGAACGCCTGGAGCAACAGAGGCAAACGGCTGAAGCGGCACTCTACAACCTTGGTATTACCTTTAATGTTTATGGCGATAGCCATGGCGTAGAAAAGATTTTCCCCTTTGATGTCATCCCCAGAATCATTGCGGCTGATGAGTGGGCTTGGATCGAGCGGGGCCTGCAACAGAGAATCAAAGCACTGAATCACTTTTTAGGGGATGTCTACAGCGATCGCCTGATTGTCAAAGAGGGCATCATCCCAGAGGGGGTGATTGCAACTGCCCCTGGATACCACAACGCCTGCGAAGGGATCCGCCCTCCTGAAGATATCTGGTGCCACATTACTGGTACTGACTTGGTGCGTGACAGCGATGGCCAGTGGTACGTCCTAGAGGACAACATTCGCGTACCCTCGGGGGTGTCTTACGTCCTCGAAAATCGGCGAGTCATGAAAGCTACGTTTCCGGATATTTTCAACACAATGTCCGTCAAGCCGATTGACGACTATCCCAGCCACCTACTTGATACCCTGCTCAACTTGGCCCCCACTCACCTGCCTGACCCCACAGTCGTGGTGTTAACCCCAGGAGTCTTCAACTCTGCTTATTTCGAGCATTCCTATCTGGCTCAGCAAATGGGGGTACAGCTGGTTGAAGGGCGGGATCTTGTAGTGGCGGATGGCTACTTACAAATGTTGACCACCCAAGGGCTGCGGCGGGTGGATGTGATTTATCGTAGGGTGGATGATGATTTTCTCGACCCAGAAGTTTTTCGCCCCGACTCGATGTTGGGGGTGTCTGGCTTGATGGAGGTTTATCGCCAGGGGCGGGTGGCGATCGCCAATGCCCCCGGTACAGGAGTAGCAGATGACAAAGTGGTCTATTCCTACGTCCCCGATATGATTCGATTTTATCTGGGTGAAGAGCCTATCCTGTCTAACGTTCCCACTTACCTTTGCTGGCGTCAGA
Source organism: Synechococcus sp. (assembly GCA_051439605.1). GTDB lineage: Bacteria > Cyanobacteriota > Cyanobacteriia > Thermostichales > PCC-7336 > PCC-7336. The sequence goes on from JBFRWN010000039.1 coordinate 10,879, forward strand.
AGGATCGGGAGTATGTTCTGGCCCATATGCAGGAGTTGGTGGTGAAGGCTGCTAACGAAGCTGGTGGCTACGGAATGATGATTGGCAACAAAGCCACTGAAGCTGAACTGCAGGAATTTACTCAAAAGATCCTCGATAATCCGCGCAACTATATCGCCCAACCCATACTCAATCTTTCCCGGGTTCCCACTCTCATTGACGGAAATGTGGAGGGACGGCACGTCGATTTGCGTCCCTACATCCTCAACAGAGGGGATAACGTTTACGTCCATCCTGGGGGGCTAACCCGAGTAGCTCTCAAAAAGGGATCGTTGGTGGTTAACTCTTCCCAAGGGGGGGGGAGTAAAGATACCTGGGTGCTGACACATTAGACTTCGGGGTATGGAGGGTCTCCATCAGCCAGTTCTGGGAGGATAAAGTATTGACGGACCACTTAAAGACAATCGCCTATGTTGAGTAGGGTAGCGGACTCCATATACTGGCTAAATCGATATATCGAGCGAGCGGAAAATGTAGCTCGATTTGTCGATGTCAACCTGAACTTGATGCTCGATCTGCCAGCTGACATCTCCTCCCAGTGGTCACCTTTGGTTTCCATCACCGGAGATCTCGAGCTGTTCAAAGAGCTTTACGGAGCAGTCACCCCAGAAAACGTGACTCGTTTTCTAGCGTTGGAAGAAAAATACGACAATTCAATTCTGTCTTGTTTAATCAAAGCCCGAGAAAACGCTCGTTCCTGTCGGGAAACCATCTCTTCTGAAATGTGGGAGACGGTCAATGCGTTCTACCACATGGTGAAGGGGATCTCTCCCCACGAGTCCCTAGACTATTTGCCCACCTTCTGTAGCCAAGTGAAGCTACAAAGCCATCAGTTTGCTGGAGTCATGGATGCCACCATGGCCCACAACGAAGGTTGGCAGTTCGGCCAGCTGGGTCGCTTTCTAGAGCGAGCTGACAAAACGACTCGCCTGTTGGATGTGAAGTACTTTCTGCTGTTGCCGTCCGCCCGTTGGGTAGGTACTCCCCTCGACCAAATTCAATGGATTTCGCTGTTGAAGTCTGCCAGTGCATACGAGATGTATCGCAAGCGTCAACATCGCATCAATCCCAGTGGTGTGGCGGGTTTCTTGGTACTCGATCGCCAGTTTCCCCGGTCAATCTATTTCTGTCTCAAGCAGGCGGAACAGTGCTTGCACGAGATTACGAACACCCCCATCGGAACCTGGTGCAATGGTGCTGAAAGGGCATTAGGTAAAGCCTGTGCGGAACTAGGCTACATCGCGATCGAGGATGTGATTGACGAGGGTCTGCACGAGTTTCTCGATGGCCTGCAAAGCTCTATCAATACCATTGACAACGAAATCTACACGACATTTTTGTCGGTGGATAAGACCCGGTACCTACAACGCTCCTAGCCGAGATAGGAGCATTTTTCACCAGTTTTGTCTGGTGTTCGAGCGGATGAAGTTATTCTTTGATAAAGTTTCACACCATGCTTTATCGAATTTATCACCAGACTCAATATTCCTACAGCCACTCCGTTCGCCTGAAGCCACATTCTATCTACCTGCGGCCTCATGCCAACAGTTGGCAAATGCTGCATAGTTTTGAAATGCATATTCAGCCTCAGCCAGAGCAAATCTCTGAATATGTCGATTTAGATGGCAATAGCCCGTCCAAGATCTGGTTTGCAGAGCCCACCCAACAGCTCAACATTGAATTGATTTCCCAAGTGGAAACCCTGCAACCGAATCCATTTATGTACTTACTCGAGCCTTGGGCCACTCGATTGCCGATTGACTATCCGATGTCTTTACACGCCCAACTACAGGGGTATTTACAGTGCTACGGATTAGCTGCCGATCCCACTTTGTCAGCAATAGTACAGGAGTTGCTTTGGGAAGCTGATGGCGAAACACTGCCGTTTCTCAATGCCTTAAACCAACTCATTTACAACTCCTGTACCTATATTCACCGCGTAGACGGTGCCCCCTGGTTACCTGGAATGACCTGGTTGCAGAGAAAAGGGTCTTGTCGAGACCTCTCGGTCCTATTTATGGATGTTTGCCGACAGGTGGGGTTGGCCAGCCGGTTCGTAAGTGGATATCAGGAGGGGGATCCGGATACTACAGAGCACGATCTCCATGCTTGGGCGGAGGTGTACTTACCCGGCGCGGGGTGGCGAGCCTACGATCCGACGCTGGGGTTAGTTGTCTGCGATCGCCATATCGCAGTGGCGGCATCTGCTATGCCCAGCTGCATCGCGCCTATTACAGGCAGCTTCAGCCCAACCACCGTCTCTGCTGCCCTGAAAACTCAAGTGAAATTGACGCCACTTTCTGCCTAGAGCTCTGAATGTTTGGCAAGGAGTCATATCCAGTTTGACTCGGAACACGGGTTATCCTGCAAAACCATGTCTTCACAGTATTGTTTAACCAGGTTTAGCAAACCCCAAACGTGTTACCTTTGTAAAGCTCTAAAAATAAACCGCACGTTCGACACTCCGGGTGTCTCAACCATCGAGATTCAGTCGGGCGGAGGTCTAACCCGTAGGAGACAATTTAATGCCTGTAGTATCTCTCGCCGAGCTGCTGGAAGCTGGTGTCCACTTTGGTCACCAGACTCGCCGTTGGAACCCCAAAATGCGTCCGTACATTTTCACGGACCGCAACGGCATTCATATTATTGACCTAGTCCAGACCGCAGCCTATATGGAGGAGGCGTACAACTATGTGCGCCAAGCGGCAGATGAGGGCAAGCGTTTCTTGTTCGTTGGTACCAAGCGTCAGGCTGCTGGCATTGTTGCCCAAGAGGCACTGCGCTGCGGAAGCTACTTCATCAACCAACGTTGGTTGGGTGGCACCTTAACCAACTGGAACACCATCAAAACCCGTACCGACCGCCTCAAAGAACTTGAGGAGATGCAGGCATCCGGTCTGATGGATCGCCTTCCCAAAAAAGAAGGCTCCATGCGTCGCCGCGAAATGGAAAAGCTGCAGAAGTATTTGGGTGGTATTAAGAACATGCGCCGCATCCCCGATGTGGTCGTCATGGTGGACCAGCGTCGTGAAATGAATGCTGTACAAGAATGTCGCAAGTTGGGGATTCCCATTGTGTCTCTGCTGGACTCCAACTGCGATCCCGACCATGCGGACATCTTTGTGCCCGCTAACGATGATGCAATTCGCTCTATAAAATTGATTGTCGGTAAATTGGCAGATGCTATCTACGAAGGTCGTCACGGTCAACTCGAAACCATGGAACAGTTCGATTACGAAGGGGCCATGGATGTCGATCAGTATGACGATGAAGAGTACGCCGATTACACCCCTGCAGATGAAGCTGAAGCTGTTGCTGAAGTAGCAGTCGAGACTGCCGAAGTAACAGCTGAGACTGCTGAGGTCGGCGAGCCTGCAGAAGCAGAAGCCACGGCTTAATCACCTCATCCCCTTAAACCGTCCCGAAATGTATCTGGATTACCCGATAATCGGGATGGTTTGTTTTGCGCAAGCAATTAAGCAGAAGAGAAAGGAACTCAGACTGATGGCAAAGGTAGACGCAAAAGCGGTTAAGGATCTGCGCGAAAAAACCGGCGCAGGCATGATGGACTGTAAGAAAGCTCTCGTCGAGACTGATGGTAACGTTGAAGAGGCAATCGCTTGGTTGCGTCAAAAAGGTTTGGCTAGTGCTGGCAAGAAAGCCGGCCGCGTTGCTAGCGAAGGTTTGGTGGAGAGCTACATCCACACTGGTGGTCGCATCGGCATCATGGTGGAAGTCAATTGCGAAACTGACTTCGTCGCCCGCCGCGACGAGTTTAAGGAACTGGCCCGCAATATTGCGATGCAGATTGCTGCTTGCCCCAACGTCGAGTACGTCAGCACCGCTGAAATCGATCCTGGCATCCTAGCCAAGGAAAAAGAGATCGAAATGGGTCGCGAAGATCTGGCCAACAAGCCTGACAACATCAAAGAAAAGATCGTTCAAGGACGCATCGATAAGCGTTCCAAGGAACTGTCTCTGCTAGATCAGCCCTACATCAAAGATCAGTCCATTACCATTGAAGAGCTAGTGAAGCAGTCCATCGCACTGCTGGGTGAGAACATTCAAGTTCGTCGCTTTACGCGCTTTGTTCTCGGTGAAGGGATTGAAAAGAAAGAGTCTAACTTTGCAGAAGAGGTGGCTGAAGCTACCGGTCAGGCTGCTGTTAAGTAAGCGATATAGCGATCGTCAAGTCGCTTAGGACATTTTAACTATCCTAATCCATGACTGGGCATAGAGACTTATGTCATAACTAAAATGTCAAAGGCTAGAGTTTTCAGAGCACTCAAGATTTGATTTGAGTGAGAAACCTCAAGAAAAGCCCCTCGTTTGTTGAAAGACGAGGGGCTTTTTATGCGGAATGCTTTTCACAAGAACTATGCAACGCCTGCTAGTACAGGAACTTGCTTGGACGCCACGGTGACGCGACCAGACTCATCCACATCCAGCACCGCAGTACTACCATCAGCGATCGCACCAGACAAAATCGCTTCTGCCAGTTCATCCTCCACTAAGCGAGAGATGGCGCGACGAAGGGGGCGGGCTCCGTAGCTGGGGTCGAAGCCTTCGCTCACTAGCTTGTCTGCAAATTCGGCAGTGAATTCCAGTTGAATCTGGCGATCGCCCAGCCTTCCTTCAATCTCTTGCAGCATGATGCGAGAGATTGCCCTCACTTCAGCCTTTTGCAACTGCCGGAACACAACAATCTCATCGAGGCGGTTGAGGAATTCAGGTCGGAAGAACTGTTTCATTTCCTCCGTAACTTGTTCGCGAATCCGCTTGTAGGTGTTGGCATCTACATCGTTGGAGAACTCGAATCCGAATCCGCCACCACCGGTTTCGATGGAGCGTGCACCTAAGTTGGAGGTCATGATAATGAGGGTGTTCTTGAAGCTGACAGTGCGTCCCTTCGCGTCAGTTAACCGGCCGTCATCCAGCACCTGCAGCAGAATGTTGAAGGCATCGGGGTGCGCCTTTTCCACCTCATCGAACAAGATGACGCTGTAGGGTCGGCGGCGAACGGCTTCAGTTAACTGTCCCCCCTCTTCGTAGCCCACCAATCCGGGTGCTGAACCAATTAGCTTCGAGATGGAATAGCGTTCCATGTACTCCGACATATCCAGCCGAATCATGGCGCTTTCATCGCCGAATACAGTTGCGGCCAGAGCTTTAGACAGCTCGGTTTTCCCCACCCCTGTAGGACCCGCAAACATAAAGCTAGCGATGGGCCGATCGGGGCTACCCAGGCCCGCCCGAGCGCGCCGTACCGCTTGAGCCACGACGTTGACCGCTTCGTTTTGGCCAATCACCCGTTCGTGCAGCACATCCTCAAGATTGAGCAGACGGAGGGTTTCGGTCTCGGTGAGTTGATTCACCGGAACCCCTGTCCAGGCCGCAACCACATCGGCAATATCTGACTCTGCAACCACTGGCGACTGCCCTGCTCCGTGTAACTGGTTTTCTAGTTCCAACTCGCGATCGCGCAGCTTGCTCGCTTCTGCAAAGTCCTGGGCGCCGATCGCAGCTTCCTTGGCTTTATACACCTGACGCAGTTCATCTCGCAGTTCTTTGTCGGTAACGGCGCGGGAATGACGAACGCGCACGCGAGACCCTGCTTCATCAATCAGGTCAATCGCCTTGTCCGGCAACTGACGATCCTGAATGTAGCGGGCGGACAGCCGCACTGCTGCAGCCAAGGCTTCATCAGAAATAGCCAACCGGTGATGGCGCTCGTAGCGATCGCGCACTCCATGCAAAATTTCCAGTGCCTGAGTGGGTGTAGGTTGCTCAACCCGCACCATCTGGAAGCGGCGCTCGAGGGCGGCGTCGGTTTCGATGGACTGGCGGTATTCATCAATGGTGGTAGCACCAATGCACTGCATTTCCCCCCGGGCCAGTGCTGGTTTGAGCATGTTAGAGGCATCTAAACCTCCGTCTAGGGCACCAGCTCCCACCAACGTATGAATTTCATCGATCACTAAAATAATGTTGCCATCCGCCCGTACTTCTTCCATTACCTGAGACAGGCGCTCTTCGAAGTCCCCTCGGAAGCGGGTGCCTGCCAGCAGCAGGCCCAGATCCAGAGCCACCACCCGCTTTTCCAACAACGCAGTGGGTACATCAAGGTTGGCGATACGCTGAGCCAGCCCTTCGGCGATCGCTGTTTTGCCGACACCTGGTTCCCCCACCAACACGGGATTGTTCTTGGTGCGACGGCTCAGAATTTGCATGACGCGTTCAGTTTCTGTCGCGCGTCCCACAATGGGATCCAACTTGCCGTCTTTGGCAAGCTGGGTGAGGTCGGTGCTAAATTCATCCAAAATTGACTGACTATCCGCGGATCGACTCGAGCGAGTTTCCTCGTCGCGCTCGCGACCACCCGCTGTCACAGGCTTGGTCTCTGCCAGCTCCCGTAGCATTTTCACTCGCAGTTCTTCAGGATTTGCTCCCAGGTTCACAATGGTCTGAGAGGCAATGCTTGTGTCAGAGGAGAGCAGCCCCAGAAGAACGTGTTCAACGCTGACATAGGGTTGTCCCATCTGGCGTGCTTGGCGGAGCGATTCTTCCAGCGCTTCCTTAGCTTTGGGGGTAATGGGGATCTCGGCGGGGGAGAAGGTTTCGCCGCGACCCAATGTTTCTTCGATTCGTTGACGGGCTAAGGGTAATGTTACTCCCGCATCTTCTAATGCTTTGGCCGCCTGACTGTCACCAGAGGCCAAGACCCCTAGCAAGAGTTGCTCGGTGCCCACAAACCCTTGACCTTGACGGCGGGCTTCCTCTTGGGCTGCCACAATAGCGGCGATCGCGCTTCTAGTAAATCGTTCAAACATTCTCGCGCTCCTCGAACCCACGGCGGATAGTGCACAGCATTAAATCAGCAAGCTGGAAAACTGCGATTGCAAACTCAATGGGATTGAAAACCGATACGGCTGTCTGTCTTACCTCTCCCGTAAATAGGAAAAATCTGTCACTCATTCGCAAGATTGCTAGGCTTGACAGGTATTTTGAAAGGCAATCTTCCATTAAGATTTATGTCTGTGTTTATGAGTGTACGCAGTTTTTGCCTTGACCGACAGTAGGGAAAGCCGCCCTCTTTTGCGAGTTGCGCTGATGTCTAGCGACATGTGCCCAGTAATTACACTTGGAATTGAGTATCAAAAATACACCCGCTTGCCGTGAATGTTCGGGGGCGTTCAAAACTGGCAATTTAGGGTTAAAAAAATAGGCGCAAGCGAGCCACCTTGTCATGGCTATAGCGTGAGAATACAAGACGCCTACACTGCTTGGCTGATTCTCCTGCATCACTCTGATGTCCCCTCAATGACAACGGCAATCTCAGCTCAATGTCCAGCAGGGGGCCGGGTACTCCAAGTCTTTGTCCACTTTTTCGGATGCGATGGCTTGGGTCTGTTCTGTGCTTTGGTCTGCGACTTTTTCCGTGTTCCGCGATTCAACTGGGATGGTGAAAGTTCCACGCTCTTTTCTAAACCGTATAACGAATTCTGCGATCTATGGTGTTTACTTGGAAAAGTCGAGGTAAGAGCATAATATCTTATACCAGAAGGCTTCAGACTTGGACAAAGTCGAGCTGAGTTGAGGGGCCTTCCAAGCTTGCATATCGAGTGTTTCAAGATCGCATGCGAATTCTACTCGTAGAAGATGACGAACTGTTGCGGGAAGCTTTGAGTGAGTGTCTTGTCAAAGAGCGCTATGCCGTCGATGCCGTCGCTGATAGTAAAGCCGCTTGGGAATATATCTCGGTATTTAGCTACGATCTAGTTGTTTTGGATGTCCTGCTTCCCGGACAAGACGGTATTAGTTTTTGCCAGGAACTTCGTTCTCGCGGTTACAACCTGCCAGTTCTCATGCTGAGTGCTCGAGACACCAGCATCAATAAAATCAAAGGACTCGATGTGGGGGCAGATGACTTTGTAGCCAAGCCTTTCGACATTGACGAGCTTGCTGCTAGAATTCGTGCCCTTTTGCGAAGAGGGAGGCGGGAACCGTCCCCGATTTTGCGCTGGGGACAGCTCAGTTTCGATCCGAATCAGGCAGAAGTCACCTACGGCGAACAGCCGCTAGTTCTAACGCCAAAAGAATATGCTCTTCTAGAACTGCTCCTGCGTAACCGCCAGCGACTGGTGAGCTTTGACAAGATTTTGGATGGTCTCTGGCCTGCTGGGGAATTCCCCGGAATAGAGACTGTCAGGAGTCATATCAAAGAATTGCGTCACAAGCTCCAAGCAGTCGGGGCACCCTCCGATACAATCGTCACTGTTCGGGGGCAAGGGTATCGATTGAAGTTGCCCGCTGCTGACGAAAGCCCTCCAGCAGATGCACCTGCAACATTGAAGCCTCAAACTGTTTTTCAGGCTGAGTTTTTGGCAGCCCAGGCAAAGGTATGGGAGCAATACCAGATCAAGTTTGCCGAACGTTTGGATGTTTTGCTGGAAGCCTCCGGTCTGCTGAAGGAGAATGCACTCGATCGCGAATTGCAGCAGCGAGCGGCCAGAGAGGCTCACACTTTAGCTGGGTCATTGGGGACGTTTGGCTTGGCTGAGGGATCGCGATTGGCGTTGGAGCTGGAGGCTTTATTGCAACGTGCCAATTCGCCGGACACCCCCCAAGCAACTCTTTTTGATGCTCTCGTGACAGCCCTGCGATACGAGATAGAAGGACAGCCTTCCGATCGCGCCGATTGGCTCAAGCTAGGCAAAACTCCTGTGTTGTTGATTGCTGGTTGTGGGGCAGAGATGACGCAGCAACTAGTTCAAAAGGCTGCCGCTGCTGGCCTCCGATCCGAGATCGTCTCGACAGCAGCGGAAGTCAGAGAGGCGGTCGAGCAGGAAACCCCCTCGGCTGCGTTCTTCGATCTATCTCTTTTACGGGATGTTGAGGCAGAAGAATCCAACTCGTCGATCGCAGTACTGTCTCGGCAAACGCCGCCAGTACCGGTCATCGCTCTCGGTAAGAACGATCGTCTCTGCGATCGTATTGAGGCCAATCGTTTAGGAGCCAGCACTTTCCTCAAATCTCCCGTTACACCGGAGCAGGCGTTCGAGGTCATAAATCAGGGGCTTTCACGCAGTAATGCCGGGGTGAAGGTCATGGTTGTGGATGACGATCCCCAGCTATTGCAAGAGTTAACGACATTGCTTGAACCTTGGGGATTCAAGCTTTCGCTGCTTGACGATCCCCGGCAGTTTTGGGAGGTGCTTGAGGCAGTAAAACCCGATTTGGTGGTATTAGATGTGGCCATGCCTCACGTCAGTGGAATTGAGTTGTGTCAAGTTTTACGCAGCGATCCCAATTGGAATCGATTGCCCGTCCTGTTTCTCACGGCTCGTTCGGAGGCAGAGATTCGCGAGCGGGTGTTTGCTGTGGGTGCGGATGACTACGTCAATAAGTCGGTCATGGCAGCAGAACTGGCCAATCGAATTCTTAACCGTCTGCGCAGGAGGAAAAGCTAAGCTATTCTCTTAAATTTTAAATGTGACAGAACTCCCATCATTGGCTTTGAAGTGCTGTGGATAACTCAAACTCACAGAATAACGACGACCGCATTCGTCAGGCCTTGCAACCTCATAATTTTTTGAAACTCGTTCGTATAGTAGAGGTGATGAGCACTGATGTGGTTTGCGCTCCAGCCACAACTACCGTACAGAGCCTGGCTCAGCTTATGACCGAACGGAGCGTCAGTTGCGTCGTGCTTGTGGAGAGCAGGAAGGACTCTAGACCAGCTGAAGGAGATGCCCCTCTCCTAATCCCCATCGGAATTGTGACGGAGCGGGACATCATTCAATTTCAAGCGCTCGGACTGAATTTTGCTCGGACGCCAGCCGATGCTGTGATGAGCGCGCCGCTATTTCTGATGCAACCTCAAAACTCACTCTGGAGTGCCTACCAACAAATGCAGCAGCGACACGTTCGCCGAGTGGTGATTGCCGGAGATCGGGGTGAACTGGTGGGAATTGTGACCCAAACCAATATTCTGTCTGCTCTAGATCCGGCAAAAATGTTAGGAGAAATTGGGCAGTTACAGCACTTCTTGGACATCCAGACGGTGGAACTGGGACAAACCAATCAGCATTTGCAACAGGAGATCGTCGAGCGAGAACGGTTAGAAGCGGCTCTGCGAGAGGCTAACCGGACCCTAGAGGCAGAGGTTGAGCTGAAGACTGCCGAACTGCGGCAAACGAATCAGGCTCTGCGGAAAGAGATTAGCGATCGCCAACTCGTCGAGGAAGAGCTCTATAGTCAATCTCAACAAGCTCGATTGCTTGCCGAAATCACTCTCAAATTTCGTCACTCTTTAAAGCTAGAGGACAGTCTCGAGACTGCTGTGACTGAGCTGAAGCAGTTCCTGCGGGCCGATCGAGTTTTGATTTTTCGGCTTCGGCCCGACGGGTCTGGAACTGTGTTGCGAGAAGCTGTGGAGCCCGGTTGGCCCGTCATTCTCGGGCAAGACCTTTTCGATCCTTGCTTTCAGGAAGGGTATGTAGATCAATACCGGCAGGGCCGCGTCAGTGCGATCGCCGATTTGGAGCAGGCCGATCTCCAACCCTGCCATGTCAAATTTCTCCAACAGTTTGGCGTCAAGGCCAACCTGGTTGTTCCCATTCTCCTGCAATCAGATCTCTGGGGCCTTTTAATCGCCCATCAATGTGCCCGACCACGGCAGTGGACCCGCGATGAAACCGAACTCTTGCATCAGTTGGCAGACCAAATTGGTATCTCCCTCTCTCAAGCTCAACTGTTGGAAAATCTGGAAGCAGTTGTGGAAAAACGCACCTCCGAGCTGACTGAAACGAACAGGCGGCTAAAACAGGAAATTGAGGAGCGCAAGCTAGCTGAGGAAGCTTTTTCTCGGAGTGAGAGAAAGTTCCGCGCCATCTTTGACCAAACATTCCAATTTATTGGCTTGTTGGAACCGGATGGCACCCTGCTTGAAACCAATCGAAGTTTTTTGGATTTTGGCGGTTTAACCTTCGCCGATGTGCTTGGCAAACCCTTTTGGAACGCTCGCTGGTGGACAATTTCAACCGCAACTCAGGATCGCTTGAAAGAAGCCATTGCCCGAGCTGCTGGCGGTCAATTTGTTCGATACGAAGTAGATATAGTGGGTGTGGGAGATCGCGTAATCACCCTTGACTTCTCCCTCAAACCTGTGAAAGACGAAACCGGCCAAGTTATCCTGATTATTCCAGAAGGTCGGGATATCAGCGATCGCAAAGTCATCGATCGCATGAAAGATGAATTTATCGCCACTATTAGCCACGAATTACGCACCCCCCTCACCTCTATCCACGGCTCTCTCAAACTCTTGGCAACCGGAGAGCTCGGGACATTATCTGAGGACGGCGAAGAAATGCTTGCGGTCGCTGACGAAAATTGCGATCGCTTGGTGCGCTTGATCGGCGACCTGCTCGATTTCCAGCGGCTGGAGTCAGGAAAGGTAGCATTGCGCAAGCAGATCCAGGATGCGGGTGAGGCGATTGTGAAAGCGGCTGAAGCGATGCAAGGGATGGCGCAACAGAAGGAAATCCGTCTAGAGACTGCCCCTGTTTTCCTCCCGATCTGGGCCGATCCCGACTATGTCATGCAAATCCTGACCAACCTGATTAGTAACGCAATTAAATTTTCACCTCGGGGTAGTACCGTCTGGATCGAGGTTCGAGCGCGGAGCAACGAGACGCTGTTCGCGGTGAGAGATAGGGGGGAAGGCATCCCTGGCGAGCTGTTAGAAACCATCTTCGAGCGCTTCCAGCAGCTCGACTCCACTACTACTCGTCAGAAAGGAGGAACGGGTTTGGGCTTAGCCATTTGCCGCAGTATTGTCAATCAGCACGGCGGTAGGATATGGGCTGAAAGTACCCTCGGTCGAGGCAGTACCTTTTACTTCACGCTACCAACAGGAGCTCCAACGACATGACCTCCAAACGGATTTTGATCGTTGATGACGAGGAGGGGATTCTTGCTGTAGTTCGAATTGGTCTCAAGATGACAGCAGGTTGGGAAGTGTTGACTGCAACTTCGGGGATGGAAGGGATCGAGATGGCTAAAACCGAACATCCAGACGCCATCCTGCTAGATGTCATGATGCCCGAAATGGATGGGATTGACACCTTCGATCGACTGAAAGCAGATCCTCAAACCCAGAAGATTCCGGTTATCTTCCTCACGGCCAAAGTCCGAGGCAATGCTGCGAACGGTATCTCCCACCTGGATGCTGCAGGGGCAATTGTCAAACCTTTCAACAGTCTTACATTGGTCGAACGCATTTCCGACATTTTGGGTTGGCCGACATAATTCTGGATTGTGTATTCTCCTACACAGTCCGATTTTGCTGAAGAACCTGAATCCACAAGATTTTCACAATTCATCCTTACCCTGATGAATAGAGTATGGATTAGAAAAATTTGTGATGGATCGGGCAAAAACCAAGCGGATTTTGCTGCTCGTTAGCTCGGATGATTATCGTAAGATCGTTGAACTCGGCCTGAAAATTTCATCCAATTGGGAAGTGTGCTCCGCCAACTCGCTACGGGAAGGGTTGGCGATTGCAGAAAGGGTCGAGATCGATGCTATTTTGCTGGATGTGGACTGTATGGAAGACGATTTGCAAAGGATTTTCACCCATCCCTCCACTGTCGATCTCCCCAAAATCGCGATCGTAGAGGGCAGAACTGCGGATTGGAACTCGACCAGTTTGCCGAATATTGCTGTCGTCGTTTCAAAGTTATCGAATCCTCTTTCCTTCGCCGAACAGATTGCAAGGGTATTGCAGTGGTCCCTCCCCTCTGTCAATAATTAAGCGATCGCTTAGCAAAACTTAATCATCAAACCCGATCCCTCCATACTGTCTCCACATTCGATTCCTAAACTGTAAATCAAACGATATGTAGGTTTCTCAATCGAGCTTACGCCGTTCTTCCCAACTCCGGGGTCGGGTCATCGCTGAGGTATCCGCGATGTATTGAAAGATCGTGAGATATCTCTTGGAATTCGTTTCCCCCGCCCCCTTTCTGTTTTGGATTGCGATTTTTTACTTGAATTGTTGGTCTAAATACTTCGATCTAAATATTACGGAGAAAATTTGTAAAGATTATAAAGATCCGATCGAGAAATCAACTTGACCGGAACACATGAGCTGTGTTGCAGCAGGAATGTGCGTTCCCTTGAGCTTGGGGCAAAATTTCTCCCTTCCATAACGTCTCATAGAGCTCCGATCAAAATTCAATAGGAACATCCTCATCATTAACGGTAGATAGGTCTACTGCTTCATTTGTCAGCATGATGAAAATCGAAACTGTAATTGATCAGGCATTTGCAACCGGCGTTTTCCTAGAATGCCATCGTAAGGCCATCTTGCTTCTCCTTGAATCTGGAAAATTCTCCATCCAAGATATAGAGGCAATCTCTTCTCTGCAAGCAGCTGTTCATACAGGCGAAATCAAAAATCTATCCGTAACACAAGTGACCGAGGACTCTAGTTACAACTAGGGATGAAGGAGACTCGATTGACACTTCTGGAATTAAGCACACACAGTTCGAGGCAAATCTCAAGCTCGTCCCTCTGACCCACAAAACAGCGATTGCATAACAACACAGACCTGCTCTAGCCTAGCAATTCGCTTGTAAAGTCAGTAATCCCGGTAGCAAATGCAACATGTGTTGATATTTCTTAACCAAAGACTCCATCCTCTCCATACTGTCTCCATATCCATTCCTTATAGTCGAACGCAGTGGGTACCGGATTATTCGGAGATCGGAGCCATGCCATCGCAGGTCCATACTCATGAAACTTCAACTTCAGTCAGCACATCTCGGTATCGTGGACATCCTTTAAGTCTTCAGCAGTTGAAGCATTCAACTAGTAGCCGCAAAATTCCCTCCGAGCTAAAGGACATACTCAATAGTTTAGCTAGTCTATCTTCTTCTCATGTCCCTTTCCTCAGTCTTCCCAAAGCCCTGACATATAGGAAAAGCGATGTATTCGCGAGCAACGAAATTTCCCTTCATCCCACACGAGCCAGATTCAGAGTTTCTATGTATACAAGGACAGATCGAACATTTGATTTTTGTAGATTGTTTGGAGCGGTTCGCTCAACGAATTCGGCAAATTTATAACTTGGAGAGCGAAGGGACAATCGATTATGAAAAAGCTCTGGAAAGTATTCAACTTTCCTTAGAGATGCTTTATCGAGCAAAACAGGATCTCGGAATTTCGGAAGAGTTCTTTCAACATTGAGGTAGAACAATCTGAATCTCTCGAAAGATTGATTGCTCGAGTTGATTCATTATGTTTCAAAAACAAGATCGGCTTTAAATTATTTCTGATGAGACTGACATAAAAAATATACGCCATTATATAAATGCCACAATTAAACTTTAATTTGTTCGAAAGAAATTTACCGTTTAGTAGGGAATTAAAACTGTTGATGAGTAAGGCCGATCTTATCGAAATGGAGGGATTAGTTACAGAATCTCTGCCAAATGCTATGTTTCGAGTCGAGCTAGAGAATGGCTTCAAAATATTAGCTCACGTCTCTGGAAAAATCCGACGTCATTACATCAAAATTTTGCCTGGTGACCGCGTCACTGTAGAACTCACTCCCTATGACTTGACCAAGGGCCGGATTACCTATCGCCTGAGGAAATAGCGAACAATGGATTTCATGTCGAATCGGCAGGTTGGTGTCACTGTTAATACTGGCTACGAGCTCCAGAGATACAGGCAGCAGACAGTTGCTCAACAGGTTATTTATCATTTCTTGGCAAAGAATAAGCTGCCGACAAGACGGATTGAAACTTTCAACCGCAACCAAGTCATTTTTTATCCCGGTCAGTCCACCGACCGACTTTTCTTCATACAGAAGGGAGCAGTTAAGCTCTCCAGTGTCTTCGACAGCGGGCATGAGAATGCACTGGCTCTCCTACCTAAAAACAGCATCTTTGGTAGTCTCCCCTTCTTACAGGCATTAAACTCCACACAGTACTGCCAGGCTGTTGCCCTCGCATCATCGACCGTTCTATCTGCCTCAATCGAACAGGTAGAACATGCCTTGACTCGCAACACCGAGCTAGCTTCAGCCTTACTGCAAGTGCTGGGTCATCGCACGATTACAGGCCACCGCCTGATTGAGATCCTGTCTTCTAACCGGACAGGGATGAAATTAGCGCGCTTTCTATTGCTGCTTTGCCAGCATTTCGGCGTCTCTAGGGATGGGGATGTAATGATTGACCTATTCTTGACACATTATGAAATCGCCAATTTCATCGGAGTGACGCGGGTAACGATTACCAAAGAATTGGGGAAGTTACGTGCAAGCGAGGCCATATCCATCGATTGCGGTAAAGTCGTGGTTCACAATCTCGAACAATTGAGAATACGGGCCTGCTTCAACGACGGGTGACGGTCCGACAGGTGTTTCTCGAGAAAATCAGGGCTTGGTTCATTTTGGAGGGCGATCGGATACGGAGCTTTAAGCTGCGTTGGGCTGGAACCCAAGAGTCTCGTTGCTCAGCGAGTCAGAAATTCTTGATTAGTATGATGATTACACCCCCTTCATTTTTACCTGCAGGCAAGAATTATTCATGCGTTTCACGTGGTATGGTGCGAACTCCTGGTTGCTGGAGCTGTCCGGACAGCGAATTTTGCTAGATCCATGGTTAGTTGGACCGCTGGAGTTTGGAGGACTGTCTTGGTTGTTTCGAGCAACGCGAGCCACTTCCATTCCGATCCCCGAAGACATCGATCTCGTCCTGCTGTCCCAAGGACTGGAGGATCATGCCCATCCAGAAACGTTGCAAGCCTTATCGAAGTCCATTCCTGTGGTGGGTTCTCCTAAAGCAGCTAAGTTATGCCGCAAACTGGGCTTTCAGCAGGTAAACCCCTTAGAGTTTGGTCAAACCTTCATATTGGCCGATCGCCTGCAGATTATGGCAGTTGAAGGAGCCTTAACAGGAATGAAGCCTGAGAATGGCTACGTGATGACCTTGCAGGATACTGGTGCAAAACTGTACTACGAACCCCATGGATTTTTCCCCGATAGCCTGAAGCTTCAGGCACCGGTGGATGTAGTTATCGGTCCGATCGTGAATTTGGAATTGCCGCTGGCGGGGGCAATTGTGCGAGGAGCGGACAGTGCGATCGCTCTAGTGGAGATGCTGAAACCCCAGTATTTTTTACGCAGTACGGCTGGCGATGACGGAGTGCAGTTTGAAGGTGCTCTCAATTCCCTTTTGAAGGCGAAAGGGGATTTGGCTACTCTAGAAGCAGCGATTCACGAACGCGGCTTAAAGACTCAAGTTTTGGCCCCCTCTGTCAATAAGCCCATCGACCTGTCCCTGGCTCAGCAGGTTACGTAGCTCGATAAACTGTAGCTTTGTCCCTTTGCTCGTGCCTGATTTGTTCTTCATAACGGGATACTGATGACTCGCGATGCTTCACAGGACACGATTTGGAACTACAAGCCCTGGTGGTGTCAGCCTTGGTCGATTGTTTTGACAGGTGTGGCGATCGTGGGGGGAAGTTGGCTGGTTTTGCACCGACTTTGGGTGTCGGGATTGGTAGCTGCTCCGGTCTTGGCTTGGTGGGTGATGTTTTTAGCGATTTATCCTCGGGCGACTGCCGAATCCGGGATGCTGGACGAGTATCGCCAAGTGAGCGAGGAAGACGGTGATGGCAAGGTCGTGGGTTAGAGTGCCCCAACAAGTGACTTTTCCGGCAGCCACAGCAGCAAGTCTTATTTCAATGAGTGGAGTCGGCTGTTTTGGTTGTTTTTTCAATCGAATGCGATGAACGGCTATTGCCAGTTGCCAACGAGGACAAACGATGCCCAATAGTAGGGATGTTTTTGAGCCGTCCCGACGTTTTCGTAGACCGATAGCTGCGCCTGCTGCAGAGCTTTGGCCTTGGTCATACCGTGATTGACGAGATTGTCGTAAAAGCGATCGACGATCTGGGCGGTGGCGAGGTCGTTTACTTGCCACAATGTGGCCACCGTGCTGCGTGCCCCCGATCGCGTCGCCATACCCGCTAGTCCCAACGCCGCCTGCCGATCGCCCATGGCAGTCTCGCAGGCACTCAGCACCAGCAGATCGACGGGGCGATCGCGGGAGAAGTCGCTCGACAATAGAAGATACCGCAGTTGATTGATGTCGATATTGCCATCCCAAGCGAGCAAAAACGTGCGATCGAGTTGGGAGCTGAATTGACCGTGGGTGGCGATGTGCACGAATGAAAAGCGGTCGTTGTTCATCTCAGTTTGTAAGGACTTCTGGGTGAAATCTTGATTGGCTAAGATACGCCCGGAAAGATTCTTCTCGATACCGTTAATTTCGTCGGCAACGTAGGGCAGAGCTGCGAACCCTCCGCGAGGCTGCGATAACCCGGCGGTGAGTATCTGCTCGCGATCTGCCTGGTTAGGTTGCGGGGGAAGGAGTTGCAGGCCTGGACTGACGGCGATCGCGTATTGTTCCAACAGGTAATGCTCTCCATCGTGCAGTGCTCCCATTGGGAGGTTGCGCAATACTCCATCTGGGACAAAAACGAGGGTATCGACCCCACTGTCTGCTAAATCCTGCTCGATGGGTTGAATCAGCCAATGGTAAAGCTGTTGAGCGAGGGGCAAATAGCGGGGGCTGGTGCGTTGGCCGAAGGCAAGGCGGGTGCGGTCAACTCCGCGGTTAATCTCGTCACTGCTTACCTCTACGGTGATTTGCCGGAGGGGCTGCCCAGGCAAACGAAGCAGGATTTCTAAGCGATCGTTCAGCACGATGGGATAAATCACAGCGGCTTGCGCATCGACCTCGTCAATAACAACGGGTACGCCTTTGATGCAGGCGGCTCTGAAGAAGTTATCGAGTTCCGCTAACTGCAGCCGTTCGACGGTTTGCCGAGCCAAATCGAGGCGATCTTGAGTGACCTCCTCTTGACCCTCCCAATTCTGACTATCTCCTCTAGGATTGCTCAGCAGTAGGTCAACTAACTGGCGGTGGATGGGCTCGATGCTATCCCGAAAGGCAAATTGAATGTCTGAGTGGGCTGCAGCTAAATCCCCCCTAAGTCGATCGAGGGTATCGACGGTAGCTCGATAGGCCGCGATCGCTCCCTCGATATCTCCGAGGGCGGCCCGGATACGTCCCGACTGCCATTGCCATTGATAGAGGCTCTCAAAGGCGCGATCGGTTTGAGCTAGGAGTATGGCAGTATCTGTCAGTTGAATGGCCTCCTGCCACTGCTGCGCCTGCTCGTACAGGTGCCCCAAAAGCCCCAAAGCTTGAGCTTCAGCACGCCGATTTCCGAGGAACTGCGCCTGCTGACGGGTGGCGATCGCCCAGTTGTCGATCTCGATGGTGCTGGGGGCCAGGGCGGGCTGGGTCATGCTTAACTTCGTGAATAGGTCTAGCAACTTAAGACGAGCCTGGATGGCGATGCGGCTGGGAGCTAAGTGGACAATCTCGGCCTGCAGCGGCGCAAGCTGCTCTTGTAGGGGTTGCCAGCGCTCGGCGGCCAGCAGCAAATCCATCCGGTTGAGTTGAGCTTGGAGTTTGAGGGTGGGGTTGCTTGCCTGCTGGACGACCCAAGCGTATTCCTCCAACGCCTGTTCGTCATCGCCTGCCGATCGTCTGCCATTGCCCAAGCTTAAGCGAGTGGCGGCAATGGCTGATGTGCTATCCAGTTCCTCTGCCACGGCGAGACTGCGTTCTAGTACCTCAAGAGCGTTCTTCGTATTGCCTGTCAGCAGCAGGGTGTCTCCTAAGCTGCGCAAACTCGTGGCTTTGAGAAGGGTGTTAGGGGTTGGCTCTAGCTCCTCCACCAATTGCTGGAGTTGGCTGCTGGCACGACTGATAAATCCCAACGCCTGCAGCACTTTGGCCTGGCTTGTGCGGATGCGAATGCTGCCAGCAAGATCGTCAGCTTGGGTAAAGAGAGCTCGGGCTGCCTCCCAACTGTCCATGGCCGGCTGCAGTTGGGTTCGATCGAAATACAGCCGCCCCTGGATTTCTAAAACTTGCGCTCTCAACTGCTGGTCCCCGACCTTGGTAGGGGTGGAGGGCAACAATTGCAGGCTGTTCGCGATTGCTGTATCAGCTGCTTCCCAGTTCCCGGACCGCCCGTAAATCGCTGCCAAATTGCTTAAAGCGATCGCCTCTCCAGTGGGGTCGTTGCGATCCCGATAGAGGGTTACTGCCTGTTCGAGCTGGGCAGCGGCAGCCTCAAAATCACGGTTTTCCGCCAGCTGCTTGCCCTGTAATTCCAGCTGCTCCGCAGCCTGTCCCAAAAGTTGCTGCGAAGGTTGTGCCCCTGCAGGACTGCTCAACAGAAAGAGGCAGCAGATCGGAATGAGACAAGCGATTGCAAATGTTTGAATTGCTTTTAAGCGATCGAGAAAAAGCCCCCCATCCGCAAGATGATGGGCGGTTGTCAAATCTCGCCAGCTTGCTCTTGGATTAGGAACAAATGGGGTCATCTTCCTGCGACGTCTTTCCTGAACTGTTCCGATCGGGTTTAGGTCAACCCTAAAAAAAGGTGTAGGTCAATCCCATAGAAATCCCGCTGTCCTGCAGCGTGTTGCTGCTGGAATTCCCATCGACTAAGGGCAGCCCCCAAGTGAATCGAGCTTCTAGGCGATCGCCCCGCTGCCACAGCAAGCCTAAGCCCGTCGATGCCAAAGCATTATTGGGACGGCCTACGGATAATCCTCCGTTATTCCAGCCCGCTCCTAAGTCGAGGAAGGGAACTAGCTGAATGCGGCCGAATCCGTCTTCGTCGTTGAAGAGAGGCAGGCGCACCTCTGTTGAGAGAGTTGCCCCATTATCTGCCAACAGTAAAGCCTCTCGGTACCCCCGGACGCTGTCGATGCCCCCGATTTGAAATTGTTCGATGGGGGGTAACTGGCGATCGGCTAGCTGTATATTTCCGCGTACCAGAAGCAACGTGGAGGGGGCTGGTAGGTAAGCCCACTGTACCTGCCCGCGCCAAAGTGCATATTGGCCATCGGGATCGGAGTTGTTGTCCGTTGCCCCCAGAGCATCCAACCCCAGCGAAATCTGCGAACGTCCGGCCACGACTTGACGGCCGCTGCGCCACAGTCCATCCTGCTCCAACCTCAGCACTGTTAGCCGCGTTCTACCCTCCTCATCCGATCCCCGCAGAGGAAAGCCAATCCGATCTTCTGTGAATAGGGAGCGGGAGCGGCGGATATATCCCGAGATGCCTAGGGCAAATTCTGCCGAAGGTTTCAGCACTAAGGGTTGACGGACTGATGCGGTCCATTCCGCTGCTTCGGATGAAATGTCCAGAATATCGAAGGGTTCTTCAATCACATCCGCCCAAGTTTGCGAAAACGCAAGGGATGCAGTGCCTTCTTTTGCATTGAAAGGCATGCTGTAGCTACTGTCGATCGCGTCGCTGCCGTCCGTGTTGCGATAGCCCAGCGTGAAGCGATCCCCTCGACCGAAAAGATTCAACTCTTCTAACAAAAATCCCCGCTCGAATAGACCGATGCTGGGGGAGCGATCGCTATTCAGCTGGACATCTACTCCTACTGTATTGGCTTCGACCACCTCTACGCTCAGCACCGAAAGCCCGGGTTGACTGCCGGCTGACAACTCTGCTGAGGTGCGTTGAATGCGAGGGTTAAGCTGCAGTAACTGTAGCGCTGCAATAATCTCATCGGTGTTGAGGGGAGTGCGATCTGCGCGGGCTAAACGACTGTACACGTAATTTGGATGCAGTCGCTGGGTTCCCCTAATCTCGATGGCCTCCAGAGACCCTTCAATGACCTGAATTCGGACTGTACCCCCTTCGGGTGTTTGAGGGGGCAGAAAAGCAGCCGATGTTACGAATCCACGATCTGCGTATGCCTGCGAAATCGCCGAACGCACTTGCAACAGCTCTGGAAACGTCAGCTCTCGGTTGACATAGTCTGCTGTGATTTCGTCTAACTCTTCCGCGGTAAACACAGTGCTGCCCACCACTTCAAACCCGCGCACGAAAATGCGATCGCGGTTGCTAGAAGTGGGTGGCGTGAGAGGTGTCGATTGCGGTAGGGGGATGGTGTCGAGTGGGGGGAACCCCTCTGGAGTTTGGGGCTGAATTTGTGGGACAGGCTGGGGGGGAAAACTGTTACCGCGTTCGGGGGACGCGTTTGGCAATCGATTGGTTTGGGCCAGCACCGAATGAGCTGATACATCCGCGATGCTAAGACAATATCCAGCTAAGAGGCTCGAGACAATTAACTGGCTGCATCGTGACGACAGTTGAAACGGCATCCTTATCTGGAACAGCGCTCTCAGTGATTGGCAGAATTGTTAAAAATCTGATGAATGCAAGTCCAAGCTCAGTAGACTACAGATTAGATTAACCCCTGACGAAAGGTGTCGCTCAAAAAATTCAAAAGCGGCTTGGAGGCCGCTAGGGGGAGATTGTACGAATTATGTGTGCGAGCGGTGGCTGACCTTGCCTGAAATACTCTTCTGTCAATACTGCTTGCGCTGTCGTCGATCGGGGGAGCGGACTTGGCTGGCGTTCTAAGCACGAGCGGTCTCTAGCCGTTGGACAATGCGATTTAAAGCTGGCTCTGTGGTTGTCACTGCAGTGTTTTGTTCGGCCCTGGGCTTGAGGGAATCCCAGTTCGGCCAATGATCGAGATCTGAACAGGGGCAAGGAGTTTGACTTAGAGAAATGGGGGTTGGCAATGGCAGTAGGAGCATGCATCGACTGCAGTTTCCAATCTCCCACCGATCGCTCAATAAGTCCTGAATGCTCTCATTGGTGTTGCTTAAGAAGCAATTGTTGGGATGACGCAAGACAAAGCGCCAAATGTGCTCAAAGTCATCGCTATATTGGCCCAATTTCAGGACCGTCTTCGGTTGCAGCAATTGATGTTGACCCGATGGCAAATCCACATCAATTGCCTTCCCCATCTGCAACCAACAGGCAAGGTAAGCCTTAACTTGATCTTGGTTTGCCATGATGTCTCGTACCAGCTCCATCTCAATTTTAAGGATGCTCTCTTCGAACAGAGTGGGATATTGAGGGATGCAGGCGAAAGTTTACTTGCTGTCATCTCTCGTTAGGTATGGGGAGCGAAGGGTTAATTTGCCGCAGCTCCTACACTGGAGCTATCGTTTGAGATCGAGTGGCCTGTTGTGGAGATTGACCGTTGATGGGAAATCGATTCATTGATAGCAAAGGGCGGCTGTTTGGCAAAGTTAGCGTCATCGATGTGGGGGCGGCCCTCGTAGTGGTGGTTGCACTTGTGGCAATTTTTCTCGTGCCTGCCAACAGCCAGTCAGTGCCCGTCCCTGGGTTTAGCTCCAGCGATCGCCAGCCGGTAGAGGTTGATGTGATGGCCCGTCGCGTCAGCGCGCGATCGCTAGAGGTCTTCAAATCAGGGGAAAAGGCGAACATCATTATTCGCAATCAGCCCTACGGACAAGTGCAAGTGGTTAGGGTTGAAGATGCCAGCCGTAAAGTGCCGGTAGTTCTTCCTGATGGGGCGATCGAGCGGCTTTCCGACGAGCAATACAGCTTTGATGTGGTGGTCACCGTCTCCGGTGATGCAGTGATTACAGATACAGGTGTGGTGCTGGGTAACAGCAAGGTAAAGGTAGGGATTCCAATCGAACTTGAAACCTTTGACTACCTGATCCGGGGCACGGTGATGGATGTGCGGATTGATGATGGTAATGTTTAGCAAGTTAGATGGCAGCTAGGTATAGCGACCGTCAAGTCGCTGAGGACATTTCAGCTATCCCAATCAATGACTGGCATAGATTCCTCTGTCCTAACTGAAATGTGACAAGCTATAGCTTCTAAATTGGCCAAAACGAGATCTGAAAGGAGGGTGTGCCAAGACCGGCTTCACCCTCTTTTCATGGGTTGTATTCCTGCCAAGCTGTTGCTTGGAGGCAAAACTAACTGAAACCTACTTAGCTGCTATCTGATGCTCGTCTTGGGCCAGATACTTCTCCAACTCGGTGAGGGCATCAGCGTCAACTTTGGTTTGCATGGGGCAGAACTTTGGTCCGCACATCGAACAAAACTCAGCGGTTTTGTAGATGTCAGCAGGCAGAGTTTCGTCGTGATACTCGCGAGCCCGCTCTGGGTCGAGGGACAGCTCGAACTGTTTGTTCCAGTCGAAGTTGTAGCGCGCTTCCGAAAGTTGGTCGTCGCGATCGCGCGCACCGGGTCGGTGACGGGCAATGTCAGCCGCGTGGGCCGCAATTTTGTAGGCAATCAGGCCGTTGCGCACATCCTCAGCGTTGGGCAAGCCCAAGTGCTCTTTGGGGGTGACGTAACACAGCATGGCGGTGCCGTGCCAACCGGCGACTGCTGCCCCAATAGCAGAGGTGATGTGGTCGTAGCCGGGGGCGATGTCGGTGACTAAGGGACCGAGGACGTAGAAGGGAGCTTCGGAGCATTCCTCCATCTGCTTCTTGACGTTGAATTCAATTTGGTCCAGAGGCACGTGACCGGGGCCTTCCACCATCACCTGTACGTCGTGTTCCCAAGCGCGGCGGGTGAGTTGGCCGAGAGTTTTCAATTCGGCCAGCTGAGCGTCATCAGAAGCATCGTGGGTGCAGCCGGGACGCAGAGAGTCACCCAAACTAAAGGAAACATCGTATTTTTTGAAAATCTCGATGATGTCATCGAAGTGGGTGTAGAGAGGATTTTGCTGGTGGTGGTGCAGCATCCACTGGGCCAAGATACCGCCGCCACGGGACACAATGCCGGTGATGCGGCTGCGCACGAGGGGAAGGTGCTCGATCAGCAGACCAGCGTGGATGGTTTGGTAATCCACCCCTTGCTGGGCATGCTTTTCAATCACGTGCAGAAAGTCGTCGGCTGTCAGGTTTTCAACGTTGCCGTGCACGCTTTCCAGCGTTTGATACACCGGTACCGTGCCGATGGGAACGGGAGAGGCGTTGATAATGGCGGTGCGAATTTCATCCAGGTTGCCGCCTCCGGTGGACAAGTCCATGACGGTATCTGCACCGTATTTCACCGCCAGCTCTAATTTGGCTACCTCTTCCGATAAATCCGAAGAATTAGGAGAGGCACCAATATTGGCATTCACCTTACATTTGGAGGCGATACCGATCGCCATGGGTTCCAAATTCGTGTGGTTGATGTTGGCGGGAATAATCATGCGACCGCGTGCCACTTCGTCCCGAATTAGTTCCGGGGAGAGGCTTTCCCGTTGAGCGACGTAGGTCATTTCTTCGGTGATGACCCCTTGTCGGGCATAGTGCATTTGAGACACGTTCTTGTGCCCGCTGCGCTTGGCGACCCAGTTTGTGCGCATATTGAGTTGTTCCTTCTGGTGACGGCTTCCCTTCGCTGGCATTATCCAGTTTCAGGTTCTAAGGGTGTTATCTCAGCCCTTTCATGACGGGCACCCCTAGCGTTGGCCATATTCTACTGCGGTGCTGTCATTCTGGAGAACGTTCGTCCAGATAAGAATTCCTGAGTTATGTGGCTGTTTTTCTACTCTAAGAGTCGTTCTCCAGTTTTCTCTCAGGTTGGCCATCGCCCTGCACAGTCCATCGGGAAAAGCTGTTGTGCCGAAAATCCTGCTGATGAAAATCATTCATAGCCTCCAGTACTTCCCCTTGCGTGCTGGGGGGCACCCGCCCGTCTAAGATGGAATCCGGACACAAGCATCGCAGCCAAAACATCAGTCATGTCGGAATCAGTGGAACAACCCAAAATCTCGCTCCCCAAAACGAGCGAATCGGATACCCTCCATCGCATCCGACATACCACATCCCACGTCATGGCGATGGCAGTACAAAAGCTTTTCCCCGAGGCTCAAGTCACCATTGGTCCCGCCACTGATTACGGTTTTTATTACGACTTCGACGTTCCCGAACCGTTTGAAACCTCCGATTTGAAAAAAATCAAAAAGGAGATGATCAAAATCATCAAAAAGGGGTTGCCCGTAGTCCGGGAAGAGGTCTCCCGTGAGGACGCTCAGAAGCGGATTGAAGAGCTGAAGGAACCCTACAAACTCGAAATCCTCGGAGATATTCCCACAGGTGAGAACATTAGTCTCTATCACCTGGGTGACGAGTGGTGGGATCTATGTGCCGGCCCTCACCTTGAAACGACGAAAGATATTCATCCTAAAGCATTCGATCTGCTGTCCGTTGCCGGTGCCTACTGGCGCGGGGACGAGAATAAAGCGCAACTGCAACGCATTTACGGCACCGCTTGGGAAACCCCCGAGCAACTGCAGGCATACAAGCAGCGCTTGGAAGAAGCGAAACTGCGAGATCACCGCAAGCTGGGCAAAGAGCTAGGGTTATTTCTGTTTTCCGATGATGTTGGTCCTGGCTTACCGTTGTGGACGCCTAAGGGCACCATTTTGCGTTCGACCCTAGAAGACTATCTCAAGAAGGAGCAGCTGAAGCGCGGGTACCTTCCCGTTACGACCCCCCATATTGCTCGTGTGGATTTGTTCAGGACCTCCGGTCACTGGCAGAAATATAAGGAAGACATGTTCCCGATCATGTCGGAGGATGATGAAGCCCGCGAGAAGGAAGTGGGTTTTGTTATGAAGCCCATGAATTGCCCTTTCCACATTCAGATCTATAAGAACGAGCTGCGCTCGTATCGAGATCTACCGCTGAGGTATGCCGAATTCGGGACGGTATATCGGTACGAGCAGTCTGGGGAATTGGGAGGTCTTACACGTGTACGCGGCTTTACGGTGGATGATTCCCATCTGTTTGTAACGCCGGAGCAGCTTGATGACGAATTCCTCAAGGTGGTAGATCTGATCCTGAGCGTGTTTGAAAAACTGGGATTGAAGGATTTCTCCGCGCGCTTGAGTTTCCGCGATGCCAACTCTGATAAATACTTGGGCTCTGATGAAGCGTGGGAGAAGGCTCAGGGGGCAATTCGTCGAGCTGTCCAGAAGCTGGAAATGGCCTATATCGAGGAAGAAGGAGAAGCCGCGTTCTACGGCCCCAAACTAGATTTCATATTCCGGGATGTGCTCGATCGCGAGTGGCAGCTCGGTACCGTTCAGGTGGACTACCAACTTCCCGAACGCTTTGACCTGGAGTATGTGGCGGAAGATGGGGTGCGCAAGCGCCCCGTCATGATTCACCGTGCCCCCTTTGGATCGCTGGAGCGTTTGGTGGGGATTCTAATCGAGCAGTATGCGGGGGATTTCCCCTTCTGGCTTGCCCCCGAGCAGGTGCGCATTCTGCCGGTGTCCGATCAGTTCTCTGACTACGCAGAGACGGTGCGGCAGTTTTTGGCATCTGAAGACATCAGAGTCACAGTAGACAACGCCTCCGATCGCTTGGGTAAAAAAATCCGTAAGGCCGAGAAAGGCAAGATTCCTTACATGTTGGTGGTGGGGGCTGACGAGCAGGAAAATCAGACGGCTGCAGTGCGCTCGCGCAAAGGGGGCGACGCTGGCTCCTTGGCGATTGCGGGACTGGCAGCCAAGTTACAGGAACTAGCCGATGGGTAATGACGGCATAGAAAAAGGGGAGCCCTATCTAGTCAGACTCCCCCTTGATTTATTTCGAGATCGCTTACAGACCGGCAACTGCACGTGCCCTGACTGTATCGAAGGGATAGTCTGCCAGCAGTTTCCCGTTTTCGTAGACAGTTACTAATTGGCTATCTGCTGCTTGCTGCTCTCCCTTCAAAGCCATTGTGACAAACTGACCCTCTCGCTTAACGAGATCCAGTCTGCCGGGTTTGCTGCGTTTTCCGGGGTCCGTTGCGGGGTCTTTGAATACCGGTATATCCTGACCATCAATCGTCACCTGGCTGCACTTATAGGCAAACTTTTGTGTGTCGCGATTCACCTGCTGCAGTAAAGCACCACCCATACCAAAGGCAACGTTTTCGGCACTGAAACCCAGTTTTGCGATCGCCTCCAGCACCTCGGCGATTGTGTGTGGGTTGACGCCGTCCCCCTGAATTAATCGCACGTGCTGCAGTACTTTGTAACCTTTCGAGTTGGTTGTGCTTCCAAAGCGATCGGCTAGTATTTGCAACAAGCGGCTGACCACCGTTACGGGATTGCCCGAATCGGGACGAATCACGACGGTTGCCCCGGAATCAATGACCTGTTGACGAAGGTCTCCCCCCCACAAGTTATCAACTGCATTCCAGATGTCGTAGGAGTCAGAAACGACCGCAACTAAACTGCCTGGCTTTGCAAACTGCTTCAGCATGTTTCGATAAGCTTCCAACTCCCCCGCTTTTCCCCAAGCTGTCATTGTCGAGTGCTCTGCAGCAGGGATGGAGAAACCTGCCATGTCGCAGTCATAAAATTTATTGGCGTACAGCACCCCCTGCACTGTGTCGCTGCCCAAGAAGTTAACCAAGTGGGCCATGCCACCAATCCCCGATGACTCGCGACTGGATACGCCACGTGCTCCAAAGTCATGAAGTTTAAATCCAATTTCCCCGTCTGGGTTATCCGCCGTTTTTTTCAGCGCCTCATAAACGGTTTGACGTACGTACCAGCTTTGAGTGGCCACCGTGACCGGATACCACACCCGCATCAGCAACGTCTCTAACCAAGACACCACCCAAAACGCTCGCGGAACGGTGGACTCTACTGTCATCAAAACGTTGTGATTTGGCACTACGGTGCCCTCTGGCACTGCCCGGATGCGAACAGGTAGCTTGCCGTCTAACTCCCGCACAATGAAGTTCCAACCTGCCTCGTTAAATGGCTCTCCGTGGGCGGTATAGAAGACTTTGGCTTCCTCCACCATCCAGTCTTCAATTCGACAGGTGAGATACTGCTTGAGGATGTACTGCAGACCAAAGAATACCGTGGTGGGATAAAGCCCTCCTCGGCTTTCTACGTAGGAAAACATGCCGCTGGTGCCGGGGGGATATTGCAACCAGTGGCTGGCTTTGTAGGAATCGGTATCGAGCAAAGGATTGTAATTCAACATGGGATTGTCCTTGTTGCGCTCCGCAACAGTTTGGGTCATGGCTCGGTCTATCCAAGCCAGGGGATTCGGCAAGGCGATTGACGACCCCTGTGGGTGCGCAATACCTGCCGAATGCTGATGTCAGCTCAGCCAGTCATTATCGTGAATTGCCGAGTAGCACGCTAAATTCGGCTGACAAAATGCTGCACGATTTGGAAGTGATCTTCGAAAAACGTGTCTTCGTGGGCGTACAAATCTGAGAGGGACATCCACCAGGCTTTGCTGGCATCGTCACCGCCTTTAACCGGCGGAAGCTTACCCGCCTGCAGCTGAATGAAATAGGCATGGGTAATGGTGCGACCCCGCAGCGATCGCAGTGGATTGTCGAAGACGTGGTTATCCACAATCGATCCTTGCAACACGGGGCGGGGAACTTTTAAGCCCGTTTCTTCTCGCAACTCCCGCAGCATTCCATTCAAAATGGTTTCATCCTGCTGTAAGAAACCACCGGGTAAGGCAACCAACCCTTTTCCTGGCTTGGCTTTACGGCGAACCACCAGTACGTGCCCGCACTGAACCACAACTGCATCAACGGTTACGAATGTGGGGGGATAGGGAGCCTGTGCCCAGGCTTTTCGGTAGGCCTGAACGAACTGATATTCCTCGATTAATCCTTGAAAGATAGGTTGTTGGCGAAAGGCCTGTAAGAATTTTTGAGTTCCTTCAGGTATGAGGGGGAAGTACTCTGTAGCGGGCCTTTGCTCGAAGTAGGCATTCCGAATCTCAGTGGAATGAATGCCGCGAAAATTCTCGGTAGAAATGTATTGCCACTGGGGAAATAAATCTAAGTAGTATGAACTGCTATCTTTGTGATGACCAATGATGGCAATACGGGCATCTTCTTCTGCAATCTCAACAACTTTTTGCTGAACCTCAGATAGCCACAAGTTATCGCTGTAAAGGCGATCGCGGACGTAAACAAACTTCAATCGAAAGTGTAACTCTGGATCGATGCAGGACAGAATCATCTGTTCCCGCTCGGCAGCATTCCACGGATTTTTGGTGTCAGGGGCAACTTGATAGCTGCCCAACATAATCAGAACTGTTTGCGCCTTCTGCAACGCTACCTTCACTGTTTCGAGATGACCGAGGTGAAACGGCTGAAAGCGTCCGATATAGATGCAGTAATCGTATTCAAAATTCATTCCAGACTCCCTGGATAACGAAGCCTCCTCTCCGGAAGCTGTTGAAATAATATCAAACCTTAAACAAGGAATGAATGTTCAAAATCGTACAGAATGACGCACAAAACTCTACGTACTCAATTGCTTTTCTGGCTGCAGCAACAAAGGATGAAGGTCAGCAATTTTGTCAATCGATTGGTCTGGATGGGATATCTGTCTAGCCCGCTAATACCTGCATTGCGCGGAAGAAACAGGCAATAGTTTTGGCATCCAGTTCGTTGGAGTTCAGCGCTAGATTTTTCATCTCTTCCACGGTGAACTCAACGACTTCTATATCTTCGTCTTCGTCTCCATCCGGCTGGAGGGCGAGTTTTTCTAGCTCGCGAGCCATGTAGGCAAAGATCGTTTCGTCTGAATAGCCGGGAGCTAAATAGAACTGGCCAAGACTGTCCCATCGATGGGCGGTGTATCCGGTTTCCTCTTCCAATTCTCGGCGCACCGTAATGTTGGCGGGTTCGCTAGGTTCGAGGGTACCGGCAGGGAATTCGTAGATGTAAGAGCCAGTGGCAAAGCGATATTGTCGAATACAAATAAACCTGTTATCAGCAGTAACGGGAACCGCCACCGCTCCGCCCGGATGAACGATGTACTCTCGATTTGCCTCTGTGTTGTTGGGAAACTTCAGACGCTGCGATAGATAGGTAAATTTAGCTCCCTGATGGCTGAGGATGTCCTTCAGAACTGTAGAGGGTTGCGGGGGTTGGGGCTTAAAGTCGTCGGTGCTCATAGAGTGACGAAATCGATAATGGGTGATGAATTTGGCTGTGAGTCAGCATGAGGTTACTCAGGTAAACTGGCAGCGATTGAGATGACAGAGTCCGAGCCTGTTGAAATAGCCAGAATCTACTTTAGCCATATAGCTTCAACAAAGACTCAACGGTGGGGTAGGCAATTTTCAACTGAAAGGTAGAAGGATCGACAGCCTTGTGGGTGAAGTGACGGTGATCGATGCAATAGTCATCCCACTCCGACAGCCGTACTCCAAAGTAGGGGGCAACACGACGGGCGAAGCGGAGAGGGAGGGGAAGGCGGAAGTAGATGCGCTTGTTATAGAACCGGCACACCTGCTCGATGCAGTCATTGACGTGCAGCACTGGATTCCCCAGAACCCAATCGCCATTGTGTACAGAAGTGGCCAACAGCAGGTGGCGCGTGACAGTTGCGATATCGGCTGCATGCATGAAGTGAAAGCTGCCGTCCACTTTCAAAAATCGAAGCAGTCCTATCCAACGGGTGATGTTTTTCAGTCCTCCCGAAATATGCGAATAGGGGTGGCGGTCGTCCCCTCCAAATACGAGCGTGGGAAAGAGAGTCAAGAGTCGATCGCGCAGCTGAATCTGAGAACGACTCATCAGCATTTCGTATTTAGTTCGGATATAGGCGGTACCCGCCCGACTGGCGACGGATACCGGCTGATTTTGCCGATCGAGCAAGCTGGCTGTAGAAAAGTAGAGAATTTTTTTACAGCGATCGCGATCGAGGAAGTTGAACAACGCCAAGGATTGGGTGACGTTAACGGCTCTGGAAAATTCTTCCCCCCCCCAAGCAGCGGCTAAGTGGATAAGGTAGTCCATCTGCTTGAGAACATCAGCCTGCTGCTCAATTTGCAGCAAATCCCCTTGAATGATAGTGATGCGATCGCGGTTAATTTTCAATTGCAGCTTATCGGGATTTCTCAGTAGGAGGTATAGGTGTAAGTCCGGTTCAGCCGCTAAAGCCTCTACAACATAATGGCCGATGCAGCCGCTGGCCCCGGTGATAAAAACGTTACGCAAAGATTCCTAGCTCGTCAGTTCGCTGGGATTTATTGTACTGTTCCCCTAAGCCGCAACCCGCGAGGACTTGTTTTTACTGTTTCCGCGATCGGTAGTTTCAGTTTCTGCTCGAGCGCGAAAAAAGCATCCCTCTTCTCTGCCCAACATAACAATCTCCCCTTGAGAAACTTCTTTCAGGACTTCAATCTCCTCCAAACCCAAACCTATTCGGGTCGCCCCAATGAGTAACGCGTCATCCTCCCCTTCGTCCCTCCATCGATCGCAAGGGCTCAATGCAACTGTAGTATTGGTGCTCAACAAAATTCTGCAAGCGGCGCTGACGATGCTGTTGATCACGCTGCTCAGCTTTTTTCTGATGCAGTTAGCTCCAGGAGACTTTCTCAGCCAATTCAGCCTCAATGCTGAAATTAGTCCCGATTTCATTGCGGCTGAGCGGGAGAGATTGGGACTCGATCGCCCTATCTACGTGCAATATCGGATCTGGTTGTTCAATCTCCTGAGGGGAGATTTCGGGTTTAGCTATGCGTCTCTACGACCCGTTTCTGAGATCATCTTTGAGCGGGTGGGAGCCACGCTGTTGTTGGCGATCGCCTCTCTACTGTTGACCTGGGCGATCGCGATTCCGCTCGGAATATTGAGTGCTCTCAAACAAAATAGCTGGCTCGATCGCCTCCTGCAGGTAGTTAGTTACACTGGCCAAGCAATGCCAAGTTTTGTGCTGGCGATTTTGCTGCTTTTTGTGGCTCAAACTGTCAGTGGATTGCCCATCGGTGGAATGACCAGCATCGATTTTTCCCAGCTGTCGCCTTTGGGTAAAGCCATGGACCTCCTCAAGCACCTGCTGCTGCCTGCACTAGCCCTCAGCATCACTGGCTTTGCTGGATTGCAGCGGATTACCCGCGGAGCGTTTTTAGATGTCTTGCGTCAGGATTACATTCAAAGTGCCCGAGCCAAGGGGCTATCGGAATCCCGCGTGATCGCAGTCCATGCCCTGCGCAATGCGATTAACCCCCTGATCACCATCCTGGGGTTTGAATTTGCCACGCTGCTGAGCGGTTCGTTTATTGCAGAGTTCTTTTTCAATTGGCCGGGGCTAGGAAGACTGCTGCTCGATTCCGTGCGCAGTTTCGATATCAACGTGGTGATGGCTGGGTTACTGTTGGGTTCGTTCATGCTGATTTTGGGCAATTTTTTAGCTGACCTTGCCCTGCAATTTGTCGATCCACGCATTCGCATTAATACGTGAATGCATCAATACACCAGCACATCAACACATCAATAAACATTGAGGTTTGAGCTCACCATTACAGCTGAATCTTGGATTCTGCTCCACATGATGAATCAACTTCACAAATATAACGGTAAGAATTGCAACGCACAGTAAAAATGTAGCTGTTACAACACATTTTTAGTACGGCTTCGTACTATAAGGTCATATCCTAGAGATAGGTGCTTTTCTCTAAGGTGTGATGGTCATTGCAATGGCTCGCTTCTGTCGAGCAGTTGCTGGGACCGATGTAGTTTGCTTCTGCGACCCCTCCTCGCACATCTGCTTAGCAGATTTTGAAGGCAGCACTGAGGAAAACGAGTGAGTTCAATTGATGAAATAGGCTGGCAACTGTTGCACGATTTGCAGCAGAATGCCCGTCTTCCATTTGCTGAGTTGGGACGACGGGTGGGTTTATCCCTGCCAGCGGTTGCGGAACGGGTTCGTCGCATGGAGGAAACCGGGATTATTCAGGGGTATCGAGCGGAGCTGAGCACCGAGCAGATCGGGTTTTCGATGCTAGTTTTCATCCAGCTGCAAACTGATGCAACGAATTACCCCTTGTTGGTGCAGCGGCTAGAGACCATGCCCGAGGTGCTTGAATGTCACCACGTAACGGGGGTGGATTCGTTCATTATGAAAGCTGCTTTTAAGTCGAAAGAGCATTTAGAGGAGTTCGTTCAACACCTCGGCTCATTTGGTCAAACCACCACTTCTCTCGTGCTGTCGACACCAATCTCCAAGCGGGTGTTTTCTCCACCCAAACATCTTGCCAACAAAAAAAATAGCTCCAAAAACGAACTGTATCCCCATGGCGTTGGATAAAGAGACATCTTTTACCAAAACCAAAGACGAGAGGATAATCCCGTTCGTTGAGCCACAGCGCCTTGGTCTCGACTATGCTGCCGAGCCTCCGTTGAAAAAGCCAACTGCTGAAGAAATAGAGTCGGAGGTCAGTCTGCTTTGAAGGTTATCAATCTAGTTTTCGCATCTGCACCATCTTCCGTCTGTTGACGAATGATGAAAACACGGAACCTGCAGGTGCGAAAACCTCTCCATCAGGGAGATGTAACAGAAAAATTGCTAGAAGTTAATTTTTAAAAGAGATTGCGGTATATTAGGTTCATTGTTTAAGCTGTTACAGGAATATTTGTATCAATCATTGTTGTAAGAGCTTTTGAACCGATTTAGCTCTGGCGCAAGTTGAGTCTTAACAAATCGGTAGGTGCTTCACAATTTCTTTGCTTCTGATGCCTAGCTGTTGCCTGTATCAGTAGCACGGTCAGCTTTGTCCTCGGTTTCTCTAAGCTTACATTGCAGCATTTTCAGCATTCATTTTGAGAAAGGCTACGCCTAGGAGACTATATGAACGTCATTGATGAGAAAGGTTGGAAGCTGCTTCTAGATTTGCAGCGGAATGCTCGTTTGCCATTTGCTGAATTGGGTCGGCGTGTTGGGCTTTCGCTACCTGCGGTTGCCGAGCGGGTGCGCCGCATGGAAGAAGTAGGAATTATTAAGGGGTATAGTGCCGAACTCTCTACCGAGGTGCTCGGCCTTTCCATGCAGGTATTTATCCAGCTGCAAACTGACGCAAAGCATTTCTACGCACTTGAACAGCAGGTTGAGAGAATGCCTGAAATCCTTGAATGTCATCACGTGACAGGGGTTGATTCGTTCATCATAAAGGCAGCTGTGAGATCGAAAGAGCATTTGGAGGAGGTGCTCGGCAGCCTTAGAACATTTGGTCAAATGACAACTTCGCTCGTGCTCTCAACTCCGGTTTCAAAGCGAGTGTTTGAAACGCCGCCCTACAGCCATCTTGCCATCGAGACAAGGCAGAGTACTGGAAAAGTAGTGAAATTTTCCGCTAGGGCTTGACTCTCCGGACGGTGCTGTTGCATGCGGGCAATTCTGCATACGCTACTGGGTACAAGTGATTGGCATCAACTCATCAACAACCTCACTTGCCATTCAGGACAATTTAACTTCAGAAATAACTGTTTTTGACAAGTCTTGTGGAGCAAGCCGGTCGTTCACCACTTGACCGTCTTTAAACCAAATGATTCTGCGGCTCATGCGGGCGACGTCTGCTTCGTGGGTCACCATGACAACGGTAATTCCATCACGATTGAGCTCTTCAAAAATCCCCATCACCTCCAGGGTGGTTTGGCTATCTAGCGCCCCAGTCGGTTCGTCAGCTAGCAACAGTAGGGGTCGATTCACAATTGCACGGGCGATCGCCACCCGTTGCTGCTGACCCCCCGATAGCTGAGTAGGTTTGTTATTCAGGCGATCTGCCAGACCCACTTTGGTTAAGACGTCCGCCGCCCGTTCCTGCCGTTCGCTTGCCGACACCCCTGAATACACCATGGGTAGAGCGACATTTTCTAGGGCTGTGAGTTGTGGCAGGAGATGAAATTGTTGGAAGACAAAGCCAATTTTACGATTGCGGATATGGGCCAGCTCGTCATCTGGAAGTTGAGCTACGTCCGTCCCTTCTAGGAGGTACTGCCCTGATGTGGGGCTATCCAAACAGCCAATCACATTCATGGCTGTGGATTTACCTGAACCGGAGGCCCCCATGATCGAACAATATTCCCCTACGTCGATCTCCAGGTTGATGTGGGATAGAGCGCGCACTTCAGTATTGCCCGAACCGTAAATTTTCGAGACATCGACCAGCTGAATTAACGGGCGAGACATTTTGACCTCAACAGGTGAAAAGAATACTGAAATCACTGAAAACCTATAGGGTCTAAGCGGTGCGAAGCGCCACAATGGGATCGAGCTTGGCAGCTTGTCTGGCAGGGATGACGCCAAAAATGAGGCCGATGGCACTCGATACCCCCACTGCACCTACTACCGCACCTATGGACACACCAGGAGAAAACGGGGCAATCACCCCGACAGCAAACAGACCTGTTGTGCCGATCGCAATGCCCACGACTCCACCTGCCGCCGCCAAGATGACGGACTCGATGGTGAACTGCAGCAAAATATCTTGCTGGGAGGCTCCGATGGCTTTGCGCAAGCCAATTTCTTGAGTGCGCTCTTTCACAGAAACGAGCATGATGTTCATGATGCCGATGCCCCCGACAAACAAGGAAATCCCGGCGATCGCTGCAAGCAATAATGTCAGGGCTTGTGTCACGGTGCCGGTGAACTCTAGCAAGTTTTGCTGACTGCGGATGACAAAGTCGTCCTCGTTCACAATTTTGTGACGCAATCGCAGCAGGTTCGCAATTTGGAACTCAGCCGCATTCATGCTGTCTTCTGTGGCGACTGAGGCTGCGATGTAAGTCAACTCGATGCCGAATGGAGAGGTTTGCCCCGCCAATCGACTGGCCATGGTGGTTAGGGGCACGATCGCCACTTCGTCATAGTTGAGACCAACGCTCGAGCCCTTGCCTTCCAATACCCCAATCACCTGAAAACTAATATTGTTGATGCGGATGCGCTGTCCTAACGGGTCTTTTTCGTCAAACAGGCGTTCGGCTAAATCGGGTCCCAGTACTGCTACGGGGGTATTGCGCTGACGATCGAGGTCCGAGATGAAACGGCCGTTGTCGAGATTAAAGTTGCGTACCTCTGTGAAACCGGGAGTGGTGCCCACTACAGTGGTGTTGGTGCTGCGGTTGCCGTAGGCAATCGTGCCCCGCAGGTTATATTCGGGGGCTACAACTGCAATGGAGGGAACCTGTTCGGCGATCGCCTCTGCATCTGCCAATACCAGCGTCTTCGGTTGGTTGAAGCTAGCCCGCTGAGACTCCTGATTACCCGGTAAGACAAACAGTAGATTGGGCCCCAGTCCTTCGATCTCTTCCCTGACATAAGTTTGAGCTCCTTCTCCGATGCCAACTAGGGCAATGACCGAAGCGTTACCAATCACAATTCCCAACATGGTCAGCGTGCTGCGTAGCTTGTTGGCGGCTAGGGTTTTGACCGCCATAGAAAGGCTTTCGGCAAAGTTCATCGTTTGGCAATACTCATAGTCAGAGTCGGCGGGAGAACGGATAATTCAGCGAGCAAGATAACAGGGATATAGAAGCGGACTGTGCCAATTTAGAGTGGGCCTGCGCAGGTCGATCGGGATTTGTCTGCAGACGTCATGAATTATTTCCTGCGACCAAAGTTGAGATTTTCTAGACTTTGACCGGGGGGTAAATCGACAAATATGCGACTGCCGGGTTCGAGTCCATCTAAGACCTGCGTTTTGCTATCAACAGCAGAGCCAATGGTGATGGGGCTAAACCGAACGCGATCTCGCTCGTCCGGCACTAGCACGCCAGTTTTGCCATCCAGCGTTACGATGGAAACCGTCGGGACCACTAAGCCAGTTTCGGGGTTATCGCCCACAAATGTGGCATCTACATTCATCCCCGATAGCAAGCGATCTAACCCGGTGACTAGATCCACCCGCACCTGGAAAGACGTGACGTTCTGCTCCACAACGGCTTCAGGGGAAATCAGCTTCACTTGACCCTCAAATACTTCATTTGGGTAGGCATCGGCCACAATGTCTACAGTTTGGCCGACTGTAATCTGACCGATGTCCACCTCTGGAACTTCAGCCAGTATTTCGAGTCCACTGGCCAGAGCCACAATCGCGGTTGATGTCGCCGATGCCGCATCTGATGCTGAGGTGGTTGGGGTGACAAACGAGCCTTCCGTGGCAAACTTTTGCGTAATCGTGCCGGAAAATGGGGCGCGCACGATGGCGTCCTCCTGCCGTACCAGCGCTAACTGCAGTTGCGCCTGCGCTTCTGCCAGCTGCGCTTCCGCAGCTTCAATATCCTCGGCTCGACTCCCCCGTTGTATCAGCGCCAATGAGTCGGTGGCTTCCCTAAAATTGGCTTGCTGCAGTAACAATGTAGTGCGAGCAACGGTTTCCCGATTAATGGCCCCATCCAGATCGTCCTGAGAAATAGCCCCTTGCTCTGCTAAGGCTTGATTGCGGACGAGGCGATCGTCTGCCAATGCTAATTGAGCGTTGGCCTCTTGCACCCTGGCTTCTGCTTGAGCCAGTCGGGCTTCCGCTTGGGCAATTTCTTCAGGACGGTTACCTGCCCGTAGCGCATTGAGTTGTGCCTGGACGCGAGCCACCTGTGCCCGAGCCCGAGCAACATCTGCAGCGACATCGTCTGCTTCCATCAATGCGATTTCCTGTCCAGCATCTACCTCATCCCCTTGCTCTACGAGTAGTGCTTCCAAAATCCCGGCAGTTTTAGGGCTGAGATTAACGCTGCTGACCGGCTGCACGGTTCCGCTGGCGGTAATGCGCAGAGTTATGGTCTCTTGTTCGACAGGGACGGTGAGTGTTTCTATATCCCAGTCGGTACTGCTCTGCTGGCGGACAACAATGCCAGCTGAGAGTGCTCCGATAGCGATCGCCGCAGCTATCCCCCAAGGCCATAAGCGTCTGGGGAGCTTCGGCTTTGTAGACTTCACTGAGGGAGGTTCGGTGGCGGGGACGCGATTGCTTACAGGTCGCTCGGAAATCTGGGTCATATTGATTGGCTACAGAGTGAATTGCTTGGAAGAGAGAGAGGCTTGCCGGTGCACAAAATACGCATCTAATGAGTTTCAGTCCGATCGAGTGTTCGTTGCAGGCCAATAGTGGATGAAACGAGAAGGTCTTCGATACAAAACTTAATTGTTCTGTTTCCATCATTATATTGAATTGGAGACGGACGAAACCGGAGGATGATGCACGATCCTCAAAGCTGTGTGTCGTTGAAGGTCGCCCCAGCAACACCTTTTACCGTTCGCTTAATTATCTCTATTGAAGCTTGGCAAGGCTTTATCTTTGCAGTGATTCAATCGTCATCCTGACTGTGCAAATCCGCGTTTCCGTTAAAAAGCCTCTCGTGTCTTACACCTTAGAAACAGAGCGCAGCAGCCTACGATCTCGTTTTCTTACCAATCTATAGTGACTCATTTATACAAATGGTATGTCGCGTCTGCGGAGAATCGATCTCCTTAATACTCATATCCCATAATCCATATGCGATCTTTTCCCGCTCGACCAGAATTGAACTGCTGCCAGCAAATATGAGTATTTTGTAAAAATGCTTTACATTTTGAAATAATCGGCTATTATTGACACATACATTTCCTATTTATCAAGGAATTCTCAAATGACGACTCTAGTACAACGCCGCGAAAGCAGCAGCGTATGGGAGCAGTTCTGCGAGTGGGTCACCAGCACCGACAACCGCATCTACGTAGGTTGGTTCGGCGTCCTGATGATCCCCTGCCTGTTAACTGCAGCCATCACCTTCATCATTGCCTTCGTAGGCGCCCCCGCTGTTGACATCGACGGCATCCGCGAGCCCGTTCAAGGGTCTCTGTTCGGCGGCAACAACATCATCTCCGGTGCTGTTGTGCCTTCCTCCGCAGCCATCGGCCTGCACCTCTACCCCATCTGGGAAGCGTCTTCCTTGGATGAGTGGCTGTACAACGGCGGTACCTACCAGCTGGTGGTTCTGCACTTCTTGCTCGGCGTCGCTTGCTACATGGGCCGCGAGTGGGAACTGTCCTACCGTCTGGGCATGCGCCCCTGGATTGCCGTTGCTTACTCTGCACCCGTTGCAGCCGCTACCGCAGTCTTCTTGATTTACCCCATCGGTCAGGGTTCCTTCTCTGACGGCATGCCTC
Organism: Synechococcus sp.; assembly: GCA_051439605.1. Taxonomy (GTDB): domain Bacteria; phylum Cyanobacteriota; class Cyanobacteriia; order Thermostichales; family PCC-7336; genus PCC-7336. The sequence continues at coordinate 49,791 of JBFRWN010000039.1, forward strand.
TGGGTATCTCCGGCACCTTCAACTTCATGTTGGTGTTCCAGGCCGAGCACAACATTCTGATGCACCCCTTCCACATGCTGGGTGTAGCCGGTGTCTTCGGTGGTTCTTTGTTCTCCGCCATGCACGGTTCTCTGGTGACTTCTTCCCTGATTCGCGAGACCTCTGAAGAAGAGTCCCAGAACGCGGGTTACAAGTTCGGTCAGGAAGAAGAGACCTACAACATCGTGGCAGCACACGGCTACTTCGGTCGTCTGATCTTCCAATATGCTTCCTTCAACAACAGCCGCTCTCTGCACTTCTTCTTGGCAGCGTGGCCTGTAGTGGGCATCTGGATGACTGCGTTGGGCATCAGCACCATGGCATTCAACTTGAACGGTTTCAACTTCAACCAGTCCATCGTGGATGCATCTGGTCGCGGAGTTGCTACTTGGGCTGATGTGATCAACCGTGCCAACCTGGGTATGGAAGTGATGCACGAGCGCAACGCTCACAACTTCCCCTTGGACCTGGCTGCTGGCGAAGCTGCTCCTGTGGCTCTGACTGCTCCCGTTATCAACGCTTAATTACGGCTTGATTTCGTAATAGAATCTTTCCATTCTATGTGTAGATGCTGCCCCTGTTGGGGCGGCATCTGTTTTTTAGTAATTGAGCGCATCTGGAATAACAATTGGCATATCGGGAGCAAGTTGGGCAATAACTCTCGATTTCTCGACTTCTTTCGGCAAGGATGAAATCTCGCTCGGAACTCATCGACGGGACCACTCGACAGAGGGTTGTCATGACATTTTTGGCTAAACTCAACGCGGCAATGGCAAAAAACAGCAGCATTTGGTGCTTGGGACTCGATCCCAATCCCGAGGTGATGCCAGAATCCTACCGTCGCGCCTACATTCGCGATCGCTTTTCCCTACCGAGAAGCGAAATTCTCTGGGAGTGGATGCAGGCCATCATCGACAGCACTTCCAATCTGGTTTGTGCCTATAAACCTACGCTGGGGTTCTATACGGCTCTGGGAGCTCCTGGTTTGGAGCTACTAATTAAAACCCTTGAGGCTATCCCTTCAGAAATCCCCGTCATTCTCGATGCTAAACATCAAGATCTCAACAGCAGCACCGTTCTGGCCCAAACCGCCTTCGAGCAGTGGCAGGTGGATGCCATCACCCTCAGTCCCTACCTAGGTCAGGATTTGGCCGCACGGTTTTTGATGTATCTCGATCGCGCCGTTTTCATCAGTTGCTATAGTGCCAACAATACCGCCCTGCCCATTCAGAATTCTCCAGACCGAAAAAGTCCCCTCTACCTCAAGCTAGTTCAACAGTGTCAAAGCTGGGGCAGCTGCGAGCAGTTAGCCCTAGAGATCGGTAGTGCCCAACCCGATGTCCTGGGTAAAGTTCGCGCTATGGCTCCAGAACGGCTGATTCTAGCCCGCAGCATTTGGGCCGGTTCCCAAGAACAACCAGCGGTCAATCTAGAACAGCTGCTCCAGGCAGGGTTGGATGCTCAGGGGGAAAATCTAATTTTGCCCGTGAATCAAGATGCCCTGGCTTCGACCGATCCCCGCTCATTTGTTGGGGCTCTTAGGGAACGCACCCATGAGATTCTCGAACATCGTCAGCAATCTTCCCACTATTGCCCTCTCTGGATGCCAAATGTATGCACTCTCACCCCCCAACCTCATACGGACTTGATTTTGCAACTATTCGATGTGGGTTGCATTGCCTTTGGGGAGTACGTCCAAGCTTCGGGGCAAGTATTTCCCTACTACATCGATCTGCGCCGCATTATCTCCAATCCCCAAACCTTTGATGCGGTCATCGACGCCTACGGGCAGGTTTTAAAACAACTGGACTTCGATCGCATAGCAGGTATTCCCTACGGTGCGCTGCCAACGGCCTCTGGCTTGGCTCTCAAACTCAATCGTCCCCTGATTTTCCCCCGCAAGGAAGTGAAAGCTTACGGTGCACGACGCTTGGTGGAGGGTAACTACGAACCGGGGGAAACGGCAGTAGTGGTGGACGATATCTTAATCACGGGAAAGAGCGCGATGGAGGGAGCCCGCAAATTGCAAAGTTGCGGGCTCCAGGTGCGAGATATTGTGGTGTTTATTGACCACGGAGGTGGAGTGCGAGAGCGGTTGGCCCAGGAGGGCTACACTGCTCTATCGGTGCTGACCATTCCCGAAATCAATCAAGTTCTCTACTCTACGGGGCGCATCACTGAAGAGCAGTTTCAAATTCTTTCGTCCCAAGAGAACGAAAATATTGCGAACTCAATGTCGCAGACAAAGAACTAGAAGGAGTGCAATGTCATAGGGAAGTACAGATTATAAAACCCCCTCCAGTGCGCTACTAAAGTCTTCGTAAGGTTTCACGCCCACAATGGTGTTGACCAATTCACCCTGCTTGAAAAACATGACTGCAGGGATACTTCTGATTCCAAATCGCTTGGCAAGTGACTTATTATTGTCTAAATCTAATTTGCAGACCTTGGCACTATCCGAGTATTCGTTGGCCAATCGGTCCATCAGAGGACCAACCACTTTACAAGGACCGCACCAAGTTGCGGTGAAGTCTACAACTAGTAAAGATTCGTTCGCTAAAAGGGCATCGAATTCAGTCTCATCTTGAATAAATGCAGTTGTACCCATGGTGTGTCTCCAGAAGTAATCGGTGGTGGACAGTAGCGTGTAGCTTTACGATGGTGGCAATGCTCTAGTCTTCGTAGACTCTACATTCCGGCGCATCGGGGTTTGCACTGCAAAAGGCTTCCATTCCACTCTCTTCTGAACCCTTTTTCTGTCCTAGCTGTGCCTGAGTACGACGGTCGGACGTTTCCGCCAGCAACTCTTCCACCACATCCCATGCAGCAGCACATTCTTTGGAGGTATCGCCCTTCGCGTCGCAGATTGCCCGTGCCTCTTCTCTAGCGGCTTCCAATTCGTCTTCAAGATATAATCGTTTCGGCCTTTCGAATAAATTGCTCTTTACGAGTAAGTCGCTGACTGACACGACGCCGAGCAGGTCTTTTTCGAGCACCGGAGCACGTCGAATACCGACATTGGCAAACAAACGAGCAACGTACTCCACCCCCAGGTCGGGAGGTATCGTAATGCAGGGCTTGGTCATGATTTCAAACACGCGAACTGCTTTTGGGTCTTTCCCGTAAGCAGCAACTTTATAAATGACATCTGTTTCCGTCACAATCCCGTAAGGGTCATCGGTCGTGCGTCTCTCCACAATCAAGGCCCGCAGTCCTTTGGCCTTCATCGTCTGTACCGCCTCAGCCACCGTGGCCGAACCTCTTACCGTAACTACATCACTGGTCATGATGTCTTTGGCAGTTAGCATCTAGATCTCCGTCGAAATAACAGGTGAAAAACAAGTAAAAAGCTGCAATCTACGCCACCGGGAGGACTGTCTCGGGATGCGGGCAAATCTTCCAGTGGGACATCTCTAAACCGGGAGCATAGGCTTCAACGACTTCTCCCGTGAGAGAACAAGAGACCAGTAAATAGTCGCAAGTGGGGCATTCAATGCTTGTAATGCGACCGCTCAGACATTGACCCCCTGAATCTGAGTCAATCTTCTGAATTCGGATGGCATGCTGGCCACAGTTGGGACAGTGTGTGATTTGTCTCTGTTGCACCGGATTGCTCTCCTGAGTGAGAGGGCGTAAACTACTTGCTTTCATAACGAATGCCGATCTCCTGGTAAAAATGCATCAGTTCTTTGTCCGTAAGCATGAGATTCAGAAGACCAGTTATGCTTGTAGACACGGAATGGGTAAAACCTATGGGTGCCGAACTCCATGACATCGATCCAATTTGGACCCGCCTAGAAGCTGGTCGGAAAGCAAAAGCAGAAAAGGGAGGCTATGCCGGATACGGGTCTCCAGCTTTCGGCCAAAAAGCTCTTAATGGCGAACTCGTAGACGATCCAAAAGAACAAGCCATTGTCGAGCTGATTCGTCGCCATCACAAGTCTGGAAAGTCACTCCAGCAAGTCGCCGATTGGCTTAACCAACACGGTTACACCACCAAACGCGGTCAGCAATGGAAGCGTATTTCCGTGAAACGAGTGCTCGATCGGCTGTACGGACGATCGCCCCGCAAATAACCCCGTTACTTCGCAGTTCTCGTCTCGCGATCGCGATCGCTGGAGCCCTAACAATCCTGGGGATAGGGCCAAACGAGTCCAAGACCAAAATCAATCAGAAGCTCCTTTAATAGATAGATTGACGGTTTTTCTTGTTACATCCCTAATTGTAGGCCAAACGTGTCTATATTTCTCTCAAGACAATAGATTTAGCTATTTTTCTGTTACATCCCACTCGGAGTTAGAAACAAAGTATTCCTCTCTATCCAGCGTTAAATGAGCTTAGCTAGGACTGAGTTTTGGTTTGACCCCAATGAAATTGAACGATCCTGGCATTTGTTCGCCCAATATCGATGCCGCAATCGATCGGCAACCGCTGACCGTTTCTCCGGAAACCTCTCTCCAAGAGGTCGTAGCATTGATGAGTGGCTCGTCGGGCAGCCAATACTGGTCCGTTAGCAGCATTCAAGATACTTCCCATCCCGATACGCGATCGAGCTGCGCATTGGTGGTCAAAGATGGACAGCCAATCGGAATATTTACCGAACGAGATATTGTCCGACTAACAGCACAGCAACTCTCTCTGTCAGAAACCTCAATTGGCGAGGTGATGACCCAACCTGTGACGACCCTACCACTTGACGACTTTAGAGATATTTTTGCCGCACTATTTCTCTTTCGCCGCTATCGTATTCGCCACCTTCCGATTGTTGACGATGCTGGCCAACTGGTCGGAGTCGTTTCTCCCGAGCGCTTGCGCCGCGTTCTCCGTCCTGCCAATCTGCTCAAAATGCGCCGCGTTGCTGATGTGATGGCCTCGGAAGTGGTTCATGCCCCGCCTACCCACTCCGTTTTGAATTTAGCCCAAGCGATGTCCGAGCACCGCGTTAGTTGCGTTGTGATCGCTGAGACACAAGACGAGCCCAATTTACTCCCCGTAGGCATCGTGACTGAGCGGGATATTGTGCAGTTTCAAGCACTGGGGATCGATCTGGCACGCACGCCAGCAAAAGTGGTCATGAGCAGTCCGCTGGAGTTACTGGAGCCAGAGGATTCGCTATGGACTGCTCACCAAAAGATGCAGGAATTGAGGGTACGTCGATTGGTGGTGTCGTGGAATTGGGGGAGAGATCTCGGCATTGTCACTCAGACGAGTCTCTTGAGAGTTTTCAATCCGATGGAGATGTTCGGCATTGTCGAAACGTTGCAGCATACGGTAGTGCAGCTTGAGGCAGAACGAGATTCTAAACGGGGTTCTAGAGTGATTCAGTCAGTGTCCCCCGAGCAATTGGATCGATCGATCGCCATTTCAGAAATAAACTCATCCGGTGTTGACTTTTTACTGGAAGAGCTGAGAACTAAGATTCAAACTCTGATCGATACGCCAACCCTATCTCTAGAGCAAAGACAGCAGGGGTTATTAAAAATACGTCAAATAGTTGAGTCTTTACAGCACAATGGCTAGATCGAGACGGCAAAAAGAGGTAGCTTCTGTCGATGCCTATCGAAAAGAGGATGTCGATCTCGTTGTAACCCTATTGGAGGAGAAGCCCAACATCGACATTCTCTGGGGCGGCTCCAATATGGCCACCGATATATCCATAAAGGCTGTTGAACGCTTAGGCCGTCAAGACAGCGTTGCAGTCTTCTGGATTTTGGATCTGTCCGCCTATACGGCTAAGAAGCTACTCGATTCAGAAAGCCCCCTGCAGTCAGTCATCGACCAAGCCGGAGCCCTAATTGGGGAACAGGCTACGAAAAGGGCTAGTGCCATTTTGTGCAGGGACCCCTCAGACTGTGGAGACATTCCTAACTATGAATTCATTCCTGTAGATTATCGCTTGTTCACCCAAGACGATCGCGAAGCCATTAGCAAGTTATTAGATGAGGCTCAGCGCATTGAAGGCCCGTAGCCGCAGTCAAATTGCGAGAGGGGCAGTTTATCGACTCATGCGTCACTGTCCAGAGGTTCGAGAAGCGACAGTCTGGCCTGGCTCTATAACAGTTCTGTTTGGTTAACACTTCTACAACAAACCATGCCCTGAGATTGGCTCACCTGCCGGGATCGACCTGCAGCAAAACACCGTTTTTCCCATAATTGTAGAGAAAATAGATACGACCTAACGTGAGGGAAGCTCAGCCAGCAGGTAGAGGAGTGGTTTAAGCAAGTGCAAGCTCAGAGTTGGCAGGAGATTGAGTACAGGTTTCACGAGACGGTGGAAAGTGGACATCACCGGATAGAAACCGGGCGGTACCCGTCAGCCAATTGCCGCCGTTGCATCGGCAAAGTCAATGGTTGGGGTTAACGACCGTCGTGATGGTGGGCACCCAGCGGCAACTGTGGAATATAACGACGACGGAGGTTCGATTCTATACCAGTAGTCTGGAAGCGGATGCCCAACGACACAACCGGATGATTCGGTCCCATTGGAGTATTGAGAATAGCCTGCATTGGGTGTTGGATGTCACCTTCAACGAAGATGCCAGTCGGATTCGTCAGGGATATGCTGCGGAAAATCTAGGACTGTTGCGTCGGTTGAGTGTCAATTTACTGAAGCGAGAACCTTCCAAACAGAGTCTTAAGATGAAGCGGTACAAGGCGAGTATGGATAATCAATTCCTGATGAATATCCTGGCTGCTAGTGCTACCCACTGATGAGGATGTCAAGATATAAAGTTACGAGCTAACGGCAGCAGGAAGCCCCAGATAATAAGCGTAAGGGTAGTACAACCTCACTTAACTTTATCGCTTTATTCAGTACAGAGCTTGAATTGTATAGTCAACTCTTAGGTCACAGATTACTGAAATTCGAGAACTCGATTAAGATGCGATTCCCCTGGTGAAGGAGCCCACAACGTCTTTCAGATCGGAGGGTTGATTATTCGCAAGGAACGGGAAAAACGTTGGCAGCATCCAGTACTAAGCGCACTTGATGCTGTAGCATAAATAACTTAATATGCTCTAGATATATTACGCTCTCAGATAGTTATTATGATCTCAGATAAATATAAATGCATTTTTGTTGAAGTACCAAAAACGGGCTCGACAAGTATCAGGCATGTCATTGGCCACCCCAAGAAGCCCCATCTGAATATATGTCAAATAGCCTACAAAGTGACAAAAGATAAATTCTATGAATACTTCAAATTCGGCTTTGTCAGAAATCCCTGGGATAGGGCTGTGTCTCTGTATGAAAGAAGAGAAGGTTTGCAGATGAAGTCAAAAATGAGTTTTGAGGAATTTGTCCAGTGGATGAAATTTAGCAGTTGTACTTGCCTTCATCCCCTTCCTCATCGGTATCAATTAGATTGGTTTGTAAATCCTCACGGTGATGTAATTGTCGATTTCATAGGAAGGTTTGAGAGCCTTGAGAGTGATTGGAGAAAAATATCACTTAAACTTGGCATTACAATTGAGTTGCCACACGTAAATTATAATCCTCAAAAAAATCGACACTATACTGAATATTATAATGATAAGACAAAGACAATAATCAGAAATAGATTTGCAGTAGATATAGAGTATTTTGGTTATGAATTTGGTAGCTAACTGGCCTGACAAGGCCTTTCACAGACATCAATTCCGCTGCGTTCCGTATCCGCTGATGAGCTTGGTTTTATACTAGCTCCACATAAAGTCGAACTTAATGCCTCGGAGTTTTCTTCCACGGAATTACGGCACTGGAAATAACAGAATTAGATTATTAAGCTTGTCGTTACAAAGCTTTAGTGTTAGGCGTACAAAGGGTGATAATAGATAGGAACTAGGAGGATAGGCGTGAGTAATGACATTATCGTCTTCACAATGCATAAGTCTGCATCCATGTTCATTCATAAGCAATGCGAACTTTTGTCCAAGCTAAGCGGAATCGCATATAATTCTCCTAATTTATTAAATAGTGGATTAAATCCGCGAAGGCTGCTAACAGATAAAAATTTATGGCATACTTACCATGGATGTTTCGCTCCGATACGATTTTTTGTAGACGTTCCACAATTAGACAATTACGAAATAATTTTGCACTTGAGGGATCCAAGAGATGTTCTCGTTTCAATGTTTTACTCTTACTGTTACATTCATAATGGTGAAATAGCAGGTGATACGGGGTATCGAAGAGAAACAGCCGCTAAAGGTATTGATGAATTTGTTTTGAATATGGTTTCAGAAAGAAGCTCAGACTATAAAGGTAATTATGGAACTGGTAGACATGTGGAAGACTTAATAGGTAATCTCCCAAAGAGATATCGTGATTATATAGACCAACTGCTTGGAAGACCTAATGTAATACTCGTAAAATATGAGGAAATGGTGACCGATTACCGCAGCTGGTTAGAGAAATTTGTTAAACCATTTCCACTCGATGATAAGGGGATAGTGATTGATAAATTAGTAGCGCAATCGTCAACATTTTTCCCAAAGCGGACTAGAGACGTTATGAATCATGTAAGGCACGTTACACCGGGCGATCATCAAAATAAGCTCAAACCATCTACAATACAGCAGCTAAATGACATCTTTAGCGATACATTGGATGCCTTGGGTTATGAGAAGTAAAAACAAACTCTGGTGTAACAATACTCCGGACAAAACTAGGCAGCCATAGTACCGTAGGCAAGCAGGTTCTTGTAGCTGGCATGGCATTTAGTTAAAGACATCTCCAGGTCAAACTTGGAAATAAATAAGTCTAAAAGATGTTCGCTGAGTGCAAGCCGCTTGTACGAAGTAATGGAAAAATTCAATGGTTCAGTCGCGGTTTGTTGCTTTTGCAAGGCTGCTTTGGACCGATTAAGAGCTGTCAAACTGGCATGGAGGCGGAAATATTAATTATGATAAGCATACCTTTAAGCGCATGATTAAAATGTCTTAGCAAGATTCATTTTTAATAGCTTTTAAAACAACGATCGTCAAACCAATTGCTAATGTCATACAAAAACCAGTTTTCTTAAGTCTCAAATTGTCGGTGTAATAAATATTGCCTTCAGCATAATTAATATTTCTGCTTTCACATTCGTTTACCTGCCGGGATCGACCTGCAGCAAAACACCGTCTTTCCCATAATTGTAGAGAAAAAAGATACGACCTAACGTGTCTGTTACGGCGCTGCCAGTAATATATCCGTGTGACTGACCACTCCAACCTGTGCTGGGATGCGCTTGGAAAAATGACGTCATGTCAACAGTTCGGGTTTGGCCCGATGCAATATCAAACTCATAGAATTTATAGGTTGCCAAATTCGCACCAAAATTTGGACCGAATGTTATGGCATACAACTTTGTCTCATCCCTAGAGAGGGTTATTCCCCAAACCGTAACATCAGCGGGAGTAAACGCACCAAGCCTGGACCAGACCTTGGTTCTTAGGTCAACCTGATAGAGAGTTCCTTGGGAGCTAGTTACGTAGCCCAGAGTGCGATCGCGATTGTCCACCTGGCCATTCCAGAATCCATCCCGAGTGTTGAATCCGATTTTTGTGGTCGAGTCTGAGGCAATGTTGTATCTGTAGATTGAATGGACATCTCTCCCGTACGACCAAAACATATTGCCATTAGGAGTTGTGACAATTCCGCGTCCATTGTGGCTTCCGAGATGTTGTTGAATACCGCTGACGTGTTTAGTATTTCCGGTCTTGGTGTTGTATAAAACAAGGTCGCCTGAGGGTGTGGTCTGACCCACAACGATATCGAGCTCTGGCAATCCCCACATAGCAAGGAGCCCCTCGCTCTTATTAAACACCCCACCAGGTTGGAAAGCGCTCAGGTCTTCTAATTTGCCCGTTGCACAGTCAATAGCAATAACATGTGAACCGCGAACACCGGGGTCGTAATCGTTGAGCCCGTGAAATCCCTGAGTACCAAAATACATTTTGCCATTTTGGTAAACAATGTGTGTATGTCCTTTGGGAATAGGCTCACCATCTTGCCAATTGCCGGCTTCGATTAGGGTTTGCCGAACAGATCCGAGATAGGCCGTTTCGCCGGTAACAGCGTTATACCGTAGAACATCCAGGTCATCCGGATTTCGTTTCACATTGAACGCCACGTAAATATTGTCCCACGGGTCAATACCGATGGCCCCCATGCCCATTGGGTAGTTTGCGTCAGTGGGACGGACCGAACGAAAGTCGATTTTTTCGACAGAAAACTCCCGATCTGGCTCCGGTAGAGATGCAGGATCGATCTCGGTTGCATTGATGCCAATATCCAACTCATCGCCTGTTACCGTAACTCGAGCTCGATCGCTGTTGAATTCATCAACAAACTCTATGCCCTTGTTAGCGGTGATAGCGCCCGAAAGTGGGTTGTCGGAGATGAGAAATGCCTTGATGGAGCTCCAAGGCCTGTTTGGTTGGCTGTGTTCGATATGCCAACCGTCTAACAAGGGAATCTTTGCTCCCTCTGACGGCACTGCGACCGCCACCGTTTTGGTATTGGGCACGTAATCCTCGTTGCGATCCGACATAGAAGCCGCGCCCTCGACTGAGAAATTCTCCTGGAGAAGTCGGTAATAGCCGTTTACGCCAGTTGCAACGAGCGAAAACCGGGGTTCATCCGCGTTTGCATGGGCTCCTAACGCGCCCTGACCGATAAACCCTTCACTGCATCCGCTGAGGCCCACGACAGTGAAGACTCCGATGGCTGTCACCCAGGTGCCAAAATCTTCGCGGGATGGCACATGATGGCGTGCCTGCCGAGCCATGCGCCCTGGTCCAAGAGCCGGATCTTGTGAAGTCCAATGTTTGGCCATACCGACCTCTTTCTCCCTCATCGCTTTCTACCAACAGACGGATGACCCGATTCATGGGCACTGTCAACTTAGATAGTCAGTAGTTGAGAATATATTCATTAAGCGAACGAATCATCCTATCGAGAGCAAAATAGAGGATGTTCTAGGCGCGCGAAGCTGGCAATCTAGGAAAAATCCGAACATTCCCCACCTAACCCATCCACGATCGCGCAAGTATTCACTTCTAACATCTGCTGATAAGTCACCGCCGGTGTTCCTTTCCCTCCCGGTCCCTCCACATACAAAGGTTGTTCAGGTACGATGACCCCCGCATCCCGTGCCACGGTTTCAATACTGTCTCGATTCGTAGTCGTTTCAGCAACGATCGCTTTCACACCTGAATCTTGCACTAAATCTATGAGCTCTGCCATGCGACCTGCAGAAGGGGTTTTTTCATTACTGATGCCACTCAACGCACCCGCAACTTCAAACCTGTAGGCATTTGCAAAATATCCGAACGATGCGTGGGTGGTGACTAACCTGCGATCGCCTTCCGGAACCGCCGCCACCTGAACCTGAATCCACTCGTGCAGACTGGCTAGCTCCTCTACCAGCTCTAACTCGTTGGCCCGAATTGCATCGGCGCTGTCTGGAAACGCCTCGACAAGCTGAGCTGCGATCGCCTTTACCAGCTCAACCCCATTACTCGCACTGTGCCAAACATGCGGATCTACTACTAATTCATCGCAATTATGAGGATCTTCGTCATGATGTTTGTCGTCATGGCCGCAGTGGCGAGCCTGACTCATCAGCGGGGCGGGAACCGCTGCTTCGAAAACTGCTACCTTTGGGGCGCTGTTAGAAGACGCAGCAACTAACGCTTCAAGATCCGGAGCAAAATGATATCCCCCGCACAAAATCAGATCCGCATCGTCACTATCAGCCCGATCTTGAGGGGTAGGTTCATAGGTGTGCGGCTCTTGACCGGGGGGAACTAAACAGGCTAGGAAGAACTGATTCTCCGCAATCTGCCGGGCTAAATCGCAAATGATGCTGGTCGTGGCAACTAGAGCAGGCTTTCTCTGGGCTAGTTCTTCATCTTCAACGTCGAGTATCGTCATTCCGCAGGACAGCGGCAGCACTGATAAAGGCAACACCCCCCCACAAACGAGCAAATTTCATAAACAACACCTAAAACAAGACCTCAAAGGCCGAGAGGGTTTGCTAGGATTCTACTCAGATCGAGAATCATTATCATTCGCAGCCAATGATAGAAATCCAATCTTTGTCTGTCAACTACCGTGGAGTGCGGGCGCTGGAAAACGTTTGCGCCAACTTGCCTGCTGGAGAGTTGATTGGGGCGATCGGGCCAAACGGAGCTGGAAAAAGTACGCTGCTAAAAGCCATGCTGGGCTTGGTGCCTGCAGTTGGCGGCCGGGTTTTATTGGATGGCCTTCCCCTCAGACAGCAGCGCCGCAAAGTGGCTTACGTACCCCAGCGATCGCAAATTGATTGGGACTTTCCCACCTCCGCCAGGAGCGTTGTGATGATGGCTCGCACAGCGGCAATGGGCTGGCTGAAATGGGCCAACCGCCACGAGCGGCAAGTGGTGCCTAAGGCACTCGAGCAGGTAGAAATGTGGGATTGGCGTCACCGTCAGATTGGAGAATTATCGGGCGGACAGCATTCAGCAGGCTTTCGGGGCTGCCATGCAAGTCAACCAATGCGAGGCCCATTACCCCCCAGAGCCCGCCCTAGTGGCATAGGACAGACATCTCTCTATTAATGAGCCTGACTTGAATGCTGGATTGGCTGTTCGCCCCTCTGAACTACGAGTTCATGCGGTATTCCCTGGTAATGGGAGCAATTGTAGGGATTTTGTGCCCTGCGATCGGGGCGTTTCTGATCGTGCAGCGGCTGTCGATGTTGGGCAATGTCATCTCCCACTCGGTGCTACCGGGGTTAGCCATTGCCAACTTTTTTGGGATTAACCTCTTGCTCGGAGCCTTTGTTTCAGGCGTGTCCAGTACGCTGGCGATCGCCTGGATTCGGGCCAAGACCAAGGTGAAAGCCGATGCGGCCATGTCTTTAACGCTGGCGAGTTTTTTTGCGATCGGGGTGGTGCTGCTCAGTCTGCTAGATAGCCGTCTGGATTTGGAAGACCTGCTATTTGGCAATATTTTGAGCGTGTCCCCGTCAGATGTTTGGCAGGCGGGAATTGTGACGCTGGTCATCCTGCTACTCATCACCTTATTTTACAAAGAACTGTTGTTTTTCACCTTCGATCGCCATGGAGCTGAAGCCGCCGGGTTACCCGTCAACCTGATTAACATCAGTTTTGTGGCAGCGGTTGCCCTAACCATCGTTGTGGGGATGCAAACGGTGGGGGTCATCTTGGTAATTTCCTTGCTGGTGGGTCCGGCTCTAACCGCTTACCTGCTGGTCAAACAGCTCCATTGGACGATCGCTATCGGAACCCTGCTGGGGATCGTTTCTAGCATGGGTGGCATGTACCTCAGCTTTCACTTCGATATACCTTCGGGGCCGGCGATCGCGATCGTCGTTTACGCTCTATTTCTGCTAGCACTGCTATTCAGCCCCACCCAAGGGCTACTCACCCTCAAACAGTGGTGGGGTCAGCAATCCAAGCAAGGGGTAAGGACTACTGCATTTGCCAAGCAGTTGGAAAAAGCGGAAAAAGGCTAGGAAACCTCTGCCAGTAACCCCTCACAGGCATCTTTCAAAAGATCGACCACGTAGCTAAAGCCGGTGGCCCCCCCATAATACGGATCGGGGACTTCCTCATCGCTGTGGTCAGAACAGTAACTGCACATCATCTTGACTTTGTGGACATATATCCCGGCAAGATCTTGGCGAAGGATATTGCGATGGTTCTCTCGATCCATCGCCAAAATTAGATCGAACGTTTCAAAATCTTCCAGCCGGAATTGGCGAGCCCGACCCGACAGCTGAATGCCTTGAGCAATTGCTGCCTGCTGCATGCGGCGATCGGGGGGCTCCCCCACGTGAAAGCCTGATGTCCCGGCGGAATCGCACTGAATAGCGTCAGACAACCCTGCTGCGGTTATCAGATGCTGCATGACTCCTTCTGCCGTTGGCGATCGGCAGATGTTTCCTAAGCAAACGAACAACAACTTTGTTGACATGTAGCACACCGTATAAGAAGCCAGAGTTACACAAAATTTTATAGCGAAGGCTTCCCCAGCACCTTGGAAGAAGTTCCTTGCATGCAAGAGTTCGAGAGAAATCGTAGAGGCTGTTCGAGTCCGAGAAGTCGATGACTTACTAGGGATCGGCGATTTCCTGTCAGCTCCCCTGAGGCCAATCGCAACCCCTAACTCCTAAGACTCTCTTAACGAAGCCAGCAAATCGCTCTAATTTCTTGCCAGGATTTAATACTGTCTTCCGCCCAACCCCCCGTCGAAGTAAATTTACTCATCTAGAATCGAGATGCGCAAGCAGAAGGACTGAAGAAATGACTGATGCACAGGCAGACATAGGATTAATTGGTTTAGCGGTCATGGGCCAAAATCTTGTGCTCAACATGGCCGACCACGGATACAAGGTGGCGGTCTACAACCGCACCACCTCGGTTATGGAAAAATTTGTGTCGGAAAACCCTGACACGCCCGGAGGATTGGTTTCTTGCCAATCTTTAACAGAGCTGCTTGCTTCCCTGAAAAAGCCCCGCAAAATCGTGCTGCTAATCAAGGCCGGTAAGCCTATCGACTACGTCATTGCCGATTTAATTGAAGCTGGCATCGAAACAGATGACATCGTGATTGATGCCGGAAACTCCCTGTGGACCGACACCATCGAACGGGAGCAGAAATACGCCGACAAGCTCAAATTCTTTGGTTCCGGCACCTCTGGGGGAGAAGAAGGGGCGCGATTTGGCCCTTCCCTGATGCCCGGTGGCAACGCCGAATCGTGGAAATCCCTTGAACCCATCTGGAAAGCTGTTGCCTCCAAAGTGGACCCCGACACGGGTAAAGAGCTCAAAGGGGCCACCCCTGGCCACCCCATTGAAGGGGGCGTGCCCTGCACCACTTACATCGGTCCCAACGGTGCGGGTCACTACGTCAAGATGGTGCACAACGGTATTGAATATGGCGACATGCAGATGATCTGTGAAGCCTACCACATGATGCGGGATCTGCTGGGGATGAAGCCCGCCGAAATGAGTCAGGTGTTTGCCGAATGGAATACCGGCAAGTTGGATAGCTACTTAATTGAAGTCACGGCTGATATTCTCAAGCAGGTGGACCCCGAGACCGGCGAGCCGTTTGTCGATATAGTCCTCGACACAGCTGGTCAAAAGGGAACCGGGAAATGGACGGCAGTTAATTCCCTCGACATGGGGGTTTCTGCGCCGACGATCGCCGAGGCCGTCTACGCCCGTATCATTAGCTCCATCAAAGACGAGCGAGTGGCTGCCAGCAAAGTGCTGCACGGTCCCGGCCCCAGCTTCCGCGGAGATAAGCAAGTATTTTTGGACGCCATTCGCGACGCCCTCTACTGCTCCAAGATCTGCTCGTATGCCCAAGGGTTCGCCTTAATGCGCGAAGCTCAGAAAGAATACGACTGGGATCTCAATTTTGGAGAAATCTCGATGATTTGGCGAGGGGGGTGCATCATTCGCGCCCGCTTCCTGCAGCGCATCAAAGAAGCTTTCGAACGCCAACCCGATCTCCCCAACCTGCTTCTCGATCCCTACTTCACCAAAGAGGTCGAGTCCTCCCAGACCCACTGGCGTGAAGTCGTTGCCACCGCAGCCATGCAGGGCATCCCCGTCCCTACCTTCTCCTCGGCTCTGGCCTACTTCGACTCCTACCGCAGTGGATTCCTACCCGCCAACCTGCTACAGGCTCAGCGGGACTACTTTGGCGCCCACACCTACGAGCGCCTCGACCATCCACGGGGTAAATTCTTCCACCTCGACTGGCCCGAACCCAGCCGCCCACAGCTGGCCGTGTAGGTGCTGGTTGGCACCCACTGTCCAAGTACAAACAATTCAAAACCATAACAAGTCAGATCGACCTGCGTTTGGTTTTAATCAAACGCAGGTCGATCTGATGTCGTTACCTCAAACCTGACGCAATGTACCTGCATTCCAGTTAAACCCAATCGAGCCCCGATAAGAATTTCGGCTCGTAATCCG
>JBFRWN010000040.1:0-4005 GCA_051439605.1 Synechococcus sp.
TTATCATTCTTCTTCGAAAACCAACTCCTGTCAATGGTTCAGTCAATCGCAGATCGCCGTCAAGAGGCATCCTCTTCCACAGCGGGTCTACCCGAGTCAATCGATATCGCCATAGTGGGGGCCGGTCCCCAAGCCTTGACCTTGGCTACCCATCTGATTCAAAAAAAGAAGTCCATGCGGGAACGGTTTGTGGCGATCGACCCTGCTGGAGAATGGATGCAGCAATGGCACCATCAATTTGCAGCGATGGACATCCCTCACTTGCGCTCGCCTGCCGTCCACCATCCCGACCCTAACCCCCATGCCCTGCGAGCTTTTGCCGCCGGTCGAGCTGACGAGCTATTCCCCCCTTACGATCTTCCGGGAACATCTTTGTTTCGAACGTTCTGCAACCACACCATTCAGCGCTGGGGATTAGCCGAAAACATCATCTCTGGTCGGGTCGCCACTATCGAGCCTTGTGGTTCTGCATGGAGGAAGCATCGCTTTCGTCTGGTGATGGCTGATGGACGCAGCATGTACGCGAGACGGGTTGTTCTGGCGATGGGAGGAGGAGCGCCGCACCTGCCTGACTGGGTCTCCCACATCCCTTCCCCCTATCCCACCGAACGGCTGCTTCATTCTCAACACATCGATTTACAGCCCCTCAAACTGTGTGGGGAGAGAATTCTGATTGTTGGAAGTGGATTGACAAGCGGTCATTTGGCGTTGGGGGCGATCGCTCGCGGAGCGACGGTAATGATGATGGCGCGCCGGCAGTTTTACGAGAAGCTTTTCGACACCGATCCGGGGTGGTTGGGACCCAAATACTTAAAACAGTTTCACTCCGAGCCAGACTGGAATCGACGGTGGCAAATGATGCAAGCGGCTCGGAATGGAGGGTCACTCACCCCAGCAGTACTGACACGCCTTCGCCGTAATTCGCGCGAGCAGAAACTGACGTTTTACGAACGCTGCGAAGTGAAGCAGGCCAAGTGGGAAGGCGCGGCTTGGACGGTGGAGTGCGATCGTCCCGAGCATCATTCCTGTATTGCCCATCAAGCGATCGATCGCATCTGGCTTGCCACGGGCAACCAACTGAATGTAGACCAGTGGGAGCTTCTGTCTGAGATACGCTCTCAGTTTCCATGCGCCACCGTCAACGGAATGCCTGTCTTGGATGAGTACCTTCGCTGGCCGGGGTGCAATCTTTTCATCATGGGCGGAGCAGCCGCGCTCCAAATTGGTCCTGTTGCCCGCAATCTATTTGGTGCTCGGTTGGCCAGTAATCGAATTGTGCCTGGATTAATCAACAATCCGGGGGTGAGACAAGTTCAAAGAAATCTAAGTTGCTGACAAGAATCACGATCTCACGATAAAAACTGTTCTGGCAGACAAACAAGCAGACAGATCGCTCGATCGCTTTTTTCATCACTCGCGAGGACTGAATCGAACTCAAAGTCTTTAACTTCAGAGCAGTTTGTCAGAGACTAATTCCCACTGCAAGACAACATCATTGCCAGCCGGAAAAAGCTGGCAATGGTATCGAAAACAATTAGCGCAACTGGGTGGGATGGCTGACTAATCCCATAAATTCCTGTCGAGTACGGGCATCCTCAGCAAACACTCCTCGCATCGCACTAGTGACGGTCCAAGAGCCAGGTTTTTGAACGCCACGCATCACCATGCACATGTGGCTGGCCTCAACCACAACAGCAACCCCTTGGGGCTTCAGCAACCCTTGCAGAGCATCGGCAATTTGCCCCGTTAACCGCTCTTGCACCTGCAGACGACGAGCATACATTTCGCAGATCCGAGCGATCTTTGACAGACCAATTACTTTTCCATCTGGAATATAGGCTACATGAGCCCGCCCCAGAATCGGTAGGATGTGATGCTCGCAAGAACTGAAGATGTCAATATCTCGCACGAGCACCATTTCATCGGCGTTTTCGTGAAAGATTGCCCCGTTCAGCAATTCATCTACTGACTGCTGATAGCCAGACGTTAGAAATCGCAATGCTTTCACGACGCGCTTTGGCGTATCTTGCAAGCCTTCACGATCTGGATCTTCCCCCAATCCCAAAAGCAGAGTCCGAACCGCATGCTCCATTTCCTGAGTGGTTACCTGAGGATGAGCGGAAGTCGCTAGTTCATCGTTACGAATGGAATCTGGCGTGATTGAAATTGTCATTGTTGGTTGGGTGACTCATTGACGTTAACTAAACTTCGGCTGGGATAGTCAACCAGAGGCATCCTCAACAGAACAAGCGATTGCATCAAGCAACAAACCGTTAGGACTCCAGTTCAACTCTCTCAATCGAAGTATGCGGCGCGTTCGTTACCTAAACAGCTCTCAAGACATTGGGGGAGCAGTGAAAAAAAAGAGATGCTCTCCAAAAGCTGTAGCTTTACTGACTAATCGAACAGCCTTTCCAAGAATGGTAATCATTATCATTCTCATGGTAATCCATATAGCGCAATATTTCTACATGAAACTTGCCTCTCCTAAAATCTCTACCTCTTAATCCTTGGTCGTAGGGCGTCAATAGTGCCTCGACCCTTCTACGGAACCATTAGATGAACTAACGACTCCGCCCATCCTCAGGTAACAACACTGAAAAGTGTCAGACTGGAGCACTGCAACCCAGTGGTATCGATGTTGGTAGCTCTTTGTCACACCGAAAAAGACCAACAACCCCCCAGTGATGTGGGGAAACAAGACAATTAGCAAATCACAGTCAGATCGAAAGGGGACTGACACCTCTAGCCTTTGGTTCAAGTAAAAAAGACTCGATCGCCCTGCATGGCATTTTGCAGAACCCTGCATCTCTTAAAGCAGCTCTCGAGAAATTATTTCGGTTCCCGCCGACAAAAACTCGGATAAACTGGCCTAGTGGTGTCTCCAGTTTGTCAATGCGAAAGATTTATTTAGCCCTTCTCAGCAGCTCTTTCGGTTGGGTACTTGCGTTCCAGGTTCCTGCATTTGCAGTAGATGCAAATCAGGGAGGAGCGAAGTTTTCGAATCTATCAACATCTCACTTGGAATTCGCTCAAGTCGATCCATCGTCCCCCAACTTCAACTGCAGTCAGGAAGAACGTGAGGACGCGCTCTCTAAATTTGGCTGCAGTTGCTCGACCTGCATTAGTGCTGTGCAACAGCTGCGCGGTCAGGCTCCATTACGGCAACTCTTATTCCGCGCAGGACAGAATTGGCAGGATTCGGCGCATCCCCATCAGGTCCTTGGCAACACACTGGGTAGGTAATTCTCAACGCCTGAGATGGTGGGAGGAGTGATTCTTACAAGAAATAATCTCATCGAGCTAGAACTGACACAGTTATCAGAGTCAGTTCTCATAGGGACAGAGTTTGGAGATGGAACTATCGAGGCAAGTTTACTTTCGCCCAGGAGCTCGAAGGTGCTTGCTCGGGACTAGTTCGTATTGCTACTCCTAGCAATGGAACTCGACCTTCTGGAGAAAAACACTTGGGATATCGGGCCTCTGATGTTGGTTTTGAGGCAGGTATTGCTGACCCAACATTTATCTATTAATGGTGTTTCCCTGGTATCAAACGTCATGCCAGCTTCGGTCGGGGCAGAGCGATCGCTCCCAGAAACATCGCCAATTGAAACACGATCGCGCTAGGCCCTGAAGGTAGATCGAAAAGGGCAGATAGCAAAATTCCTACCACCGCACCTAGCCCACCTAACGTAGCTGAAAGAAAAAAGTGCTGCAGAAACGTTTGACTTAGCAGACATCAAAAACGATCCTCGCTCGATGGGCTCGCGCTGTGGGCGTGCGAGACTGACCATCAATCCTCACCAGCATCAACACTCTTCAGAAGCAAATCTTAGTGCTTCTACTTTGAAAACTTTAGTCCGGCTAGGTTGCCGCTAAAACATCAAAGTGCGAGCTTTTTCCGCTCAATCTCTCCCAGCGGGTAGTTTTGGCGTTTGAGGGTAAAGGCATCCGGGCCGCCAAAATCTTCCATGACGCCACCTCCCGTCTGTCGATACAGACGGG
>JBFRWN010000041.1:0-13440 GCA_051439605.1 Synechococcus sp.
CCGACAATACCTTTCAACATGGTGGACTTGCCTGCGCCGTTCGGCCCGACAATGGCAGTCAAGCTACCTTCAGAGATTTCGGTCTGAAGTTGAATCACGGCCGGATTCCGATCGTAGCCAAGCGTGAGGTTTTGGAAAGCGAGGGCGTGGGTCATCGTCCCCCCGGCATGGAGGTTGCCCAGTAAAACCCAGCCCAGAGTGCCGCGACAACCAGTGACGCAGCGGCCAGCCGGTGGCCAGCCCCAAGCATAAGAAGCCTCAGGCTTTGTTTGCGACGCGCATTCATGCCGGGATATCTCCCGTTCCACATGAGGAGCAAAGGCCGTGGAGTGCGATGACGTGGCGCGTCGACGTGAATCCGGATTGCCCGGCAACGCGGGAAAGCTCCTCGAACAAGTTAGGTGCAAAGCTTTCCTCAACCGTGCCACACTCGTCGCAGATTGCAAAGATCGACGCATGTTGGCACTCTTTATACTGGCAGGCAATGAAGGCTTTCAGCGATTCAAGACGATGAACCAGCCCTCGTCCAGCCAACACCTCTAGCGCTCTGTAAACCGTTGGCGGCGCGATTTTCGGACTGACCTGACGCAACTCCCCGATCACGTCATAGGCGGACAGCGGACCACTATGACCACGCAGAACCGCCAACACCTGCGATTGTGTTTCGAGTGCTCGCTTGCTCATATTTACCTCGTCATTCGAGCAATGAACAGTCACATTTTTGTTACTTTATAATATATTTTCAACCTGTCAATCGCCAAGTGTTCGTTGTCAATTGAAGATAAGCTCGGTGGAACTGCAAGAACGGGGCTTTCGGGTAGAAGGCGATGCTAGTGGAGATCGCCTAGGTAAGCAAATTCGCACAGCTGAGTTAGCGAAAAACCCAGTGACTGCGGTTGTGGGCAAGCGAGAAGTCGAGCAGCAATCCCTGAGCCTGCGATAGCGTCAATCTGGAGATTTATTTGGGCGTGCTTATCCTTGATAAAGTTACAGGAAACAGTACAAGCCGCCATTACTCACAAATCAACCTTCTGAACTACCTCTGTGCTGACGTTAATGCCAATTTGCCTGGGGGCTGGCTAAGTCTTGATATAGTCTCGGAACAATGTTTATGGCGTCCAAAATGGTAGAGCCCACGATCTCTCTGACCTCCATCAGCGCTCAACGCCAGTTCTATAACTGGCTCTACCAAGGGCAGTCGCTCAGCATTGCCTATGAAATCTTTGGGCAGGGCTCTCCGGTGTTATTACTGCCCGCCTTCAGCACCGTTTCCAGCCGCACCGAACTAGCAGGCATTGCCCAGATTCTGTCCCCTCATTTTCAAGTGATTGCTCTGGATTGGTTAGGGTTTGGGGAGTCCGATCGCCCCCGAATCCAATATGACCGCTCGCTCTACCAGCAGTTACTTCAGGATTTTGTTCATGATTGCTGCCCCCACCCTCTGGCCATCGTCGCTGCTGGCCATGCAGCAGGGTACGCCATTCAACTAGCCCAACGCCAGCCCAGCCTTTGCTCTAAGCTGCTGCTCGTTGCCCCCACCTGGAAAGGCCCATTCCGAGCGATGGGGGCACCGATTCTTGTGGCAAGCGGAGCTAGAAACTTGGTGCGATCGCCCCTTTTAGGGCAAGCACTCTACGCGCTTAACACTCACCCCGCGTTTTTGAAGTGGATGTATCAGCGGCATGTATATGTCGATCGAGACAAACTAACGCCAGACTTTATAACCAACAAACATCAAATCACTCAGAAACCTGGTGCCAGGTTTGCCCCCGCCGCCTTTGTCACGGCCGGTTTAGATCCAATGAGAGATCGGGAGGAATGGCTGAGTGTGGGACGATCGCTTACCTTGCCCGTACAGGCGATCGTCCCGGAGCAAGCTCCCCCAAAATCCAAAGCGGAGATGGAAGCCCTGACAGCACTGCCCCAAATTCAAGAACAGCGCGTCTCCGGTACCTTGGGGGTATATGAAGAATACGCAGTTGACGTGGGTCATATAGCTCTGGAGTTTTTCCAAAACAAAGAATAGGCTGCTACGGATTTTGGTAACGGTAGCGCTTTTTGGTGTGAGCGCATCGGAATGAAAATGCCCGCAACCTAGCAAAGGGTTACCTCAACCCATTAGGTCCGATGTAATAATGATTATCATTCTCATTCGCCAACCTCCAGGAGTTGCTTATGATTGCCGCCATCAATCCCACCGACAATCGCACAACGGTGCCTGTGACCGTGCTTACAGGCTACCTGGGAGCCGGGAAAACGACGCTATTGAATCGCATCCTGACCTACGAACATGGCAAGAAGGTGGCAGTCATTGTGAATGAATTTGGCGAAGTGGGTATCGACAATCAGTTGGTGGTGGATGCGGATGAAGAAATTTTTGAGATGAACAACGGCTGCATCTGTTGCACGGTGAGAGGCGACCTGATTCGCATCATTGGCAACTTAATGAAGCGGCGCGACAAGTTCGATCATCTAGTGATTGAAACGACAGGGTTGGCAGACCCAGCTCCAGTGATTCAGACCTTCTTTATGGATGACGAAGTACAGGCGAAAGCTCAGTTGGATGCGGTGGTGACTGTGGTAGATGCCCGTCACATTTGGCAACACTGGGAAGCGGAAGAAGCAGTGGAACAAATTGCCTTTGCCGATGTGATTTTGCTGAATAAGGTTGACCTAGTGACGGAGGAAGAGCTAGCTCAACTGGAGCAGCGGATTCGAGGGATGAATGCGATCGCCAAAATTCACCGCACCCGCGACGCACAAATCGAGATGGATGCCCTGTTGGGGGTTAACGCTTTTGACTTGAATAACGCACTGAAAATTGACCCAGAGTTTCTCAACGAAACAGCGCACGAGCATGACGAAACCGTGGGGTCTGTGGCCCTGGTCGAGTCGGGGAAACTGGATGGCGAGAAGCTCAACGCTTGGCTCAGCCAACTCCTACGCGATCGAGGTCCAAACATTTTTCGGATGAAGGGCATCCTCAACATTTCCGGAGAAGACCACCGCTTCGTTTTTCAGGGGGTACACATGCTGTTTGACGGTCGTCAAGATCGGCCCTGGAAACCGGACGAGCCCCGCAAGAATGAACTGGTCTTCATTGGCCGCGATCTAGAGCAAATGAACCTGGCGGAGAGCTTTCGGGCTTGTTTGGTGAGCCAGTGATGCAATTTTGGATTTTAGATAGGTCCCGTATGGTGCTTTAGAGCGATACCTAACCCACCAACAATCCTGGGGGTAGAAAACTTGTGATTACTGCCCATGCCCAAATCTAATAGACAGAAACTATTCAAACGCCTGTGGCAAACGACATTATCGGATTACGTGACAGCGATCGCCTGGTCACCTGACGGAGCATGGCTATTTGCCAGTTCCGCCGCAGGAGAAGTGGTGCGGCACAACAAGAAGACGGGTGAAATGACTGCGTTGCAGGAGGCGCAGGGCGAATCAGTGGATGCATTGGCGATATCTGCCAATGGTGCTTTTCTGGCGGCAGGGGGACAGTCGGGAACAGTGTGGATCTGGCAACTGGATGGCAGTACACCCATCTTGTTGACGACCCTGGAGCATGCCCGTGCTTGGATCGATCGCCTGCAATGGAATCCCCAACACCCTGAACTCGCCTTCAACCTTGGGCGCTATTGCCAGCTGTGGGACGCTTCCACCCAATCCGTTATCACCACCCTAAACTTCGAGTTCTCGTCGGTGCTCGATCTAGCATGGCATCCGCAGGGCAATCACCTCTCCCTCAGCGGCAATCAGAGCATCCAAACCTGGCAGCGACGTGACTGGGACGATGACCCAACCGTGCGAGAGATTGGAGGTGCCAGTGGAGCGATCGCCTGGTCACCCAATGGCGCCTATCTTGCCTCTGGCTGTAACGATCGCTCCACCGTGGTTTGGGAGGAGGATAATCCCTACCCCTGGCGCATGCAGGGCTTTCCGGGTAAAGTCCGGCAGCTTGCTTGGTCAACGCCCCAAAAAGCTGTTGATGCGCCCCCCTTCTTAGCTTCTATCAGTGGCGAAGACGTTATCGTCTGGACAAAAGACCGCGATCCGTCAGTCGGCTGGAATCCTCAGGTACTGGACTTGCATCAGGGAATGGTCAGAGCAATCGCTTTTCAGCCCCAGTCACCCCTTCTTGCCTCCGCTGCCGAAGATGGCTGGCTTTGCCTCTGGCACCAACAAGCTAGTCGCCTCACCCAAGTCCTTGAAGGTGCAGCCGCCGGATTCTCTTGTCTCGCTTGGACCCCTTCAGGAGGGGCGATTGCCGCTGGTGGTATCCAAGGGGAGGTACTGGTGTGGAGGGAAACCACCCAAGGGAAAGGATTTGGCTGACTCCAAATAAAAAAAGATGGAGTATGAGTGAATCATCACTTCGTAGGAAGCTTTGTGAGATTATGGCCGGAAATGATCGATAAAAAGCAGATCACTTTAGTCCATGCGCGCTTATGAACTGAAACTAGCAGAATTACTGTTACAGGCTATTCAAGCCTGCATCTCCTGCAAATAACAGTGGCAGTCAGGCTTCTCTATTAAGGAAGCCGCCAGCCGATTCAACACCACAGCTGCCATTAACCCGCCGCCAACGGCTCCTTCAGTGGTGATGTAGGGTACCTTGAGCTGCATCAATTGTCGCTTGGCAGCAGGAGCATGGCTAAATCCAATAGGTAGACCAATCACTAGGGCTGGCTTTAACTGCTGAGTTGCAATGGCCTTGCAAAGTTCTATCAGTACCGAAGGGGCATAGCCGACAACCCAGATGTTATCGTCTCCCAAATCTTGCAGTTGTCTCTTCCAGTGGGTATCTTGCCAGAAAGCCTGCTCTGCATCGGCAGCACTATTTACATGGGGATCGTCCATCAGCGTATGCCAGTTGCACCCCAGATGGGCGAGACGCACCTGATCCAGACTGGTTACCACAGCAGGAATATCCCCAATCACCGTGCAACCAGCAGATAAAGACTCGCGGGCCGCTTTAATAGCGTCTGAGCTAAACCGAACAAAGGCAGCCAACGCCACATCACCACAGGTCAAAACCAGGTGAGACAGCACATCGGCTTCAATTTCCGGACGCCGAGAGAGATCCGGTAACAACTGTTGCAGAGATTCCTGAAAATTATCGGGATGATGGGCGGCCGCCGCATCCAGATGTTGCCAGAGTTCATCCGCCAGGGCTTGGGCCGTTTGCGCATCCACATCTAATAGTCGTAAATGGGCCAGAGCCTCCGCCTGCACCAACTGGCAAGACTGGTCCCGCCCAATCACCCCCTCAAGGGCAATGGCCGTCTGGCGCAACCGGGTCAAGCGCTGTAAGACGGCCTGGTACTGCTGCTGCAGTTGCTCAACCAGCGTCTCAGTTGGTGGTACTGCTGGCTGAGCTTCCAGCATCTGCTTAATGTGGGCCAATTGAAATCCCTGTTGTTTCAACGCCACAATCCTGTTTAGCCGTTGCACATCGGCTTCTGTATAGAGTCGGTAGTTGCTCTCGGAACGCCTGGGTTGAGGCAACAACCCAATCTGATGGTAGTGCCGCACCATGCGGGGGGTGGTGCCGTGGCCGACGGCTTGAGTGAGGTCTTTTATCGTGAGCATGTCCTTGACATTAACATCAATGTCAACCTTTACGCTAAGGGCGCTCTAAAATGCTGGATTCGATAGATGACCTTGACAATGAGGGTGCGAAAGCGAGTGTTTTACTGGGGGTATATCTATCCAGAGGTGATAGCAGTGATGCTGTGCGCCGGGTTGACATTGCTGGGAGGGTTGGCACTGCAGGAAAGTTGGGTGGGACTGGGGAGTGCGCTATTGTTGGCCGGGTATGCGATCGGGGGCTACGAGAGTGCCCGCGAGGGGCTGACCACCCTATGGCAAGAGCATGAACTAGATGTGGACCTGCTGATGATTATCGCGGCGGTGGGGGCAGCAGTACTGGGGCTATGGCAGCGGCAGTATTACCTGTTGGTGGATGGGGCGGTACTAATCTTGATTTTCGCTTTTAGTGGTGCTTTAGAAACCATTGCCATGCATCGCACCGAACGAAATATTCGCAGTTTGATGCAGCTGACGCCAGATACGGCGCGGCGATTGCTGCCAGGGCAGGAACAGGTGGTGGCAACTCAGGATTTGCAGGTGGGAGATCGTATTCTTGTGAAACCCGGGGAACTCATTCCCATCGACGGGCTAATTCGGACGGGCCACAGCACCATTAACCAGGCCCCGATTACGGGAGAGTCGATTCCTGTAGAAAAGTCCCTGGGAGATGAAGTGTTTGCCGGTACTATCAACGGTAGCGGTGCACTTACGGTGGAATTACACAAACCGC
Source organism: Synechococcus sp. (assembly GCA_051439605.1). Classification (GTDB taxonomy): domain Bacteria; phylum Cyanobacteriota; class Cyanobacteriia; order Thermostichales; family PCC-7336; genus PCC-7336. Next base: position 6,326 of record JBFRWN010000041.1, read on the forward strand.
CGGAAAGCAGCCTGATTCAGCGAGTAATTCGGCTGGTGGAACAGGCTAAAACCAGCCAGCCCCCTTCCCAGCAATTGTTGGAAAGATTTGAGCGGGGATATGCCCGATTGATCGTAGTATCAGGGCTGGTCCTGGCTCTGGTGCCACCCCTGCTCCTGGGCTGGAGTTGGGAAGTGACGATTTACCGGGCGCTGATTTTTCTGGTAGTGGCCTCTCCCTGTGCCCTGATGGCGTCGATCATGCCGACCTTGCTATCGGGCATTGCCCGGGGGGCACGACAGGGGATTTTGTTCAAAGACGGAGCCCAGCTAGAAACCATCGGTCGGGTAAAGGCGATTGCCTTTGATAAAACTGGAACCCTCACAACCGGGATTCTGCAAGTGAGCGACCTGGTGGCGGCATCCGCTTTTCAGTCTGAACAGGTGTTGCAAATCATTGCTTCTCTGGAAGTCTATTCAGAGCATCCTATTGCCCAGGCCATTGTGCAAACGGCGAAGAACCGGAACATTCCTTTATTACCCATGGATGCTGTTCAGGCTGACGTGGGTCAGGGAATCGTGGGGGTTCTGAAGGGCGTTCCCACGCGCGCTGGCAAGCTTGCTTATGTCTCGGCTGATCTGGCTGACTCGATTGATGCTTCTCTATTCCAGGTCGGACAACAGTTCGAAAGTGAGGGGAAAACGATCGTCTGGGTCGTCCAGCACCAGCAGATCATCGGGCTATTGGCGGTAGCCGATCAGGTTCGCCCCCAGGCTGCGGGCTTATTGAGCACATTAAAACAAATGGGTATTCCAGCGACTGTCATGCTCACTGGGGATAATACGGTCACCGCGCAGACTGTTGCCCAAAGCATCGGCATCAATGAGGTTTACTCAGACTTATTGCCGGAGGACAAAGTCACCGCCATTCAGCACCTCCAGGATAAGTACCACACGGTAGCGATGGTGGGAGACGGCATCAACGATGCCCCTGCCCTGGCTCAGGCGTCGGTCGGCATTGCCATGGGTGGGGCTGGGTCAGATGTGGCGTTAGAAACTGCTGACATTGTGCTGATGGCAGATCGTCTGGACAAGCTGGATCAGGCCATTCGCATCGGCAAAAAATCACAACGCATTATTAAGCAAAACATCACCCTGGCGCTGACCTCAATTGCCCTGTTGATGGTAGCTAATTTTTTGGGAGAACTTACTCTACCGGCTGGAGTGCTGGGCCATGAAGGCTCAACGCTGCTGGTAACGCTGAATGGATTGCGGTTACTCAGGGCATAGGTTCCGCACATCCAGAACTCACTCAACTGAAGTTATTAGTTGTAGTCCGTATGCCGGTTTTCTGGAGACACATCCCGAATTTGGTCCCAATATTCGGCTTGGTTCACCTGAGGGTGGCACGAGATTGGAAACGATCGTTCGCGGTGCATCGCAAACTGCCACAGCTAGCAAACGACCTCGAGCGACTGAAGAAGCGTCTGGCGGAGATCGAGGATAAACTCACCAAATCAAGGTGTCTTTAGAACAGGATTTGGGTTGGCAGTGGGGGTTTTTAGATATGCACGATAGGAGAATGCGCCATAGGAGAGTGCATGGTGCAAGAAGCCGTACCGGGCGCATACGCCGCAGGAAAGCGTCCAATCGGGTCAAAAGGCGATGGTGGTTCGCAGCAATTTTGGGAGCCTGTATGGGGGGGATTGCGTTAGTTTCTGGAGGGCCTTCCAATACCTCGGCGGATCCCTCACTAGAGAAGAGGACGTTCGACGCGAGGCCAGTAGCCCCAACCATATTGCCAGCAGCACTACCACCCGCAAAGCCTGCCATCTCACCCGCCTATCAGACCAGCGTCAATCAATTTTTAGATCGCCTGCAATCCCGAGGATTTGCCAAACAGGCTCAAGGATTGATTCTTGTCTCCCCTGACGGTAGGCAATTAGCGAATCATCAACCCTCTGTTGGATTGCCAGCTGCATCGATTACCAAGCTAGCGACTACTCTGGCAGCTTTGAAAATTTGGGGCCCCCAGCACCGCTTTACCACCCAGGTCTATACGGTAGGGGAGGTGCGCGATGGGGTCTTGTACGGAGATTTAGTGGTGATGGGGGGGGGCGATCCGGATTTTACCTGGGAAGATAGCTTCGCCATTGCTTCCGAGATTGGCGGCCTTGGCATTCGCCACGTGACTGGGGATCTGAAAGTTGTCGGTCCCTTTTACATGAACTACTACAGCAATCCGTCCACCTGTATCCAACTCCTGCGCTGGGGCATGCATCAATCGTTGTGGCCTCAGGAAGCTCGCCATCAGTTTGTTAAATGGGCGATCGCCCACCCCCTAGCCCAGAAGCCCAACCTCAGTTTTTCCGGATCGATGGTTCGGACTGAGTTGGTCCCGGAGAATGCAGAATTAGTTGTGGAGCATCAATCACTCCCCCTGACGACCATTCTCAAGAAGCTCAATACCTATAGCAATAATGCAATGGCCGATATGCTGGCCAGTCAGATGGGGGGGCTGACTGTTCTTGAGTCCACGGTTGCCCCGTTTGTCTCCAGCGGAGAAATGCAGGTGGTCAGCGCCTCGGGGTTGGGGCGCGGCAATCAGTTTTCTCCGAGGGCGGTGGTGGAGATTTTGGATGCATTGACAGCTGAAGCAGACAATGTCGGACTAAAGCTAGAGGATTGGCTGCCGGTTGTGGGACAGGACCGCGGCGGCACGTTACGACGGCGTACTGCCCCTGCAGGAACCGCGGCGAAGAGTGGGACTTTGAACAGTGTGGCCACACTGGCGGGCATTTTGCCGGATCGAACTTATTTTGTTCTGCTCAACCAAGGGTGGGATTTAGCAACGATTCGTGCCCAACAAGACCAGCTGTTGCGGGAAGTGTTACAGGTGTCTGTAGATTCTGATTCTCCCCAATTTGATGCAAGCAATTAAGCAAATAGTCGATCGCATTCTCGTGGCTGCCATTTTTGCCGCCTTGGGGGCGTTTGCATGGTTTGCCGTGGCTGTTGCAGGGGCTTCTGCAGGGATTCCCCTTGGTTTCGATCTGTGGATGCAATTGTGGCAACCCTTGTTTCAGCCCACATTGGGCATGGTGATGGCGGGAGCCTTAGTGAGTGGTATTTGGGGATGGATTCGCCGGCAACGAGAGAGGTTTGCGAAGTAAATCGCCTGCACTAAAAATCAGTTTCTTATCTTCTTTGAATTGCAATGGCATGTGTTCGCTGGCTGGGCTGTCTGCTCGCCATCCTATCTTTGGGTTTTAGAGCTGACATGTAAACAGAATCTTAAGCTGCCATCCTACGGGTCATGAGGCGAATTAGAGACCCAAAAATCTCCGCTGCCGAAGATGGCTGGCTTTGCCTCTGGCATAAAGCGAGTCGCCTCACCCAAGTCCTTGAAGGTGCAGGCGCCGGATTCTCTTACCTCGTTTGGAACCCTTCAGGAAATTCCTTTAACCAAAAGACAGCTACCTAGTTGTTGTCTTCTCTATTCTTTAAGCTATGGCGGTTTCCAGGTAGACGGTATACAGAATACTACTCAAACCAAGAGCCCCTAAGCTTCTGCAGATTGAGATGTTCGCCACCAGACTGGTAACCGCTCTATGTCAGCTCATTAACCAATACAGTCAGGGATGTACCGTTATGAATTTATTGTCTCAATCAAAGCCTAAGGACAACCTCGTCGCTAGGCAACGGCTCAAGACTTGGGTCTATAACCGCCTGCAACTCGACCCAGATGTTTCTATCCCTGTTAAGTCACCTCCGGCAGAGCCGGAGGCTTCGTAGGTTTAGCCCCCAAGGGGCAGTCCTCTCCTAGATTGTCGGCAATCTTAATTGCTCCAACCGTTCTTCCTCTTTTTCCTGGCGGCGAATATACGCTCTGACCGCTTCCTCATCCAATCCCACCGTCGACACGTAATAGCCACGCGCCCAGAAGCTTTCGCCGCTAAAGTTTCGACGACGGCCCATGAACCCCTTGGCTATTCCAATCGCGCTTTTGCCCTTCATGGAATGTGCAACGCCAAAATGAGAATCATATTCATCGCATATTTTGGCAATCTAGAGATGTTATGACCAGTTGCCTCCCCAGGCCAGAAGCATCGAAAAAACCATCGCGGCGAGCGCCTGCCGAGCTATCAGGCCCACCGCAAACCGCACCGACTGTTCGCGGGCGATGGTCAGTACCGTCACCAGGCAGGGCAGCAACACCCCAGCCAGATAAACTCCGGTTAAAATTTGCAGCGGCGTCAGCACAGCCAGGGTTGCCGGTTCGGCGAAGAGCAGCAGTCCATCTTTGCGAATTGAGGCCAAAATAACGGGTAGAGCTGCTTCTGGAGGCAGGCCAAACAACCCCATCAGGGGATTAATCCATCCCCCCAGAGCGGTGATAAAGCCAAACCAGTCCAACACTGAGGCGACGATCGAGATCGCTAAAAAGATGGGAATCGCATTGGCAAAAAACTGGCTGAGGGTACCTCGGGTTTCTCGCCAAATAGCTGACCAGCGGGGCACTTCCAAAAATGTGCGCCGTTCAATCATCAGGGTATTGTGCGGAGAACGGGCTGCTTTAGGCGCAATCAAACGGGTGTAGATCAGGGTGGTCAGGGTTAAATAGCTCAGGTAGGGTACGACTAAGCCAGGCAAATTGGCGGCGCTGAAAACCCCCAGGGTGGCACCGAACTGGTAGGAACAGGCGGATCCAAAGGCGATCGCACTCACACAGGTCTGCCGGGAACAACTGGAACAAGCCCGAGTAGCGATCGCGGCGGGCACATTGCAGCCAAACCCCATAATTATCCGCACCAAGTCTCGCCCGGACAGGCCAAAAGGTCTCAGGAGTGGATGTAGCGCTACGGTAATGCGTTCCACCAACCCACTTGCTTTGTAAGTGCCTAAAAACAGGGCATACAGAATCACCGTAGGGACGGCCCAGACAAATAACAGCGGACCCATCGTGACTAAGCCATAGCGGCCAATCAAAATCGCCTCTAGCAGCGATGGGGCCCGAGATAGGACATTGACCAGAGGGGCTAATCCGGTTTGTATCAGCGGATCGAGCATGCCCGCGACTCCATTGGCGACCCAAACGGCAATGACCGCAGGCAACAGCAACAAAAGGATGGCCATCAACCAACCCCAGCGGGGATGCTCCAACCAAGTGGGCGCGGGCTCGATCCGCCAGCCTGCCGGAATCGGGTGCCATTGCTGAGGAAAGGGGGCTGGAGTCTGCAACCCCTCTAAAATCTGCTGGCGTTGTTCCTGGCTTAAATGACGGGCATCCACGGGAATAAACCTCACCTGGAAGGTTTGCTCCCAGCGACCCACGACCTGCTGGGTGAAGTCAGACGGCAACACTTTATCCCAGAAGGTGACGACCACCAGCCCTTGTTTCCCGGCCACTAACGGTAGCAAATCCGCCAGTTCATCGTCTATGTGGGTCGCTTTAATGACTAACAAAATCCTGTCATGGGCCTGGAGTTGCGCTAGAGCAGTTCGGGTGGTGGTGGTGTCGGAGCGAAAGAGAATGCCTGGGGTGTCGATCAAGGCATCGTCTCTGGTCTGATAGGTCTCGCAGGCGATCGTCGAGCCCTGAATGTTAGTGCCGACAGGTGATCGCCCCGTGAGTGCTGCTGCTAGTTCAGATTTACCGGTGCTTTCTTTGCCAACAATTACGGTGGTGCGTCGGGCAGGCGGGGCAGTGGGCATGGGGAGGGGAATGGGTGGATAGGCGGGGAGTGAAAAGGTGCAAGTTCTTAGTTTTGAGTTGGCGGCTGAGTAGAAGAATTCAAAATTCAAAATTCAAAATTCTGAACCTTGCTAACAAATGCAGTCGTTACTGCAGCAGGAGAGGTCATCGAGGAAGAGTCCGGCCTGTCGGTAGGCATCAAGGGGGCTGGGGTCGAGGCCGAGGCGATGGGCGATCGTATTGGCAATTACGGCAAAGCGCTGGCGGAATTTGTAGATGAAGCAGAAAATCAGGTCGCCATGCCGGACAGAGGGACCACTCACAAAGAGACCTGGAGTGAAGGTGGATTCGTCGTCTGGCGTGAGTGCAGCATAGCCTTCGGACCAATCGAATAGGTGAGCAATCTGTTTCAAACTGGTGTCGAAACCGGTGCAGAGAATGGGGGGATGGGCTGTCGTCCACTTCTGATATTCGCTGTAGATTGCGTAGCCACCAGGAATCGGTTTGACTTCCTCAATGGGGGCGTTACTCACCATGTCTAGGCGACCGGTGCGATAGACAAATCCCAGACGCTGCATGGTGTAGGGTGACAGGGATACGCTGGGATCGGTGTCAGGCTCTGTCCAGACTCCCGTGCGATCGAGCACACCGACTTTCTTTCCCAGTGCCACTAAATTGGCAGCGGCATCCATGCCACTTTCGTAGCCGCCAATGATGATGAATTCGTCGCCCTCTAAATCCGCCCACGACCGAATCCGGCTGTTGTGGATACAGTGCTCTGCCCCCGGAAAGGGATTGAGATGGGGATATTGATACTCCCCGGCGGCCCAAATGACAAATTGTGTGCGGATGTCTCCAGCGGCAGTATGTAGTTGAAAGCCCCCCTGGGACAACGGCTCGACGCCCTTTACGTCAACCTCAGTCCGAATCGGTAACTCAAAGTGATCGGCAACGGTTTGCAGATACAGGGCGTATTGCTTGCCGCTGATATGCTCTTCCCGAAAAGCGATCGCAGGCGAAGTCTTCAAAGTCACTGCATTCAGGTCGAGCAGTCCAAAACCATGGCTTGGAAATGACGGGGTGATGAAGTTCATCTCTTCAGGCCAGCGACTAAAGGAAGCTCCAACCTGGTGTCTTTCTAAAATTGTGAAGCGTTCTAGACCCAGTTCTTGGAGCACGACGCCACAGCCAATGCCTGCAGCGCCGGCACCAACAATCACAACGTCATAGGACCGATTCGTTTGGGGTTGGCTCACGCTGAATGATTCGAAATTATTGAGCTAATGAGAATGATAATCATTCTCATTTTATTTGTCCAGCATGTAATTCAGAAGGTACAAGGTGCAGTTGCTGGCTCCTGGCTTGTCTGCTTTTCCAGTCATTTCTGCGCCTTATCCCATCAACGCCGCCGTTGTCAGGCCGAGACCGATGCAGACTGTGGC
>JBFRWN010000042.1:0-39945 GCA_051439605.1 Synechococcus sp.
CCCATTGGCAATCATCTGAATTGCTCGAGGAGCACCGGGGTCAAACCCGCCGAAATCCCACGACAGCGGATCTTTAGGATCGACCAGCGAGATGCGGTAGGGGGCCAACGTGACGTAAATCGCCTTGGCATTGGGGTTCACCTTGCGACGATATGCCGCCAGCGCTTGGCTGGGGTGCCGACGACCGGCCCAAGACTCCGAATCCGTCCAAAAGCAGATGACATCAGCCCAGAACTGCTTCTTAATCGCCCAATCGTAGGCCACCGAAGCATCCGTCCCGCCAAAATTATGGCGGTTTGTCTTCTGCATCGCCGAGTGGAAACTATCCCGAGCCGTAATGCCCAGATCCTTGAACGTAGTGGCGAATCCGCGAATGGCGAAGTTATCCTCCGCCTTCGCCGTCACCAATGCCATCACCGTGGCAATTTCGCAGCAGGTCAAGTTCACCGAGCTGACGGTGTAATAGGACATCGACCCCGATACATCCACCGCATGCAAGAAGGTTTTGCCCGTAGGCTCCACTGTCTCGAAAGACAGCTCCAGAGCTTTTTCCAGAATGTCGCAAATGCGGGGGATGGGGTCCCAAGACTTTTTGCTGCGACCCACGCGCCCGCCGGAGCGGTAGGTCTTCAGCGCCTTGAGGACGTCTATGGGGTGAATGCGACCCTTGCGCAGGCGATCACGACTGGTCAGCACTGTCGCCACCCGCTTCAAGTTCTTGGACTTATGCGCCCGCAACACGCCAATCTCCGTCAGAGAGCCAAGATTGCGCAACAGTGCCCCAATCGGCATGTCCTCAAACAACAACTGCCATACCCGCTCGTCCATCTTCCCGATGGGAGCCACCATTTCGTGGGTCAAGCGACCCTCGGCGATCGCCATGCAGGTGCTTTCGGGATTGCGCTTCAGCCATTCGTACCACCAGATTTGCGACAGGGGGCCGGTGGGAACCTGCTTGGGCAAGTCCTCCCAGCCATGCACCACCCAGTCGTACAGCGCCTGATGCTCTGGCGTGGCAGGCTTGGCGTGGAACAATCGCAAGGCATCCCGATTCGTGAATCCGTGCCGTTGCTGGTATTTCAGCAATTGGTATGCCAACTGCTTCACATCCGGCTTAGACAGCCAGCTTTTCCCGCATTCCCGCACCACTTTGCCGAAACCGCGCAAGGATTTGGTGTAGTTCAACCATTCGTAGAAATGGCTACCGGTGCGGACGACTTTGGGGAAAATTTCCATGAATGCCCGCTTTGCAGCAGGAGAATCCCCCATCGACAGCAAGACCAGAGCGAAGAGGGGAGCGCTGTTGTTGATGGAACGGCCATCGCTAGCTGCGACAATTTCGCAAGCGGTGCGATCGGGGTCTTCGTCAACGCAGGCGAGCACTACGTCCGTGAAGTCACCCGTCAGATCGTGCTTGTCTGCGTAGTAGGTGCTTTGGGCAGTACCGATCAGCAAGCAGCGGGTGAGCATTTTCCAACTGCCCGGATCGAACATGTAACCGCCCGATCGCCCCTGTACCATTTCGCGATCGCGCCCCGGAATGGGCTGAGACTGAGGGGTAGCGGTGGGTGAAGTGAAAAATTCGTATGTCATAACGCTTCTCCGTCCCTGATGGGATATGTGAAAGGTGTCCCCAAACGGGGAAGGGAGACGGGCGGGATTCGAACCCGCATCTCGGCGGACAAAGGGGGGTCGTCCATAGCGATAACCTTTGTCCTTCGGCCCTAACGGGCGATGGTGCGCTCTACCGTTGAGCTACCGACTCCATAGAGTTTGGAAATGTGTTGGACGGGAGGGGACTCGAACCCCTGACCGGTAATCCTCGGTCTTCGACCCCGAAAGGTAAGGAGCGATCGAGGTACTGCTCTGCCCACTGAGCTACCCGCCCAAGATTGTTTCGATTGGTGTTGTCTGGTGGACGGAGGGGGATTTGAACCCCCATCTCCCGCTTGGAAGGCGATAACCCCGATTCGGCGACCCTTGCGGGTAAATGGGTGAAAAGGGAAAAGGTGTTCTGCCGTTAAACTATCCGCCCAAGTTGTAACTGGTGGACGAGTGGGGAGTCGAACCCCGTCTTGCCATGACCGATAACCTTCACTCGGCGACCCTTGCGGGTAAGTGATGAATAAAGGGGAAGAAACTCGCCCAAGTGGTGTGTAGTGGAGGAGGACTCGAACCTCCAGATGACGCAGTTCCAGCGATAACCCTCACTCTTCGACCCAATGGGTAAGGTTTGAACGAGGCAATTCGACTGCCGCCTTTACCAATTTGGCCACCCACTACAGGTGTTGCGATTCGGTTCGCTTGGCTTTCGCCGCCCGTCCCTCATCGACATCCCAAGACTAAGGGCGGTAGTTGCCCCCATTCGAATTTGAAGAATGTCACCTCAAACGCATACGCTACAACGGATTGCAGTTAGGGGGGCATGTTGAAGTTGGGGGTACCCCCTAACTTTGTTTGCGGATTCACTTAATGCCAAAGCAAAGCTACGGACCATTGACCAAAGAGCGATCGCGATTGCTCCTGTTTTCCCTGCTAGATTTCGCCAATGACAGTCTGGATACAGACGAGAGACAGCTGGATCTGCTGCGATCGCACCTACAAACCCACTGGCAATCCTCCACCCGCCTAGTCGTTCGTACCAAACTTCGCTATCTGCAAGCCCTTTCCAAACTGGCCAGTGCGGGGGAGGGCCTCTCCCTACCCCACATCAAGGCAGCTCTCAAACATCTGGCCGAGTTTGTCGGCATTTTGGAAGACAACCGCACCGTCAAGCGGGGTTCCGACCAATGGCATTTCACTCTGAGATGGTGGCGCGATCGCTGGGAACGGGAGGCTAATCTAGCTCACTTCGATCGCGCATGGGAAGCCAACCGACCGGATCGCGTCCAAGAGTCCTCTAACCCAGAGCAAGAGACTGAGACAGCAAGCAAAATCGGCGATCGCTGGCAACAGCTATGCAGAGAAGCCTTAGACACTCGACTGACCAGTAACCCTATGACTGCTGGGGATGGAATGGCGTTTGAGTTGGGGGAAGTGTACGTCCCGCTGGGGGTAGCCGAGCGAAAGTCGAGATCGCAGGAGGAAGAAGACTGCGAGGCTCGGGTGTACGAACCGGCAGAGCTGCTAGATCGGCTCAAGGCATCTGAGGAACCCGTTCGGGCAGCAATTGTAGGGGAACCGGGGGCAGGGAAGACGACTCTGTTGCAGCAGTTGGCGATCGCGCTGTTGCAGACTCCCGATGCGATGCCCATTTGGATTTCGCTGGCGGATTTGGAAGGGCAATCGTTAGAGACCTATCTGACGCAGACTTGGCTGCGCCAAGCGCTGCGAGTTTTTCAGGTGCCGACTGAGACAGTGGAACAGTTTGCAGCTCAATTTCAGCAGGGACGCGTGTGGTTGCTATTGGATGCGGTCGATGAGTTGGGGGGAGAGGGTAGCGGTGCGATCGCGTGGCTGGCAAGGGAGTTGAAGGGCTGGCTTTCTGAGGCCCATGTGGCACTTACCTGTCGCCTCAATATTTGGGATGCCGGAAAAAATACGCTGGCCACGTGCCAAACCTTTCGCTGCATCAGTTTTAGCGATGGGACGGGTTCGGGCAGCAATCAGGTGCAGGAGTTTATTCGGCGCTGGTTTAAAGATGATGAAGCAAGGGGGGAGAAGCTTTGTCGGCGGTTAGAGCAGCGCAGCCTGCGGCGCATTCGAGAGCTGGTGCGCCATCCGCTATACCTGGCCCTGCTGTGCTGCACTTGGGCATCTGCAAAGGGAAAATTACCCGCGACGAAAGCAAGCTTGTACCGCCAGTTTGCGATCGCCCATTACGAGTGGAAGCAGGATTTATTTCCCACAACGTTGGTTCAGCGGCGGGAGCTCAATAAAGCGCTGTCAGAACTGGCACTAGCCGCTATGAAGCAGTCTCCCCCCAGCTTCCGCTTGCTCCGCTCCTTCATCGATCGCCAATTCCCCGATCGCCCAGAATTGCTTACTCTAGCGCTGCAACTGGGTTGGCTGAACAAAGTAGGCTGTTCGGATGTCCATGCCGAACCGATTTACTCCTTTTATCACCCCACGTTTCAAGAGTATTTTGCCGCTCGGGCCATCTCAACCTGGCAAGAGTTCTTTGCGCTAGAGACAGCGGCAGGAACTGTCGCCCCCATCTTCATGCCCATCTGGCACGAGACAATTTTGCTGTGGGTGGGGCGGGACGACATAGCCGCAGAAGATAAGACCGAATTCACCGATCGGCTCGTTTCTTTCAACGATTGCTGCGGCGGGCTATACAGTTACCGCACAAAGTTTCTGGCAGCTCGCGGCCTGACAGAAATGAGCGAGTATCCCGGCGCTGACGCTCTCGTGAAACACCTTATCCGGTGGCGTTTTGCGAAGCCCGATCGTGTCCCTCAACTACCCGGTCCGATCGTCGAGCAAGCGGGCATCGCCCTTTCGCGCACCGATCGGAGTTTAAGCATTCCCGCCCTAGAATCCTTTCTCCAAACCGCCAACCAACCTCTAGAAAAGTGGCTGGCGGCCCACAGCTTGGGCAAAAACTACGACCCTGGCAACCCAATTGCCATCTCCACCCTCACCCAGCTGTTGCAACAGGAGCACCCTCCACTGTTTCGCCTCAACTTCATCCGTAGCTTAGAAGCCGTCGATCCGGGCAATCCTCTAGTGCAGGTGGGACTAATCGACATCCTCAAAACAGAAAGTAAACCCAGCATCTTGCGCAAAGCCGCCAACCGTCTAGCCAAGGTCGATCCCGACAATCCCCTCGCGCGCAATACCTTGAAGGTGTTGCTATCCCAAACCGACGATCCCCGAGTGCGCAGCAATATCCTGACCAACCTACAACAACTTGACCATCCGCAGTCCCCAACGATCTCCAACGGAAACGCACCCACAAAATCTGCTAAGCGCCAAAAAAACGAACCCGATCGAGATAAGCTAATTGCCAACCTATTAACCAAGTTGGACAGTAGCAACGATCTAGCCCACCGCATCCGAGTTGCAGGAAAACTAGGCCAATGTTGTCCGGACCATCCGCAGGTCACGACTATCCTCCTGGATGTCCTCAGCACCAGTCGCAGCAAAGCCATGCTCAAGTCTGCAGTGGACCAATTGCGAGATGTAATGGAGGGCGATCGCCTGCTCGATCTCATCCCAGCCGTGCGCGATATCTACCTGAGTAATCCCGCCAAATCGGAGCGATCGCGCCAATCCTACCGCCTCCTGTGGTACTGGTCCGCCACTATTCCCCTGCCAGATTTCCAGCGCCAATGGCAACTTCCCGTCACCAAATTCCGCAACCCCGTTCGCCCACCTGAGATCTCGAAAACCTCCCCTCCATAGAATTCTCCATACGCACCGATCTAATCTTCTTTGTCCCGCATGGGTCTTCTCGGAGGGGGTCCGGGGGAAGTGCCTCGTCCCCCGGTCGCGGGAGCGCGAGGGGGTCCACCCGCCCTCGCAACCTCCCAGCTTCAGCAGAGCCACTTAATCCCTTCTTGCCCAAAATGAACCAAGCGAATTCCAAGCGATTTCTTTACCAGGCAGTGCGATCGCATGGAGCTAGCAACTACGATCGAGTATCCCTGTGGTGTCCGGAATGAGTGTGTAATGCGGATGGGCGATCGTGGCTAAGACTCAACAACGCATGGGACTACTGCCCGGCTTGCAAAGGTTGCTGACCTACCGTTCTCAATGGTTGCGAGGAGATGTGCTAGCCGGATTAACCGTGGCAGCTTACCTAATACCGCAATGCATGGCCTATGGAGAGTTGGCAGGAGTGCAGCCAGTAGCGGGTCTGTGGGGAATCTTGCCTGCCATGTTGGTGTATGCGTTGTTGGGCTCATCTCCCCAACTTTCAGTGGGCCCAGAATCGACGACAGCAGTGATGACTGCAGTCGCGATTGCCCCGCTGGCCGCCCAAACAGGAATGGAACCTTCAGGCATCGCAGCGGTATTGGCCGTCATGGTGGGGGTAATTTGTGCGATCGCCTTCGTCACCCGCCTCGGCTTCCTGGCCAACCTACTTTCCAAACCCATCTTGATAGGGTACATGGCTGGAGTGGCAGTGCTGATGATGGCAGGTCAGTTGGGCAAAGTCAGCGGTCTCTCGTTACAGTCCCCAACGGTGTATGGCGAAATAGGAGAGTTTTTTAAGCACCTGAACGCAGTTCATCTACCCACCCTGCTTTTGGCAGGGCTGGTATTAGCCTTTCTACTCATCTTTCAGAGACGCTACCCAACCGCTCCGGGGGCTCTGTTAGCGGTGTTGCTGGCAACGACGATCGTGGCAATTTTCCATCTGGACGATCGCGGTTTATCGGTAGTGGGACAAATTCCAGCGGGTTTACCTCGATTCAGCATTCCACATTTGGATAGCTCGATCCTGTTGCCGTTATTGGCCTCCGCTTGCGGAATTGCGATTGTGGGCTATTCGGACAATGTACTAACCGCGCGGGCGTTTGCGACCCGAAATGGCTATCGCATCGATACCAACCAAGAGCTGTTGGCGTTGGGGGTGGCGAATATTGGAGCGGGGCTAACACAGGGATTTCCCCTCAGCAGTAGCGGCAGCCGGACAGCTTTGGGGGATGCGTCGGGCAGCCAGTCGCAGCTGTTTTCGCTAGTGGCGTTTGCAGTAGTCGTCGCAGTACTGCTGTTTTTGCGACCGTTGCTAGCGCTGTTTCCGATGGCGGCGTTGGGGGCCATCGTCATTTATGCAGCGCTGCGGTTGATTGAAATTCCCGAGTTTGTGCGGCTGTGGCACTTTCGCAAGACAGAGTTTTTGTTGGCGATCGTGACGACGGTGGGGGTATTGGCCACTGACATCCTAGTGGGGGTGGGTGTCGCAGTCATCCTATCCATTCTGGATTTGTTGGTGCGGGTGGCGCGACCTTACGATGCGGTGTTGGGTCAGGTGCAGGGTTTGGAGGGCTGGCACGATGTGGCGGATTGGGAGAAATCCAAGACGGTACCTGGTTTACTCATTTACCGCTACGATGCACCCATTTTTTTCGCGAATGCAGAGGATTTTAAGCAACGGGCGCTGGATGCGATTGAGGGGCAGGCAGAGGAAGTGAAGTGGTTTGTGCTGAATGCAGAGTCAATCTCCGAAATAGATATCACCGCCCACGACATGTTGCAGGAGTTTTGGTCAGAGCTGGCGGGTCGGGGAATTCGGTTTGGGATGGCGGAAGTCAAGCAGGATTTGTACGGTCAGTTAAGGCGATCGGGATTGCTAGCGGAGATTGGGGAAGATAGTATTTTTCCAACGATTGGGGACGCGGTGCAGGAGTTTGAGGGGCGGAACGATCGGAGAACGGCTACTCCATAATTTAGGTAACTAAGCGTTCAAGAGTCTGTTAGTTGGGAAAAGCTTCATGGCAACCCTGACTGAAATTGAAGCCGCCATTCAGCAACTTCCTGAGAAAGAGCTGCACTAGCTGGCAACATGGCCGCAGACCTATGGTTGATGCAATGAGTCTCTTTAAAACCCACTTCATCTCAGAGGTTCAACCGTGGCAACCAATTCAAAAAAAACAGCACTGGTGACAGGCGGAAATCGCGGTATCGGCTTTGCCATTTGCCAAGGGCTCTTAGCTCGAGGATTTGATGTCATTCTGGCAGCCCGATCGCCAGAAAAAGGCCAAGCTGCAGTCGCCAAACTCTCTGCCGGGGGAAAGAGCGTTACCTTTTTGCAACTGGACATGGATAGCGATGCCAGTATTGAGCAAGCCACCACTCAACTTAGTCAAGCGATCGAAAAACTGGACATCCTCATCAACAACGCAGGCATTTACCCAGACCATGGGGCAACCATCCTGACCGCCTCTCGCGCACTTCTGACTCGTACCATGAACACCAACAGCTTTGGCCCAATCAAACTGATTCAAAACCTATTGCCTCTACTGGAAAAGGCAGAGGATGCCCGCATCATCAACATATCCAGCGGTAATGGTCAGCTAGATGGACTTAGCACTAGTGCCCCCAGTTATTCCCTGTCAAAATTGGCCCTCAATGGCATAACCATTTTGATGGCAGACGCCCTGCGGAATCGGAACATCGCCGTTTACTCCATGTGTCCGGGCTGGGTGAGAACTGACATGGGGGGTCAGGCCGCCCCCCGATCTCCCGAAGAAGGAGCAGACACAGCTATATGGTTGGCAACAGAAGGCACACTTGAACAAAGCGGGCAATTCTTTCGCGATCGCCAACCCCAACCCTTCTAAACCATGCAAAACTCTTACTGAGCCCCCTATTCCCCTTCAATTTCTCTCAGCACAGATTTCGCCAACGGCTTATTTTTAAACTACACCACCGGCACCGGAATATCCTGAAACTTCACCCCAGCCTTCTCCAAATTCAACCGCTCCGAAACCGCCAGAGTTAAATCCTCTCGCTGAGACTACTGCATCTGCGAAAACTTCTGGCGCAAGTACTTCGGCCCTCCAATAACCCACAATCTCGAGCAATCTCAATCATCCATTAAGTTATTTCTTAAGACCGAGCTTCACCAGCTTGTAGTGCGGCTACAAATCTATGTGGATGATGAATGGAATCAGAGCTAGAAGAGTGTTGAGAAGCTGGGAAGTTAGACAGACTCATTGCTCAAGCCAAAGCCGATATTTTTTCGGGAACCGAAAGCGAGCTAGATGAGGTTCTCTACAAAGCCTAATTTTTGGGTGGCTTATCCGCTACTCCCCGACCGAATAAAACAGTAAGCTTACAACGCTTATCAATTTCGGAGATAAGCTCCTTGTCTTCATTGCTATATGAAGCATTACCCTAATGCTGGATTTAGATTAATAAACTTAAGGATGGCTTGGCTACTATCATCATTTTAAGAAAGGCTACATGTTCTTCTAGATATCAGTAAAAAACGTATTATCGATATGATACATCTAGTAATTAGACGAAAGAATTCAATTCCTCGAACTGCTTGAAGCAATCTCATGTTTTCACGCACGATCTATATTGTCCACGTTGGGAAAATCTTAAGCTTGAACTTTTGGAGTTCTCCATGACAAAATTATTTCAGTTTCACTCTTACGTTCTAGAAGAGGGCAGCTTTTTCCTTTTGGAGAGACTAAGTAAGAGTCATTCAATTTATACATCTAATTTTAAAGAAGTTAAAACAAATATATTTAATTCGGCAGGATTGTTTTTGCTTGGAATGGCAATCTCTCTATCATTCAGTCAAGCCTCCAAGGCTCAGGTGAGCGCCGAAATGTGTTCCGATTTTCCAGAGAACTCCAATACTTGCGCATGGTTTTGCTCCAGTTTCCCCTATAACTCCCGATGCGAGCCTCTTTTTTTCGGCAAATACGATCGCCAAATCATTAGGGAGTCTTCCTACCCATGGAGTGCCATAGGAACCTTAAAGAATCGATATGGCGGTCATTGTACTGGGACCTTTGTCGCCCCAAGACTAGTTTTAACAGCAGCCCATTGCTTATATGAGAAAAACAGTAGAGGTTATGGGAATCAGTTTAATGCTAAGGAGCTTGAATATTTTGCTGGTCCGAGTGAAGCAGAGAGAGTTGTAAGTTCCTCAATCACTGATATTTTTATTGCTCCAGGCTTCAATCCTGATTTATTTGAAGAGAACTCAGAAGTTGATGGGCTTGATTGGGCCTTCCTGACATTAGATAAAGAACTTGGTTCCGAGTTTGGAACTATTAATATATTTTCAATCGAAAAGAGAACTCTTGAAACTGCAATTGTCGAGTCGTGGTCTATTAGCCAAGCTGGATATGGTGGCGAAGAAGCCGATAAGTTGTCTGCACATTTTAACTGTCAAATAATTGATTTTTTTGAAGACAACACTTTGTTTCACGAGTGCGATGCGCTTTGGGGCGATAGTGGCTCGCCGCTTTTGGTTCGAAATGGAAATAATTATCAAGTTTTAGCAATTGATTCTAAATTCAGTTCATATAAGGACGAGTCAGATCTTCGGCTTAAGGCAGTTGATGCTCGAGCATTCTACGAGACCTATTTAGAATTGACTGATTCTACAGAAGAATCCTTGACTGAATCATTTGCTTCGGGAGAGTAAGTCGATTTCCGCCGATCTCCTGACTAGCTGAAAAGATTCAGATAGAAATCCAAATGGAAGGAGGTTAAGGACCCCGATAACGTCAGGAGAGATTTTGAAGTTCCTTCAGTACTGATTTCGCCAACAGCTTATTTTTAAACCACACCACCGGCACCGGAATATCCTGCACCTTCACCCCAGCCTTCTCCAAATTCAACCGTTCCGACACCGCCAGAATTAAGTCGTCGCGCTGAGCCTGCCTCACCTGTGCAAATTTCTTGCGCAAATACTCCGGTCGCCAGTAACCCACGATTTCTAGCAGCAGCGATCGCCCATCTGGATGGACCAACCGAAAATCCGGAATCATCACGCTGCCCGGAATCGGAATTAAATCCACCTCCCGCTCCAGCCTCCAGTCCGTCTTTAGCTTCTGCCACCCCGCCGCAAACGACTCCTCCACCATGCTGTCAAACGGCTTCCCAGGCGGATAGTGGGTCACCAATCCGCAGTTGGAATCTAACGAATATCGATAGGGCTTGTACTCCTGCGTGTAGAAATCTTTCACCCGCAATGTGGCCTCCATGTTCCACTTTGTGACATGCAACAGTGCCGGTAATAGCTTAGCGATCGCCAGTCCGTATCGCGTACTGGGCTTAAACAGGCTTGTAGGTCCATCCACCGTAATTGTGAACCCGCGATCGGCATCCCCCTCGATATACGACATCAATTGGAAGAGTTTGAGATAGCGAAACAACAGCTTGTATTCCCCCGGATCGTTGCGATGGGCATTCAGCGTCATCTGTGTCGCCTTGTAAAAAATCCCCTGCACTTGCGACAGATTAAACCGATGAATCAACGCTTCCGGTGTGGGCGGCTCAAACTGCGTCAGAATCCGGTTTTCTTGCAAATCCGCATATAGCCCCTTGCGAATTTCCTCTGGAAATACCTCGCGATCGCACTCCTGTGTCAGCTCTGTCGCCAGCGTCGCCAGCGTTCCCTCAGCATTCTGAGGAATGGGCGTTGTCTTGGCCGCTAACCCAAACACCCGCTGGCGCAACAGCGGCGGTTCGATGGGGCTGACAATGTCGAACGTGCAAAAGCTGCTTTTGAGAATGTGGGCCAGCCCCCGCCGCAGTCGGTAATCGGGGCTATCGCCCTCTAGCTCTTGCAGGAGCCGGTCCAGATGCCCCTGCGTCTCTCCTTGGGCGGATTCGGACGTAGAGATCAGGTCAGAGGCGATTGCCAAATGCTTGCGATCCAGCTGAAGCCGCTGCGGCACCACCGTCTCGCCACTGCGTCGAAAACTCAATAACTCGCTGGGTAACAAATCTATGGCTCTCGGGCGATCGACTGCTGCCATTCTATAGAGGGTTTCCCGCATAGACAGCCGCTCGGCTCTACCAAGCTTTCCCATAAGCTAGGCTGGGAAATGCTGTTTCCGTTCATCGCCCACTATGGCAGTCATCGATATCGACCGACTGATCGACACCGACATCATGCGGCCTGCCCGCTATTTGGGCAATGAATTTGGAGCCGTCCATCGGGACTGGAACAGCGCCACCGTCCGTTGGGTGCTGACTTATCCCGAGCTATACGAAGTGGGAGCCTCCAACTCCGGTCACATCATTCTCTACAACATCCTCAACGCCCAACCCCGCCAACTGTGCGATCGCACCTACCTGCCCGGTAACGACCTCAGCGATCGTATGAAAGCCAATAATGTCCCCCTGTTCGCCGTCGAATCTCGCCGCGATATCAAAGAATTCGACCTCATTGGCTTCAGCCTCGCCTACGAACTAGGGGGCAGCAACGTTTTAGAAATGCTCAGCCTAGCGGGTATTCCCCTCACCTGGCAGGAGCGCAATACCTTCGATGTCGCCATCTACCCGCTGGTATTTGCTGGCGGTCCCACTGCCACCTCTAATCCAGAGCCGTTTGCAGAATTCTTCGATTTCTTTGTATTGGGGGATGGAGAGGAAGTTCTGCCAGAAATTGGCTTGGTGGTTGAAGAAGGACTCGCAGCCGGTCTGACCCGCCGCGAACTGCTGCTGGACCTAGCCCAAGTGCCAGGGGTGTACGTACCGCAGTTTTACGACGGTCTAGAGCCGAAGCCGTTAGTGGCAGGGGTTCCTGAGAAAGTGGTGCGCCGCGTCGCTACCCCGATGCCCCAATATGCCATTGGCGGCCCAGTGCCCTATGTCGAAACTGTTCACGATCGCCTCAGTCTGGAAGTGCGTCGCGGCTGTACCCGAGGCTGTCGCTTTTGTCAGCCGGGCATGCTCACCCGCCCTGCCCGCGACACCGAACCGGAGGATGCAATCGAAGCGATTGCCAGCGGTCTGCAAAAAACCGGCTACGACGAATTCTCCCTCTCCTCCCTCAGCTGCTCTGACTATCTGGCCTTACCTGCCGTAGGAGCGGAACTGCACAATCGCCTCGGTCCCACCAACATCAATTTGTCTCTGCCCAGTCAGCGGGTGGACCGCTTCGACGAAAATATTGCCGCCATGATGGGGGGCACTCGCCGCCCCACCCTCACCTTTGCCCCCGAAGCAGGTACCCAGCGGATGCGGGATGTGATTAATAAGGGCTTGACCAACGCAGAATTGGTGCGGGGGGTTAAGACGGCTGCGGAACAGGGATGGGACAAGGTCAAACTCTATTTCATGATTGGCCTGCCCGGAGAAACTGATGTAGATGTGGTAGGCATTGCCGAAACCATTGCCATGCTGCAGCGGGAATGTCGCCCTGCCAGCGGTCGCAAACTCAAGGTGAACGTCACCATTTCCAACTTCACTCCCAAACCCCATACCCCCTTCCAGTGGCATCGGGTGGATCACGCCGATATCGAGAAGAAGCAAAAGCTCTTGAAGGAGCAATTCCGCAAAATGCGGGGGGTGAAGGCTAACTTCACTGACATTCGCTTCTCCATGCTGGAGGACTTTATCGGTAAAGGCGATCGCCGTCTCAGCCGCACTATCTATCAAGCTTGGGCCAACGGAGCTGGTATGGATAGCTGGTGGGAGGGAATCGATGCCGCCTACAACGCCTGGGTCACCGCCTACCGCCAAAGCGTCCCCGATGCTGTCTTAGCGGGTACGGATGAGCATCCACAGTTACCCACTTTTTCCTACGGTATTGACGACCCCCTCCCCTGGGATCGCATCGATACGGGGATTAGTAAAGATTGGTTGAAGCAGGACTGGGCCAACGCGCTAGAAGCCGCCACCGTCCCCGATTGCTCGTTCGAAAGCTGTTCCCACTGTGGTATCTGCGGTGTGGATTTCGGCCACAATATTGTCATTCCCGCCCTGCCCGTACCGGCGATCGCCGAGAAGTCCACGGGGGCAGAACGCCCAAAGGCTGTCCAGCGGTTCCGCATTACATTTGCAAAACAGGGGAACATGCGCTTGGTGGGGCACCTCGATTTACTGCGGCTGTGGGAGCGTGCCTGCCGTCGAGCCCAACTGCCCCTCGCCTTCAGCGGAGGCTTTCACCCCTCCCCCCGCATCTCCACCGCCAGTGCTCTTGCCCTCGGCCACGTCAGCAAAGGGGAAGTTTTGGACATTGAACTGATTGAAAAGCTTCCCATCGCATCGCTTGAAGCAGTGTTATCTGCGCAGCTTCCTTCAGAGCTGGAGATTGTGAACATCACCGAACTGGCCTTAGATGCCCCCTCGGCCACTAAAGCACTGGTGGCGGCAGACTATCGCCTTGAGATAGAATCCAAACAAGTAGAAGGCACTCACCCGAGAGAAGCGCACTCGTTTGTTGATTGGGATGGGGCGATCGCGGTAATTCTTTCCCAACAGGAAATCTGGCTGGATAAAGTGTCCAAATCCGGCAAAGCCTACCGCGTCAATGGCCGTGAATTGCTCTATCAATTGTCTCTCGAGCATGGCGAAGAAAACCAGGCAACCCTAAGCTACCGAGGCTGCTGTCGCAATGATGGCACGATGTTGAGGCCGGAACAGGTGGTAATCATGCTGGGTCAATATCTACCCAAAAGCTTAGATGTCCAACTGAGATTTGTAGAGCGCCAGCAACTCATTTTTCAAAGTTGACGATCGCTTTTCTAAGAGAATATCTAGATTTTCTGGAATTTTCTTAAAACTTACTCAAGTTCTCTGCAAACATTTCACAGCATGGCGCTATAATTTTGTTCATGCTAGCTATGCACGAGTGGGGCGAAGCCATTGCATTCTGGCATCTGGCAGCAACATGCTTGAATCTGCCATCGAGAGACTGGAGCTAGGTTTAATACCGCGATGTCTTGCCCTCGGTAGGTGGGTCGAGGTTATGAAGGCCTAAGGTTATTGGGCCACCCGACTGGCCGCTGACCCAGCCGTCTGGGTCCTGGGTAAAAATCGAGGTATTTTTCGATAGGAATTTTCCTGCTCTAGATGTGAATTGGCGAGCTGGCTTGCCGATTTAGGATGCTTGTAGCATCCGTCTTCTTTTGATGTAAAGCAGCGGCAGTGGGTTCACTGTCCTTCAAAGACTGCTATTTTCTATCAGCATTGTTTGAGAAGTATCAAGCGGCTGCGGCCTCCCAGTCCCACTGTATTAGGGGGATGAGTAATGGCCTGAAGCTTGCGGTTGGCAAGCCTCTCACCATTTATCTGCTGTTGGGAAGTGACGGAGTTCCAGGCTGACTTGTTTGTAGCACGGCCTGTATTCATTCCATCCCCAACTACTGCAATATCTGGCGCATTTAGGGGGAAGTGACGCAGAGCTTACCTATTGGCTCCAGACGAAATACGGCATCGTTAAAGTCTGTTCGGGCCCAGCCTGCAGCCCCTTGCCACTCAGGTTGCCAGCTCATCGAATCCACATCATCCTGCCCCATTGCGGGCTACCTGCAGGTTTCCTGCAATCCTTGAGGACTCTATGTCGAAGCAAATTATTATCGGAGAGCAGCACCGCATCGCTGCAGTATTTTCAGAAGATCGCATTCAGGAATTAGTTGTTGCCAGCGGACACCACCAGGTTGGTGACGTTTATGTTGGGTTAGTGGAAAACGTTCTCCCCAGTATCGACGCGGCATTTATCAATATTGGTAACCCAGAAAAGAACGGGTTTATCCACGTCAGCGACCTCGGCCCCGCCCGCCTCAAGCGCAGCAGCGCCCACATTACCGAGTTAGTCACCCCCCAACAAAAGGTGTTGGTACAGGTAATGAAGGAGCCCACCGGCAATAAAGGGCCGCGTCTGACAGGCAACTTATCTTTCCCTGGCCGTTACCTCGTGCTGATGCCCTCCGGACGAGGGGTTAACTTGTCCTCTCGCATCCGCAATGAGGAAGAACGCAACCGCCTCAAGTCCCTTGCCATCCTGATAAAGCCCCCACAAATGGGACTCATGGTTCGCACCGAAGCGGACGGAATGCCGGAAGAAAGCATCATTGAAGACCTCGAAATTCTCAAGAAGCAGTGGGAAAACATTCAGCAGGAGTACAACTCTACCCGCTCCCCCAGTCTGCTCAATCGCGATATTGACTTCATTCAACGGGTTTTGCGGGATGCGTTTAACGATAACGTCAACCGCATTGTGGTGGACTCTCAGGAGGGGGTGACCCGCGTTCGCAAGCACTTGCAAAGTTGGAATAAAGGTCGCATCCCCTCTGGTGTCGCCATCGACCTGCACAGGGAATCCACCCCCATTTTTGACTATTACCGCGTCAACGCTGCTATTCGCGAAGCACTGCGCCCCCGAGTCGATCTGCCCTCCGGTGGATACATTATTATTGAACCCACCGAGGCGTTAACTGTGGTGGACGTCAACTCTGGTTCGTTCACGCGATCGGCCACCTCCCGCGAGACGGTGTTGTGGACCAACTGCGAGGCAGCAACAGAAATTGCCCACCAAATGCGCCTGCGCAATATTGCTGGGGTGATTGTGGTGGACTTCATCGATATGGATTCCCGCCGCGATCAGCTGCAAGTGCTAGAGCATTTCAACAAGGCCCTGCGAACGGATAAGGCTCGCCCACAAATCGCCCAACTGTCCGAACTGGGTCTCGTGGAACTAACCCGCAAGCGCCAGGGACAGAGCCTGTACGAAGTATTCGGTCGCCCCTGTCCTACCTGCGAAGGATTGGGACTTTTGGCTCACCTTCCCGGTCAACATCCCGAACTCAATCAAACTCCCTTCGACCATTCCGTTACATATGCCTCTGCGGTTCTGGCCGCTGATGTCTCTGAGACCCCAGAAGTCACCCCCGAATCTCGCATTGGGGTGGGTGGAGAACGCAATGGGGGTTACCGCCGTCGAGGACGTTACGGCAGCAGTACCCCTAGCCGCGCTGTCGCCAGCTCATCGATCCCCGAAAATCTCTATCAGGGTCGCCGCCGCCGCACCACTGCTGCACCCTCTACACAGCGCGTTGAGCCCCCGACAAAAATTGTTTCCGAACCCACCCCCTTAGCCTCCGACACTAGCGAAACCCCTGCAGGGCCGACACCACCTCCCACAAAAAAATCCCCCCGCAAGGTGATTCAGGTGGAGATGACTCCCCTACAACAGCAGGTTTACTCAGAAATGGGTATTTCACCGCTGGCCCTGCTGGATGAACCCATCAAAACGGGTCGGGACACTGTCGTAGCAGTGACCTTACCGGGCCAACCTCTAGCCGAGGTGATGGAGGCCGAAATAGACGAGGATACTAAACCTGACGAAAGGCATGCAGAGGGGAGCGATCGCGATGCTGGGGTTCTGGATCTCAGTCAGTTGGAGCTGTCTCCAGACATTACCAAACAGGCTAACATCGACGACATTGCCGAAGAGGGAATTCCTCCAGAAGGCTTTAGTAAAGTAGAGCCACCTGAACTGAGTGCTGGGGAACAGGGTGAATTAGATGGTAGCCAAGAGGATCGTAGCGCCGACGTGAAGCCCAAGAATCAATCCCCCGCTGCCTCCCGTCGTCGCAGGTCTCGTAGCACTAGCGAGTAGCCAATCTCAGTTCATTTCCCTATCCACACACTCGAAGGGGGGCTCGAGCGTGGTATTTGTCTCGATCGCGACGGGTGTCCTCAAGGTGACTAAGCTGTGAGATAAAGTAGCCCTACTCTCTATCGGGTGGAGTCATAGATGGAAATCTGGCCAGCGATCGGGATAGCTGCATTCCTACGCAAAATATGGCGGAATTTGCTTGGGGACTGGCGATCGCCGTTCGTCGTTATGCTGCTCTGCTGCGGATTGCTGGGCTGCAGTCTCTCCCCCGACGATCTCGAGCGCCCCTATTTGCTGGTATCGGAACTCAGCGACCCGGCAACATTTAATTACTATCTGTCCAACGATGCAGGTTCTCGGGCAGTGCTGGGCCCCACCCTAACCGGCTTGACTCGCCTCGATCGCGACACCCTAGAGTGGGTGCCCGATTTGGCCGAGGGATGGGAGGTATACGACGACGGTCTGCGCCTGGTCTTCACCCTCAGGCCCGATCTGCGCTGGTCGGATGGTGAACCTCTCACAATTGAAGATGTTCGCTTCACGTTTGAAGATCTAATTTTTAACGAGAATATTCCGACCTCCAGTCGCGATGTCATGCGGATCGGGGAAGCCCAAACGTTGCCCGACCTCCGTGTTGTGGGCGAACGACAAATCGAATTTATTCTCCCCGAGCCGTTTGCCCCCTTCCTGCAGGTGGTCGGCACCCCCATCGTGCCCAAACACATTTTGGCCAGCACGATCGAGCAGCAGGACTCAGAAGGAAATTCACTCTTCCGCACAACTTGGGGGCAAGACACTCCAGTTGACCAGTTGGTCGGCAATGGCCCCTTTGTGCTGTCTGCCTATAGCCCTAACCAGCGGGTGGAATATCAGCCCAATCCCTACTATTTCAGGCAAGGGGAAAATGGGAGTTCGTTACCCAAGCTGCAGCGATTTGTGCGCCAAATTGTCGCGTCCCAAGACAATCAACTGCTGCAATTTCGCTCGGGCAGCCTCGATTTTTACACCCTGAGAGGGAGCGATTTTCAGTTGCTCAAGCAGGAGGAGGAGAAGGGAGGCTTCACCATCCACAATCTCGGCCCCACCCTGAATAACAGCTTCTTTTGCTTTAATCAATCCGCCGGACGGAACCGTGAAACGGGCAAACCGCTGGTAGATCCCATCAAGAGTCGTTGGTTTAGGGATGTCACCTTTCGACAGGCAGTCTCCTTCGCGGTTCACCGCCAGCGTTGGATC
Organism: Synechococcus sp.; assembly: GCA_051439605.1. Taxonomy (GTDB): domain Bacteria; phylum Cyanobacteriota; class Cyanobacteriia; order Thermostichales; family PCC-7336; genus PCC-7336. Next base: position 18,227 of record JBFRWN010000042.1, read on the forward strand.
GATAGCGTTCTGCGGGGGTTAGGAGCCCCACAAATCTCCCCGATTTCCCCTGCCAGCCCCTTCCATTTGAGTGCCGAGGATGGGTCTTTGCCCCTCTATCCCTACGATCCCGAGCGGGCTAAGCAGCTGTTGATCGATGGGGGATATCGCTATAACTCCAAGGGTCGCCTGCTGGATTCCGAGGGGAACTTCGTCCGGTTCACCCTGAATACGAACGTGGGAAACAGCGAGCGGGAGGCCATTGGCGCACAAATCGTATCGGATTTGGATCGCGTTGGGATCACCGTTGACTTTGTGCCGATTGAATTTGGCACGCTGGTGAATCAAATTACCAACACCTACGATTGGGATGCGGTGATGTTGAGTTTAGGGGGGGGAGGGATAGAACCCAATAGCGGAGCGAACGTGTGGCGCAATACCGGCAAGTTACATTTGTGGAATCCCGCAGGGGGGGACGGCCAGGAGATTGTCGATCGCGTCGTCACCGACTGGGAAAGAGAAATTGACGATATTTTCAGCCAGGGAACCAAGGAACTGGACTTCGCCAAACGCAAGCAGCTTTACGATCGCTTTCAGGTCATTGTCCAGGAACAGCTCCCCCTGATTAGCACAGTCAATCCCCTCAGTCTGGTGGCTGTTCGCGATCGCGTCATCAATGCCGATCCCCACCCAATTTTGGGAGACCTATGGAATTTAGACGAACTCATTATCGTGCCCTAAGCCAAACGGGCCCGTTTGAACTCGACTCAACGCAAGTCAAACCGAAGCAACTCCCCCTCCCCTCAGACCGTTCTCAGCTAGCTACATTAGGATAGCCGCAGCATTGTTTTGCAACCTCTATGGTTTCCACCCCCACCACCACTCGCCAACCCGCCAGCCTCATCGTGGATGCCAGCGGCATCTCGCAACCCATGGGCCAACCCCCCAGCCAACTCCGCCGCTTCCCCCACCGCAGCCCCTATCGTCTCTATCGCTTCCTCAGCGATCTGGATGACTTAGTAGAGAACGTCAAAGACGATCGCGATCGCCTACGCATCGGATCCGAGCTAGTCCGACGACTGCTCAAACAGGCGACCTGGATCGCCGATACATTGCCCATGCCCAGCGAAAACACCGGCTGGGCCGTCCATTCCCTTTACAAAGAGCCAGACTACCCCTTCACCATCCAAACCGTCTCTTGGCTACCCGGAAGCCCTTCCCCTGTCCACAACCACGCCACCTGGAGCTTAGTGGCCCTGATGGGGGACGAGTCCGCAGGACGAGAGCGCAACCGGCTCTGGAAGCGAGTGGACGATCGCTCCCGCAAAGGCTACGCCCAGCTGGAACTAGCGGAGGAAAAACTCCTCTATCCCGGAGACATTATTGGCTTTACCCCCAATGCCATCCATAGCGTGGAGCAGGAGGTTGCACCAGATTCTTGGTTCCCCACCTTCACCTTTAACATCTACGGGGAAACTCATTACCCCAATCGATTCGAGTACGACCCCGATCGCAACACCGTCAGTAATTTCTAGAATTAGCGTGTTCGCGAGATCTGCACGATGACCGCTACCTAACGAGAGAAGCCCATTGAGAATCTCTGGGTGGGGAATACTGAGTTTGGGATAGCTTAGAAACCAATGTTCACTAAACTCCCCATTGCCGACGTTCCCCCCGAGCGGCTAGCCGCCCTCGAAACCATTCGCCTGCAGTTGCGGGAAAAGCAGCGAGTCCTGGCGGATTGGTCCGGCGGGCCAATGGCTATATCGGCAGTGCCTGGGGCTGGCAAGTCCACCGGCATGGCAGGGGCCGCCGCGATCGCCATTGCCACCCACCAACTCCATCGCCACAAACAACTGTTGGTGGTCACCTTCACCCGATCCGCCGCCGCCCAAATCCGCAACAAAATCCGCCAACACTTGCAATTGCTCAAGCTGCCGATGGGGGGCTTTTCCGTTTACACCATCCACAGCCTGAGTTTAGCGATCGCCCACCAACATCCAGACCTGTCGGGGATCGACGAAAGCATCTCTATTGTTTCGGAGGCGGAAAAGCGCCGTTTGCTGGCGACTGCCTGCGATCGCTGGATAGAAAACAATCCGCAGCTATTTCAGGAACTGTTGGAGGGAGGGGGCTTTGACGGGGAAGAAAGCGAGCGGCAGCGGCGGGTGACAGTGTTGCGGACAGAGATTCTGCCGGATATTGCCCGCACCCTGATCCCAGAGGCTAAAAGTTCTGACCTATCCCCCCATCAACTGCAAACCATTGCCCGCCTGCCCATTCGTCAGGTAGAAGCCCCCGATGGAGAAGACTGGCTGCTGCCTCAGTACCCCATCCTAGACATTGCCGCAGAGCTATACCGACAATACGAAACCCTGCGGCAGGAGCGTCACCGAATTGACTACGACGACATGTCCAGGGCCGCCCTACGGGCTTTGGCCCACCCGCTAGTGCGGGAACAGTGGCAGCGACAGGTGTTTGCGGTGTTTGAGGATGAGGCTCAGGATTCCAGCCTACAACAGCAACAGTTGCTGGAACTCTTGGCCCTCGATCCGGTTTCCGGTCAGGTTAACTTCGTGCGCGTGGGGGATTCCAATCAAGCGATTAATTCCACCTTTACCCCCGCCGATCCCTTCTTCTTTCGCAAATTCTGCGACAATTGCCGCTCTCAGGGTGGCTTCCACGAGATGACAGAAGCGGGCCGCAGCCACCACCAAATTATTGCCGCCGCCAACCAGCTGCACCGGCAGGCCAACCAGCTTAGGGAGTGGGGCAGCAGCATTCCGTTCCGCATCCAAGATATTCATCCAGCCCCTCTTGGCGATCCGCAACCGAACGCCAACCCCGATGGGCCTGGCGTTGAATTGCACTTCCCCGCCAGTATCGTGACGGAGGCTACGTTAATCGGCGATCGCATCTCCCAACTACTGCAGGGAGACCCCAAGGGGAATGCCGCCGTCCTAGTGCGCTACAAATCTCAAGTGCAGTTCCTGTACCGACAGCTCAAGTCGGTGGCCAAGTCCGCTGGTTTCCAGCTCTACGATGCAGGCCAGTCGGGGCGGCGATCGCAGGTACCCATCGAGCTATTGGCTCTGATGCAGTGGCTCAATCGCCCCCATTCCCCCCAATTTTTGCATGCTGCCCTAGAGGTGCTACACGGTCGCAGCATCATTCCCAAACTCAACTACAGCCGTCTCTCCGGCATCCCCGAACAGTTTCTCTACCCAGGGCCGCTCGCTCCAGACCTGGAGTCCGCAGCAGTGCCCGTGCAGAAGCTTTGCCGCAGTTTGCTCAAAGCCAGTCTAGAACTCACCCCCACTGCCCTGCTGACGTTCTTGGCCCTAGCCCTGAAATACGATGCTAACGAGTTGGCTACCACCGACAAATTGGGCGATCGCATCGGTCGTCAACTGGGGCTGGCGCCCTCACTGCGGCAATCAGTGGACAACCTGCAAGAAATTGTCGCTGATGCAGACTTTTCCCCCCTGGAGTCAGATGCCGACACCCTGTATACCCGTCCCAATCAGCTCACTCTGATGACCCTCCACAGTGCCAAAGGGCTGGATTGGGATTACGTCTTTCTACCGTTCGTGCACGAACGGACGTTTCCAGGGGATGTGCAGGCGTTTGTGCCGCAGGGGCACCGGTTTATCGGGGAATTTAACCTCACAGATGTAGCCCGGGCACAGTTGCGTGCCCACCTACACGAGCGGGAGATTCCCGATATTTTGACAGCTCAACGGCAGGCACATCAGCTCAAGGGGGCCGAGGAACTGCGCCTCCTGTACGTGGGCATGACGCGGGCTAAGCAGCTGTTGCACATCAGCGCTGCTCGAGAAGCTCCGTTTACCTGGTCCAATATCAGCAATCTCTCTCCCCAGTCCCCGTCCCCACTGCTGGCTAGTCTGACACCTTGATAATCCCTTCTCCGTGGCAGTCGCATCACGCAGAAAGAGATTTTAGATCGCATAAAACATCCTCTGCGGTGGCGTAGCGCGATCGCCAGTCCTGTTGCACCATCTTGCTCAAAATGGAGGATAGCCCGGGACCAATGGAATAAGTATCGAGGGACACCGGTCCCTCTGCTCCGCCATCGTGGAGATGGTAAGCGGGAATCCCCGAAATCGCTTCCAAGGCCACTATCCCTAAAGCATAAATGTCGCTATTCATGCGCGGTTTCCCCTGCATCTGTTCTGGGGATGCATACCCTCGCGAACCAATTGCCGTGGACGTGTTCCCCCATTGCCCCAGTAACTGCTTGGCTGCCCCAAAATCAATCAGGCAAAAGGTTTGGGAGGGGAGGGCCCGCACAATGTTCGAAGGCTTGATATCCCGATGAATAATGCCGCGGTTGTGAATAAAGCGCAACACGTCCAGCATCTGCTGCAAAAACTCGATGGTGTGGTGCTCGCTCCAGCAGCGCCCTGCCACCAGTAATTCTTTAAGAGAGGCCCCTTCGATATAGTCCAGCACGATATAGAAACCGCCATCCCCTTCAAAAGACTCCAGCAAGCGAGGAAGTTGGGGATGTTTCCCCAGCTTGGTCAAGATGCGAGCTTCGCGATACAAGAAACGCTGTCGGAGAACATCTGTATCGTTGCTCGTCCCCTCTGCGTATCCTGTGGTCCCCTCAAGCCCTCCCCTGGGGGCTATGAGCTGCTTAATGACACATTGGTGGCTGGAGGGATGTAGAGGATCGAAAGCCAGATAAGTGGTACCGAATCCCCCTTGAGAGATCGCGTGCAGAATCTGGTAGTGACGCACCTGTGGCCGGGGGGTTGCGGAAGGGGTCGCTATACGCCAAGCCTCGGACCCTAAGGCACGGTAAAGCACAGAATTCGGGGCTAGCGCCTGGTGGGGTTGCGTTAGTGCCGAACTATCGGGGATGGTGTGGGGATCGATAGACATTGGCCCATTAGCGTTCGTGCGCTAATCGTTGGACTGGCGGTGGAATGGGACTGTACTGGCGCTTCCGAATACTTATTTCAACAGCATCCGTGCTTAATGAACCATCAATCCCACGTAGATTCACTTGCCATGCTCTCGCTGGGACTAGCCTATCTCAATAGCAGTGCCTGCCGTATCCTCCAATACCTGTGGCCATTTCAGACTTGCACAGCGGTTTAAAACTTGTCTGTGGAACTCATTCATTCATTTGCCTTGAATTGTTCGCCCTCTAGCTTTTTAATGCGCTCGCAAACTGATGCTGCCTTTCGAGTCTTATTGGAGAAAGACAGGAGAGGATCGGGAAAGTTTTGCAGGCGATCGCAAGCCACTTGTAGCCAACCGAGCCAAGACTCTTGCCCGGGCTTCACCATTGCGTTAAGGTCGCGTAAATCCCACATCCAAACCTTTCCTGCTAGCGTTCCGCAAACTATCTGGGTTCCGTCTTGGGCGACAGCCATTGCGGATACGCCATCAGCATGAGATGCCCGCATTTGTCGCAGAAGGCTACCGCGAGCATCCCAATGGGCCAGCTGAGGACCCCAGCCTGTAGACACCATTCCCCCTGCAGCATCAAACCCCACTGCTGTCACTGGTCCTTGATGAGCCTGCCAACTAAACCCTTGTTCAGCTGCCACATCCCACACAAACAATTTTCCCCCCCAACTACCGCATAAGACGCGTTCCCCCGAACGATCGGCAGCCACACTGAGCAATTCGTCCAGTTCAAGCTCCTGTGGTGGATTAAGTTGAGCGTGAATTCGGTCCACTAACCGTTGTTTGTGTATGTCCCACATATACAAATACCCATCGCCCCCGGCCCCCAACAGCCAGCGACCCAATGGGTCGAACTGCAGCTGATGAATTAAGCCTCCCTGCCCCGCAAGGGCCAACTGTGGCTGACCGTCCAGCGTCCAGAGCTGGACCGCCAAATCGGTACCTGTGGTGGCCAGAATAGTTCCATCAGGTGTCAACCCCAACGATAAAATCGCCCCTTCGTGACTCTGCTTGGATTGACTGATTGCTTCACCCATCCCGCTCCACAGCTGCCACGTGCCATCGCTGCACCCGGTCACTAACTGTTGCCCCAAGGGGCCAAATGTCAGCGTTTGAACGAAACCGGTTTGGCAAGCCTGCCACTGGTGAAGAACACTGTTCTGTCGAGCGATCGACGAGATCTTTATCAGCGAGATATCCCCCGTTTCGCCGGCCACCGCCATCTGCTCACCGTTAGGGCTGATGGCGATCCCCTCTACCTTGCCAGTCCCCAAAGAGATGCTTCCTACCTGTCTTGCCCCCTCCAATGCCTGCTGCAACATCTGCTTCGCTGCAGGCGTCACCGTTTCCAAACTCTCAAGACAGTCTCCTACTCGACATACCGCCTCGCACAATCTATCTAAGCTGCGCTGCTGCTCTTCGATGGGTTCAATGTCCTCTGCAGAAGCTGTCTGGTGCACCTGAGACAGCTTCTGGGTCATTATCTGCCACTCGTGCTCGTCACTGCGACGGATGTATTCCTGCACATTCGCAGGTAGTTCGCGGGCGATCTCAGGCATTTGCTGACGGGTCTGTTGCAAAAGTTCGCCGCAAAGTAACAGGTCCTCACAAGGGGTCTGCTGCCATTGTTGCCAAGCTTCGGTGATGCGATCGCGGAGATGAGGGGCTATAGAGTTACTGTTGCTGGAGTCCGTACCGCTAGAATTCATGCCACTGATTTCTGGAAAATTGGATGTCCTCCTCCGTTACGGAGTGGCCGCTCATAAGAGTCATCGAGCGACAGAGTGGTTATATACAACAGTAGTCGGTCACAGTTCGGTCTCCATCAGCCAGCGTCAGCGAATAAAGCGATCGAGTGCCTTTTTGAGTTCGTCCAATTCCACTTTGATATCTCCACTTTCGGCGGCATGGGCAATACATTCGGTGATGTGATCGTCGAGGATCAGCCGCGCAACACGGTCTAGTGCCCCCCGCACTGCGGCAATTTGCAACAGTACATCGGGGCAGGGCTCGTGCCGATCGATCATTGTGCGAATGCCGCGCACGTGCCCTTCAATTCGGGCTAGACGGTTAATCAATTTTCTCTGGGCATTGGGATCGTGGACGTGCGGATGGGCTTTTGTTTGGGTGGATAGGGGCGTACCTTGCGATGAGATGCTCGGGGAAGAAAGGGGTAACTCCTCTAGAAAGCTGTCGTCAATGATGTCTGCATGGGGGTCTTGAAGACCTATCAGGTCTTGAGAATCAGGATGAGTCTTAGGGCGATCGCCCGATTGTGACTCTGGACGGTTAGAGGCAGCTGAAGAGGTTGACATGGTCGATGAAATGCAAAGGGTCAGGGTGATACGGGCTCTCATCCTAACTGAGATTTGGTGACCCACCCATTGGTTAAATAGTCGCCCACAGCCACCATTGCTCCATTGCTGAATATTCTATTGCCAAACTCTGGGACGCCCAGCAATTCAGGTCAATTTCAGTCCGGAGAGGATTCCACAACGAGCCAACATTTAACGGCAGCAGTCTACAGTGCCCGCTTTAGCACCAGACAACCGATTAATATCCTGCCGGAAATTCAATAGGTTCTTCGGGTTCTGGGTGAAACTCGATGCTGGAATTGGTGGAACCGGACGGGAGATGAATAATCCGGTCGGGGGTCACCGGCACCATGTTTTCCCTTTGTGCTTGCTCGCGGAATGAATTATCAAACGACTCCGCAATAATCTTCAGATCCGGCTCCTCCCGCCTTAGCTTTGCCATCCGGCTGTAGAGATCGCGCCATTCCTGCTGGCTTTTGACCGCATCAACGTAGACAACTAACGACCCGACTGTTGCGAGTAGTGCAGCTCCAGCCACCACCGTTTTCACCAGCTTCAGCCCCCTTAACCAGGCCGGCGATCGCGTTGGACGCGGAGCAAAATCAAGCACTTGTGCCGGCTGCACCGTTAGAGGTGTCTGTGTGGAACGAGAGGCGCGACGATGGCGACGACGATGGGGAGCCTGTGGCTCGTATTTCGGTAGTGGTAAAACCATGGGGGAACTAACTGTGGGTGAGGCGGGCACTAATCAAGAGGAGAGCCGAATCAATTGCTGCGCCGAATCAATCCATGCATGGAAGGGGGTGTATGCATTCCTGGCGCTGGGCAACCAGATATCTAAAAACCTCCAATCGGCTAATCCAAAAACGATCGTTCCAGATAGCTGCCAAAAAGGACGCTATGTCATCCGGGGAAATCATTCAGGGAAAAACCACGCGATCTGGACGCAAAAACAGCAACCTAGGGCAGTCGCTGGGCTACCCTTAGCTTTGCCGATCGCGCCCGAGGATTAGAGCGCAGTTCCGCTTCGCTAGCTTGTAAGGGTTTTTTAGTGAGCACTTTGAGGCGCTCATCCTGACGAAACCCCCACTTAACTCGGCGATCCTCAAGGCTATGGAAACTAATAATAGCCAGTCTTCCGGTGGGGCGCAGCCAGTCGGGGGCAGTTGCCAAGAAGCGATCGAGGACGTCCAATTCACCGTTGACGGCGATGCGCAACGCCTGAAACACCCGCGTGGCAGGATGAATCCGCCCGTAGCGAGCTTTGCCGGGGACGGACTCTCGAATGGCTTCCGCCAGTTGTGTTGTGGAGGAAAAGGGCCGCCGGGCAACGATTTGGCGGGCTATGCGTTTCGAAAATCGTTCTTCCCCATATTCTGAAAAAATTTTAACAAGCTCCCATTCATCTCGGTAATTCACCCAATCGGCTGCGGTTTCCCCACCGCTCTTGGGGTTCATGCGCATGTCAAGGGGGGCATCGTGGCGGAAGCTAAATCCTCGCTCGGGGCGCTCGAGTTGCGGCGAACTCACTCCAAGGTCGGCCAGGATTCCGTCAAACAGTTCGCTGGGTTTATAGTCCGCAAAGTTAGTGTGGAGAAATTGAAGGTCGACCTCGGGGGCCTCCACATACTCTGCCAACCGTTCCCGAGCGGCTGCCAGCGCCTCCACATCTTGGTCAAGTGCCACAACATGCCTAGCCCCTGCTTCAATGAGCGCTAACGTATGTCCACCGCCGCCAACAGTTGCATCTAAATACCGGCCCTCGGAATTGACATTGAGATAGGAGATTGACTCCTCCCGCAACACCGTCACATGTGCAAACGAACGTTCCAATAACCAGCACCTACTCAAGCACTTCTATTGTCCCCATTGATTGTCTCGAATGACGATGTTTGAAATCGGTCTCTTGGTGAGCGGAGGTGACCGATTAGTTCTACAGCGTTACTCCTCAAAATCCCCACCCGAGCCGTATTTCCAGGCTTGCAGGCGCTGGTGCCAGCGGTATTTCGGGCGATCGGGAAGAACATCAATTGCCGGTTTCAGGGCGCGCCCCACAGGATTCAAGAGACTGTATAGACCCAATGCAGCATAATGCCCTGTCCATTCCACCAAAGCGGGTATGCCCACTTGAGGCAGAACTTTCAAGGTAATGATGGGGTCGATCGCCGTTGTCCTCAGCAACGCCTGCGCCAGCGCGGGGAACTGAACCACATCCTGCAAGAAGGGTTTGAGGACGCCCTCCCCCGCCTCTTGCATGGCCTTAAACACCGCGACAAGCAGCTGGTTGATGCGATCGGGGGGCAGCTGCTGTCCCATTCGGGCGCTCATCGAGCGCTGAAATAGCCAAGTCACCGCCAAATTGGGTTGATAGGGCTGGAGCAGGTTGAGATCCCGTTGCCGCAACGCATCCGCCCGCAGTGCCTCGTCGATGCCAGCCGTCAGGCGAGATAGGTGGCGCAGCATTGCTCCAAAACCGCCAAAGCTGAGGGGAGACTGACTGCCGCTGCTGTCTCCAATGGGCAGAATACGATCGCTCGGTGCTCCCAGTGGGCTATTGCGATAGCAAGGGAAAAAGCCGAATAGGGCCCGTTGCCAGTCAAGTTGGTCAAGCTCGATCCCTTGATAGCTGGGCAGCAGACGGAGATATTCCTCAAAAAAGTCTTCAAGGCTGGGACGATCGGGGTGGGCGTCTAGATAGGTGAACATGTAGGTGGTACGGCCGTCATGAGCAGGAAACGCCTCCCAGAAATACTGGCATTGCCCCGTCATCGGGGTAAACGACACCAGCAAATCCCCTGTCTCGTTATGGGGATATCCTTGGGCGCAGGTACCGACCACCGCGCAAATGGCATCCGGCTTTTGACCCTGGCGCGCTTGTCGAGCAATTGGTGAAAAATGCCCCATCGCATCTAACAAGAGTCGAGACGTGATGCGGCGATCTCCAACCAATATTTCCACTCCATCGGGATGCACAACCCCTTGCTGCAACGGACAATGTTCCAGCAGTTCCCCTCCACACCTTATAAAGCTGTCTTTGAGGCGATCGAGCAAGTACATCGGACTGACCCCGATGTTGAGCACGTCCCGCACCCACACATCCTCTCCGCCATAAAAGCTGAGTCGCAGCGGATTAAACTCTGTCGAGATCGCCTCCTCTAGCTCCTCTTCGGTCAAGAGCTCAAGTTCCACCAAGACCCGCAGCTCTTTGCGGGAAATATTCCATTCTTGTGTCCGCCCCTTCAGTTCTCCCCGCTCCAGCACCGCCACCCGCCATCCTCGCCGAGCCAGTGCTGCCCCCATGACAATGCCGAGGGTGCCACCGGCGATCGCCACATCAAACTGGCATTCCCCCACAGGCTCCTGGCTCTCGATCAGCACGTCTGGAGTGGAAAATGTTCCCTGTCGGATAGCGGCCCAAGTGGCATCTGCCCGCTGTAAATTCTCGTAAACGTTGCCCGGCAAGGAAGTAAGAATGTCTCGAGTGAGGGTCATGGTGTGCAATAGAGGGTCGCTACGATCCTAGTGGATTGGCAAGGGTCTTGGCTGCTTTGCCAAAGTGTGGGGCGATCGGATATTGAATCGGATGTCGAGTCAAGCTGTTTGGGACGCTGGATAGAGACCCGGCACTTGAATATCTGCTCGTCGAACGCACCGTTTACCCAACCTTGCTGAGTATCCCTTTTGAGGCACGGAACCCGTAAAATTTCATGTAGTAAAAGCTGGTTTTCGGACACAATCAAAACAGTCACAGTAAGATATCTCAATCGCAAGGATCGTTGTACCCAGAGTAGAAAACTCGTTCTTATCTCTTTTGGTCAATGAGTGAATCTATGTTCTAAAAACAACGCCGTTTTTCTGAGGGCAATTCATGTACGTGATAACGAATAGAAATTTACAAGAGAATGAATCTCCAGAAAAAAGATTTGGTATCTCATTTAATAATGAAGGGCCGGGCATCTTGCGTCTGGCTAAGGCATCTAAAGAAGACGGAAAATGGACAGTAGAGATTCTCAACGATCGCGAAGTCTATAAAGGAGAAGAGATGTTTGCCAGCGAGGCAGCATTTCTCAAAACTCAAGATTTAATGTGCCGCGAGCAAAAAAACTGCTTGATATTTTGCCATGGTTTTAATACTAGCTTCAAAGGAGCATTGGAGGCCGCTTACCGGATTGAACAGACCTATGACTTAGAAGTTGCTCTATTTACGTGGCCTTCTGATGGGCATCCCCTCAATTATCTGAACGATAAGGAACAAGCATCGGAATCGTTTTTGGCCTTCGATCGGTTTTTCGAGAAACTGGGGGGCTATTTCCGAAAGCATCGCGATAATGATTGCGGTCAGAAATTTAGTCTAGCCATGCATAGTATGGGTAACTACTTATTAGAAAACTTAGTCGAGTCGTCCGCCTATCAAGGGGAGACGCACTTTTTAGACAACATCATTATGTTGTCTGCAGATGTGAATAATCCGGGCCATGAAGTTTGGGTCAACCAAGTAAAAGTACGCAACCGATTGTTTATTTCAATTAACGAAGACGATAATGCACTGAACCTTGCAGATAATAAGTCTGGAAGAGAGCAGCAGGCCCGTTTGGGAAATACTGCGCGCAATCTTATATCTCCCAATGCGTTCTACATTAACTTCACTGATGCCGAGCGTGTGAAGCGAAGACATAACTACTTCACGGATGAAAGGGCGCTGAGGAACGAACGGGTCAAAGACTTTTTTCAAGTCGCTTTCAATGGAGGGCGAGCAGAACGAGGGCTGAGGTTCGACTCTGCTATTGGTGCATATATTGTCACGTAACCCCTTCTGGTTTTAGTGTCGAAGGGCATCGATCGCGAGGGGAATTGCATGAAATCGCTCGAACAACTGGCAGAGGTCATCCGCGAGGACTACCAACGATTTCCCCACAACCAGACCTACGATATCTATGCCGATGATGTCTATTTTAAAGACCCACTCACTACATTTCGCGGGCTGGATGCCTACAAACGCAATATTGCCTTTATTGCCAAGTGGTTTGGAGATCCCCTGCTTGAGTTGCATTCGCTAGAGACGAAAGACCACCAGATCGTGACCCACTGGACGCTGACCTGGACGACTCCCTTACCCTGGAAGCCGCGGATCGGCATTCCCGGTTGGAGCGAGTTGACCGTTGGCGATCGCGGTCTGATTGACTCCCACATCGATTATTGGGATTGCTCGAAGCTGGATGTCCTGAAACAGCATTTTTGGCCACATGAACGCTAGAGGATGGACTCCTATCCCCCCAGTGCCGCTAAGCTGTGGTTCTTAATTGAGGAGCAGGTGTTGCAAGACAAAATTCACGTTTCCGACATTCTTTGCTACGGCTACACTGGTCTGTTGCCAGAGGAGCAAGTTTTAGGGCAGTGGTTTGCGGTGAATCTGACGTTATGGACTGATTTACGAGCAGCAGAGAAGAGTGACGATATCGATGATACAGTCAATTACGTTTCGGCAATTGAGGCAGTCAAGGACGTCGTAAAGCTGCAAAAGTTTAAGACCATTGAGGCACTGGCCAAGGCCGTCTCTGATGAATTATTAGCTCTCTGTGGGGTAGAGAAGGTGACAGTACACCTGACTAAATGTTCGCCACCCATACCTGATTTTGACGGTCAAGTGGCAGTAGAGATGACCCGTCCGTAAGCGGGCTGCGACAGTAGATTAATGTGTACCCATCGACGCAGCCCAACCCTTGCAGGTGAACGATTATGGCAATCGTCAAATCGCTCAGGACAATCGACGACCATAACGCTTGCTAGGCCTTAAATTAGCCGAACAGACTGAAATGGCCAATGCGATCGCTTTAGCGTACCAACCCTTGCTCCAGGCGATAGTGACTGTTTAGGTGTGCTCAGGGAGGGGAACGAGTAACTGAGCAATTGTTCCCGTCCCCGTTTTACGGGCGCACCACCTAATTTCTCCACCAATCAATTCCGCCCGATAGCGCATGTTTAGCAATCCATGGGAACCTTCGCGGGTCGGGTTGTCTGGCATTCCCCGCCCATTATCGATCACTTTTACATCGAGGAGATCGCCATTCATCCGAATGCTGCAATCGACGCGGGTGGCACCAGCATGTTTGACCACATTATTAAGGGCCTCCTGCACGATGCGAAACAGCGTGCTTTGGGCCAGAGGCTCCAAACGGTCCAGTTCTCCATTGGTCCGATCTTCAAATCGGGTCAGCAGGGTTGTGGCCGATCGCTGAGCCGCTCGTTCGAGCAAACTGCGGAGTGCAGACCCTAAATTAAAGGCACGCATGGCGGTAGGTTGCAGGTCTTCCACAATGCATCGCAGCTCGGCAATCGTATCTTCTAGCTGTTGGCTAATGTTGGCAATTTCCCGCTGCTGTTCTTTTAGCGTCATCCCGCTGGTATGGGTATCCCCGCTTTGTGCTTCGCTTCTTTTCTCTACCGTCGTGCCTGCTTGCGCTACCTCTTCCCCACTGTCGGAAGGAGAGGCAAGATCTGTGGGGATGAGTGAGGCTAATTGACGCATCTTGCGGGACATAGCCCCAAGATCGGCGATGGTTTGATCGTGTAAATCGGCTGCCAGCCGTTTACTCTCGGCTTCGCGCCCCTCTGTTAATCCCCTCATGGCTGCGGCTAAAGCATCTCGCATTCTAGCTTGTTCGGAAAACTGGGTGCGCTGAACGGCTACAGCGGTCATGTCGGCGATCGCCTCCAACAGCTCTAGTTCGGCGGGGGAAAACCGTGGGCTCGTCAGATTAGCCTTGCTTTCTGAAGATGGAGATACATGCAGCGTCGTACACAATACCCCCAACACATCCTCCCCAATGGTGACCGGCACGGCCACCAGAGCAGAAATCCCAGCCTGCAGTAAATTTTGACGCGCTTGTGGGGAAATGGGGTACTTACGCACATCCTCAATCTGCAAACTTTCCCGTTGCCCGTAGCAGATCATCAGCAGTAGCCAGCTCAAATCGGAGACAACGTCCCCATCCGCCATTTGGCTTCGACTGACTCCACTTTCCAGTGAGGGGTCTTCTTCCAATTCCCTGTCTCGGTCCGCGCTATTCCCTCGAGCGATCCTGGCTGAATTAATAGTGTCGGGGGACGCACCATCTGGCGGACTAGTATCTCGTAAGAAGCTCTGGGCCAATTGAAACTGAGCCGGTTTGCCAACTGATGTTTCAGCGGTGGATGAACCAATATTTGCCTGAATTTTGGCCTCAATTTGCTGCTGCAGATCCTCAGAAGATAATTGGGCCAATTGGGCAGCTTGCTGCGAGGATAGGGTGATAAAGTCACACCGATCGACCCCTAAGCTATCTGCCATCCCCTCTAGGGCAATCCGGATAATACCCTCCACCTCATAGGTCCCAGTCAGTTCCTGGGCCAGTTTGCGTAACAGCATTTCCCGCTGGGCCAGACGACTAACTCGTTCGTACAATTGAGCTTGTTTAAGGGCGATACCTGCCTGTTCGGCAACGGCGATCGCCAACAAAAACTTCTCGTGGGGAAATACTCTCTCTTTGCGAGAGGCAATCATGATAATGGTCCCCATGAGTTCCCCTGCCTGTAGAAGAGGAATCAGGGCACAGGCGCGGTTCACGGGCAGTTGAAAAAATTCCAGTTCTGCCTCGGACATGCGGGCAAGGTCTTCAGGTTCTAACTGCAGTGGATAGCCATTGGCCAGAGTTTCGTATAAAGTCAGCGGGCGTATGTCCGGTCCTTCGGAGGGGAAAGAGGGGGGAGAAGTCGTAGTACCGTCGTATAGCTGGATGGTGCATTTCTTCAGTTCTAATGTGGCCGCTAAAGATTGCTCAATAGATTCCAACACCTGCGTAGGATCGAGAGAGTTGCGGATATCGGCACTAATTTCGTTCAGTAGCGCCTCCTGCTTCGCCTGCTGCTGAGTTTTTTGGTAAAGCCGAGATTGATTAATCGCAATGGTGAGTTGTTCTGCCACTGCCTTTAAGAGCTTGCGATCGGCTTCGCTCCACTGGGTGGTGTTGTGTGAATAGACGATGCTACCTGGAGTTTTCGCTGTTTTATTTCCCTCTGTGGTGTCAACCTTTGATGCGGAGTAGTCAATCGTCGGAGTCCGTTCGGAGGATTCTTCATACTGAAGTGTAGAGACGACGGAATAATCGGACCTGCACCGGTGAACGCTCAGGATGCCATAGTAGTCTTGCCCTAGATTCATCCCAGCCACGATCAAGGATTGCACCCCTGCCCGCTGCAACGCGCGTCGGTTTCTAGGCTCGATATCGTCCAGGGATGACCATTCCTGAATCACGATGGCTTCGTCAGGGCGAAACAGTTTCAACGCTAGGGCATTACCTGCCAGGGAGACTTCGCGGTTCAGCCAAGAGTCTATCCCTGTCTGGGCAAATGCATAGCGATAGGTGGCAGACATGAGGCTGGAGTTCCCAAACAAAAATTGTGCCCGACTGGCCTGTAGAGCTTCCCCCACCTCTGTGACGGCTGCCTGCAAGATCTCGTCCAGGTTGAGGGAGTACCGAATCCGATCCGTCATTCGGTACAGCAAAGCCTGCCGTTCCGCCTGTTGTTGGAATTGCTCTAATAGTTTTGCCTTGTTGAGGGTTACTGCCACTTGGGAGGCGATCGTTTTTAGTAGCTCTAGCTGACCTTCTTCAAGTGGCAACTCTTCTTGCCACCCCAACAACAAATACGCTAAGAGTTGTTCCTGACCCGCTTCTTTCAGAACGACAGGTACAGAAACAGTCACCCGATATCCTGCCGATACTAACCTCTGGCGCAGTGTCAGATGTTCATCTTCAATCGCCAACATATCTTGGCAGGCGATGGTGTGGGATTGTGGCGTAGGGCCGTAGTTGCTCACCCATTGCGATAAGTCCCGCACATTGAGCGAGTTGAGGTCTGAGTTCTCAGAGGAAAACCACTGTGGGGCGATCGCGAGTGGCTCGTGGGGGGACTCTGGCAGCAGGAGTACCTGGACGCGATCGCAGTCAAAGGCCGATCCGACAGCTGCCACTGTCTTCTCTAACAACTCTGAAACACCGACAGCACTGCGCAGCTTTTGCCCCACTTCTCTTAATAGGGTTTCTTGCTGAGCCTGTTGTCGCAACAGGTGGGCTTGGCGTGCCGTAGCGATCGCGCTGGAAGTATGGGTGCAGATAAACTGCAATACCTCCAAAAATTCTGGTTCGAGGGTGTGATGGCTAAAAACCGCTACGCATCCGATCAGATCGGTCCCTAGGGTGATGGGGTAACCCGCAAACCCCACCAGGTGTTCTGCTTCAATCCATTCGGGACTTTGGATCCAGGGTTCAGCTTTGAGATGGTTGCTGAGCTTTGGGGTCCGACTGCTGACCAGTGCCCCAATAGGACTTTCATCCGGCACCAAGTGGCTAATTTGGGCCAGTGCCGGACTGACCAATCCAGCATGAGCCTGCATGACTAATGCATCATCGGCAGCATCGTAAAACCAAACAAAAGCAGAGGCAAGTTCCAATTCGTGAACCAACCCCGAAGCAAGTCGACGTGCCACCTCTATGGGGTCTTCCTGTAAGTGCAATTCTTGGGTAACGGGATCGCGCCATACCCCCAAACTTTCAACCACAACATTTGCCGACTGGAGCTGGTCAAGCAGGCGCTGGGTGGAGTTCGAGGATTCAGTCACAGGCATCGGATCGAATCACTGTTCCTAAACTATACGCACTCGTAGCCTTATGCACTGGGAACTCAACGCATTCACATTCACGGTTTTAACCCCAACTACCCATGTAATTGACCGATGATGATAACAGATGACCGCTCGTCATAACTGGTCAAATGGAATGAGTCGGGGCATAGAAGTGAAAGTCCAGTCAAAAGAACGGTTATATTTTTAATAGCAAAAATACCTATCTTCAAAAGATTTTTATTCCTAGTATTAACGAGCTGAATTAAATATTGGCGGCTACAATTGCCACATTTCAATGTTCAAAAGTACGAGGAATAAGCAATGCTAAAACCCTATGTTTTGGCTTGTGCTGTGGTAGGGATTCTGGCCCCAACAGTAGCACTTGCCTACGGAGAGCCTCGTATTGTCCCTGATTATCCGTTCTATTTCGACAACAATGTTCTCGATCGCTATCCTACTGCGACGGTCGTTAAAGTGTTAAGCGGTAATCAAGTGGTGGTCCACGTGAAGGGGGAGCAGCAGTTGCGGGTGATTCAACTGGCCGGCGTCCGCAATGTGGGCGACTATGCCCCCGAAATCGAGCAGCAAGCGATCGCGGCCATCAAAGATTCAATGCTTCACCAGGAGATTCGTCTGGAGGGAGACAACTTCCAGCGTAGTCCAGCCGGAACGGGGACGGTACAAGCCTATCTCTGGCTGAACGGCATTCAGATGAACGAGGAGTTAATCCGCAGCGGTCTAGCGACGGTAGAAGGCTACAGCTTCAACAACCGACGGGACAATTTTCTTAGGGGCGTGCAGGATGAGGCTATCTTGAATCGAGTTGGCGTATGGTCGTCACAGCCAGATGGACGCACTGAGGCAGAAGTGTTAGACATCCCCGACTAGCTTCAACGAATCCAATCCGGTCCAACGAAAGGAAATCTGTGGGATTTTTTTGAATAATTCCTCGCAAGTTAGCCACGATCTGCTGGTATTTTGCTGTCCGTACTCGGGATATTTCAGTTTTACCGTGGATTTTTCTCCAGTCGGGGAAAAAGCGTATGACAGGTCCTTAGCGGCTTATCATTTGCGTATCTAATTTGTACTGGAATCTGTTCGTACCGCGATATTCATGAAGGCACAAATCATCAAAGCGTATGGTGAATCAAGTCAGTTTGAAGTGGTGGAGCTACCTCGCCCCAGCGTTCCCACCGGCCACCTACTGATTCGGGTGGCCGCCAGTAGCGTTAACCCAGTGGACTACAAAATTCGCCAACACGGTCCAGATTTTGCCCCTGCCCTTCCCGCTATTTTGCATGGTGATGTGGCGGGTTACGTGGAGGAAATTGGCCCCAAAGTAAAGGGGTTTAGCCTTGGAGACGAAGTCTATGCCTGTGCGGGAGGAGTGCGGGGATCGGCGGGGGCACTGGCTGAATTTATGGTGGCGGATGCAGCGTTAGTGGCTCACAAACCTGAATCCTTGACAATGGGAAGTGCGGCTGCGCTACCACTGGTGGGTATTACCGCCTGGGAAAGCCTGATCGATCGCGCCAAAATCTCTTCTCACCGCCAGAAAGTGCTCGTGCATGGTGGCACTGGAGGGGTGGGTCATATGGGGGTCCAGCTGGCCAAATGGATCGGATGTAAGGTCTACACCACTGTTTCCTCCCCGCAAAAAGCAGAGCTTGCCCTTGATTTGGGGGCCGATGTGGCGATCGACTATCGAGCTCGGTCGGTCGCGGACTATGTACAAGAATACACAAATGGTAGGGGGTTCGACGTGGTATTTGACACGGTTGGTGGAGAGCATTTGCTGAAATCGTTTGAAGCTGCTGCTTATGGAGGAGTGGTTTCCTGTATCTCCACCCGCAAATCCGTAGATTTAAGTTTGATGCACGCCAAAGGATTGACCCTGCATGTGATTTTTATGCTGTTGCCGTTGTTGCACAACAAGGGACGAAAGAGGCACGGCAAAATCCTCAAGCGAATTGCCGCACTAGTCGATGCTGGACAAGTTCGTCCGCTACTAGACAGGTTGTCTTTTAGTTTTGCCACTGTCCAAACCGCCCATAACTACCTGGCTTCGGGGAAGGCCATTGGCAAAGTGGTGCTGCGGCAAGACTGCTGGTAGAGGCAATCGCAAGAGCGCGTTGAAGGATAAACAACACAGCTGAAATGCTAGGTGCTTAGAGCTTTTCTAACCGCGCCGTCAGAATTTCAGCCTGTTTTTGCAATTCTGCCAGCGATTGACGGTTTGCTTCTACTACGTCTGCCGGAGCACGGTTGACAAAATTGGGGTTATTCAGACGACCGTTAATTCCTTTCATTTCCCCTTCAATCTTGCCTAAGTCCTTACGCAGCTTGGCTTTGAGAGCCTCAATATCCACTAGCCCTGCTAGTGGCATGAGCACCTGGATGGTTCCCACCACCCCCGCTGCTACCTGCTTCAGCTCCTCCTCCAGGACCGACACAATAGTTAGGTTTTCCACCTTCGCTAGCCGCTTGATGTAATCCTGCGAACGAGTGAGTACCGCCCGTTCCGCTTCGTTTTCGCTCTGGAAAATAACGGCAATCGTTTGATTCGGCTTGATGCTGGCTTCCGCCCGCAAATTACGCACGGTGCGAATCGCATCGATCGCCAACTGGAAATCGGCCTCCAGCTGTTTGTCGATCTCCGTTGCGGTGGCAGTGGGGTAGGGCTCTACCGAGATCGAGGTTTTGGCCCCTGCCTGCGTGAGAGTTTGCCAAATTTCTTCGGTGAGGTGAGGCATCCAAGGATGCAGCATTCTCAGCATGCCTTCTAGCACTTGGGCGAGGACCTGCTGTGCCGTCAGCTTGGATTGTGCGTCGTCGCTCCAGAGGCGGGATTTAACCAGTTCGATATACCAATCGCAAAAGTCATCCCAAATAAAGCTGTAAACCACCCGGGCTCCGTCCCCCATGCCGTAGTTATCCAGCAGGCGGCTAACCTCTTGAACGGTGGAGGCATACCGAGATAGAATCCAGCGATCGCTCAGCTCCAGTGCGTCAGGGTCGGGGGGTCCCAGCTGTTCCGGGGTCTTGCCCTCTAGATTCATGAGGACGAAGCGGGAAGCATTCCAGATTTTGTTGGCGAAATTGCGGGCTGCTTCCACCGTGGAGGATTCGCCAGTTTTGCGATCGTAGGCCAAGCGGATATCTTGGCCGGTGCCAATCACCTCCTTCACTAGGGCAAACCGCAAGGCATCGGTGCCGTACTTGTCCATCAGCTCAAGTGGATCGATGCCGTTCCCCTTTGACTTCGACATTTTTGAGCCGTTTTCGTCGAGTACGAGCCCATTGATATACACATCTTTGAAGGGTAGCGTGTGTGCCAACTCCGAACTCATCATCGTCATGCGGGCCACCCAGAAGAAGATGATGTCGAAGCCAGTGGACATCAGGGTGTTGGGGAAGTAGCGATCGAAGTCTTCGGTGGTATCCGGCCAGCCCAGGGTGGAAAAGGGCCACAGACCGGAGGAGAACCAGGTGTCTAGAACATCTTCTTCTTGGACGAGTTCGACATCGGCACCGAATTTCTCTCGCGCTTTTTCTTGGGCTTCTTCCAGGTTGCGGGCAACAACGTAGTTTTGAGGGTTGTCGTCGCCTTTGACGTACCAAGCGGGAATTTGGTGGCCCCACCACAGTTGGCGAGAGACGCACCAGGGGCGCAGCTTGGCTAGCCAGCCTTCGTAGACTTTGGTCCACTTTTCGGGGATGAAGGCGGGGTCGTGCTGGGTTTGGGAGGATTCCAGGCAGGACTTGGCCATGCCGCTGACGTCGCAGAACCACTGGATGGAGAGGAAAGGTTCGACGGGGACTTTGCCACGATCGCTGTAGGGGACGGAGTGGGTGTAGTCTTCGATTTTGTCTAGCAGGCTGTTGTCTTCGAACCACTTGACAACGGCTTTGCGGGCGTCGAAGCGATCGAGCCCCTGCATGATGCCGCCGTTCTCGTTGATGGAGCCATCCTTATTCAGGATGTTGATGAAGGGGAGGTTGTGGCGCTTGCCGATTTCGAAGTCGTTGGGGTCGTGGGCGGGGGTGATTTTGACGCAGCCCGAGCCGAATTCTGGATCGACGTAGTCGTCTGCCACGATGGGGATGAGACGATCTTGGATGGGCAGGCGGATGTGCTTGCCGACTAGATCTTTGTAGCGATCGTCGTTGGGGTTTATGGCGACGGCGGTGTCCCCCAGCATGGTTTCGGGGCGGGTGGTGGCGACAACGAGGTAGCGTTCCGGGTCGTCGGACAGCGGATAGCGGAAGTGCCACAAATGGGACTGAATTTCTTTGTTTTCAACTTCGATATCCGACACCGCTGTCTGGGTGGCCGGACACCAGTTGACCAGGTACTCGCCGCGATAAATCAGTCCTTCTTCGTAGAACCGGACAAAGGCTTCGATGACTGCTTTGTTCAGCCCTTCATCCATCGTGAACCGTTCGCGGCTCCAGTCGAGGGAGAGGCCGAGACGGCGTAGCTGTCCGGTAATCGAGCCGTGGGAAAAGTGCTTCCACTCCCAGGCTTGTTTGAGGAATTCTTCGCGGCCTAAATCGAAGCGGGTTTTTCCGTCTTGACGCAGCTTGTTCTCCAAGATGGCGTGGACGGCAATGGAGGCGTGGTCGGTGCCGGGAACCCAGAGGACGTTGTAGCCGCGCATGCGTTTGTAGCGGGTGATGACGTCGGGCAGGGTGAAGGCGAAGGCGTGACCCATGTGCAGACTGCCGGTGACGTTGGGGGGGGGCAGTACCATGCTGAAGGCTTCGCCGGGTTGTTTGGGGTCGGCGACGTACACTCCCTTTTCTTCCCAGAATTGCTGCCA
>JBFRWN010000043.1:0-63890 GCA_051439605.1 Synechococcus sp.
TGGACAAACATCCAGATAGCTCCGATATGATTCTCGAGCTTTTTGGAAAAGGAGAGTGTTTTACGTACCAATCGTGAAACATTCTCCTTTTCCAAAATGAGACGATTCGATCGGTACATTGCAGGCCAGGTAGTTGCTAAAAATCCGCCTATTCAAACTCTGTCTGGCTGTCGAGGTCAATCCCTTCTAAACCGAGAACCTGACACAGGTCTGCGACGATCGCACGCTCTCGCTCGCTAAAAGTCAGATCTGCCTTACAGATGGCAATACAAACGCGAATCAATAACAGTGCTAACTCTTCGTCGCCGGATAATTTTTTGACGGATTCAAATACTGTGGCCGCTCCAGCATCGCTGTCCTCTTGAATGGATTCCGCATATTGACGAAAAAGGTCTGAAGCCATTCCCGAATCGAACATATGTAGGATTTCCACCCGATCTAACAGGTAATCTCGGGCCATGAGCTCTGCAAAACTCACTTCGCCATCGGCGGTTGCAAGTAGGGCACTAGCTCCCATAGCTGCTTCGAGAAATTCTCGGTTGCGAACCCGCTGCTGGTGTTTCTGCAATAAGGCTTTGATGGTGTTAATCACAGTGGATAACTCATCCTGTTGATTCCAGAAGGCTATCACGTCTGTTTGCAGTTGGCTTGGAGGAAACTGTCAGAACTTAGTCTATTGGCGTGGTTCAAAGCCGGCCCATTTTGGATAACAAAACAGGGCGTGGTTCAACTCCGGGTTACAGTCCGAGCGGTATTTCCGGAGCAAATCAGCAATTATTCGGCTTGGTTCAACTCCGGATTACAGTCCGAGGGGTGTTTCCGGAGCAAAGTCGGGTAGAGAGGACTCCTCCAATAACTATGTCCCCACCATGCGGCGGAAGGAATTGGGATTCAGGTTCATCAGCCGATCTAAGGACAACTTTCAGCTTCAGCAGCTCCATTCCTCCCGCTTAAAAGCTTTCTGTTAGGGTAAGGACAGCCCAAAGACTCAGATTGAGCAATGTCAACAGTTGAACAGATCGAAGCTGCAATTCTGAAGCTCTCCCCCAAAGAGTTAACTCAACTCGCAGACTGGGTTCTAGATCTTGACGAGCAACAATGGGACGAACAGATTGAACGAGATTCAGCAGTCGGCAAACTTGACTTTCTTGTCCAGGAAGCTCGGACAGAATTTCAAACCGGTAGCAGTCGCAAACTCTAATGCACTACACCACTCGGCGATTTTGGCAATGCTACGACGCATTACCGGAAGCGGTTCAACGAGTTGCCGATCGAAACTACGAACTCCTGAAATCAAATCCATCTCACCCGTCGCTGCACTTCAAGAAAGTCGGACAGTTTTGGTCAGTCAGAGCAGGTAAGGGCTACAGAGCTTTAGGCGTTGAAGTTGAAGGCGGAATTTCGTGGGTATGGATTGGCACCCATGTTGAATACGACAAACTCATCAAATAACTGAAGGTGCTAGGGCTTTTGAATCGCTCGTATCTCCACCACAAGATTCATGGTTTGCGAAAAACCTCAAAAAGCTGTCCCCAGTAGGAGTAACCCACCGGGGACAAACGAACGATTCAACTTAGGGCAGCAACGTCCCAAGTATGAGAAGAACGTTACTCGATCCCTTCGATGCGGTCTTCCACCTCAGCGTAGATTTCCTGCAACTTCTCGATATTCTCGTCAGACGTCTCCCAATAGCCGCGACCGTTCACCTCTAACAACGTCCCCACCATGCGGCGGAAGGAATTGGGATTCAGGTTCATCAGGCGATCGCGCATCTCCTGATCTTCGATAAAGGTGGTATTCGCGTCCTCGTACACCCAGTTATCCACAGCACCAGCCGTCGCCGACCAGCCCATCGTATTCACCAGACGCTTCGACAGCTCGCGAACCCCTTCGTACCCGTGGCTCAGCATCCCCTCGTACCACTTGGGATTCAGCAGCTTGGTACGAGCATCCAACCGTACCGTCTCGGATAGCGTCCGCACCTGAGCATTCGCAGTCGTCGTATCGGCAATGTACGAAGCCGGAGTCTTACCGTCATCCCGCAAAGTGGACACAATCTTAGTTGGATCGGAATCAAAGTAGTGGGACACATCCGTGAGAGAAATCTCGGAAGAATCCAAATTCTGGAACGTAGCATCCGCAGTCTTCAGCGCCTTCTCGAATATGTCGCGAGACCCATCCATCACGCCGGGATTATCGGAATTAAAGGCAAACGACTTGCGCTTCAAATACATCTCCTGCAGTTCGGATTCTTCCTCCCAACTGCTGTTCTCCACCGCCAAGTTGACGTTAGACGAATAGGAACCGGACGCATTCGAGAACACGCGAGTGGCCGCCTGACGGACATCCACCCCCATTTCTTCCGCTTGCGCGAGGGCGTGCTTGCGCACGAAGTTCATCTCCAGAGGCTCGTCTGCTTCCGCCGCCATCTTCACAGCGCGGTCCAGCAGAGCCATCTGGTTAATAAACAGATCGCGGAATACACCCGAGCAGTTGATCACCACGTCAATGCGAGGACGACCCAGCTCTTCTAGAGGTATCAGTTCTAGCTTGTTCACGCGACCCAAAGAGTCCGGCTGAGGGCGAACCCCCACCATCCACATAATCTGAGCCAGCGATTCGCCGTAGGTTTTGATGTTGTCCGTTCCCCACAAGACGCAAGCAATGGTTTCGGGCCAGTTGCCGCCGTTATCGATCTTCTGACGATCCAGCAGGCGATCGACCACAATCTTGGCCGACTGCACCGCAGCGCTGGTGGGAATGGACTGGGGATCGAGAGCGTGAATGTTCTTGCCAGTGGGAAGAACGCTAGGGTTGCGAATCGGATCCCCCCCGGGTCCGGGCAGAACGTACTCGCCATCCAGGGCCTTAACCAAGCTGCCCAGCTCAAAGTCCGCACAAGCTTGCTCCAAGCAGAATTCCAAGAATTCCATTAGAGGCTTCAGCTGCTCGGCATCTACGTTGGGGAAGCCGACTTCTTCCAGCGCCGTAATCCAAGGGGACTTGCGACCCAAATTGAGGAAGTTAAGCTTGGACACCAGAGAGACGCGCCCTTCGCTATCCGTTTGCTCCTTCACAAGAGCGCCAACTGCAGACCGCACCGCTTCGGTAATGTCCTGCAGCAGCTGCACATCTTCCAGCACACCCGCATCATTATTGCGGTAAATCTCTTCGATCTCGCGACCGATGCTCTGGGCCACCAGCGTCGGTAGGCCCATAATTTCCTCTTCGGGGCGATCGATGCTGGCAATGTTCACTAAAGTGGCGATCGCCTCTTCCGCGGAGGGAGGCTCCCCAATCACGTGCAACCCGCAGGGCAGCAGGCGAGACTCGATCTCCATCAGCTTTGCATACACCTTGCCGACCAAAGTGTTGCGCTCTTCCTGAGACAGCTCCTTCGAATCCACCTCAGGCAGCTCAATGTCCTTGTCCAAGTTGCAGATGCGAGCCTGCTCCACGATCGCGTTGACAATCTGAATGCCACGACCGCTATCTTTCAGCGACTGATAGGACCCAATCAGCTCGCTCAGCTCCTTCAGCCCCTTGTAAAGTCCGGCATTCTCCGCCGGAGGAGTCAGGTAGCTAATCGTCTGGGCGTAGCTGCGGCGCTTGGCGATCGTCGCCTCAGAAGGGTTATTGGCAGCGTAGTAGTAGAGGTTGGGAATCTTGCCAATCAGGCTATCGGGATAGCACTGACCGGACATACCCATTTGCTTACCGGGCATGAATTCCAACGAGCCGTGGGTACCAAAGTGCAGCACCGCATCCGCCTTCCAAATGCGCTCTAGATAGGTGTAGTAAGCGGCAAAACCGTGGTGGGGGCTAGCGGAACGGGAGAACAGCAACCGCATCGGGTCCCCTTCGTAACCAAAGGTGGGTTGGACGCCAATAAACACGTTGCCGAAGGACTTACCGTACACCAGCAGGTTGCGGCCGTCGGTATTCAGTTCGCCGGGAGGGGGACCCCAGTTTTCTTCCAACCGCTGGGCATAAGGGGTGAGGTCTTCGTACTCCCGCACTGACATGCGATAGGCAATATTCAGTTCGGGGCTACTGTACTGAGCTTGGGCATCGTGGATAACCGCTTCCATCAACTCCTTAGGACTGTCAGGCAGCTCCTCGATGGTATAGCCGTTGCGCTTCATCCCTTCCATGACGCGGTAGATGGAACCGAATACGTCCAAGTATGCGGCGGTACCGACGTTGCCTTTATCGGGGGGGAAGCTAAATACAGTAATAGCTAGCTTCTTGTCGAGGCGGGGCTTGCGACGCAGGCTCGCCCACTTCATGGCCCGTTGAGCAATCGACTCTATCCGATCTTGCAGGGCGATCGCCTTACCAGTATTCCCGTCGCGACCGGACAAAACAATGGGTTCAATCGCACCATCTAGCTCGGGAATCGCCATCTGCAGCGCCACCTGAATGGGATGCAGACCGAGGTCACTTTCCTCCCACTCTTCGGTGGTCTGAAAGACCAGAGGCAGAGCCACCATGTAAGGACGGTTCAGGCGCTTCAGAGCTTCAATTGCTTTGGGATGATCCTGACGAGCAGGACCGCCCACCAGCGCAAACCCTGTTAGCGAGACCACTGAATCCACCAACGGTACAGCACCATCACTAGCAGCGGGATCGAAGAAAAATGCTTCAACCGGCTTGGAGAAATCTAGACCGCCAGCAAAGACGGGAAGAACGCGTGCACCTAGGCTTTCTAGCTCCTGCACCATGGCTACGTAGTGGGCATCATCGCCTGTCACCAGATGAGTCCGCTGCAACACCAAACCGACACAGGGGGCCAGCGGATCCTTCTGGTCAACTGTCAAGTCGGGCCGAGACTCGTACCACTTCATATACTCCCGCACGTCCTCGTACATCTCGGGAGCGAGGGGATGCCACACCCCCATGTCGGGGTAGGTAACGGGATCGTTGTAGCTTAGTTCGGCTCGATCGGTTTTCTGCTCGTCATCGAATACATACCTGTCGGCGATCATCAACAGGAAGTTAGACAAGTTCTCTTCAGAGCCGCCCAACCAATACTGAAAGCTAAGCATGAAATTGCGAGCATCCTGGGCCTTATCCCCAGGCAGGTACTTCAGCACCTTGGGCAGGGTACGCAAGAGCTTCAACATGGCGTCCTGGAAAGACGCGCCGGAGTTTTCCTTGCGCTTGCGCATGAACTGGGCGATCGCGCTCTTGGATTGACCCAACTGAGCCATGGAGAAGCTGCCCATCTTGTTCAGGCGCATCACCTGAGGCATCGAGGGGAATACCACCGCCGCATCCAGGCGATCTCGGTGGGGCTGAACGGCTTCTACAACTTTTTCTGCTAAATCTTCAATGAAAATTAACGAGGCAATGAATATGTTGGCCTTGGCCACGTCATTCTTAAAGGCTCCGTAGTTATCGGCATCGCGCAGCTCTTCAATCAAGTAGCCGCTAATCTCGATCGCCATACTCGGGTTGTTTGCATTGATCGCCCGAACGGCTGCAGACAATGCGCTTTGATACTGAGGTTCCAGCACCACGTATACAACGCGGACCAGAGAACGATCACCCACTGCATCCGGCTCGATGTGTCGAATCGATGGCCGAACCTGTGTGAACATGTGCAAATTCTCCAAGCGGTTAGTGCAAGTAGCTACTGGCTTCAGCTGTCTCAATCGGGAAGGAAATTCCCAGCGTCACCCAAAAATAGCAAGATCTGCCCTTTGTTTTAGCAGAAGATCCTAACCTTGTTAAAACATGATGCAAACGCGTTACGAAACATTACAACCCTTGTCGCAACTGGTCCCAAAAGCCCCTGAAACCCCCTTGACAAAAGTCAAAATGTCAAAATTGACAGACGTCAAACTGCGTTCGATCCCCACTTCGCAGGAGTCGGACACCCAAGCGGATGAATGAGCTAGAGATTGAATCAGTGAATACAACCTTGCGCTCTTCGCAATCCTGTCTTTACCTGCCGCTCGGGAACGAGATGATGATGCTATGGCAATGGAACTGCTCACAGGGAAAACACGTTGAAGCTCAAGTATCAGAATCGAGAGATCCCCTTATCGACATGAAGACCTCTCGATGCCTAGAACAGCAGTTTTAGTTTTTTAAATCATCAATCTCACAATCTGGATTGTCACAATCGATTGGTCTCTTTGAAAAACCTCTCACGAGGTTTACACTTTATTTACGAGGTGATATTCCCTCAAATTTCTTAGCCACACTGGCGAACTACATGGCATAAGATGCAAGTTTAATGCCCATGACAAATGTCATTCCTTCTTGACAAACCCCCTTGAGGGTAAAGCAATTAGTGTGTCGAAACTTTCTCCTTAAAAGACTTGCCAGCAGCAAAGGCAGGAACACGAGCAGCAGGGATCTTAATTTTTTCCCCTGTTTTCGGATTGCGACCTTCGCGCGCTTTGCGTTCTCGGGGTTCAAAGGAACCAAATCCTACCAACGTCACCTTCCCACCCTCTGCAACCGTCTCAACAATAGTTTCTAAAGTTGCCGATAAAATCTTCTCTGCATCCTTTTTGCTAACCTTTGCAGATTGAGCGACCGCGCTCACTAATTCACCTTTGTTCATAGTTGAAGCAGCTTTTTAGATTGACTTCATACTTTAGTAAAGCCTGCGAATTCATGGGGAGCAACTATTCAGTTCGACCTTTTTCTTAGAGGCTAATCAATAGCCTCCTGCCAAGGCCACTTATCTATAGAGTCTCAAGCCTCCTAACTCATCAATAGATGCTCAGTTCACCGCAATTGAATGGATTACAGGACAAGGAAGAAAATAATAGTTAGATCGAAGAAGTTGGGACAAAGAAGACACACAATTCACCGCGAGATCGAAGCGTAAAACAATAGGTCCACGATCCAGACCTAGCCGCTGGAGAGAAAAATCGGGCATTTCACCGATCGTCCACTGACCTCAATCTGACCCCAGCTGAACCGGAAATAAAGGTTGGGCGATCGCCGTTACAATGATTGACACTTGTATGACAGCACCTTGCCTCGCCGTCCTATGCCAGCAGCTTCTCTTCCCGCCTCCCTCGATAAATTGGTCAAGCGCTTTCAAAAAGCATCCTCCAACAAGCAACGTTACGAGCAACTGCTGTGGCTGGCTAACAAACTAGACGAGCAGCCAGATACCGCAAAGGTTCCGGAAAATAAAGTGCCCGGATGCGTATCAAACGTATATGTAACGGCCGATCTGGTGGACGGCAAAGTCCACTTCACGGGGGATTCTGACTCTCAGCTCACCAAAGGGTTAGTCGCATTCCTGATTCGGGGTTTGCAGGGCCTCTCGCCCACCGAAATCGCCCCCATCGAACCAGACTTTATCCAAGACACCGGCCTGAAAGTCAGCCTCACTCCATCGCGGGCTAACGGCTTTTACAACATTTTCAAAACCATGAAGCTCAAGGCCTCAGAGCTGTTAACCAGTACCTCCGCTGATTAAGTCACCACCCATTGAGAAATACTTAGGTCCAAACAGATTGTCCTCTCAACATCGTGTCCGATATTTCTCTCCCGCGATTACCAGTAACCCTCATCGTTGGTTTCGAGCACAGCGGCAAATCCACCCTGATCTCTAGCCTGCTGCAACATCTTCCCGATCCTACGGCACAGATTGGCACGGAGGCCGAGCGATCGCCCACGAGCTGCATTTGCTGTAGTGGTTCAGACGCCCTACATCAAGCGCTGAAAACAGTTTTAGAACACCATCAGAACAGAGCCTACAGTCACTTGTTTGTGGAGGGTAGCCACGAGACTGACCCCGTGCCGGTGATGCGTGCCATTCGTAACCGATTTGGCCTCACCCCACTGGTTTTGAGCAACATCATCACAGTGATGAATGCCGTCGATTACCCTCCCAAAGACGCCCCCCCTTGGCTGGTCACGAATCAGCTTTTCTTTGCCGATCGCATCGCCCTAACCCACTGTGACTTAGCCACCCCAGAGCAAGTTTTCACCTGTCAACAGGCAGTCAATTCCACGAAAGGCTTACCGATTATTCAGTGCCAACCGGGAAATATCCCTCTCAACCGGCTGCTTGCCGATTAAGCAGTTCGCGAGGATAGTTGTCCACAAGACAATCTAGGCACCCCATCAGTTTGGGAAGCGCCCCTCTCATCGGTACGTTGCTGGGAAGTTTATGAATCAATTACTGCGCTTGTCCAAGCTCATCGATCGCCTCAGCGAATGGATGGGCCGCCTAACGCTCGTCCTTATGTTTGCCATGGTGCTGGTAGGGGCCTACAACGCAATCGTCCGTTACATTTCCCGCTTTATCGGCACTAACCTGAGCTCCAACCTCTACATCGAGCTGCAGTGGTACCTGTTCACGATGGTGTTTTGTCTGGGAGCCGCTTACGTGCTCTCTCAAAATCGACACGTACGGGTGGACATTCTCTACAGCCGTCTTTCCCTAAAAGGGAAAGCCATCGTAGATTTAGTGGGGTCAACGGTACTTCTGCTCCCCATCTGCGGTGTGTACATCTGGTTTACCTACCCGCCGGTGGTGCGATCTTGGAAAAGTCTAGAAGCGTCTCCAGACCCCAACGGTCTCCCTCGCTATCCCATTAAAACCGTGGTGATTGCTGCCTTCGTCCTGCTGGCACTGCAGGGAATCTCTGAAATCATCAAAAATATCGCCATTCTCAGCGGCGTTGACCCACGTCAATCCGGTGCCCCCCTTTCCGCTGAGAGAAGTGAGGAACAGGAGACGGAGCAGAACAATGGATAACCTTGCCCTATTTATGTTTCTGGGGGCACTGCTCCTAATTTTCACGGGCTATCCAGTGGCGTTTGCCCTCGGCGGTACAGCGCTGATTTTTTCGGTTATCGGAACAGCAACTCAGCACTTCGACCTCATTTTGCTGTCAGCCCTGCCCCAGCGGGTATTTGGCATCATGAGTAACTTTGTGCTGCTGGCTATCCCCTATTTTATTTTGATGGGGACTGTGCTGGAACGCTCCGGATTAGCAGAAGACCTCTTGGAAACCTTCGGCCAACTGTTCGGTCGAATGCGGGGGGGATTGGCAATCGGTGTTGTCTTGGTGGGAGCTTTACTCGCCGCAGCCACCGGCGTGGTTGGGGCAACGGTGGTGGCAATGGGAATGATTTCTTTGCCAGTCATGCTGCGCTACGGCTACAGCCCGTCGCTATCTGCCGGGGTCATCGCGGCTTCGGGCACCCTGGGTCAAGTGATTCCCCCCAGCGTCGTACTGATTGTTTTAGGAGATCAACTGGGGGTTTCTGTCGGGGACTTATTCCTGGGGGCGTTGGTACCCGGGATCGGCCTGGCATTGATGTACATGCTGTATGCCGCTGCGATCGCCTATTTCAACCCCGAGATGGCCCCAGCACTACCCGCTCAACTCATCAATATCCCTGGGAAAGAACTGGCCCGACGAGTCTTTCAAGTCATGCTGCCCCCTCTCCTCCTGATTTTAGTGGTGCTGGGCAGCATTTTTGCAGGAGTGGCCACCCCCACAGAGGCCGGTTCAATGGGGGTAATGGGTGCGCTCGTGTTGGCCGCCTGCACTCGCCGACTGAACTTGAAGATGCTAACCCACGCACTGCGATCGGCTGCCGAACTGACCACGGTTGTGATTATTTTGCTGCTGGGGGCCACCCTATTTAGCCTGGTCTTTATTGGTTTGGATGGGGACGCCATTGTTGAGGAAATTTTGCTGAGTCTGCCGGGGGGAATTGTTAGCCTGCTAATCTTCGTTAACCTACTGGTTTTTCTGCTGGGCTTTTTCCTGGACTATTTCGAAATTGCGTTTATCGTGGTGCCCTTAATGGCTCCTGCCATCTTGCAGGTAGGCTACCGCGGCCTCAGCGGTACCGAACTCTTGGTGTGGTTCGGGGTGATGATTGGCATGAATCTTCAAACCTCCTTCCTCACCCCCCCCTTTGGATTTTCACTGTTTTACCTGCGGGGAATTGCCCCACCTGACGTGAACACAACCAGCATCTACAAAGGGGTCGTACCGTTTATCGGCATTCAGCTGGTGGGCTTGCTGCTGATCGTTGTTTTCCCAGGCTTAGTGACCTGGGTGTTGAATTGAATGGAAACCTACCTATTCCGCATTCAGCCTGAGAACCACTAGCTGCTGGGTTGCTCAATCTGGACATCTCGGGGGGCGCTGCTATCGCGCAAATAGACCTCAATATCCCACTGCCCCAACGAATTGGTCTCGTAGGCAATGATTCCACCATCCCCTGAAATGCTTGGATTGCGTACATCGCCTGGATTTCCTCGACTGATGTTTTCCAGACGACGGGTTTGGCGATCGTAGAGAAACACCTCAGATTTTCCCAGCCGGTTCGAGACAAACACAATAAATCGGCCATTTTCACTAACCGCTGGTTGAGTGGCAGAAAATTGCTCCGAGTTCAAGCCAGGCAGATTCTGGATGCGCCGTTCCTGCAAATCGTAGAGATAAACATTGTGAGAACCATCGCGGTTGGAGGAAAATACTAGATAGCGACCGTTAGCGCTCACATTGGGGTTATTTTCATCAAATATCGTTTTAACCCCCGAGAGTGCAGCTGAAGGGGCCAAAGGGCGCTCACCCCCACATCCCCACAACACCAACCCAAGAGTCGCCACAGACAGGAAGTGCCTCAGTCGAGCGGGAATGGATGGCATGGTTGAGGCCTCATAAGTCTTGTTCTACCCCTCTAGCAACTTTAATTTACGGGTGTCAACCGTGATTCGGAATTGCATCGATGCAGACTCAAGATTCACGGTCATGCACAGAGCACGATGCTCTCTAGCGAAATGGTAGCCCCTTACCCAATCTAAGGGTCTACCTCGGCACTGCAAGCAAGAGGACATTATGCTGGAAGAGCGAGACTGTTTAACGATTGAAGACTATGCCGTTACCCCGCTGGGATACTCCTCCCTCCCGCCGCGATCCCGCTTATCGTTTCCAGGACGATCGCTACACCTTGGGAGCCCATGCCATGGTGTACAGCACCCTAGTCACAGGGCTGTGGTTTTTCCAATTGCTGTATGGGGCAGACTGGCCCTGGCTGCAGCCTTTCGTAATCGGCTGGACGGCCCTATTAACGGTGAATGCACTTTGGGTGTTAATCCTGGCCCGCTACCCTGGCTACGACCCTAACCCAGAGGCAACAGACCCACAAGACTAACTAACTGTTTGACCTCTAGTGAAAGAGCACCCTCCATCGATCGCAAAAAGAAGCATACAGAGGAAAGATAATCGTCATGACTGCAACTTCCAGACAGATAGAAACCTTGGCAGCCAAGTTGGGGGAAGAGGTTTACATTGATATCGCCAAGTGGCACCTTTATCTCTCAGATGCCAAGCTACACACGGTTGTCGCAGAGAAAATGATGCCACTTGTAGAAGAGGGTACAGTCACCGAAGAGTCGGTGACTGAAGCGCTCAAGCAGATTCCGGTCAAACTGGCGGGGGGCCGCACCGAACTGACCTTATTCGATCTGCTACCGATGCAAGGAATTATGACCTTACTGGACGTAGTGGAAAAATACTCGGATGATGTCTAATAGCAACGCACCCGGTATAATGCGTGTTTATACTCATTATTGAACCACGATCGCTATCGTTTAGGTGACAAGCATTACTTAACAAATTTTAACATCGTGCTAGGATGCGACTAGCTTGTATTGTCTGGAAGAATGACTGCGACATTGTTTGGCAGCTTACCCTTTTCACCTCAAAACGGCGATCGTCTTGTTAGCAAGGCGGTAACAGCTGCGATTGCAGCGCTGTTCGAACGCACAGAAACCCTCGATGCTCGGGTTCGAGCGGAGCCTGTGGCTAAGTTGCTGCAGGGAAGTGTCGATGGCTTTGACCTGATCGGTCAAGGCTTGCGCATGTATAACGGTCTCCGACTGGAGGTCATGGAACTGTACCTGCAGTCAGTATCCATTGACTTTGGAGCAGTTTTCCGAGGGATGGTTAAACTCCAGCGCCCTACTCAAGCAACGATGCGGGTGGTGCTCACTCCCGAAGATTTGACCCAATCTTTCAACACCCCGTTTGCCATCGAGAAACTACAGCGGCTGACCTTTCTCGGACAAAAGCTAGACTTTCGCAACACCGACGTCCAGCTCACCGAAGAGCGTCAGTTCAAGCTCAAGACTGAGGTCAAACTAGGGGAAACCGGCGATTGGGTTCCCTTAGGCTGGACGGCTTCCCTTCAAGTTGAGGGGGGTACCAAAATGTACTTCAGCGATGTGGAATACAATGCCACTGGTATTGAATTGGAGCTCGCTAAGGAATTAGTACAACACGTTAATTCTCTGCTCGATCTAGAAAAATTCAAGTTGGACGGTACTCAACTCTCGGTCGATCGCCTCAGAGTCCAAAGCGACCGCATTGTGTTTTACGGCATTGCCCGCATCGCCCATTTCCCCAAGGGCAAGAAGTAGTTCCAAAACTGGCAACCGCAGAGGTCCAGCACTGACAAAAGGTAAAAATTGCCCGTATACGTTTCGGGCAGGCCCAGATATGCATGTAATACTGATACGGCTGTTTCATGGCCTATCGCTGCATGAGCCCCACATCAGAGCTTTCTGCCACCCTCGATCGCGCAACTTTGGATCGGAATGTTCTAGAAGGGGTTGCCTCCCTCGATTTAAAACTCCCCGACCCTGAAGATGGCCAGATGTCGGAAGCTGATTTTCTCAAGCAGGTGGATGCCGCCTGGCAGGTTTGCGATCGCTTCGACCTGCAGTCGGATATTTGGCGGGGGCGAATTTTGCGGGTAATTCGCGATCGCGAAAAGAAACACGGCGGCGGTCGCGGTCAAGGATTTTTGAACTGGCTAAAGGATCGCGAACTGGGGAAAAGCCAGGCCTACCGGTGGATCGAGCTTGCGGATAGCGCCGACCAACTGTTGGTGGATGGCACCTTAGAACCGGAAAACATTGAACGATTCAGCAAGCGGGCCTTCGTGGAAACGGCACAGGCGGCCCCCGAAGTACAGCAAATGGTCAGCGAAGCAGCACAACGGGGCGATCGCATTACCCGTCGCGAGGTGCGGCAGCTGTCGGATGAATGGACAGCCATGACCTCTGAACTGCTGCCCACCGAGCTGCGCGCCAAAGCAGCTGAGAACGTTATTCCCACCCGGTACTTAGCACCATTAGTACGTGAAATGGAGAAGTTGCCGGAAGAGCACCAAGAAACCCTAAAAACAGAGGTTGCTCGCACCCCCGACATCGACACGTTAAAAGAGGCAACGGCTGCTGCCCGCTATCTCTCGAAATACATTGAATCTGCCGGACGGGTGCAGGCCCTGGCCAAGGCAGAGGTCAATCTGGAATCCGCGTTAGACGAATCGCTGCGGTTGGGCTGTCTGAACCAAACGGCAGAGTTAGTCAATCAGGCGGCTCAATTGGAACAGGCGATCGCAAAGGTGTATACCTCCTGGAAGCGACTGGGGAATTTAGCAGACAAGCTGGATGGTCGCAGCGGAGCCAGCACCCCTCACCTGCGAGCGTTGCTGGAACAGGTAGACAATTTAGCCAGCAGTCAAGTACAGATTCAGCTAGGTCTGAGCGATGCCGCCCGCAATATTCGCCTACAAATTGAGGAAGAGGATTAACCTGACTCGATCTGGATTTTTGCCTACCAGCCCCAGGTAGCGAACCCTCCTTTAAACGGTCCCACAATGTCGCTAGTAATCCAGCCACCGTAAAAATCACCTGCTTGCGCCTGAACTTGTTCGCCATCGACATAGCAAGCATCCATTTTGCTTGGATAAACGGCTATATAGTCTCTCAGTTCGGCAAATTCCGGAGTGGGATCGGGATAGCTCCAAGCAGCATCGGGGAGTACAGTGTCGCCAATTTTGATGGTGAAGTATGTCGCTTTTCCTTTCCATTCGCACCAAGTGCCCTTCTGAGCCACCTCTAAATATTCCATTTGGACATCTTCAGAAGGGATGTAATAGGTGGGAGGATGACTGGTTTCCAAAACCCGTTTAGCGCGGTGGGTATCGGCCAAGACTTCACCACCACACATGACGCGGATATGTTTCGAGCTGTCTTCCAGGCGCGGGGGGCGGGGATAGTCCCAAACGGATTCTTGACCGGGACCGGGTTCGATGCGCTGTACGGTCATAGTTTTAAAAAAAAGCTAGCTTCATCACTCTAACGAATCGGGAATGCTCCCACTCATCGATCGCATTGGGGATTAGAACAAGCGATTCCGATTCCCATGAAGTCAACCATCCCCACATGTATCAAAATAAATACTTTTATTGACCGAATTGTCATACCCAATCCTCGATTAGGTTTCGCCAGATACGATCGCCTTAGAGCATCAGTTTTGAGGCAACCGATATGGCTGGACTATTAAAGCGTCTGTTTGGACAGCAAAACACCCAAGAATTTTTCCTCAGCCCCGATGAGTCTAAGACACTCGGGGATATCGACTATATGCGAACATCCAAGACCATCCATCACACCTTTCCCAAGATAGATAACCCCGACGAAGGAAAACTAGATTCCTTCGACGAAGTATCGTCGATGAGCCACATTCATTCCGATCGGACACACTAATGAAATGGGCGATCTGCTCAGAATGAGCAAGCACACCTGCATGAGGATCGCCACTTCTCTTGACCCTCACGGTCCGAGACAACCCAATCCGTTCAACGGTTAGCCTGCGATCGCAAACCTCCAGTCAGCATATCGTTGGCGATTGCCGTGCCCAGCAACACCAACCCACACCCCAACACCATCGCCAGCGTCACAGTCTCCTGCAACACTATCGCCCCCCACACCATCGCAAACACCGGAATGAGATACGTGACCGTCAGTGCCTTGGTGGACCCCACCCTCTGAATCAACCGGAAATACAGCAGATAAGCAAACGCTGTCGAAAAAAGAGATAGCGCGATCGCGTAAGCCACAATATTCCACGGAGGAACTTGTGCAGGAACCGTCAACGGTAAAACTGGCAGCAGTAACAGTGCCGCACTCAACTGACTTCCGGTGGTTACCACTAAGGGGGATACACCCGCCAGATATTGCTTAATAAAAGGGGCGGCGATTGCGTACATCATCGCTGCTCCCAAGCCAGCCACAACAGAGAGTCCAATCGCAGGAGTCATGGCAATCCCTTGCCAACCCACCAATATCACCACCCCCACAAACCCCAGTCCCAACCCCACCAATTGCACCGGAGTCACCCTATCTCGCAGCCAAATTGCCGCCACTATCGTCCCAAACAAGGGTGCAGTTGCATTCAAAACCGATGTAAACCCTGCAGGCAAGGACACTGAGGCAAACGCATATAAGACAAATGGAAGCGCAGAATTAATTCCCCCCACCACCAATAGGGCACGGACATGCTTACGCAATTCAGACAACAGATTCCACCTGGCTAGCATCGGCAGTAACACCAATCCCGCCAGCAAGACTCGCATTTCAATCAACCACACGGGTCCCAACACCGGTGCCGCCATTCGCATCAATAAAAACGATGCCCCCCACAATGCCGCCAACAACAGCAGCTCCATCACATCGAAACCAGTCACAAACCCCCTGTCCTCCATCCTGAAACGCTCGAGTCCTAACCCCTAACCCCCAGAAAACATCTATTGAGGCTGCGAGATATGACTGGCCTCCCACCCCAATAAAGCAGCCTTGCGCTCCAATCCCCAGCGATATCCCCCCAATTCCCCAGACGAGCGAATCACTCGGTGGCAAGGAATGAGATATGCAACAGGATTGCGGCCAATTGCATTCCCCATCGCTCGGGCTGCTTTAGGGCGTCCCATCGCCTTTGCCAACCCTTGATAGGAAGCAACCCCTCCTAACGGCACCCGCAATAATGCCCGCCATACCTGAATTTGGAAATTCGTTCCTTTGACATGCACGATCGGTGGGGAACGACGATCTCCAAACCCCTGAAAAATCCGATCGCAAATCTCCCCCGTCCGATCGCCATCGCCCACAATTTCAGCCTGCGGCCATTCCCGGCGCAGATATTCCTCAGCAAACCTATCATCTGCACCATTCAAGAAATGAAGATTGCAAATTCCTCGAGCAGTCGTAGCAATTAAACAGTCACCAAACGGCGTCTCGTGCAGGCCATAACAAATCTTCAGCCCCGCTCCACCCGACTTAAATTCTCCAGGGGACATCGCCTCTAGACTGACAAATAGATCGTGCAACCGACCGGGGCTAGACAGCCCAGAATCCATCGTTAGCTCTAACAAACTGAGGGTTTCAGCCATTTTTTCTTTGGCATATTCCACCGTCAAAAATTGCAAAAACCGCTTGGGGCTAATTCCAGCCCACTGGGTAAATTGCCGCTGGAAATGATACTTGCTCAAGTGGACGTGACGGGCAATTGTCTCTAGATCGGGCCGCTCACCATAGTGTTGGCGCATAAAGGCGATCGCCTCAGCAATGCGTTCGTAGGTCCCTTGGTCATGAGGTCTGACAAGCTTGCT
Source organism: Synechococcus sp. (assembly GCA_051439605.1). GTDB lineage: Bacteria > Cyanobacteriota > Cyanobacteriia > Thermostichales > PCC-7336 > PCC-7336. The sequence goes on from JBFRWN010000043.1 coordinate 16,462, forward strand.
CGTACCGAGCCGTTCAGGGGTATCGTTCGGCAAGAGGGTCATCCATCAACCTATCCACAGGCATCGCATATGCCTTACCCTATCGAGGCCCTGTCTCCAAAACCACCCATTTCTTGCGCTCGATCGAGGTTTTCTCGTCATTCAGTCGGGATCTAGCTTCTGGTCTAGCTCGATCTGGCAGTCTTTAGGGCAATCTTTGCATATGCGAGAAAGGCCGCTGAGAATCTTCCCCTTTCCCAAGTTCTTATCAATACACTAGAGTGACGAATCATTTAGCCCCTGCAGCCACAGGTTGCCAATGCCCATGGAGTCTGTAGATTCCCCCAACGAGCAAAACTGTCTCGATCGGACTATTCCCTCGTCTGGCCACCCCCCTTCACCTCACTCCAATCGCCCGTCAGCTAGCGATTTCAACTCTGCTAGCCCATTCCTCACCACCGAATCGTTGCCTGCCGGGGAAGCACTTGCCCGCGATCGCCGCTGGATCCTAGCGACAGTCATGGCTACCTCCCTCGTGCTCACGAGCTTCGCAATCGGTAGCAGTTGGCTGGGCATCATCGGTGCTGTCACACTCTTTCTGCTGGCCTTACCCGTCATCATCGTCCCCCTTAGGCAAGCCTTCCTCTCATCCATCTTCGGCCAGCGCATTGAACTGGTCATCGCCACCCTACTGCTGCTGCTGGCTGTATTCGCCATCCTGGAATTCTCCGGCGTTCTCGGCTCTCTCAACCAATGGTCAGAATCCGTTAACTGGAGCGCCCTTAGCGCCGTTGGCCAAATCGCCATTGCATTAGTGGCGCTGTGGGTAGCTTGGCAACAGGTGCGTACCTCCGTCCAGCTCACCAGCCAACAAAACCTCATTACCCAACAACAAACCATCGACGCCTATTTCCAAGGAATTTCCGATTTAGTGCTCAACGAAGAGGGGCAGTTGGAGGATTGGCCGCTGGAGCGGGCAATTGCCGCAGGGCGGACAGCCGCTATTCTGCGCGGTGCCGATCCGTTTGGCAAAGCCCGGGTTTTGCGTTTCCTGTCTGTCTCCAACCTCCTCAGTCCATTGCAGCGGGACAGCCACCTGGGTCGACCCATTCTGGATGGCAAAGGCTGGTATAAGCGCGATCGCCTCAAAGGCATTCGAGTGGTCAACCTAGGCACTATGCTATCGGGTACAGACCTGTCCAACACCGATTTGCGAGGCATCGACCTCAGCGACATTAACCTGAGCGATGTTGACCTCTCCGGTTGCGATTTGTCCTACGCCAACCTGATCTCCAGCAATCTCAATCGGGCCAAACTGCACCACGTGGATTTCGTCAAAACTCTCCTGTTTGTAGGATCCCCCGAGTCCGCCACCCCCTTTCGCCGAGACGACCCCAAGCGGGACTTCAAAACCGGCTACAACACGGGTGCCAATATCAAAGACGCTGATTTCAGCCAAGCCAGGCAACTCTCAGAAGAACAGCGATTGTACATTTGTGCTTGGGGGGGAGATAAAACCCGCGTCACCGTTCCTGGCGGTTGCCATCACATTCCCAACAAGCTAGAAGAATGGGAAGCTTCCAACAACGGCGATCGACAGCAGGATGACAAGCTAGAGTATCCATAATTGAACCTCGCTCAACGGAAACTCGTTGACATTTCATAGCATCTCCAAAATGGAGAAAAAGATTGGTGTAGGGTTGAGATACCGTCCCACTCATGTGGTTCGAGGACCCTGTAATCTTTACCTTTTCGAGGACGTCACGATGTCGTCAGTGGCCGATACCCCCATCAGTACAGACACCAGCTACAGTCGCCCTGAAGGCGGTCTATTTTGCTTGCTAGATCGCAACGGTCGGTTAGCCGTCAATGCCAACGGTCAAGCTTGCTGTTTTGATTCTGAGGAGTCAGCACAAGTGTTTTTGAGTCAAAACCCTGACCTTGCCGCCCAGATGGATGTACAAGAAGTATTTGTCAAAGGTGAAGTGCATGGCTGGGAACAGGTTCCAGCGGAGCAAGTGGACGAACGAAGCCTAGAAAAAACATCCTCTGAAACTGATTCCTAAATCTCGTTGAACTTTGAAATCTCGTTGAACCATCTCCGTCCTCCATCGGGATGAGGGCTTTCGTCAGTTGCGGATTTGCACCGGCATCACAAGGTAGCGCAATCGCGCTGCCCCCAAAGGTTCCATGACAGCTGGTTGGGTTTGACCGTTCATTTGCAAGCGTACTTCCGAGGCATCAAATACCCGCAGTGCATCCAGCAAATATTTCACGTTGAACGCAATCTCTATATCTTCTCCAGCAAACTGCACGTCCAGCGACTCCTGACCGCCTCCAACATCGGGAGCTTCTGCCTCAATGGACAACGTCTGTGACTCTGTCGACAGCTTGAATTTCAAAATATTGTTTTTCTGCTCGGCAAACACCGCCATACGCTCCAATGCAGACATCAGCTCGCGCCGATCTACCGTGAGCATTCGCTCGAACTGGTTGGGCATTAGCTGCCCGTAGTTGGGGTACTGACCATCTAGCAAACGACTGGTAATGGTGATATCTGGCAACGTGACCATCACCTGCGATCGATCGAACTGCAGGTTCAGTTGAGGGATAGCCTGACTGGACAAAACACTTTCTAATTCTTTTAACGTGCGTGCGGGAATTGTAAATTCTAAAGATGGAGGTGAACCTTCTACCGCCGCATTGGGTGTTGAATTCCCCTCTTCGTCCTCTCCCAGCACCTGAATCGTCGCTAAGCGGTGACCGTCTGTTGCCGCAAACTCTAAACCAGAGTCAATTGACTTGACGTGAACACCGGTTAGCACCTGCTTGGTCTCATCCCCCGAAGCCGCAAACAGCGTACTGCCAATCCCCCGCAGCAGGTCGTCGACAGAAAGTTCTACAATTTTGCCCTCAATCTCCGGTAATTCGGGGAAGTCCGCCGCATGTGCCCCACGGATTTGGTATTCCCCCGACAAACAAGAAATGGTAGTCGGGGCATCGGCGTCTGGCTGGGTCAGGGTCAGTTCCGCATTGGGTAAACGAGAGACAATATCCTTCAACAGCCTTGCAGGAAGCGTCGTCCGCCCCCCTTCCTTCACATCCGCCTCAAACTGACTTCGAATCCCCAGATTCATATCTAGAGCAGTCAGTGCAAGGGTCCCAGTCGCTGGGTCTGCCTCCAGCAAGATGTTCGACAGAATCGGCACGTTCGGGCGACTGCTCACGGCTCGACTCACAAAGGCTATGTGCTGGTTGAGATCGGCTTGCAAGCAGACCAATTGCATAATGGCGGCAACCCCTAAAGCGAATGCAGAGTATGAAAATCGCTGTCCCTTGGGGCTGTATCCCACCTTCAGCCACCGAACAGCAAAGGCAACTCCGCTTGAGTCAGCGTCATCCTACCACTCACCCTTGGCTGAGTTTTTGATTTTGACTCTCCCAAACGATTTAGATTTTCTTGACTTACCTCACACCCTCTCTAACTCTTACTCTTCTTTTTAATTACATAAGAGAGTAGTAGTAGGGGCTGTGGATTCTGTGGATAATAATGGGGATCGCTGACTCCATAAGCCATAGAAGCCTTTTCTGCTTGTGGAAAACCTGTGGATAAATAGAGGGGTTTTTCCACAGGTAAAAATACCTGTTAGTAACTCCCCTTACTTTTCCACAAGTTTTCCACAGCTTTCAGGAGTTATTCACAGGTTTTGCACAAGGAGAATGCGATCGGACGATCGCATCTTTAGAAAACGATACACACTAACAGCGTCTTTTGGCAGCCTTTTTCTAGCTGCTACCCTATATGTGGAATGTCTTAAGATTTTTTTTTCTAGCTTATACAGGATTGCGGTCAAAGTTTTCCACAGGTTTAACAAAGTTTTCCCCATTGACGAAGAACAGAGAGAAAATGCTGCTATGCGAGGTAGGGATACTGACTAACTGAGGAGGAAGGGGTTGAGTTTCTTGCTTAGGGTTTGTTGGCTGCAATCCTGAGGCGATCGCCGAGTTGTTGGATCTGTCGGGCCACCTGTGGGTCTTTCTGCTGCATTTGAGTGACTTTCTCGCAGCTGTAGAGGACTGTCGTGTGATCCTTTCCCCCCAGTGCTTCGCCAATTTTCGGCAGGCTGAGTTTTGTATAGCTGCGCATCAAAAACATTGCTACTTGACGAGCTTGGCTGATCTCTCGCTTGCGCGAGTTGCTCAGTAAATCCTCTTCACTAACTTTATATTCTTCACAGACCACTTCGACAATGACAGAGGGAGTCACCTCGCGGGATTGGGTAGGAGGATTCAAGATGGGTTCGATATTCTCGACGGACATGGTCAGGCCGGAAATCGACACGAAGGCAACGGCTCGAATCAGCGCCCCTTCAAGTTCCCGGATGTTATTGGTGTAGGTAGAGGCAATGTATTCGATCACCTCGAGTGGTAAATGCATTCCCTCGTATTCCGCTTTCTTCTGGAGAATCGCCATTCGCGTTTCAATGTCGGGGGACTGAATTTCAGCAATTAATCCCATCGAAAAGCGGGAACACAGCCGCTCTTGCAGACGAGGAATGAGGTGGGGAGAACGGTCCGAGCAGAGAACAATCTGTTTACCCCGCTCGTGCAGCGTGTTGAAGGTATGGAAAAACTCTTCTTGGGTATATTCTTTTCCTTCAATGAATTGAATGTCATCCACCATTAAGACATCAACGTCCCGGTAGTGTTCTCGGAACGCCTGCATGCTATCTCGCCGAATGGCGTCGATTAAGTCATTGGTAAATCGTTCGGTCGAAACGTAAAAGATTTTGGTGTTCGGATCGGTTTCTAATCGATACTGGCCAATGGCCTGCATCAAGTGGGTTTTCCCCAACCCAACTCCACCGCATAGAAATAAAGGATTGTAGGCACGACCGGGCATTTCAGCTACAGCTAAGGCTGCTGCGTGAGCCATACGGTTATTGGCCCCGACCACGAATCGTGGAAAGGTGTATTTGGGGTTCAGTTCCACCATGCGAGCGCCGCTGTTATGGGGGGGGGCAGTATTGCCGCCTGCGGTTGGAGGACTCACGTGAGAGTTTGAGGGGGACCGATCTGAATAGGCGACTGTCGGGGGAGCGCTAGGCAGTTCTGTGGAGGAACGTCCGAGCTCGCTATCCTCACCATGACCAACCGAGATAGAGATCTCTAAGGGTTCTCCTAAAATTCCCTCAACTACTGTGGCAATGGTGGCCACGTAATTTTTTTGGAGCCAATTGCGAGCAAACGTGTTGGGGGTTTGAATGGTCAGACAGTCATCGGTGAGTGACTCAGCCCGGGCCGTCTTAATCCAAGTTTCAAAGGTCGGACGACTGAGTTGCACCTGAAGGTGACCTAAAACCTGTTCCCATAGCTGTTCCGCAGACAAACTCACGCTTTGAACAAGCTCTCAACGCACAACACTCCCATTAGCTTTGACTAGCCTGGGATAGCTAGCATATCAGACTCGATTTTGATGCCCTCACCGTTCAACACAATGGAGAGAGTTGTTTATTGTGCCCTTGGTTCGCTAAGATAGGGGGCCTGCAAAAATAGCTGATAAAAAGGTTTAGTTGTGACTAAGCGTACTCTAGGCGGTACTAACCGCAAACGTCGCCGTGTATCTGGATTTCGCGTGCGAATGAGAACTCCCGGAGGTCGTCGTGTAATTCGCAATCGCCGTGCAAAAGGGCGGGCTCGCTTAAGTGCGTAACGAATATTGCTGCCATCTCATCATCGGCTGCGTAAAAGACAGGCGTTTGACTCGCTGTATCGCTCTGGTCGACTGTATCGTGGTCGTTGCTTAACTCTTCGATGCCTTTCAGTTTCTGACGTGACTGAAAACCAATTCTATGAAAACAAAGCGGCTGGTTTACCTAGCCGCTTTGCTGTAATAGTCAGTAAAAAGGTTTGTAAGAATGCCGTAAATCGTAATCGTATCAAACGACGCATTCGCCATCAGCTACAAGAGTTTCTGGCTGATATCCCTCCTGGTTACCTGGTGGCAATTTCAGCCAACCGGTCTCGACCGCTTCGAGCGAAAGGACTCTCTCAAGGCCAAAAAAAAAGTGATGTTCAGAAATCACAGGAGTCTAACGAGATCGATCCTGCTTCAGAACTGCTGTGGGGTAGCAGGCAACAACTCAACCAAGAACTGCGCGAGTTATTGTATGCTGCTGGCTTGTTGAGTGGCACCGCACAAGGCTCCAGCCACGGCTAATCAGTGAGGAGTGGTTGTACCCTAACCTGTTTTTGAAGGGAGCAAACCTCTAGAATAGGGTTAATCGTTTCTTTAGATTCTTGTGCCCCATGGCCATTAAGGAAGAAGTCTTTTTTGAAGGAAAGCCTCATGTGGGCGACCTGATATCGAATTCGGTCATTGGTCTGACCGTTGTCGGTTTGCCGCTATTTGTTGGGGCATTAGTTAGACGCCTTTGGGTGAGGTATCGAATCACGAACCGCCGCATAACCATTATGGGTGGTTGGAGAGGTCGCGAGCGCTCTGACATTATCTATAAAGAGATAGAGAAGCTGGTGAACGTGCCCCGTGGGTTTGGGGGGCAAGGGGATATTGTGCTGACTTTAAAAGATGGGAGCCGCCTAGAAATGCGCTCTGTCCCCAAATTCCGAGAAGTGTCAGAGTACATCTTGGAGCGCATCGATAGCACCGCTCGAAATAAAAGTGGGGCGGCTGGAGAGGTGACGAACTCCCGTTAGGATTCCCGAACTGCTGCCTGTTCGACTGACTGCAATCAAGTTGAACTGATGGTCACGTGCATGGATGAACGTGCATTGAGATAGCCATCAACCAATTAAACTGGGTGCTGAGTTTAAGTGTCGGTACTCAGCCGACAAAACCCTCTACAATGTAAACCAACTGTTACCAAACGAGTTCCGCATGGATTTTGGCGTCGGATTTCTCTCCAACAATGTCATGCTGCCGATTCTGGACTTCTTTTACGGAATCGTGCCTAGCTATGGACTAGCCATCATCTTTCTCACGTTAGTGATTCGCTTTGCGCTTTACCCCCTCAATGCTGGGTCGATCCGCAACATGCGCAAGATGAAGGTTGCACAGCCCTTGATGCAAAAGCGCATGAAGGATGCTCAAGAGAAATTTTCAGATGACCCAATGAAAATGCGGGAAGCACAGTCTGAAATTTACAAAGAGTTTGGGAACCCCCTTGGTGGTTGCTTTCCTCTGTTGCTTCAAATGCCCATTCTGTTTGCCCTGTTTGCAACTTTGAAGGGATCGCCGTTTGCCGATGTGCCGTTCGACATCAACTTTAAGGTTGTTCCGCCCGAGGCCATGGCTGAAGTTGAGGTTGCCCCCACAAGTACATCAGCAAAGAATATTTTCTTTAACGATTCCCTCCATCGCCAAGTCGTTCTGACCTCTCCTCTGGGCTCCAAAATTGGCCAAGGCGATAGTACAAAAGTGGTTCTACAGGGGGTTGAGGGGCGTTCCTTCCAAGACATGCGTTCGGAATTTTCTGTCTCCGGCGATCGCGAACTAATTCCCTCCTGGACGGTTACCAAAGGAGAGGATCGAATTCACCTTGAGCCAGATGGCACCATCACTGCATTAGAGCCGGGTGATGTAACGGTTCAAGCAAAGGTTCCCGGTCTCGCTGCCGACACAGGTTTTTTGTTTATTGAAAAACTGGGTCGTATCGGTGCCTTTGGAGAAGATGGTGCTGTCCACTGGGACATCATCGCTATGGTGATTGTGTTTGGCTTATCCACCTACGTGAGCCAGGCCATCAACAGTTCTGGACCCAGCGGGAAAAGTGGTGACAACCAACAATCCATCAACAAAATTACCCCAGTCCTTTTTTCCGGCATGTTTTTGTTTTTCCCTCTGCCGGCTGGGGTTTTGATTTACATCGTCATCTCGAATGTTTTTCAGACTGTTCAAACCTACTTTCTCTCGCTTGAACCTCTGCCTGAGAACATTCAAAAGTTGGTGGAAGAAGAAAGGGTTGTACAGGAACGTGAAGGGCGTCAAGCAGACCGCGTAAGCAAATCTCAAGATGGAGGACGTGAGTCGCTGCCATTCGAGCGCTAAACTTAAATACCGCTGGGGCGTGGATTTTGAGGGATGAGCAAAGCGGACGCTGAGATGACTCGGGGAAAAGCATGGTTAGAGTCGGTTTTAGAACTGATGTCTATTCCCGCATCCGTGAGCATCCTCGAAAATACTTTAGAAATTGATGCCGATCGTTTGCTTCCAGAGCAGCAGGAAGCTCTCATTGGGCAAGGTGGTTCGACTCTAGATGCTTTGCAGTATCTCGCCAACACCTTGCTCAATCTCAATCAGCCTTCTGAACTGCAACATCCCTACAGTATTGATTTGGCTGGTTATCGTCAGCATCGTAATGTAGAACTTGAGCGTCTTGTTGCTGTAGCAGTGGAACATGTGAGGGCTGGGCGCGGAGAATACGAACTTCAGTCGCTGTCGTCTGCCGAACGAAGGCAGATTCATACATTATTAGCAACTGAAGACTATGTAGATTTGGCGACTTTCAGCCGGGGCCGAGAACCCAACCGATGTTTAGTGGTGTGTATGGCTGAGGCCATGCAAGAGTAGCGCATGCAGAACCTATGACTCTGAACCTATGCTTTGCCCCATCCCCTTAAAAGATCTTTTGCAAGCGCCCAATCGAACACGAGAGGTTGAATTTCGCCAGCAGATCTCTGATTTTGAAGCGCTCACTCCTGTCGAAGGGGTCGTGAAGGTAACCCACCGCGGAAATTTTGTAGAGGTTTCCGGGGAATTCAGTACGATAGTGACGTTGGACTGTTGTCGATGCTTGAACACTTACAACCATCGAATTTGTGCAGATGTTGATGAAATCTTGTGGTTAGAAAAAAATCAGCCCGAGCCAGGTCAAGAACTTGAATTGGGGATGGAGGATTTAGTAGAGGCCCTCGATCCCGATGGGATGTTTGATGTGGAGGACTGGACATACCAGCAGCTGTGTTTATCTCTGCCCCAGAAACAAATTTGCTCGGCAGACTGTTCTGGATTGACGGTTAAAGCAGGTGACGATCGCCCGACAGATAGCCGTTGGGATGCTTTAAAACACTTCAAACTTCCGTAGTTGAATAGTCTGTTAGTGGAATATTGTCTTTTTTCTAAGTGTTTCTACCCAAGTGTCTGATTTGTACTAGATCGGTTGTTTTTGAACCTTTGGCATACTATCGATGGCCCTTTTGTATTGCTATAGCTTGATTTCATGCCTCGACAGGCTCCGTGGGGGTCAGGTGAAAATTGGTCTGGGAGTTGAATCGCAGTGGTTAGCATTCATGTCAAGGAACGGTTTTTGGGGATGACAGGAGAAGAGCTACAGGCGCTGTACATGTCTGGAGAACGGGATTTTTCCAATGCGGATCTTCAGGGTGCTGCGTTGAGCATGGCTACCCTGAGCGAGGTTGTTCTGAATGGTGCGAATTTGAGTGGTGCGATATTGATGGGGGTCGATCTAAGCCGCTCCGAGCTGGTAGGTGCTAATTTCCATCAAGCAAAGCTGTGGAAGGCAAACTTTAGCGTTTCTAATTTGAACCAAGCGAATCTAAGTGAAGCCAACCTATGGGAGGCGAATTTGCTAGATGCCAATCTGATGAAGGCTGATTTTAGACGTGCGAACTTAACTGGTGCAGAACTGTGGAATGCTGACTTATCGCAGGCTGTTCTAAGTCGCGCAGACTGCACGGGGGTGAATTTAACGGGGGCTTGCATTGTACAAGCCGACTTAACAAAGACTCAGTTGCGTAAGGCTGAATTGGTTAACGCCGATCTGGCAGATTCCGATCTGAGTTATGCGAACTTGATGGAAGCGAACTTGTCTGGTGCTAATCTTTCTGGTGCGAACCTTGAGAGTGCGCAACTCATTGGCGCTAACCTCTCTTATGTGGAAGTTGTTCAGACGAATTTGGCCCATGTTTGCATGCGTGGGGCGCATGTGACGGGGGTAGATTTGTCCTCAGCGCATTGCGATCGTACGGTGATGCCCGACGGTACAATCCTGAATTGTTAGCACTGAGCATGACTAGGCTCACCTGTTGAGGGTGAGAGCTGATGGCAATCCGTAGACACTTGAAGGTTGCAATAGATTCACCATCTGAAGGTAGTCCCTAGACAAGCTGCTTCCAACTGTTTTTTTCGCAAGCTAGGTCTGAAGGCTCCATTTGGGGTTGAATTGGTGACAGAATTGCTCAGCCGACAGGCGATCGCCGTTTCCTCATTGCAGGTTTATCGTTCGGTGCTGATTTCTCCGGTGGGTCAAGCATGGCTGAAGTGTGCAATGTTGGCGATTGAGACACCTCAGCAGGCATCCATCCGCGAACAAATCCAACTGCTTGATAGCTATGGCAGTTGGTTTCAGCAGTTGACTCGACAGGGAGTCAGTTGGACTGACTGGTTGATGCAGGAACTCCTGCAGGATGACAATCCGTTTTCACGGCTAGCTTCCGGAAATGATTTGCAATCGATTACACCAACGCTACGTGCAGCTGCGGGCCACGATTTAGACCGACTTCATTTGTTGTGGTCGCACCCTTACGAGTTATCCAAAGCCGTGCAAGGTTTAACGGGGGAGGATGTCATCGGTTGGCAAGGTCATACAGCTCTGGCGGGTGGCACCATCGTGGCACAGCTGAGCGGGTCCCCTAGTTGGAGTCAGTGTCTGCAAACTGTGGCTACTTACTACCGTGAAAACGGGGTAGGGCTTTTTGGCCGATATCGAGCGGCTCGCTGGCATAGTGGCGAGCATCAATTGCAGGGGGTTGCCAAACCAGATGCGATCTCTCTTTGTGAAATTTATGGATATGGACGTCAAAAGGTTGCATTGTGTGACAACGTAGAGGCCCTGTTGGCTCGGCAACCGGCTTTGAACGTCTTGCTCTATGGTGCGCGCGGGACTGGAAAATCCTCATTGGTGAAAGCGTTATTGGGGGAATACGGTGATCGCGGGCTCCGGATTGTCGAGCTTGCTCGTTCCGACCTGCAAGATTTATTGGCTGTCGTGGCACAGCTTGCCGACTTACCCCAGTCGTTCATTTTGTTTGTTGATGATTTGTCCTTCTCTGCTGATGAGACGGATTACAAGCAACTGAAAGTCATGCTGGAGGGAGATATTGCGGCTCGGCCAAATAATGTTTGTTTGTATGCCACTTCTAACCGCCGTCATCTGGTGAAAGAGTATTTTGCTGATCGCCCCAACCCCAGTAACGATGAAGTGCATGCTTGGGATACGGTACAAGAAAAACTCTCCTTGAGCGATCGGTTTGGACTGACCCTCACATTTCCCCCCTTTACGCAGGAAAGCTATTTTGCGACCGTTGAATATTTAGCGCAGTTACGTGAGTTATCCAATAGTGCGCAGGACTTGAGGAAACGGGCCTTAACATGGGCGCAACAACAAAACGGCTTTTCGGGTCGCACCGCTCGGCAGTTTATCGATAAGTTGCAGAGGGCAGATATGGTGATTACTCCAGACACTTAAGCGATGGAGCCTGGGGAGTCCCCAAGGGTTGCTGCTGAACAGTTGTTCCCCACCCTGGGAACTTTTATTGGCATGCAGTCAATTCGGCGGGGCCAGGCGGCTGAGATGTTTAACAATTGTTCGATTAAGGCATCTGCAGCAGACTAGAGGTAGTCTATAACCCAATTATGGTATATCCCCTTTCTGCTTCACGGCTGCAGTCCTACCATCGCTGTCCGCAGGAATACTACTTCAAGTACGAACGCCAAGTGCCATCCCGAGCCTTCTTTGGGTCGCAGGCGTTGGGAAATGCACTTCACGTCGCGTTGGCAAAAGTTTATGGAGACTGGGATTACAGCAGTGCTCGACCAGAGTGGCAATGGTTGCAAGCATGCTGGGCTCAATCCACAGAGCGCTTATCGGATAATCAGGTGGCTGAAGGGGAAAAAATACTTCGGCGATATTTTGACACCTTCATTACAGCTCAGCCCACCATGCACCGACCGCTGGGTATAGAAAGTCGAATTCAGGGACAGTTAGAAGTCGAGAATTTAGAATTTCGATTAACGGGTCGTTACGATCGCCTCGATTGGCTGGAGGATGGTCTTGAACTCATCGATTACAAATCCAATCGAGAAATTTCCCAGCGGGATCCTGCGGCAACAGATTTGCAGTTGGGATTATACTACCTGGCTCTAGAACAACAGTACGGAGCCAGCCTAAAACGCCTGAGTTTTATTTATTTGCGAACCTCTCAAGTGGTGAGTTTTGATGTCACACTGGACCATCGAGAGCGCGTACGCGAGACAATTGCGGATTTAGCCTTGCGGCTGAGACGGGATGATGATTGGCCCGCCCAAGTAGGTCACCAATGCGATAGCTGCTCTTATGCCCGCTATTGCTCTCAGGTGTGCGACGAGCCGGAGCCGTTGCCTGAAACAGAGCACCGCCGGACTCAGTTACAACTCACGTTAGGATTCTGACTTCGGTGAGCGCAGTGAAGGAGCGATTGGGGTTTAGAGACTGACTCCCTTCATTGCTGGCTGTCACTGCATCCAGGCATACTCTCATCGGGAGCGGACTGCAATCGTACATTCACTGAGCTGAATATACTAACGATTCTGATGATTCCTGTTTGCAAGCTAGGTCACATATTCGTGAAATTAACTGCCAATAGCAGCGAAATTTTTCTACGCTTTTCCAATGCGGAGTTATCCTGAGTAGGGTTCCGCGCTCACCGGAGATTGGCATAGTGGATACGTTTGAGTTTGATGTGGTCATTATTGGTGGCGGTCCTGCTGGATGCACCTGTGCTCTCTATACCTCCCGTGCCAATCTGAAGACGGTCATTTTAGATAAGAATGCATCTGTGGGTGCCCTGGCTATTACCCACAAGATTGCCAACTATCCTGGCGTTCCTGGAGAAGTCAGTGGAGCAGAATTACTGGATATCATGCGGGAGCAAGCAATCGAGTTTGGCACCAATTACCAAAGAGCGCAGGTGTTCGGGATTGAGGTGGATGGTCCTCTCAAGAAGGTTTACACCCCTGAAGGGACATTTGTGGGGCGTGCGCTAGTTTTGGCCACCGGTGCCATGGGCCGCGTAGCGTCTTTTGATGGAGAAGCAGAATTTTTGGGGCGCGGCGTCAGCTACTGTGCTACCTGCGACGGTGCATTCTATCGCGATCGCGAGGTTGCGGTAGTGGGTCTCAACCAAGAAGCCGTTGAAGAGGCGCATGTACTGACGAAGTTTGCGTCCACTGTTCACTGGATTACTGTGAAAGAGCCCCTACCAGAAGACGAGCATGCACAGGCTCTGTTAGGAAATACCAACGTTAAACATTGGAACCGCACCCGACTGATGTCCATTCATGGAGACGATATGGGAGTGACCGGAGTCCAGGTGAAGCACAAAGGGGAAGATGACCGTCAGGAGCTAGCGGTGGAAGGCGTATTTGTGTATCAAAGCGGTTCTAAGCCGATTACCGATTTCGTTGGGGAGCAGGTGGAGTTTAACCCTGACGGTGGCGTACGTGTTGATGAAATGATGGCCACCTCTGCTGACGGAGTGTGGGCAATTGGAGATATTCGCAATACCCCGTTTAAGCAAGCTGTAGTAGCGGCTGGAGACGGTTGTGTGGCTGCAATGTCAATCGATCGCTATCTCAACAGCCGGAAGAACATTAAGCCCGATTGGGATCACTCGTAGGGGGATTGAGAAGGACGGATAAAGCGAAAGATCCATTACGGGCGAATGGTCGTTGCCTGAAAAAGTGTTAATTTGGCTGAGCATTGGAAATCAGCCTGGTTGAACATTGCAATCTCATTGCCCGCCATAGGCGATTGTGAGCATCTCGATTTCGGTGGCTCACTACCAAGCCGTTTTCCCCCTTGCTAGAGAAACCCTCCACAGTGGCCGAATCTATGACCCAGCGCGGACAGAATAAGGCGAAGCAAAAAACGTTCACCATCATGCGCAAGTTTGCTGAGACGTATGCCAAGCGGACAGATACCTATTTCTGCTCGGATCCTACTGTGACCACAGCTGTCATTGAAGGATTAGCGGTTCATAAGGAGGAGCTGGGTGCTCCGCTCTGCCCCTGTCGCTTTTACGAGGATAAAGAGGCTGAGGTGAAGCGCGGCTACTGGAACTGCCCCTGCGTTCCGATGCGGGAGAGCAAAGAGTGCCATTGCATGCTCTTTTTGCCCCCCGATAATCCGTTTGCAGGTGACAGCCGTACTTTGGATGAAGAAGTGAAACTAAACTACGCAGACTAGGTTCGCTGGGTGGATCCACTATTAGAGGAGTTGTCGCCGTCTGATGCCGCGCAATTTAGAGAGGCGATCGCTCAGTTTAACCGTCAGGAGTTTTATGCTTGTCACGACACCCTAGAGGCGTTATGGGTAGAAGCGATCGAGCCTCAGCGGACCTTTTATCAGGGAGTTTTACAACTGGCGGTGGCCTATTACCACTTGCTGAATGGTAACTGGCGGGGGGCGCTCATCCTGATTGGGGAAGGGTTATCCCGTTTAGACTATTACGTCCCCGATTACCTCAACATCGATGTAGACTCTTTGGTTACAAGCAGCCAAAGCAACCAGCAGCATTTGCAGGAGCTGGGGGCTGAGAATCTCGCTCGGTTCGCTCGCGATCGCATCCCTCAAGTGCAATGGATAGCCAATGATTCCCATGACCTGTAGGTTTAGAATTCCTGCACTCAGCTCAGCTCTCGGCTGATGGCACAAATGTGCTTTTAAATTTGCGCGTAGTCGATATTTTGTTGCTCTAGCCAAGCGATCAGATCCGTCTGAGCGGCATCGATCGTAATGGTGGAGCTCAGGGTTGTTGAGTAAGCCGAGATCGACTCAAGCTCTAGGGCAAACTCCCCCGCCTTGAAGTGGGGATTGAGGGCTCCGTCATACTCAAACTTGCTCAGCATTACCTGCAGCGCAGAGATGCTTCCGGCGTTGACGGGGCCAGCATTGGGGAGGGTCTTGGCCCGCAGGACTGGAATGAGGTCTGCAAACGGGATGCGCACGTCAATCCATTCCCCTGCAGATGTATTGAAGGAAACTGCGTAGGCTACACCATCCCAGCGCTTTTCATCCCGCACTAAAAATTTGTAGCGCTGTCCGTCCCCCTTCACCCGCAGTTGAATGCCGTCGTACTCCGACAGGTTGAGTGGCGGTTCGAGATTACGCGTGCGTACGGAGGCAAATCCACCAGAGTTGTCGGTGGAGACGACGCCGGAGAAAATGGCGCTACCCTCTCCCACGTTCATGCCGCTGCTGCTGACCCCTCCCATCACCACATCATCGACGGCCCCCCAAATTTCCTGCAGGTTGTCCATGGACTGCCGGAAGTCGAACAGCATTTTGTGAGGTGCCTCACTCAACCAGTCTGCCTGGGCGATCGCCGTTTTGGCATATTCTGCGGCTTCAGGGCGATCGCTGCTCACAACCACTGCAGAAATCCCCTGTGACACTTGCCCTAACAGCAACTGCCGAGAAACTCCTGCAAAATATTCCATCACTAAGTGCGGGGTCTGACTAACATCTACCAACCGGACGCGATCGCCTCGATTGCGCAAACGCTCCATCCATACTTGCGTCAGGTTGCCGTCGTCCCCCACCAGAAGAGTCGCGGTCTGGCCCGTTTGTGGTTGTCCGTAGGCGATGGTCCCTGTTTGTCCGGTCATCTGCACAAACCAATTACAGTTACTTAAAAATGGAATGGCCCCAAAGAAGACTAATGTCTGGACCAGACGCTTGAGATCCCAGCCCGCTCGTTTGCTGATTTCGCCCACTGCCTAACCTCTTGCTGTCACCAACACTGCGTTCATTTTCACGTTTTATATAGATTTGCTGCAAAATCGATTAAAGTTAAGGCGGTAAACCAGAGTGCTAGAGACAACTGCCATGGCCAAGCCCACTGTCATTTCTCCTTCAATTTTGTCTGCCGATTTCAGCCGTTTGGGTGAGGAAATCCAAGCGGTCGATCGAGCCGGTGCCGATTGGATTCACGTCGATGTTATGGATGGCAGGTTTGTCCCTAACATCACCATTGGCCCTCTGATTGTCGATGCGATTCGCCCCCTTACCAAGAAGCCTCTCGATGTACACCTGATGATTGTCGAGCCGGAAAAATATGTTGAAGGGTTTGCCAAGGCCGGCGCTGACATTATTTCTGTGCATGCCGAGCACAATGCCAGCCCTCACTTGCATCGTACTCTAGGACAAATTCGCGAGTTGGGTAAGCAGGCGGGTGTTGTACTCAACCCAGGCACCCCTTTGGAGTTGATTGAGTACGTCCTGCCTTTGTGCGATCTCATCTTAATCATGAGCGTTAACCCTGGTTTTGGTGGCCAGAGCTTTATTCCCGATGTTGTGCCCAAGATTCAAAAGCTGCGTACCATCTGTGACGATCGTGGCCTCGATCCCTGGATCGAAGTGGATGGTGGATTAAAGGCCCACAACACTTGGCAAGTTCTGGAAGCTGGTGCCAATGCTATCGTGGCTGGATCCGCAGTCTTCAAGGCTGACGACTATGCAGCTGCCATTGAAGGTATTCGCAATAGCAAGCGACCTGCTTCAGAGAAAGAGCTGGTGACTGCTTAGTCTTTAAGTGGTTTTTAAATAGGGTTGAGTGATGTATCCCTCAACCAAAATGTCACTGCCCACCTGTCGATAGCTTGCTTTTTCTAAGGCTAAAGCTGAGTTCATATCTAAGACACCCGGCCCGCCAATCGGACCGGGTGCTTCTTTTCCGCCGACAATCTTGGGGGCGACAAATGCCATTACCTTCTGAATGATGCCATCTCTCAGGGCGGCTGCGGCCACTGTGGCCCCACATTCCCATAGCAAGCGAATTAAGCCCCGTCGATAAAGCTCTTGAGAGGCAGTGAAGGGGGTTAGTTTGGGGAGGGTGACGACTTCCACTCCTCGATTGTCCAGAAACCCAAGTAGATGCGATCGGTCCTGTTGTTTGCTGCCGCTGGCGGGTTCCGTCAAAACGACTGTTGCCGCTTCCTGCGTATCCCACAGCTTGAGGGTGGTTGGCAAATCAAGCCGGCGGCTGAGCACAACTCGCAGTGGGTGTTTCCCTTCCACCAGCCTACAAGTGAGCTGTGGATCGTCCTGGCGGACTGTGTTGCCCCCCACCACTACTGCGTCGCACATTGCCCGCTGAGCATGCACAAGGGTGCGAGATTCTAGGCAGCTAATCCATTGGCTGTGACCGCAAGTCGTCGCGATTTTGCCATCGAGGGTCATCGCATATTTCAAGACTCCAAAGGGCTGTTGCTTGAGGATGCTGTGGACGAATGCTTCGTTCAATACCCGGCAATCTTCTTCCTCCACCCCCACCTCCACCGCGATGCCTGCCTCTCGTAGGTGCTGTAGCCCTTGACCGGCAACCAGCGGATTGGGGTCGACCATACCGGCAACCACTCTGGAGATGCCGGTGGCGACGATCGCTTGCGTGCAGGGGGGGGTAAGACCCGTGTGATTGCAGGGTTCTAAATTGACGTAGAGCGTTGCTTCTTTTGCAAGACCTCCCGCTTCGTGCAACGCGAAAACTTCGGCGTGGGGCTCGCCTGGTTTGGGGTGGAATCCCTGCCCAACGCATGTCCCATCTTTGACAATGACACAGCCCACCATTGGGTTGGGAGAAGTATGACCTGCTGCCTGACGGGCTAGGGCTAGACACCGTTGCATCCAGTATCGATCGATATTCGCCGCTTGCGTTGCATTCATGGAAAGGCCGAATAGATTCTCCTCAGATGTTGTACCAAGAAATTTACGCGTTGAGAGCATCAACGATTCTTTTCAGCTGCTTAGCAAGAGAAAGCCCCTCGGGCACTGCGATCGCTCTTGTGGAAGCGGTGGCAGTAGGGGATGACAGTAGTTTTGTTTCAGTCATCCGCTGATGCTGCATAGAAAGGTGGATGGTTCAAAAAAACTTTGGAGCAATTTTGCATAGGTCTTCAGGAGTGGGAGATATAGGTCAATGAGGAGTCAAAGAAGCCTTCCCTTGGCAGCTAGTTAGCACCCTAGCTGCCTTTTTTTGTGTCTGTGCTTTGGTTTCTTCAAGTCGCTGAGACTCTCGCAGCTATCCTGAACCCTGACTGTGCATAGTGCTTGCTGTCCTGATTGAGAGGGCAACAACTGTAGAGATTGGTAGAAAACAATTAAGGCCCTGTGGTTTTTCTCATCCAGTTTGACTGCTCCGTGCCCTCATATTTGGACTTAAGGGACTCCCCTAACCGTATGTTTTGCGCATCAATACAGATGGAAGGGTGATAGTTCGCTCGGGAAAATTTCCTAAGATTCCTATCTAACCCGCCCATTGGAAGATAATCTGCTCGAATGTCCTAGGGGTCTTTGGTTATGTTTTGGCATTCCACCGTCTGGAAGCGTTCTATTGTGACGCTCTCTTGTGCATCTGCTGCGGCATTAGTAGTGTCACTACCCGCGATCGCGGGTCCGGAAGATACCGTGATCAAGTCCACCAATCGCTTTGAAGAGATGATAGCTAATCCAAGTACTCGCATTCCTTCCGAGCTGCTGCGTCAAAGTGCTGCGGTTGCTATTATTCCGGATGTAACACAGGGGGGATTCATTATTGGTGGACGCCATGGCAAAGGGGTCATTGTGGCGCGGAATGCGGATGGAACCTGGAGCAACCCCGTCTTTTTGTCGATCGCTGGGGGCAGTATTGGCCTGCAAGTTGGGGGCAAGTCGAGCGATATCGTGATGGTGATTCCGAACCAGTCCACTTTAAATCGCGTGTTAAATGACGAAGTGGAATTTGGGGGGAATGTCTCTGGAGTGGCTGGCCCCGTTGGGGCCCAGCCGGTCGATCCGGTTGGGGACAATTTCTCTCACAACACGATCTATACCTATCAGCGAAGTGAGGGGCTCTTTGGCGGAGTGGCCCTGGAAGGGGGAGAACTCAAGATTAGCGATGGGCGAATTGAGGAGTTTTACGGTCAACCACTCACTCCACAGCAGGTTTTTAATCCTGCACAGCCAGCTCCCCCTTTGGTGAATGACCTCAAAGCGGCCTTGAGCAATGCCTCGCGCTAGAAGTGCATACAAAGGCGGATCGAGCACTACTGTTTTGGGGCTTTCACTTCTGGCTCTTCCGCCGCTGTGTCTTCCCCTGACACCTCTGCTTGAAATGCAGCCAGCTCTTCGGGAGACATGGATTCGATTTCCCGCTTGAACACTTCAGTTTTGTACAGCTCCCCCTGCTGGTGGATGGACATAGTCCCCGTCCAGAATCGACGCAGATAGCTGAAGGTCCAGGCAAGAAGTAGGAGGGCGAGTAGAGAGCCAGCCCATATTCCAGCCTGCTCAGTTTGCCAACCCAGCAACTGGAGGAGACCGTAGGTTGCTCCTCCACCCAGCAAAAGTACTAGACCGATTGTCAGGACATCGAGCTTGCGCATGGAGAATTAGACGGAGAAGTTGTGAGGGTGATTTAGTTCGCCATGGGGTGAGCGGGGCGATCGATGGAATACTGCAGCGGACCAACATGAACTGCAGAAACCTAAGTCGAGCGACGTTGGGGTCGAAAGTTGAGGAATGGGGCAACCAAAATGATGCCGGGGAAAAAGAAAAACACGCAGAAAAACATCAGGATTTTTTCCCAGCCCCCCGATGTATTCCAACGCTTATCGACATAGTTGGCGACGAAAAACGGAAATACCAAAAGGTAGGCTCCTGCAATGGCGAGATAAGTGCCAATCAGCAGTAAGGTATCGGTTCCGAAGTCTGGCATAAGGGATCTTGCAGCAACCTATTTATATTACTCTGTGGTTTGTTCATGGATTGGCCAGTCTGGAATGGGGGATGAAGGTCGTACACTGAGGATGGCTGTTGGCTGCCGTAGCTACTGCCAGAAATAATTTCGCTTGAATGGCATGACTCTGCCCCCCGATTCTGTTCCTCTCTACAGCCACCCCTTGCCCGCGATCGAACAGTGGCTCGAATCGCAGGGGTGCAAGCGCGATCGCGAGATGCCGAACCGTTGGTTTTGCGAACGCGAGCGTTGGCGGGCCGAAATTTGGATGGAAGAGACAGAGTTTCGGGTGGATTACACGTTTGAGGATGGCTCCAGCAAGAATTTGCGCTTTCCCTATGCCCTCAGCAGAGCAGATATTCAGGCTGCAGCATTCGAAGTCTAGGCCCCTCCCTTTACATTCCTCACTGAGGCTGGAGTATCACTAAGCTTAAACAGAGATATACAGCTTGGAGAAGTTTTGCGGGTGAGGACTTGTCTGAACTCGGTTTGTGTCCTACAGATGAATCGCAATGAAAGGTTTGTCTGCCAGAGATTTTTTGTAGTACTGAATACGTTTTCAGGGGTGTTCGAGTGATAAACCAAAGGCACTCAGCCCATTGTGGAGTCTCTTTTCTTGAAGAAGATTTCGGCGGTCATTCGACCTTTTAAGTTAGAAGCGGTGAAAACTGCACTGGTGGATTCCGGAGTGGTGGGTATGACCATCAGCGAAGTACGTGGATTTGGTCGACAGCGTGGATGGTTTGCCTCTGATGGGGAAAACAAGCCAAGCCAACAGCGTACCGAATTTTTACAAAAACTGCGTGTGGAAATTGTTGTAGCTGATGACCAACTGGATAAGGTCCTGGATACCCTGATGGAGACTGCGCGCACAGGAGAGATTGGAGACGGGAAAATCTTTATTAGCCCTGTGGAAACGGCCATTCGGATTCGAACAGGTGAAACGGGTCCAGAGGTCTTATAAGCGTGCGTGCGCTGGCTCGACCGCGATATCTACCATTGTTTTGGTCATCTGCTTTAGGGCTGCTTCCACTACTGCAACACCAGCACCAGTTTGCTTCACGCCTTCTGTGATGCAGCGTTTCCAGGCGCGGGTGCCGGGTTGTCCAGCAAAGAGCTGCAGCATATGCCGAGTGATCGAATTGAGTTTTGTGCCTTGTGCTGTCCAATGTTCAATGTAGGGAACCATCGCGATCGCCACTTCTTTTCGGCTAGGAACCGCAGTTGGTTCGCCGTATAAATCTCGATCGACTGACGCAAACAGATATGGATTGTCGTATGCGGCTCGTCCAATCATGACGGCATCTACGGACTGTAAATGGCTTTTTGTTTGTTGCAGACTGGTAATGCCCCCGTTAATTTCCAAAAACAGATGGGGAAAATCCTGTTTGAGACGGTAGACATCTGTGTAGCGCAGAGGTGGGATATCTCGATTTTCTTTCGGACTGAGCCCTTGCAGCCAAGCTTTCCGGGCATGAACTGTAAATCGCTGACAGCCGGCATCGGATACAATGCGCACAAATTCATGCATATCTTCATAGCGATCGCGATCGTCGATTCCTATGCGATGCTTTACGGTGACGGGAATATTGACGGCTTGCTGCATGGCTTCGACGCAATTGGCCACCTGATGAGGGGCGGCCATTAGGCAAGCTCCAAAATTTCCGCTCTGGACTCGATTGCTGGGGCAGCCCACGTTCAAGTTCACTTCGTCGTAGCCCCAGTCAGCCGCAATGCGGGCGCATTCAGCGAGTTCTTGAGGATTATCTCCCCCCAGCTGTAGGGAAATGGGATGTTCTTGGGGAGAAAAATCCAGCAGTCGATGGCGATCGCCCATCAACATCGCCTTGGCGACCACCATTTCGGTATATAGCAACGTACGTTGAGTCATTTGCCGCATGAAGTAGCGGTAATGACGATCGGTCCGATCCATCATCGGAGCAATGCTGAGAATATTGCCGTTTGTTTTTTGAAGATCTGGCATTGGGGTGAGTAGGAGAATCTATCAACTACGTGAATTAAGACAATGTTTGGTGGCCAGCATATCAGGTTGCATGAAATAAGTATGGAAGATGATGCTGTGTTTGATTGGAGCTGGTGAATTTGTTTGGCAATGTCAGTAGTGCGAATAAGTTTTTCAGTGCATGCTTTTTATGGGGCACGATCGGTCAAGAAGAGCAGGCATGAGGTGAATGATGGGATGCTTAAGTTCCCTGCTCAGAGAGGCTATGGAAAAGTCCTTACTTTATCCTCAATTGCTTAAGCAACTGCGTCAATGGAATGTGAAGCGAGAAAACGCTATCTTTAGGTTTTCGCTGGATCATAGAGGTGATTTGGCAAGTTGTGAGGGGTTGTGTTATTCCTATGGCCAGGTTTCCATAAAAATTAATAGAAAATCAGAGTCATTTTTAATAGAAAAAGAGATTATTAAGATAATAAGTGAATAGTATGTATAAAATATCGCCTCATATATCTGTAGTAATACCTGTCTATAAAGCAGAGGATTGTCTCCACGAACTATATACTCGGCTGACGAGATGTCTTGAAAATATTTCTAGAGACTTTGAAATTCTTCTGGTAGAAGACTGTGGGGGAGATCGTTCTTGGGAAATTATTGAAGAGCTGGCAGCTAAGGATTTGCGTGTGAAGGGGGTTCAACTCAGTCGTAATTTTGGACAGCATTACGGCATCACAGCAGGCCTGGATCATTGCAACGGGGACTGGATTGTTGTCATGGACTGTGATTTACAAGATCCTCCAGAGGAGATTATTAACTTATATACTGCTGCTATGCAAGGCTATGATGTTGTACTGGCTCGTCGAAGTAATAGACAGGATCCCATATTACAAAGATTAACATCTTATATATTCTTCAAGATATTTAATTATCTTTCAGATACAAATTATGATAGTCAGATAGGTAATTTTAGAATAATGTCTCGGAAAGTTATTGAGAGTTATTGCCAGATGCGAGAGCAGTTACGTTTCTTTGGAGGCTTGATAGACTGGATGGGGTTCCCAAGTTTAGTCGTCGATATTCAGCACAGTAAGAGATTCGCAGGTAAAAGTACATATTCATTTCGTAAGCGATGGCAGCTAGCTAGTGAAATTATCATTGCTTATTCTGATAAGCCACTTAGGCTTTCAGTTCAATTCGGTTTTATTATGGCTATTGTAGCCTTTTCCTATGGACTTTACATTTTTTTTAAAGCAATGTTTTTCAATATTCCAGTTTTGGGTTGGAGTAGTTTGATTGTTTCTATGTACTTCCTGGGAGGTATTATTATTTTGAATCTTGGTATTATTGGCATCTATCTGAGCAAGGTGTTTGATGAAACAAAGCGCAGACCTCTCTACTTGGTTAGAAACTATACAGATAGTCTCAAAAGGAAGGGTTTTTAGACCAATCAATTAGAGTCTTAAAGAAAGAATCTCCCAATAAGTTCAACTTTATTCTCAAAGAATTTGATTATAGTCCGGGTTTTTGACTTTTATGATAAACATCGATCTATTGGAATCTATTTCGTATGAAACCAGAAATTTAGGAGTTGCCGCTTTTGCTCCCACTTCTGATTTCTTGGAAAATCCTGATTCTGCTTCCTTCGAATTAAGTATTCAGGAAAAGCTTCGAGAGTTCGGAAATATCTTTATTCAGGCTCGTATACCCAAAGAGTCCATGAAGACTGCTACTATCTTACAAGATTTAGGATTTTATTTTGTAGAAACTACACTGGTACCACAAACTCGTTTTTCACGAAACCTCTTTTTAAAAAGGTTTATTGAAGAGCCTAGATTTTTTGTCCCCTCAAGATATACCCTTAATCAAGTTGAAGTTCGTGTTGTGGAAAAGCAAAATCCTAATATGAAACAAATCATCGAAGAAATTTCCAAAAACTCATTTATTGACGATCGCTTTCATGTCGATCCCAATTGTCCCTATGAAATTGCTAACCAGCGTTTTGTTAACTGGGTCAGAGATTTATATTCAGATCGAGAAGTTGTATTTTATACTTTAAGCCACAAGATTAATCCTATTGGATTTATGGCGAGAAAGGGTTTTAAATTAATTCTAGCTGGCTTTTCAAAACGATATCGAAATAGTGGATTAGGTGATTTTCTTTGGCTTTCGGTTATGCAAGATATGTTGAATCAAGGCCTTGGAAAGGCTAGCACTTTAATTTCTTCTAATAATACTCCTGTTCTAAATCTTTATGCAAGATTAGGATTTCAATTTAAGCACCCAGAAGCAACATTCCACTATTGGAGTAAATAAGTCCTTTCGGAGATTGAATTTATAGATGGCCCATCTGTATATTGCGCTGACAATTCTGTTTACTGTCTATGGCCAGGTGGTTATAAAATGGCAAGTTAGCTTAGCCGGATCGCTCCCTAAAGAAATAATAGAAAAAGTTATCTTCTTATTTAAGCTTTTCTTGAATCCTTGGATAATTAGTAGTTTTGTCTGTGCTTTTCTCGCAGCCCTTACTTGGATGGCTGCAATGTCAAAATTTCCTCTCAGTTATGCCTATCCATTTATGAGTCTTGCATTTGTATTGGTTTTGTTTTTCAGTGCGTTTCTTTTTAATGAACCTGTAAACTTCCCCAAAGTAATTGGAATGGGGCTTATTGTTGCTGGAATTATAATTGGAAGTAAGGGTTAATTATGATAATAATCAATACAACATAGATTGCTCTAACGATTTTTATTCTATTGGTTTGTATTTTACAGATATCTTGATTGACTTATTTGATTATCAGTCAAGATCTAAACTATCTTTCAAAGCTATGTCATTTCTAAATTAATGAACTAGGATTTAAGGATATAGAGAATGACTTTAGCTGAGATGCTTGATTAACACAGTTATTGGCAAGTTATACTTTTATTTGGATTCTTCAGTGTGAGTAACTACTAAGTTAGATGAAAATTCCCTTCAATCAACCTCATGCCACTAGCGCTGAATTGAAATATATCCAGCAAGCAATTCATAATGGATGTCTGTCTGGTAATGGTGAGTTTTCAAAGCGTTGTCAAGCTCGACTGGAAGCAGAGATTGTTTGTAACAAAGCATTACTAACTCATTCCTGCACTGCTGCTCTTGAAATGGCTGCTATTTTGTCTGATATTCAGCCAGGGGATGAAGTGATTATGCCTTCTTATACCTTTGTCTCCACAGCAAATGCTTTTGTGTTGCGAGGTGGTGTGCCTGTGTTTGTGGATATCCGCCCTGATACTCTTAATATTGACGAAATGAAGATTGAAGCAGCCATTACTCCTAAGACCAAAGCCATTGTACCGGTTCACTACGCGGGTGTGGGCTGCGAGATGAACATTATTCTTGATATTGCTCGTCGGAACAAACTTCTGGTGATTGAGGATGCAGCCCAAGGATTTTTGTCCACCTATCGACAGCGAGGATTGGGAAGTATGGGTCATCTTGCCGCTTTGAGCTTTCACGAGACTAAAAACGTCATTTCGGGAGAGGGCGGTGCTTTACTGATTAACGATCCATCTTTCATTCAGAGAGCTGAGATTATTTGGGAGAAAGGGACGAACCGCAGCCAGTTTTTCCGGGGCTTGGTGGACAAGTATAGCTGGGTGGATGTTGGTTCTTCTTACCTTCCCAGCGAGATAATTGCGGCGTTTTTGTGGGCGCAACTGGAGGATGCAGAATCGATTACACTAAGCCGGTTGGAAATCTGGAGGCAGTACCATGATGCTTTCGAGGATTTGGAAAATCGAGGATTATTAAGGCGTCCTGTAGTTCCACCTGAATGTGAACATAATGCGCATATGTACTACATTCTTTTGGCCAATCTGGATATGAGAACTGCTTTGATTGACTTTTTGAAAGTATTGGGTATTAATTCAGTGTTCCACTATGTGCCCTTGCATTCATCTCCAGCGGGGCAGAGGTTTGCTCGTAGCAGCGGAGAGCTTCAGCATACTGACGAACTGTCAAATCGCATATTACGACTACCACTGTTTCCAGGTCTTACCCCCGATCGAGCGGAGAAAGTCATTGATGCGGTTCATAAGTTTTTGACTTCGTGAGCAATTGTCCATGCCAGTTTTTCTCTCACCTTGGTTGTAAGTGGAGCTTCCTCAACTATTCGAGTAAAGTATCTGAGGCTTAGAGTTAGAGGACGTATTGACCTTTGTTTGGCGAATGAAGAAGCCCTTTAATATTCAATTTAGCGCACATAGCTAGATCTTCACTTGAGGAGTGGTCAAACCTAGGAATGTGGTCGCTATCTTTGGACAATTTCTATTTCAAGTCTTTTTCTGTAGCCTTATTGTGGGATTTGAATACATGCATAACCAGCTTCACACCATCATCTTAACCTATGGATTGATGAAATCGTTTTTACAATCCCTGATATATTAGAGTAAGCTAAGAGAGGAGAAAACTTTTGTGAAAAATAAATATATTTTAAACAATTTGTCTTCTCTGAAAATATTAACAAATATCATTATCTGTGTTTTCAGTATTTCGGTTTCATTTGTAATTCAATACTCTCTTAAGATAAATTGTATTGCTACAGACTACCCATTTCATATCGACTTGGCTAAAAAAATGTTTATGGATGGAGATATTGAAATTATATCGCCTCATATATTTTATCAGATTCTCATTACAGTAACGCATACACTGTTTCCATTCGTATCTGCAGAACTTGCTGGATTCTACATTCTTCCCGCCTTATTCTATACTCTTTTATGTCTTTCCATTAATTTTTTCCTTGATCAATTTGCTAAGCCACTTAAATCTTTTATAGATATTGGGAAACGATTGTTTTTTGTGTTCTCTTTGTCAGTTTTCTCACCAATTACTCTAACAACCTTTCCGGATGTTTATTTTGGTTATATTTATGCAAATGTATATCACAATCCTACTATTAATTTGATTAAACCATTTTCAATTATTTTGTTTTTTTTATCAGCATTCATCTTAAATTCACGTAGGCCCACTACAAGCGATCTTTGGCTGGGAAATAGATCTCTAAGCCTCTTGATTCTTGGTTTGACAATTGTATCATTAATTTCTAAGCCTAGTTACATGATTTGCTTTTTGCCTGCGACAGCTGTTGTTCTTTTATATCGTGCATTTCAGGTCAGGGGATTTGCTCAAAAAATATGGCTCGTAAAACCTTGGATATTCTGGCTATTCCTGCCATCCTTGATAATCTTGATAGGTCAATATTCAATAACCTATGGAGTTCAATCAAGTCATAATTCAGGAATTGTATTTTCACCTTTTTCACTTGTTGGTCATTATTTAGGGTTTCAATATTTACTAATTATAAGACAATTTATTCTATCCATCTTATTTCCAATTGTAATTTACTTTGTCTACTTCAATAAGGCTGTTCAGTGTTTTCGATTGAATTATGCTTGGCTTGTTTTTTCTATATCTGCCTTTTATTATTACTTTTTGGCTGAATCTGGAGAACGTTTTCCTCACGGAAATTTTGCTTGGGGGGCTCAGATCGGAGTGCTTATTTTATTTATAGAGTCTGCTGTCTTATTGATTCGATCTCAGCCTTTGACAAGATTTTCTTTTCAATCCATTGAATCTGAGGTTCGGAAATATTACATCTGTCTCTCAGTGTATTTGCTGCATGTTTTATGTGGTCTCATGTTTCTTTTTATTTTCCGTGCGCCATCGACTTTATCCTAAAATGATATTTACTTCGAAGAGAATTTATGTTATCTGAATACGGCTCTATAGGGCTTACAGTGAGGTGAGCTAGAAGTCGAGCTCTGCTAGCCTAACGAGCAGTTGTAGCGAACATTCCTCGATGCTGAATCTCGTCAACTTGCTGGATGATGCTAAATGTTTTGAAACAGTGCGTCAGCTTCGTTGGCCTGAGGGTGTGAGACGCGGCTTATGTGAGTTGTCTTCCCAGCAGGGAACAAGAGAATAAGGATAACCGACCAACTGCAAAGGTTGCCCAATGACCATGGTAGATAGCGAGACGCTACTGACGCTCGTGTTTGTGCTGGTGGATGATTGGTTTGAAGAGCAAGGGCATCGATTAGTGCCAGCAATGCCAGGCCCAGCTCCCAGCTTCAGCGATAGCGAGGTATTGACCTTGCTGGTAGCGATGGACTACTTCCCTTATCCAGGCGAGCAGCAATTTCTGGGGTACATTCGTGCCAATCACTTGAGCCTATTTCCGAAGCTCCTCGACCAAAGCCAGTTCAATCGTCGTGCCCGTCGTTTGGGGGGACTGCTCGAACAGATGCGACGCTTTTGGGTCTGGCTGATGGGATATCACTTTGAGCAAACGTTGGTCATGGATACCAAACCGATTCCGGTAGTGGGATACAGGCGCAGTAAGCGTCAGAGTGATTTTGCTGGTAGTGCCAGTTATGGTTATTGTGCCAGTCGCAAGATGAAGTACTTTGGCTACAAATTGGTGGCCATCTGTACTCTTTCGGGCATGCCTTTGGTTTACGAATTGGTTCCTGCCCATACGGATGAGCGAGAAGCCGCTGAAGCGGTTCTGTATGACGTCAGCGGACGAACCATCCTGGCAGATAAAGGATTTATTGGTGAGGACTGGCAATCAGAGGTCAGTCGCGCCACAGACAATCGAGTCTTCACGACCAAACGCGAGAACCAGCACCTGCAGAATCCGAGACAGTTCGACCGGTTGTTGAATCACTTTCGCCAGCGGATTGAGGGAGTCTTCAATGAAGTCCAAAATACCGGTCGTAATTTGGAGCGTTTGCTCAGAAAAACGACCTCGGGACTGTTTACCCATGTGGCGGCTAACATGGCTAGCCACACTCTGAAGTTCCTGCTTCGCCACCGCTTTGGCATTGATGTGCTCACATTCGAGCAAGTGACTGCCATTGCTTATTAGAATTCACATAAGGTGCAATAGCTATTCAATAATCTCAGAGCATGAATCACTACTTAGCCGTACATTGGAAGTCGGCCAGCAAGGCCCACAGTGTCCTTGAACTAAATGAAAACAAGCTAAAAGACTATTGCCCTGCGGGGGTGGCAAGGGTAGACAAGTGGCATTCAGCTTCAGGTCAGACGTGCATCTATCACCTTACCCAAAATCAGCGTGAAGATTTACTGAGCAAGTTCTGGTGGCACGACGAGGGTGCTGCTATAGCAATAACCGGCTTTCCGTGGCCTAAGAGCAGCGACTCAAAGGCTTTGGAAGCAAAAGAGTTTTTCACACGGCGATGCAACCAGGCAGCGTCATCCCTTTTTGGGGGTGAGTATTCTATGGTTCGCGGTATAGAGGACTCCCTCCAGGTTGAATCTACACTTGGAGGTACTCACCCCATCTATATGGCGGAAACAGACAGTTTTGTAGCCATTACGAACAGACAGTCTCTATTACTGGCAATTCCAGGAATCTCCACAGAAATCGATCCAAGCGCAATGCGCTGGCTTTGCTACCAGGGATATATCCAGGGTGGACTAAGTCCTTTCCAACGCATATCAATGATTCAGCCCGGTTCAAGAATCATAGTTCGTTCAGGTAGGGCTTCATGCGAATCGCCAACTTGGCAGGATTACTATGCTCCCGAGCTTGCTCAGCAAGCTCGCATAGAGCCCATTGCTGCGTTTAAACCGTTAGTCGAGGAGCTTTCTGGATATCTTGCGGCATGTCAGAAGCACTGGGGGCTGGGTTGGGACCTTCCGCTGAGTGGCGGAAAAGACAGCAGAGTAGTGCTGGGTCTGCTGGATGCTGGCGGCCAAGTCCCCAACATTGAGCAAAGTTTCACATCTGGCCCCCTCTATAGCCCCGATGTAATCTCAGCACAAAGATTAAGTGCATTTACGGGTCTTTATGATCGACATAAACTCCGCCGCCCTCCTTTGGTACCGCCGCAAACTACGCTTATCGGCCGGGTAACTACAGCCCTACGACTTACTGAGGGGCGACTATCCGCGTTCGATTTGGTTGGGCTGCCGCAAGCTATTCCGCGAATACATGTAACTGGCCATCAAAATGGGTTGCGTGATAGCTATTTTCGAAACTGTTCGACAAGTAGCTTTCAGCATTTTGCATGTGATGTTTTGAAAGCACACTTTCATGATCCTCTTGAATTACTAAGTCACAACCCAGGCACTGACTTTAAGCAGCAATACATCAAGATATTCGAGAAATATCTAGACGAAGGTGCTCCTCTAGACGTGCTTTCTGACCTATATATGGTTCGTGAGCGTAACGCGCACTGGGTAGGAATAATGTCAAATCAAGCGGGATTGGGTGGCCCGACAGCCAACCCACTCGTAACTGATTCCGTTATACGAAGCGGTTTGTCATTGACACCTGAGCAGAGAAATCAGGAACTACTGCATTACGCGCTCTTGCGACTAAGCGCGCCACAATTGACTGGTATCCCTTTTGCTGATGACCAATGGACTCACGAGCTACGTGAGTCCATGCGACCCATTGATAATGTTCCAGATGTCGCCCCATTTCGCTCACGGGCGGAATTTCCAAACGTCAGCAACCCATACTTACCCAACCACAAAGTTGATCTTTACAATGCTGTTCGGCCGCTGATCTTACGAGACATCCTGCACAACAAGGATTACTACGGTGAATTTCTTGATCTGGATAGAGCCGAGAAAGTTTTCCGCTCATCGAAAGCCCCGAATATGAATGAGTTAATCTGTGGGCTCGGTGTTTTTACATCGGTATTGCTAAGACGATATGGTGCGTCGTTATTCACAGCAGAGGGGTGCAAGTCTGCAACCGACGAACTGACTGAAGAAGCAGCTTATTCGCCAAGCAAGGCGGGCGACTCAAGTCACGCAGCACTTGAGCGGCATCGCGAGAGCCTTGTACGGCTAGAGGATCGTCTAGAGAGTGATTTCGGCGCCCGACTAGCAGTACAAAGGGCTTTTAAATTGGCTGAAATTGGAAGCGATGTAGCCCTAGAGAGCATGATCGCGGATTGTGTTGTCGAGCGACAACGTTTTGAGGGTAGTGAGTCGGTATTTGACTCACGCGCTAAACTATCGATTCGTGAGTTGTTAGTCAGAGCAAGAAGCAAAGGCTTTGTTCGCACTTGCACGTCTTCAATAAGGCACGTCGCAAAGGCATTGTTTTTTTGCCTCAAACGATAGTGCCTTTGCATGCTAGTTTATCTCAGCGACTGTAAAGTGTTCATCACTTGTTGTGTGAAATATGGGAATAGTCCGCCTTTGCGCCCGTTGTCTGAGAATCGGGGCTATGACCGCTCCTGGCACGTTTCTGCCGTCCTCTGCAATGACCGCTTTGGTCTGCTTCAGGCACCAAGCCCCCGTCAATTGTCGATCCGTCGGTCCGTGCAGCGGGCCGTCGGTCGGCGGTTGACGGCACTCCAGCAAAACCCTGATTTAGGGGGTGCTGCTCCGGCAGCACACCTGCCCGCCCGGCGAGGGCAACCTCTTGCGTTTTGTGCGGAACTCACCGGGCAACGGCGTTTCTGGGATTCCGGTTCAGGCTTGGACAAACCGGATAAACTTGGCTTTCTCCTGTCTACATGGCGCCTACAGAGAATTCACTGAACTATCAGTGTGTTTCTATACTCTTGTTTTAAAAGCCATTTCAATCTTCACGGCTGACATGACAGCTAGCGTGTTGTTAGGCGACAACCCATCCCAACTCATGCGTGCCCCATTCTCAGAGTCCATTGATAGGCCATCTGCCGCGATCGCCGATATTTCATTCATCGGTTCTTAATGAAAACGGCTTGACGTTGTCTTTAACATTCTTGATGTACCAACGTCTTCCAAGAAAGCCGTGGTAGTACCACGAAAACGCCACTAACAACGTACGCTGACGCAGCCAGTAGCGATTTGGAACATCCACTTTCGGACTAACCGCTCCGGGGCTAATTTCCGCAATAACAAACCCTTCACCCTCTTCTTTATATCTGCGAGCAAGTATGACCCCCTCAGCGTCAACGATCGCTGCATTGCCTTCGAGAACGCCCTCGTAGGTATTGATCGGATATGGGAAACCAGGCGTCTTGCAGGTGAATTGATTGCAATGTGAGCCGTGTACAACGGGCGCACCAATCAGCCGAGCCGTTTCCTGAACGCTCCTCATGAGGTTGTCAGAGCTATAGTCCCGGGCAACGCCGACCAGCCACCGCGGCCAGTTTAATGGGACGCTCCACCAGTGCGACCCACCCATGATGACGTCCACTTTCCCCCTCAAACGTCGAGCCGCCTGTGTTCGTATGAACTCCCAGCAAACGGCGGACCCTACCCGAATACCGTCGATCTCGCCCAGCTCTCCTGTATCGGCTTCATCCGCCCCCTCATAAAATGCGTTCTCCCACATCGTGGGGAGATCCTTATCGTGCTGCCCTACCAAACGGCCATTGTCAAAGCACAGATACCGATTTCTTACCCCGCCATCAGGAACCCGGAACATAAAGGACATAACAGGACCTGTAAAGCCCCAATTTCTCGGACTAACTAACAAATTTTCTATACGGTAGACCTATTAACCTGGCTTCAACGTTTGCCGTTGTGTCTGGTCCTAGCCACCGACCTATCAGAGCAAGTTATTGATGCGATTTCTTAGTTTATTTCTTAGTAAGCGATCGCCCAGTGCGGTGAAACTCCCTCCATGGTTAACAATGAGTGTACTTGCAACAGCCTTAGTCTGCCTATCGTTTGCTATTCAAGGGCGTATCGGTCTCAACCTTTCTGACGAGGGGTTTCTCTGGTACGGTACCTGGCGCACGGCCATGGGTGAAGTGCCTCTGAGGGATTTTCAGTCCTACGATCCGGGGCGGTATCTATGGGGTGCTTTCTGGTTTCATGTCTTTGCTAATGACGGCATCATAGCTTTGCGGGTGTCCAATTCCTTGTTCCAAATTATTGGGTTAACTTGTGGATTGCTGGTACTAAGGCGGTTGACGCGATCACCCTGGATATTGACAGGCGGGGGAGCCTTGCTTCTGTTGTGGATGCTTCCTCGGCACAAATTGTTTGAATCAAGCATCGCCTTGGCAGCTGTATACGTAGCTGTGTTGTTGCTGGAGAATCCGTCCCTACAACAGCATTTTTTCTCGGGTCTGTTTGTCGGACTCGCAGCGTTTTTTGGCCGACAACATGGTTTTTATACTTTTGTCTCTTTCTTATTGCTGATTGGTTTTATTTGGCTGAAGTTTGATCGTCAGAACTTACGCCAGAGGAGATTGTTTTGGGGTCGCTGGTTGTTCTGGGTGGGAGGAATCATTGCTGGCTATAGCCCCATGTTGATCGTGCTGGTGATAATTCCAGGTTTATGGAATAGCTTTTGGCAAAGTTTGATGTTTCTCGTCCGCATTCGGAACACCAATATAACCTTGCCCGTACCTACTCCCTGGTCTGTCCCCGTCGGCAGCTTAGACTGGATAACTGCCAGCCACCAGATAGCAGTTGGACTGGGGTTCATGGTACTGCCTTTATTTACTATTACGATGTTGGTATATTTACTTTGGCAAAAGCCCGATCGGCTGCGGAACCAGTTTGTTCTGGTTGCAGCAACATTTTTGAGCCTGACCTATACCCATTACGCATTTTCTCGCGCCGACATACCACATCTGGCCCAAGGTATAGATCCGATGCTGCTTGGGATCGCAGCTTTGATTGTGTACAGTCGGACTAAGGGAAGAAAAGTCTTTAGCAATTTACTTGCAGTGGTCTTGATAGGATTGTCGCTGCTTGGTGTTGGACTTGTTAGCCCAGGGATCGCAAAACTGCGTGCATCCGATGGATTGTATGTGGAACGAACCATTCGAGGTGATCGCCTGCAGATACGAAAGTCAAGAGCTCAGTTTATTGATACGATTCAGCAATTTCATGACCGCAATGTTTCGGCTGATGAGGAAATATTTCTGGCTCCATCAATTCCGGCGCTTTATCCGATCTTAGGGCGACGATCGCCTATTTGGGATATTTATCTACTTTTTCCAGAGACTCACAATCGTCAACAGCAAATAATTGAGCAACTGCATCAACAAAACGTCAATTGGTGCATTCTCGGGGATATCGCGTTGGATGGACGAGAAGAACTCCGCTTTAAGAACACCCATCCCCTAGTCTGGAAGGAGTTTTCCGAACATTTTGAATTAATTCAACCCACTAATCTGCCTGGAAACTATCAAATTTTCCGCCGAAACCTTTAGTGTCTCATGAGCATGCAAAAGCGAGCCTACCTCTTTGCTTTTTGCTATGAATACTGACTCAAGCTATATTTTTAAATTCTATTTTATTGCGTGGCCAGTTCATTTACCAATTTACTAAATATAAACAGGTTATATTTAATTATATTATAGAGAGTTCTGACAAGTGTAATCCAAAATTTAGCGATCAGAGTTCTGTCCATACACCAGAGATACAGAAAAATTTGGACAATAGTCATTGCGGCTATATTTCTATCTGGAATCCACCTGAGCAGCTCGGGTAACTTATCTATCAGGGGTGTGGTTCTTGTCGCTCATTTCCTCTGATAAATCTTCTAAAGCTGATTACTTAGAATTCCTTCCGAATCCATACAGCAATAACAGAAATCACCATAAGTTTAACGGGAGTTTTCCTTTCTCGATCGTACTTTAGAAATATAGCTAAACCTTATAAGATTCTGTATGTTATGAAAAAAGATAAAACTTGCATAGGTAGCTCAGTATAGTCCTCATAATTCACTCGTAGCTTCCTCCTACTTGAAAGAACTTAGTTTCCGACAACTTGAGCAGAATTCTTCCGAACAAATACTTCCCAGCCGCCGACCCATTTGTACCTTCGGCCAAATAAATACCAGGGAGATTTTAAAATATAAGCTGCAATTGTTCTTAGGAAATGTTTTTTAAGTGTAGTTTCGACTATTGATGGTTTGCTTGCCAGAATCTGAAAGTCGCTACTTGATAAACTCTTCTTGAAATACGTTTCCCAAAAGTCTTGCCCAAGATCGTGAATATGTCCTGGAAAGGTAAAGTCCCATTTTATTCCGATGAGACTACAAAGTTTTATTAGAGGAAGCACGTAAGGTGTGCGTGCATAGAAAATCCCCCCATGTTCAAGATGGTTCAATAAACTAGAAAGTGCTTGTTGAGGTTTTGGAAGATGTTCTATTATTGCACTTGCAATGACAATGTTATAAAGAGAATCGACGTCTTCAAGTGCAGATAATTTATTGATTAAAATACGGCTATCCTTAGATAAGATCTTCTTGTCATCATAGTCAATGATTGTTATGTTTACAGAACCGAACCCTTTTTTCAAAAATTGCATGGCTAGCCCATAAGAAATGGAGCCATCACCTCCGCCAAAGTCTAGTATTGAGACATGTGCTGCAGTTGGGTATCTAAGAATTCTATCAGCCAGATGCTTGGCGAAACGTTGATAATCATCGAAGGTAACATTTTCACGCGAGTCGGATTGTATTTGAGATTTGTAATAACTACCGTAGTATGCTTGTAAGGCTTTATTTGTAGGAATCCTGGAAGCACTCGCAGCATTGCAAATTGTACATTTTAGTAAAAGCACCCGAGGATTATCCTGTAAGACAAAAACAGGTTCTCGGTTTCTGGAACCACAGAACGGACAGTCTGAATTCGGTGGTTCTAGTTGGTCGTTATCCAAATGCAATGATTTATGAAAAGCTGTAGAGTTTATCTCCATTTTGATTCTCACGTGAGTTAATTTGCCACACTAGTCCTTGATTAGATGTACCCATGCTGTCTAACGCTCCTTTGTCGGGTGATGATGCGGAAACTTTCCGTATAAAATCCCAATTTAAGGGTTTTGTAGGACAGGTTTTTGAATAGTATCTCTGAACTGGCTGTTTTGGTGGAAACTTTCCATACATTTTCTGTCGGCACGCGATGTTTATCCACCTGACATTCCTATACAGGCTTTTTGTCCGGAAGGAAGGCCTAGTTCAATCCTGGGTACAATCCGAGAGGCGTTACGGAGAAAATCACCAATCTTTCCGTAAGGTTTGCGAACGGTGGAATTTGAGTGGAGATACTCAGCGGTTGGTGTGTTCCGGTGCGATCGCAAAGAATGCCCCAAGACTATTCAGTTGCCTCCAGGTTGCCTCCACCTAGACAACAGCGGTTGGCCGTGGAGAGGTTATCTAATACTGAACCCCTCAGTCACATAGCCAACAAACACGAGTCCAGTCTCAAGTTCCCACATTAACAAAATATTATTTTGAAATAATATTTTGTTGGAATCTATTTTTCTAGCAAGCCCTGGCGGTGTTGTTCCAGTAACCAGCGATAGGTGCGTTCGAGTCCTATGTCGAAGGGCGTTTGTGGCTGCCAGCGCAACTCTTGCTTTGCGAGGGTCACATCCAAAATGCTTTTACTGACATCCGCAGATCTTCCTGGCTTATAGGTGCATTTTATAGGACTTCCCAATAGGGTTTTGATACAGGCGACGACCTCATTGATGCTTCGGCCTTCACCACTACCGATGTTGAAAATACGGTGTTGTCCCCGATAAGTTGCAGCTCGAACAAGCGCATCGATGACATCGTCAATAAAAATAAAATCCCTCACCACTTCGCCATCGCCCCAAATGGTTAGGGGCTGACCCAGCACCGCTTGCTTTAGGAATGCAGCCACAACGCCCTGGTTCTTTCGGGAATGTTGACCTATACCAAAGGGATTGCTGAGTCTCAAGATGGTGTAATCGAGGTTGTAGAGGTGGTGGAACAGATTCAGATATTTTTCGATTGCAAGTTTGATGATGCCGTAGCTACAAATGGGTGAGGTATCGGCATTTTCGGGGGTAGGGACATCAACTCCTGGGCCATAAATGCCTCCACCGGTGGATAAGAACACGATCTTGCTTACACCCAATTCCCGACAGGATTCTAGCAAGTGTAAGGTGCTTAGCAGATTGGTTTGTGCGTCATCTACCTTGTTGATATTCGAGGCTGCGGGGGTGGTAGTGCTAATGGCATGAAAGACAATGTCGGTTTGCTCAAGTACCTGAGCCAGTTTAGAAACATCGGCAAAATCGCCTCTGATAAAGGGCACGCCTGCGAGTAAGTCAGGAAAGGATCGAGATCGTCCGAAAGCCTTAACTTTTGCCCCTTCCCTCAACAACCTTTGACAGAGTGCAGTGCCAATAAAGCCTCCGCCACCCAATACCATACAGGTTTGACCGGCTACTGATGGCACTTTTTGGCATTCGGAAGGAGGGTGAGAAGCTGACATATCGAAACACCATAACTCTGAAATAAGAGGAGCGGGAGGTGCAGAGTATTACTTTGTCTAAGGGGATCGAGATGCACATCTGGCAGGAGCAACAGCTACGCAGCTTGTTGCAGGTGTTCGCAGGTGTCAAGCAAGTCAGCCAAGTGGTTGGCAACAGTCTGAGACTTGCACAGTAAAAAGGCGCGATCGTCGATTCCTGTAGCTGGGTCGTTACCAATACAGGTCAGTAGAGCTGCATTGGGTAATTCTGCTTTTAGCAGATCGATGATATCGATACCGTAGAGGCGGTAGTGACCGTGTTGTTTTTCATCGGGATAGCCCCAATCTGTTGTTTTGCTGCGCTGATGAGGGTTAGGTACAGACAGAAACACAAATCCTCGATCGCTGACAAT
Source organism: Synechococcus sp. (assembly GCA_051439605.1). Classification (GTDB taxonomy): domain Bacteria; phylum Cyanobacteriota; class Cyanobacteriia; order Thermostichales; family PCC-7336; genus PCC-7336. The sequence goes on from JBFRWN010000043.1 coordinate 53,812, forward strand.
GCGAAATAACTCGCGCAGGGCCTGACGATCGTCGTTGATGTGCTCGAGGACGTGGTTACAAATCACGACATCGTAAGCACTGTCCGCGCGCTCAATGTTTTCTAGATCGATGGAATTCTGTCCACCATAAATCGAAATCTCGTGTTTTCCGAACCAATCAGGTTTGACTGAGGGATCGCGACTAATTTGAAGGGCGCTGAGTTTGCTGAGACCAAAGGCTTGCAGCTGCGTGAATAGATTGCGAATGACTCGATGGCGTTCTAGGGACTGACAGCTAGAACATTGAGGGAGTTTGCCAGAACTGCTGAGACGGCCGCCCGGGCCGTAGCCAAACTTACTATTACCGCAGATGTTGCAACGTGGGGATAGATCGCTCGGTGATGAGGACTCGTTTTTGAAGCCGAGCATCTCAAGAAACCGTGCAAAAGGTTGATTGCGATTTTGGGTCACGAATTTTTCTCCATTGAGATATGGATATTCTCGAGGTCGATAGTGTTGTTCTGAAAGGACTCATTCTCGGGAGTACGCTCCCACACAAAGATAGGGTTTAAGCCATAATCAACCACATTGCTGATATAGGGGAGGTAAGAAGACTGAAATCCCAAGTTGAGAGCTGTGCGATCGAAAACAGCACTATCGACGGTTGCCAGGGAATCGTTGTCGAGGGCGAAGATTGCTACACCGGTCTTTGTTAAGACACGAGGAAGCCACTTTGCAATAGTCTTAGGTTCGAACAGGCTGATAGGCACATCTGTCAGAACCAAGACGTCGAAAGGCGCTTCCCCTAATTCAGGCAGGCCTTTGACCAGAGGAAGGGGGGTGTTAATGTGCACCTCTTGCACATCGAACATAGACCGACAAACTTTAACAAGCGAGTCATCAGGTAACCACAGCCCCAAGCGAGCCTGACGATAGATGTAGGGACTCTGGGCCAAGAAGCGATAAACAGCTCTGCTGAACCCTGTCGATCGACAGTTCGGACAGGTGAAGCCACGTCGGTTTGAGGAGGCTATTTCTCGACCGCGCCAACCGCAAATATTGCACAGTTGGCCACGTGCTTGGACACACCAGTCAACTATCTCGGCTTCGGACTCATTCAAAACGGGGTGTACGGCTGCTACTCCTTCATCTAAAAAGGCCAACATGCCGGGTCGGGTTTTGTTGGAGAGCACGATCGCACTTTCGATATTCCCCAGTTCCCAACCTTCGCTCTCCAAGAAATAGCTGTACTCTACATCCATGTGGTGCTGAGGAAGCTTGGGGTTAAAACCTCCGAGCTTTTCGTAGACTGAACGCCGCAGGATAAATAAACCGCCCTGCACGTGTCGGAAAATGCGATCGGAGTGGGTACGAGCAAATTCGGGGTTACGTACTGAATTAAACCAAGGCTGAGTCGTATAATCCCTGCCTGTTGCCCAAGCAGGAGAAGAGACAAGTTGACCTGCTAAAGCGACGCGCTCGTGAGAACGCATATAGCTCAAAAGTTCACGCTCCCATCCAGGTTTAGTGACGTAGCCCTCATTACTGCAGATGTAAATGACAAACTCGCTCCGTGCCAGTTTGAGGGCAATGTTGGAGGCTGGACCGCAATAGAGATTGCTCGTCAGCTCAATCAGGCGAATTGAGGGATAACGGGTTGCTAGCTGGCGCAATTGTTGCACGAAGTCTGGATCGCTAGCATTATCTACAATGGTCAGGACAAAGGGTGTTGTTGTGTATTTGCAAACGCGCTCGATGATGCGACAGGTTGCGGCCGGATTGCCGCTCCGGTCGCGGCAGTAAGTCACCATAAATAAGTCGAGTGCCGGTCGAGCGATGACATCTAACAAAGCTTCGCAAGTGTTCTCTGTGCCAACCCGCTCGTTCATGATATTGCTTGAGGTTTCTGCAATTCGGGCCAGATGAAGCGGGGGCATTGTGAGGATTTGGCGTAGTTGTGCTGCCAGAGCAGTACTGTTGCGTGGAGGAACGAGAAAACCCGAGATACCGTGACGAATGAAGTCAGGGATGGCTGAGACAGTTGTCCCCACAACGGGAACTCCCGCATCCATTGCATGGAAAAAGACAGTGGGCATGCCGTCGATGTCGCCATTTTCTGCTTCCACGCAGGGCAGCACAAACAAGTCAGCTTGCGAGAAAGCTTCTTGAAGGGCTGTTTTCCCCTTTAATGCTCCGTGAAGGGTGATATGGGTGAGACCGCGCTCGGCAATGAATTGACGAAACTCTTCCTCTAGGGGACCGTAACCGTAGATATGAAACTCCATTTCGTGGGGTTGAATCTCGCCTGCAGCATCCAACAAGTAGATCAAGCCTTTTTTCTCAATGAAGCGTGCGACGGAGATGACCCGTAAAGGAAGGGACTGAGATAGGGGCTTCAGACTCCTAGCTTGACTGACTTCATACTGATCTGCAGTCTCGTGGCGATCGACTGCCTGGGCAAACATGATGATTTTGCTGGGCGGAACTCCGTTATCGATCAGAAAACGGCGGTGATGGTCTCCGTACACCATTATTTTGCGGCACTCGTCACATCGGCCAATTTCACCCAGTTTGTTTCGCTTGCGATTTTGGTGGTGAAATAGATCGACTGCATGAGGCATAAACGAAAAGGAGATCCCAGTTTTGCGGGCAGCTGGGTAGACTATTTCGGTCACAGTGGGATACACGAAATGGCTGTGACACCAGTTGCGATCGTGCTCTACGAGCAGGTGAGCGAGTTGTTCTGAATTATTGACTCGATAAATTTCAACCTTGAAGTCTAAATCCGCTTTCTTTTCTGGATCGATAACGTGGTAGACCTTGATGTCGTACCCCCGTTCAATCAGAAAGCGCATTTCAGCATGAACGAACGTTTGGGTTAAAGCAGGAAAATCCCAGATCACATATGCCAGACGAAGGGGTTGCTGGCCGGAGCGAATTAAATCCCACTGATGTTTGCGTAGGACAAGACTGCGATTGGGTTCAAGTGTTTCGGTAAAGGTAATGTTATTCAGCTGCTTGCTGAGGTAGTAGTCTGCCATGACTACATTGGAAAACCGAGGTGGATAGAGGTTGGTATAACGGGCGATTAAATCCCAATCCACCAGTCGTTTCAGCTTTTCATCGAAACAACCTAATTGATGATAGAGATGGCGATCGTGGGCGAAGACGTTAAGGTCGATAAAGTTACTGTCCATCAGTCGAGGCCAACTGAAGGTTTGGTTACGGATGAAGGTCCGCTTCTCAGCACGATCGTGGACCTGCAGTGCAGCATAATGGGTGCGGTGAGATGGATCGGCAACAAAGTTCGCACCCATTAGGAGCAAATAGTCTTCTCTCCATATGTTGTCGCTATCGAGATAGGCAATCCAGTCTCCAGTGGCTGCCTGCAGGGCATGGTTACGGGCGGCACTAACCCCTTGTCTGGTATCGCTGCGGAGGTAGCGAATCTGTCCCGATTTTATGGCTTCGGCATACGTAGATTCCACCCAGGATTGTGTACCGTCGTTACTGCCGTCGTCGGCAACCAAGAGCTCGAAATGTGGATAGGATTGCGACAAGACCGAGTCAATTGCTTTTCCAATGTTCTGACGGCGATTCCAAGTAGGCATCACAATTGAGAATTTTCGCTCGCAGCCTGCGAGGAGTTCTTGTGCTCGTGCTTTGTCGCGATCGCTAAAGGTTAACATTGCCGCTGTAGAAGCTGCAGTTTTTGAATCCCCAAACACAAGCCCGAAATTGGCGTTAGGTGAGGGTTGACAGCCTTTGGCGGCACCAACCTCGATGTAATGAAATAAAGGATTGACACCGGAGTGTCGTACATCTGGATTGCTATTCAGGTAGAAAGCTGTGTCGAATAAAGGACCGGGATTGCGGCCTTCGGCAGCACCTAAGTCAATATAGTGACCCAATGGGTCAAAGCCGGAGCGCTGGACATCGGGATACTTGGTGAGGTAGTAGGAAGCATCGAACAAACCGCTGCGGCCAATTGTGCGGGCAACGCGACGACGGTGCAGTCGGTAGGGGAGTTGTAGCGTTATAGTCCAATACAATAACTTGATGCCGCGAAAGACAGGTGATTTTTTCATTGCATAGGTTAGCTGTGTCGCAGTCCGCAGCAACTTTGTCAGATTCCACGACAGAGAATTGCTTAGGCCTGTAGGTAATTTTTTCAGTGCATGGGCTGGCTTGGCCGCAATACGCAGTACATTTGTTAGCCTCCACGACAGAGAATTGCGCATTGCAGAGAGTTCCAAGTCTCGAACTTCAATCGCCTTGGCCAGTCGAGCAATCTCAAAATCGCGTTTGATGATGGCCTGCGATAAGCGATCGTTCTTCACCTCTTGCCGCTCAATGGCTTTATCCCGCCGCTCAATGGCTTTGTTGAGGCGATCGGATTCCCGTTCCCTATTGATGAGGGTTTTTTGGAGGCGTTCGCGTTCAAGGTTCCAAGCTGCTTCCCCGCGACTAATCAAGATAGGCCGATAAGCTCGATCTGCTTCAACAAATGCAGCATGAATATCATCCAGTTCTTTCGTATCGGCCGTCTCTCCGCGACTGGCACGCAAGGACCAATTGTAGGCGTCGATAATCCACTGGGTTACTTCTTCGTTCAGGGTCAATTCTGAAGGAGATTTACAATTGTGGCGTCGAGAGGGCTGCAAAAATTGGTCGATTTCAGCTGCTGCAACCTCGTCAGGCTCTAATTTCATATCGAGATCGAACGCAATGCGAGCGACTGTTTTGCGCCAATCTGCCAATAATTCATCAAACGTGACAAAGCTGCGGCGGCAGTTGCGGGTATGCCGCTCAGCGGCAAGAAAGTGCTGCAGCCAGAGCAGCAGAGATGTGGCAAGGTCTAGTCCATCCCGACTCTTTAACGAATCCGCAACTTCAAGAGGATGCCGGATGGGCAAGACGGCCTTAATCTCTGCACCAAAATCCTCTAAGACAGACCTCCAGAAGGGGACCAGCCTGCAGATGCGCGGATCTTTGAGTACAAACAATCGGGCATCGCCAAAATCTTGTTGAAGGGCTGTCAACATTTGATTGTGGAAGGAAATGCCGTCGGGAGACTCAAACCAATTGGATGGCAACTCGGAAAAGTCGTACCATGCCGATCCCATTTTCAGAAGTAGGTTGTCGTGGAGGGAAGCAATCTCTGCTGATTCCCAAAATCCTGCCTCGTTGTTATTGGCGACGGGATTCATTAGCCGTTGTGGAAGTGTAGCTCCACATAAACCCAAAACCCTTGTGAGGGCTGATGTCCCGCTACGATGCATCCCCAACACTAGCAAGGCACAGCGGGTGTTACTGCTGTTTCCAGATTTGCGATCTGAAGAAGCAGAAGAAGGAGTTGAGAGGGGCATAGGCAGGACGACTCTGTTGGGATGCGCTAAACTCAGGCGCTGAAACGGGCAATCAGCTAATTACTACTGATGCTACATAAGGAACGTCAATAGCGATGGTAACAAAACTTTGGCTACCTCACCGATCGCTCAAAATCCGAATACAGCCAGCTGTTAAATGGTATTCGGCCCCTCGAAATATCTAATTATTTCAAATGCAATTTTCATCAGCTCCGATCTTTAGTTTTGGGTGATATCTGCTCTAAGTGCAGATTTTCATCGCAGACTATTGCTGGTGGAGCTTTACGGTCTGCGCCCTCTAATTCACCCTCTACTGTTGTTATGGAAACGGGGTCACCACCCGAAAAATCTACATAGGAAGTAATCGTAGGTTCGGGACTAGGCTCGATCTTAAACATGACTGCGTCTAGGATGCGATGTAAGAAACCTTGTGTTTCTTTTGTGTTACCGGATACGCCAGCATTGAGAAAATAAGCTCCCGGCGCCAAATTAGCCTGAAAGGGAAATCTGACCTGCAGCACGCTTCCTCTCCCAACCCCCTTAATTTCCTTTCCTTGGGGGTGGGTGACTCGACCGCCCAATGCAACACCACTGATGGTTTTAATCAACATGCCGCAGCGTACGTTGGTTGCCTGCTGGTGAAATATCACCTCATATGCGTATATGTAGCGATTGCCTTGTTGGAGAAGATTTACAGGCTGATTGCGATCGTTGAGAATTCGGGCGTTTAAAATTTCAGCGCCGTTTGGTGTGTAGCGGACAGTGCTAGACGGCAGTAAATTTGGGTCGAATTCTACGCAGTCAGTCAATGTTGCTGCTGCGTCGTGGATTCGAGTCTCGGTATTGCTGACTTGGATATCTTCCAAAAGCGCAGCACGATTCGACTCTTTTGTGATCATCCCTTGGGTGTTGGGTGTGGGGCGATCGCTACGACCATTTTTCAAAATACCGTTACGAATGGCTTCATGTTGGTCTGAAGGAGCGTAAATCAGTTTCTGATATTCACTAACAACACCCTTTGGATCGCCTGTTAAAAGGCACTCGCCCCGATCCATCAACACTGCGCGATCGCATAATTCTATAATTCGCCCCGCAGAGTGGGATACAAACAAAACCGTGCAACCTTGATTACGAATGGCATCGAGACGAGCAAAACACTTGCGTTGAAATTTTTCGTCACCTACAGAAAGTGCCTCATCCACTACCAGTAAATCAGGTTCGACATTAATGGAAACGGCAAAAGCCAGCCGGACGTACATGCCGCTTGAATAGGATTTGACAGGTTGGTCAATAAAATCGCCAATGTCGGCAAAAGTTGCTATGTCTTCGTAACGCTCCTTCACTTCAGAGCGACTCAGCCCCAGAATGGCACCATTGAGGAACACATTCTCTCGACCAGTAAACTCGGGGTTAAAACCCGATCCCAATTCAAGTAAAGCAGCAATTCGCCCCTGAACTTCTACGCTACCGCCGGTTGGTTGGAGAGTACCGCAAATCATCTGTAGCAAGGTAGATTTTCCCGAACCATTACGTCCGACGATGCCGACCGTTTCGCCGCGCATTATATCGAGATTCACCCCTCTTACCGCCCAAAACTCCCGATAGAACTTGCGTTTCCCGCCCCATAAAAGCTGTTTGAGCCTATCCGAAGGCTGTTTGTACATGTGAAAGGCTTTGCTCAGCTCTTCAATGTGAATTACAATCTCGTTAGATTTAAAAGGTTTTTCCATAAATACTTTTGTCGGTCAATTCAGAAACGATGCCTCTCAAACCATCTCTTTGCTACAAAACATCTGCAAATGCTGGACGTAAGCGTCGATAGACTGAGATTCCTGCGTAAAACACTATTAGAGACACAACACAAGTGACTCCCCAGGCAAGCCAATGAGTAATCTTACCCGTTAAAACCACATCCCGGTTCATTTCTGCAAGAGTAGCCAAGGGATTGAGCCAGAGTACCCACTGCCGAAATTTTTCTGGCACAACTGAAATAGGATAAACAATTGGCGTCAAGTAAAACCACAGATTGAGAATAACCGCAACTGTCTGGGGGATATCTCTCAAAAATACCGTAAGGCTAGCGGCCAGGTATCCTAAACCTGCAGTCAGAAGTATCTGAGGAATCCAAACCAGAGGAAGGAGTAATAATGTTCCTTGGATGGCATTCAGTGCGAAGGCAACCATTACAATCAGTGCGGCTAGACCAAAGAGACCTTCAAGAAAAGAGGACAATACTGGGACTAATGGAAGTAAGACCAGAGGGAATACCACCTTCTTGACAAGGTTTGGCTGGCGAATGACTGCACTTGATGCTCGTGCAAATCCACTTGTGAACGCTAGCCATGGAACTAAACCGGCAAACAGCCAGAGACCAAAACCAAAGGGACCCTCGATATCGATACCCCGCGCACCGGGGCGAACCCTTAACACAATCGAAAATACATACGTATAAATGAGGAGTTGGGAAAGTTGAAGAACAAGGGGCCAGAGGTTGCCCAGCACAGATCCCTTATAGCGTGCGTCTAAATCGCGCTGTACTAATGATTTCAGCAGGTTAAATTTCATCTGCCACTGAAACCGTATTGGTATCCAGGTTTCGCTAGCCATCTCTTTATCAACCGTTTCAACTCTTAAATACCGCTTGGCTACGTAAGGGGTGAGTCCCTTCGCAACAATACCAGCAAATTACAATTCTTCAGCTCTAAATAGGCAAGCAGCATCATCGTTACTTTTTACAATAATTATCGCTCAAGAGTCTCCATCGTGTATTGGTAAGGAGTTGGATGGGAATCACAGACTTGGCTGGAGTCGGGGCTAAGTCATCAGCATTCACACATCACCCTCAGTGAATTCGCCCTTCCTTCCCTTCTCTGCGCATCTTCAGCATCCGCTCTACCTACTCGACTGGCTTGTGGATGTATGTCAGGGGCCAGCCACTTCGTTAAAACAGACAACCACAGCTCCCGCAGCGATAGCGTTGTAAGGACTCTCGACTACGGCGAGGATTAGACCCTCCTCTGCTTGTGCGAGCACATTGGTATTAGGTATAGTTCATAGCATTCTTAAGACTCTACTTCTACAGCGGTCTACCCTCAAACCAATTTATAGCGGTTCCCATTTGCGTGAGGTATGAAATTATTATCTCAAAATATGTCCAGTCCCTAAATAATATAATTGATTTTTATTGAACTCAGTTACCTTTGGCTAGCCTTAGGCACAGTTCAATCATTCTGGCAGACAATATTCGATAATCACTAATGACAGCTGATTTGTTCAAGGCTCGTTGTTGTCCTTCAAATATTATTTTATCTAATATCTCTAGCTTACTAAATTGCACAGAAGGGGTAAAATAAGCTTTACTTAAACCATATTCTCGACATAGATTGTAGTTTGAGGTTAAATAATAAGTGTCTATATAAGATTTGAGATTCGCCAAAAAATCTGATGATTTTTTTTCTGATTTGACCATTTTAGTAGAGAGCAGATGAAGAACTGCATTACTATCATGAGGACCTGGTACATCAAGACCAAAAGCAACCGCATTATTGATTGCTTCTATAATATCTTGATTGAAACTTAAATTTGAAACCTGCTGACTTACCTTTTTCATTTCATCACGTAAGGTTAAGTCGGATTTTTTGCAAAAATCTTGTATGAGAGATATGTTAGGTTCTTTATATGGAAGAACTCCACACTTGGTTACAGCACCCGATTCATGTACGAGCTGTGATATCTTCTTGTATGAGCTATACCATTCAAGGATGCTGTACTCAGAAAGTTGTCTAGCACTATAAAAATCATTTGCTATGGAAGCTATAAGCTGTCGCTCAAGTCCAGAGAAAAGAACGGGATCGAGTTCCAATTTATCCAAAATATAGGTTGTCTCTTTAATTCGATCCGGCGAACGAAATAACCACTGGAAATATGCAGAAATCAGAAAATCAGACTGCCTACGAGAATATCCAATAATAGATATTTCCTTTACTAATTTCTTGGCCAAGCTACAAATATTTTTGACAGCGTATGGGCACTGAAACAAATACTCATGGCTTAAAATAAGGACATCACATCCAATAAGATTGTCTAATAATAGTTCAGTAAAATTAGTAAATATTGATTCGCTTGGCTCTTCGCAATTCAGTTTCGATATTTCTAAGGGGTTTAGTAATAAAAAGTGTGTATTCTGAATGCAAGGCTTTTTCTGGGTTGCAAAGAATTTCTGTATTGATGAAGAACCACATTTACCTGGACCAACGTGTAAAATTAGTCTCGCCATAATCGCAATTTGATACTTCGTTCCGTGCTAGTTCTCTAATAGTGGACACATGACGGTCAAGTTGAACGGTATGAGTCAGTTTTACAATGAAGTGAGCTACCCTTCATATCAGCTCTAATGAATTTTTAGGCATGACAATACTTTAAGTACTGGTTTTCTTCCCTTAGTCCAGCCTAAGAGATAACTTACTTACTTTCAACAATTTCAGTAAGATTTATCCTAGTCGTGAACAAAAGAAGTTTGTGATAAGACATGGTGTGGGTCGATGTAGGCTTGTAAGGATGAGCTGCTTATTTAGCGAGCAACCAAAAGCTAACTGGTGACAATGAGTTTGGGCTCTTACGATCGTTTTGTGTTAAGGGTTATCAAAACCAAAGAATTGTTGTAATTAGAGTACAGAAAAAAATGATTAACGTCCCTAAGGCGTATATATTTTTTGTGTTTTTTAGTGATCT